>CAZYYU010000002.1:0-281777 GCA_964651735.1 uncultured Gammaproteobacteria bacterium | reverse complement strand
GTGTATTATTCCTCCCCCCTCCGGGGGGAGGTGCCCGCAGGGCGGAGGGGGGAAGTACAGCCACTACCTAATAAAAAATTGTAGCCCTGTTATATGTTCTATCGAGACCGTACTAGTTTTACCTCATAAAAAAATTAGCCCTTCTCGTTATTCCATCAAGACAATGTACTAGTTTTACCTATTCTGCTAGAATAAATTCATGAAAAATTTGAAACTACCCATCTATTTAGATTATATGTCGACGACCCCAGTTGATCCTCGCGTTGTTCGCGAAATGATGAATTGTCTTGATAGTAATGGAAATTTTGGCAATCCATCTTCTACAACCCATAGCTATGGGTGGAAAGCAAAAGAAGCCGTGGAAAAAGCTCGACAACATGTTGCGGATACCATAAATGCAGATGATGTAGAAATTATCTTTACCTCAGGCGCAACGGAATCAAATAATATCGCCATTTTAGGCGCTGCAGATTTTTATTCACGAAAGGGAAAACATATCATTACTGTTGCATCAGAGCATAAAGCGGTATTAGATCCTTGTCGTCATTTAGAAAGTTTGGGTTATACAATCACTTATTTATCACCGGATAAAAATGGACGAATAAATCCTAATGTCTTAGCAGAAGCGCTTCGTCCCGACACTATTTTAGTTTCAATAATGCACGTAAATAATGAAATTGGTGTGATAGAAGATATTTCTGCATTACATCAGGTGATACAAAATCAAGGTATTTTATTTCATGTAGATGCTGCTCAAAGTATTGGAAAAATTGAGGTTGATGTGAAGAAAATGGGAGTCGATTTACTTTCTTTATCCGCACACAAAGCTTATGGTCCTAAGGGAGTAGGTGCACTTTATGCGCGACGTAAACCCCGAGTACGTCTTACACCATTGATTTATGGAGGTGGGCATGAGCAAGGAATACGTTCTGGCACTCTAGCAACACATCAAATCGTTGGAATGGGTGAGGCTTTTAAAATTGCAAAAGAAGAGATGAAAAAAGATCAGGATCGCATATTAAAATTAAGAAATAAATTATGGCAAGGCATCAGTGTATTAGAAGCCGTGCAAATTAACGGTGATCTTGAAAATCGCGTTGCCGGAAATTTAAATGTTTCATTTAGACATGTGGATGGGGAAGCACTATTAATGCAATTGCGCAGCATCGCTGTTTCACTAGGTTCTGCTTGTACATCTGCAAGCATAGAGCCCTCACATGTATTACGAGCCATTGGTTTACCTGATCATCTTGCACATAGTTCACTGCGAATTACTTTAGGTCGATTTACCACAGAAGATGAAATTGATTTTGCCATTCAGCATATCATTGAAGGTGTCAATCGTTTACGAAGAATGTCTCCAGTGTGGGACGCCTATAAAAAAGGAGAATTAAGATGATTAGTTATAATGAAAAAGTACAAGAACATTTTTGTTGCTCTGAATTTGTTGGAGAGCTAGATATTGCACAGCCTAATACCTTTTTTGGATCTGCTGGGACCTATGGTAGTGGTGATGTGGTTCAATTTTTCATTCAGGTTGAAAATCAAATAATTACTGATATTAGATTCAAAGCACATGGTAGTTGTGCAACTATCGCTGCAGCAAATTGGGTAGCCGGAAAAATTGTGAAATCTCCCGTATTGAAGGCTAAGAACATCTCATGGAAAGATATATGTGATGAGCTCATTTTACCGGATGTACGTCGTCATAGCGCTTTGCTGGTCATTGACGCAATGACTACTGCATTATCTCAAATACCCTAGAATACTCCCTAAAATCACAGTATAATCATCGGTTAAACCACCAAAATATAACGAGGAGTTACCATGGTTATTGAGCGTACATTGTCGATTATCAAGCCTGATGCAGTATCAAAGAAGAATATAGGGGCTATTTTACAGCGTTTTGAGGGGAATGGCTTGCGTGTAGTGGCTGCAAAAATGATGCAGTTGACACGTTCACAAGCAGAAGAGTTTTATGAAGTGCATAAGAGTCGACCCTTTTACAATGATCTCGTGAAGTTTATGATTTCAGGCCCTGTTTTGGTACAAGTATTGGAAGGCGAAAATGCTGTTCTCAAAAACCGTGAGATTATGGGTGCAACTAACCCAAAAGAAGCAGCTCCTGGAACCATCCGTGCGGATTTCGCGAATTCTATCGATGAAAATGCTGTTCATGGCTCTGATGCTCCTGAAACAGCAGCCGTAGAAATCGCATTTTTCTTTAAACCCGATGAAATTTGTGAATACCCTCGATAAAATCAATTTACTCAACTTTAGTCGCTCTCAGCTCGTTACATGGTGCTCTGAAGTGCTGGGAGAGCGGCCTTTTCGTGCTATTCAACTGATTAAATGGATACATGAACATGGGGTCACTGATTTCAATGAAATGACCGATTTGAAGAAGACAGTGAGAGAAAAACTGCGTGAAATCGCTGAAATACGTGTCCCTGAGATCATTGCTGAACAGATTTCTTCTGATGGTACCACCAAGTGGTTGCTACGCTTGGACGGTGGTAATAGCATCGAAACTGTGTTTATACCCGAGAAAGAACGTGGCACTTTATGTGTGTCCTCTCAAGTGGGCTGTGCATTAAATTGCACCTTTTGCTCCACTGGAAAACAAGGCTTTAATCGTAATCTCAGTACCGCTGAGATCATTGCTCAAGTCTGGATAGCAACCCGACGATTAGCTAAGCTAGGATCCGCTAAGGAAAAGGCAGTCACTAACGTCGTTATGATGGGAATGGGTGAGCCTTTGCTCAATTTTGATCCCGTTATAGCCGCAATGGATTTGATGATGGATGACTATGCCTATAATTTATCAAAGCATAAAGTGACCTTAAGTACCTCTGGCTTGATTCCAGCCATGTTAAAACTTAAAGCCACAAGCCCTGTTTGTTTGGCAGTTTCATTACATGCACCAAATGATGAATTAAGGGACATTTTGGTGCCTGTGAATAAGAAATATCCTTTGGCTGAATTGATACCGGTTTGTAAGGAGTTTTTCTCAAATGAACCACGGCGTTCAGTGACCTTTGAATATGTCATGCTTGATGGTGTAAATGATACCTTGGAACATGCCCATCAGCTGATTAAGCTTTTAGAAGGGGTGCCTTCTAAAGTGAATCTGATCCCTTTTAATCCATTTCCTGGGACACAATATCGTCGATCAAAGCCTCAGGTGATCGATGCTTTTCAAAAAAAATTGATGTCGGCAGGGTTAAATACCATTGTTCGACGGACACGAGGTGATGATATCGATGCGGCTTGTGGTCAATTAGTCGGAAAGGTTGCGGATAGGACCAGAAGAAGTGCAAAATGGGCAATAGAAGTTACTAATCAATTGGAGGAGTTATAATGTATCCTGAAGAAAACGACAGTGCATTAAATTATGATCAAGGGACAACGGGTTCAACCAAAACCATAGGTCAGAAATTACAAGAAGCGCGCATTGCCCATAATAAAACGGTAGAAGAAGTGGCAAGTCAATTACGTCTGGCAGAAAAATTTATTATTGATCTTGAAAACGATAATTATGCAAGATTTGCAAGTCCGGTTTACGCCAAAGGTTTTTTACGAAGCTATGTGAAATTACTCAAATTACCTGAGAGTGAAATTTTAAAACAATTTAGTGGAGCTGATTTAGGTGGAATAGCATCAAGCCATCAACCAACATTGATCGGCGCACACCAGCCATTTCTGACTAAAAGACATTTACAATGGATATTGTTTAGTGCGGCGAGCATCATGCTATTTGGATATATCTTTCTGAGAAATTCAAGTGGCACAGATACTGTAAATAACAACATGGTTAATTCAGATGAGATAAAACCCACAATTCCGATAGAAGTCACTAATTTGCAAGATGAAGTTAAAAATGAAGCAGATCAGGCAAATCAAGAGCCTCTGAAAACTGAAGAAGTTAATTCACAGCAAAATGTTGCTACGCCTCAAGCGGCTCCTCAATCCGCACCCCAAGCTGCGCCACAAAATGAAAGCATTTCACAAATTCCGGCACCAACCCAAAATAATAATTCCGTCGATATGAAATCGGTAAATGATAATAATTTTGATCCTGAGCAAAAAATGAAACCTGTTAATAAAGGACCAAACACCAATGACTACCGTCGCTAAAGAGATCCAAGCTATACGAGGAATGAATGATATTCTTCCCGAGCAAATTGTCTATTGGCAATATTTGGAAGAAAATTTACGTCAACTCATGACGAGTTATGGGTATTCTGAAATACGAATGCCGATCGTTGAACAAACGCAATTATTTTCTCGTTCAATAGGTGAGGTCACTGATATTGTTGAAAAGGAAATGTACACTTTTCCCGATAGAAATGGTGATTTATTATCTTTGCGCCCTGAAGGTACAGCTGGATGTGTGCGTGCAGGTATTGAACACGGTCTTTTTTATAATCAGCAACAGCGTTTATGGTATTTAGGGCCGATGTTTCGTCATGAAAGACCACAGAAAGGCCGATATCGTCAATTTTATCAGTTCGGAGTGGAAGCTTTTGGAATTGAAGGACCTGATATTGATGCTGAACAAATTATAATGATGTCACGATTGTGGAAAAAATTAGGTATTAATGAGCACATACGATTAGAAATAAATTCTTTAGGAAGTTTGGCAAGTCGAAATGCTTATCGTGTTAAATTAGTAGAATATTTTTCGCAATATGTGGATGTCTTAGATGAAGAATCTCGGCGTCGATTAAAAGAAAATCCCTTGCGAATATTAGATAGCAAAAATCCTGATTTGAAAGAATTAATTGCAAAGGCACCCATCATGTCTGAACATTGGGATGAGCATTCTAAAGCCCATTTTCAAAGTGTTTTAGATACTTTAGATTCTGCGGGAATTCAATATGAAATCAATCCTCGTTTAGTACGAGGATTAGATTATTATGGAATGACAATATACGAATGGATCACCGATCAATTAGGTGCCCAAGGTACAGTTTGTGCAGGAGGGCGTTATAATCGCTTAGTTGAGCAATTGGGTGGAAAAGAGACATTTGCGGTTGGATTCGCGATGGGATTAGAGCGAATTGTAGCCTTAGTTGAGACAGTTTATGTCCCTAAAAACACACTTCAGGCTTATATGATTTTAGTCGGTGAAAATGCATCTAAAGAAGGGTTGCTACTAGCTGAAAAATTACGTGATGAAATTCCAGGCATCGCTATTGCCCTAAACTGTGGCGGCGGAAGTTACAAATCGCAGTTTAAACGCGCAGATAAATCCGGTGCAAAAATAGCATTAATTTTGGGTGATGATGAAATTAATAATGGAACAGTCTCTGTTAAATATCTACGCATCGACAAACCCCAAGAGACAGTATCTCGTGATGCATTAAAACGTATTTTAGAGGAGTAATATAATGGACGTTCATTTGTCTGAAAGAGATCAGGTTGAACTATTAAAAAAATGGTGGAATCAATATGGATTAATAGGCATTTTAACCATCGCATTGGGTGTGGGTGGTAATTATGCTTGGACCTATTATAAATCTCGTCAGTCTGAATATGCTCAGCACGCTTCCATCATTTATGAACAAATGAAGTCTAGCTTAGCTAAAAATAATATTACTGAATTTAAAACCCAAGGCACTTATCTTTTAGAAAATTATAAAAAGGCGCCTTATGCTACGTTGGCGAGTTTTACACTATCGAGCCACGCACTGAGCGATAACAAATTAGATGATGCAAAAAATTATCTTCAGTTTGTTATTGATAACAATAAAAATGCCAATATGCGACAAATTGCACGACTTCGAATTGCAAGAATACAGTTGTCACAAAAAGCCTATAAAGAAGCATTAACTGTTATAGCCAAGGTGGATGACAAAACATTTATCCCCTTGATCGAAGAAGTGCGGGGAGATATTTATCTCTCAGAAGGTGATAGTAAAAAAGCGAATCTTGCTTATAAAATGGCCATAGAAGCTCTGTCTACTGGATCAAATCCCATTTTACGCATGAAATATGAAGAAAGTGTGTAGCCTATTTCCATCAAATTATGATAATATTTCCGTTTTTGCTAGAGAAATTGTATGTTACCCGTATTTGCTATCGTAGGTCGCCCAAATGTAGGGAAGTCGACCTTATTTAACTACCTTACCCGTACTCGTGATGCCTTGGTGGCTGATGAGCCTGGTGTTACACGCGATCGTCTATACGGTAATGCTCAGTTTAATGGACGGGATTTTATCGTCATTGATACTGGGGGTTTAGAGACAGATAACGAAGGTGTTTTTACTCTTATGGCCTCACAGGTTCGGGTTGCGGTGATGGAAGCAGATGTTGTAATTTTTGTGGTGGATGGTAAAGCTGGTATTAATGTTAGTGACGAATTAATTGCAAAAGAATTAAGACAATACAAAAAAAATATTATTGTATTAGTGAATAAAATTGATGGACGACCAGCAAGCGATATTATTTCCGATTTTTATAAATTTGGTTTCGCGAATGTTTATGGGATTGCTGCGGCAAATGGTCAAGGTATTAAGGATGCATTAGAAAAAATTTTTGAGACATTGCCCCCTGAAGAAGCACAAGAAGAAAAATTACCCAGTGAGACCGAAATTAAATTAGCCATCGTTGGCAAACCCAATGCTGGAAAATCCACATTAATTAATCGAATTCTGGGTGAAGAAAGGGTGATCGTTTATGATGAACCAGGAACTACTCGGGATAGTATTTATATTCCCTTCATACATAATGATACACATTATACGTTAATTGATACCGCAGGTGTTCGACGTCGTACAAAAATACATGACACCATCGAGAAATTTTCTGTGGTTAAAACGCTTCAAGCGATTCGAACTGCCAATGTAGTATTAATGGTATTCGATGCTCGTGAAGGTATTTCAGAACAAGATATGCGTTTGCTGAGTTTTATTATAGACGCCGGAAAGTCTTTAGTAATTGCTATTAATAAATGGGATAACCTACCCATTGAGCAACGCGAAATGGTCAACAGTGAAATTTCAAGACGCTTAGGATTTGTAGATTTTGCGCGTTTACATTATATCTCAGCACTGCACGGCACAGGCGTAGGCAATTTATTGCCCAGTGTTTTAGAAGCCTATAAGGCCGCAACAAAAGTACTAGAAACCTCAGAATTAACGGCATTATTAGAAAGGGCAATCCAACAACATCAACCACCAATGGTCAACGGTCGACGAATTAAACTCCGCTACGCACACTCCGGTGGTAACAATCCCCCTGTGATCGTGATTCATGGAAACCAATTAAAGAAATTACCCGGTTCCTATAACCGCTATCTAGTGAATTTTTTTCGCAAGGCCTTAAATTTGATTGGAACACCTATTCGAATTATTTTAAAGACCAGTGAAAATCCTTATACTGATTAGGATGAAATGCTAGTACTTAAATCAGATTGATCATCTGATTTAGTGCTAATAATCTTATCTATTACATCAGACAGTGCAATTAGATAATGATCGGTTCGTGAAATGGCGGTTCTGTTACCAAATTTATAATGTTTAGCACCAAAAAAGCTTGCTGCACAACTGAAGGTTTTATAAGCACCGAAAAATCCCCCACGATTTTTGAGTAAGGTTGATTTATCGGGATTTTTAGTGTCTAAAAGTTTTCTAGTATTTTTTTGTAGATCTTCGAGGGTTTCTGATTCTTGAAAAAGGGTTGAAAGTGCTTGATATTTTTTTTGACCTGCTAACGCACGTTTTGTAGTGAATTTAGAATTTAAATTAAGCCTTGCGTGTTTTGCTAAATCGTCAATAGCCTTCTCAAATGCGATTTTTGATGATTCACTGAGATCTTCGTGTTCAAATAGTTTTTCAAGAAGCTGAGTTTTATTATCTGCCCAATGATCACGTTCAAAAAAGTTTTTATTCAGCTCAAGAGTTTCATCTGAAATTTCATCGGATACTTCATCCTGTGTGTTTTGACTTACTTTATTGAAGTGTCTTAAAAATACTGGATCGTTTATAGTAATATCGAACAGCATTAAAAATCTAGCACATTCTTTGAAAATGACAGGATCTTTAGGCAAAGTTATTTTTTTAGGGGATTTCAGGCCGCAGACATGATAAAAAAGTTGTTTAAAAACGCTTTGAAAGATATGAAGTTGTTCTTTTGTGAAGACTTCTCTTGCTCCTAATAAATGGCCATGACTATTTGTTTTTCTCCTAAGAGCGATCCATTGATTCCACCACTCCATCCGCGCGAATAATTTTCGCACCTCTGTTTTATGTTTAATAACACCATTCATAACATCAACAAAATTATCAAACTGCTCAGCTAAGGTTTTAGTGGGGTCAACACTTGACAGCACCGCTCCAACGATGACAGCACAAGAAGCACTATCAAATTGGTTAATCACTGATGATTGTGTCGGTAGAAAATCTTCATCTTTTAATCCTAAGCCTTTTTTTATTCCTTCTTTTAATGAGTCAATAAATAAATCATTGTTATAACCAGGTAATGAATTCAATGATACTATTTCACATTGATCATCTTCGGAAATTTGTGCGATATAAGAAGCATAATGACCCGGAAAGTGTCCCATGACGACCAAGGTTAAGGGTCTTTTTGGCATTGCTCGACATATAGAAGCGGTGCAATTCGCAAAACCTTCTTTTTTTAAGCGATCATCCTCAACAGGTTCTATGGTTATATCACCTGATTTAATACCTTCTATAAAGTCCTTTGGTAAGTCTCCAAATGTTTGCAGAGATTTATTTAGCTTTTTGTAGGTGGATTTCTTGGTGCCATTAATATTTTTAAATGCTTTGTGCTTTAATGCTACATAATAACAAAGGGGTAGAGGATCATTATCATCATACAATCCTTCTTGAATTTTATTTTTAAATTCTATAAAGGGATAAACGCGTTCAGCGTTTAACTCATAAAAAGCAAGATTTGCATTTTCGTTGATGGTAGGTTTTTTACTGTATTCGCCATAAAGTTCATCACTATCAAATTCTGCAAATGTAGGCTCATCTACAAGTCCACCATGAAGATGGAAACAATGCAGAGTTTCACTGGTATTGAGATGTTCGATGACTCTTTGCACATTTCCTGCGTTTAACCAAGTGTTCTTTTTTTCTATGTTTTGATATTGTTCTGAGTATTTTTTTTGTGAGTCAGAGGAGTAAGGCCTAAGATGCTGTGGATTTAGATCTGATATTTCACTCACTAATTTCGAATCAACTCTATTGAACAATTTTAAAAACACTTTATCGTTCGGATTAATATCGAATATATTTAAAAATTTTAAACTTGCTGTTAATATTTGTGGGTCATTATTTAAATCAATTTTAGTTGGAATTGGCAATTTGCAAACATAATAAAAGAGTTGTTTAAACACTTCGTGCATTGCTTGCTCTAATTCTTCTGTGTCTCGTTCAATAATTCTAAATCCACCATTTTCACCTTCTTCTCTTACTTTTTTAGAATTAACAACGGCATTCCACCAGTCAATGCGTGCAAATAAGCGTCGTATCATTTTATTATTATTGATGACGCCTTCCATGACATTCTTTAATTCTTGCACCTGTTCGGATAGTGGTCTATCTGGATCAACCTGCGAAAGCACAGCAGGCGTGATAATGGAGCAGCTATTTGTATTTTTTTGATAAGTAAATTCATAAATTGGATCATCAAAATCATCATCGCTAAGTTCTAAGCCTTTTTTTAGACCTTCTTTTAAGGATTCGATAAAAAGTGAATCATTGTAATCGTCTAAGGAATTCAAGGATAAGAGTTCACAATGATTATCTTCGGAGATACGTGCGATGTATGATGCTGAGTGGTTCAGATGACGTCCATAGATTAATATGAGTAGTGGTCTTTTGGGTAAAGACTTACAAATTAGGGCGATATTATTGGAGAATCCCTCTTTTTTTAGTTTATCATCCTCTATTGGGGTAATTTCTATGGTGCCTGATTTAATACCTTCAATAAATTCCTGAGGTAAATCACCAAAGGTTTTCATGTCCTCTTTCAGTTGAGTGTATTTCGTTTGTTTGTCACCACTATTTTTTTTAATGGCTTGATGTTCGAGTGCAAAATAAAAGCATGAGGGTAAAGGCTCAGTATTAGAATAATGATTATCTTTAATTTTTTGTTGTAAAGCTAAAAAGGGGTAAACTCTTTCTGAGTTTAAGCGACAGTAAGCACGGTTTGCTTCTTCGTTAATCTTAAATCCAGGAGATTCATCCTCAAATTCCCAAAAGGTAGTTTCGTCTTGAGTCCCACTATTATCGTGGAATATTTGAAGGCTGTTGTTGGTATCAAAATTAACCATCATTGTCCGGGCGATAGTGTTAGTTGACCACCAAGATAGGCTTTCGCGTTCTTGGTAGTCTTTCTGGTAACTTTCTTCCAGACCATCTGAGTAATACATAAAATCACCGATTTTTTTACACATTTTGTATTGTAGCGAATAGTGTAATCGTAGTCTAGAGCGAGCACCCCGATTGTAAAATCTGCTCAAAAATTAGCCGGTTTTTGAAGAATTACCGAGGTTGGAATCTGAGTGATGCTCATTTCTCAACGCTTCGAGGTCATCAATAGCATCATTGAGTGCAATCAGATAATGATCGGTTCGTGAAATAGCAGTTCGATCACCGAATTGATAATGTTTGACACCAATATAGTTTACAAAACTACTGAATTTTTCATAAGCACCAAAAAATCCACCGCGATTTTTGAGTAAGGTTGATTTAGCAGGATTTTTAACGTTTAAAAATTTCTTAACGCTATCCTGCAGACTATCAAGATCCTCAACGTCTTCAAGCAAAGAGGCAAGTGCTTTGTATTTTTGTCGACCTTCTTCTGCACGTGTAGTAGTCGAAGTGGAATCCAGGTTATTTCGGGCATGTTTCGCTAAATCATCCAGTGCATCATAAAAAGCATTTTTTAAATCTTCACGGTCTTCTGTGATTTCATCAAAGAGTTTATTAGCTAATGTTTCTTTATTAGTGGTCCAATTATCAGGATCAAAATATTTTTCTTGATCTTCGCTGAGCTCTTCTGAAACCTCATCGAGTAGGTTGTGCTCAACTTTATTGAATAGCTTTAAAAAAGTTGGATCATTTATTTCAATATTAAATACGTGTAAAAATTTTGCACATTCTTTAAAAATCTCTGGATCCTCAGATAAACTTATTTTTGTGGGAACAGGAATTTCACAGAGGCGAAAAGCAAGCTGTCTAAATACCTCATGCATGGCTTGTTCTAATTTTTTTGTATCTCTTTGTATGGCCTCCCAGTGACCGTCTTCAT
This sequence comes from uncultured Gammaproteobacteria bacterium, assembly GCA_964651735.1. GTDB lineage: Bacteria > Pseudomonadota > Gammaproteobacteria > CAZYYU01 > CAZYYU01 > CAZYYU01. Next base: position 270,488 of record CAZYYU010000002.1, on the reverse strand, counting down.
GCCTCGCTCTTTTTGAATTGACGACTTGATTCCACCAGAGAATCCTTGCCACTAATCTTCGAGTCATCTTATCGTGTTTGATCATAGCATCCATGGCCTTTAGTAAATTATCTTTTTGCTCAGATAATTTTTGATCAGGATCAACTAAGGAAAGAAGGATTGAAGCAATGAAAACGCAAGCAAAACTACGTTGTTGAATAACTTTATAAATCGGTTTTGCGAAATCTTTATCTTTAAGTCCTAAGCCTTTTTTTACACCTTCTTTCAAGGATTCAATAAATAATTTATCGGGTTTTTTATAAGCTTCACAGGAATTTAAGGATAAAAGTTCGCATCGATTATCTTCAGAAATACGTGCGATATACGCTGAGGAGTGTCCCTTATGATCACCATGAATGAGTAATACTAATGGTCTTTTTGGCAATCGTCTGCATACAGAAGCTGTAAAATTGGATAAGCATTCTTTAGTTAAATCATCATCCTTTTCTGGGTTTAGTATTATATCCCCTGATTTGACTCCCTCTATAAAATCCGCAGGTAAATCACTAAAGGTTTTCATGTTCTCATTGAGTCCGGGATAATCGACCAGCGTATGGTCTTTTTTTATTTTGAAGGCATTGCGTTTAAGGGCTTCATAAAAAGAGAGAGGCAATTGCTTATAAACGAAATTCCATTGATGTGTTACATATCCTCCATCATCCGTGACTTCACGTATTTCTCCCGATTTCATTCCATCAATGAAATCTTTAGGTAAATCGCCGCGGGTTTTCATGTTTTTATTCAGACCGGTGTAATCTGAAACGGTATTGTTTGTGAATCTTTTGAAAGCATTACGCTCGATGGCTTTGTAAAAAGAGGAGGGTAATATATCATCGTCCTTGCAAATAGTTTGTTCTTGAATTGAATGTGTCAGTCCTAAATAAAAGTCCCCAGGTTGAGGCAGGGTATAAAAGGCTAGATTGGTCTCTTCACAAAGCTTTTGAATGTAGTCTTCATCAAAGTAGTCCTCTTCTCGCAAATGAGCAATGTTTTCTCCGTACCATCCGTAATTATTAAAAGTATTCAAACCTCCTTTAACATTAAGATTCAAAAGAATATCAGGAGGCATGCCAGTGTCTCCACAGGCTTCAGGACGTTCATAACCTTGGTAACCGTCTCTAAAACGCTTTTCTAATTCATCAGAATAATGCATAAAATCACCTTTTTTACCTTTTTTCATTATAAACAAGTGGTCGTTTTAAGTCAAATTGCTGGGGTCAAACCGCGCAAGATTAAAAAATTACTTTAAAAATCAATCAAATAGCAATCACATCTTGCGGTGTCAAACAAGGCTTCTTATAGGATCGGATAACTCGGATAAAGAAGCCTTGTTTGACACCGCAAGATGAAATCTGTAACCGATTGATTTAAAAAGGAATATTTTTAAGAAGCTCGGTTTGACCCCTACTACCTTTCTTAGTCAAAGGATTTTTAGTACAGAATTTGGCTTTATCATAATCGATAAAGCGATAGGGTAGATGCTCATCTCTGCCTTCTGGAATTCCTAGTCGACGGGTTTGAATTATTTTATTGGGATTACTATTTACATCTTCAATGTAAAATGTTTCAGAATGAAATTGTTGTTGATCCCATGCTTTGACTTTGAGGTTTAATGATTTGCAGAGCAGGGTTTGTCCGGAGCATAATTTTTCGGGAGATCGAATTACTCCAGAATTTTTAATAGGATTTAATTGTTGCATGATATTAATCATATTGGGATGTGTTTTTTCATCTTGGTAGGGGATAGCGGATTTTATTAATACGGCACATCCTTCACCACGAGCACTGATATTTAAAGAATCACCGCCGCGGGCGTAATACATATAAATTGTTCCTGGAGGCATAAATAAAGCCTTTCGTTTTTCAGTATATCCTAAAGAGGAATGAGAGGATTTTTCTTCCATTAAATAGGCTTCAGTTTCGATAATTTGCGCGGATAACCATTTGTTGTCGTACTTCACGCGAATAACTTTTCCGAGTAAAGCTTTCGATAAATCAAGAGCATGTTGGTCAAAAAAAGAAGAATCTAGCATTAATTAATCTCTTCAATGTTGGTAATATTGCAATCTAATTTTCCAGAATGAAGTCTGACTGAAATACTATCTCCGATCGCCACTGATTGTGTGGTAGTAATGATTTTATTACCTTTTTGCGTGATGGAATATCCACGACTAAGCGTGTTTAATGGGCTTATATTGTTGAGTGCACGAGATAATGATTGTAAATATTGCTGACAATTCTGAATTTTATTGTTTATAGCTGATCTTAAGCGGTGTTCAAAATGGTCTAGACTTTGTGCATATTCTCGTAATCGATCACCAGGATGACGTAATTGTTTTCGAAGACTATCAATGATTAAATATAAATGTTTTATTTGCTGCTCCATTTTTTCAATTAATCGATGATAGAAATAATCAAATTCATTGATCCATTCTTCTTGATGAGGCGTAACTAATTCTGCTGCTGCCGTTGGAGTAGCAGCGCGTTTATCAGCAACAAAATCTGCAATTGTAATATCAATTTCGTGACCAACACCGCTCACAATTGGAATATCACAAGAATAAATGGCACGAGCGACAATTTCTTCGTTAAAAGGCCACAAATCTTCAAGTGATCCACCACCTCTTGATAAGATTAAGACATCACATTGTTTATGGTGATTAGCATTTTTAATAGCATTCACAATTTGTGAAGCAGCTTCTGCTCCTTGAACCAGGGTTGGATAAATAATTACTGGAATAGCAGGAAATCGACGTCGCAATGTAGTTAAAATATCTTTTACTGCAGCCCCAGTGGGTGAGGTGATAATTCCTATGCATTTAGGCAGCGCCGGTATTGGCACTTTATGATCTTCTGCAAATAGGCCTTCTTCCGAAAGACGTTTTTTAAGGGCTTCAAAGGCACGTTGTAAAACACCATCTCCAGCTTCTTCCATCTGATCAACAATTAATTGAAAATCACCACGGCCTTCATACAAACTCACCTTAGCCCTCACGATAACATGCAATCCATTCTCGGGTTTGAATGATAAAGCCATATTACGGTGTTTAAACATCGCACAACGTACTTGTGCGTTTTGATCCTTTAGTGTGAAGTAACTATGTCCGGAAGAGGCTCGAATGAAATTTGAAATCTCGCCTTCTACCCAAGCCATATCAAAGGAATCTTCTAAGACTTGACGTGCTAGGTTGTTTAACTGTGACACAGTGATTATTGGTTGTTTAGTTTCTGTGAATTCAATGTTCATGGGTGTACTAGCTTCGTTAATCTGATAGTTCAAATTGTATCATTGACCTTGTCATTTTATCCACTATGATAAAGGGATAATCTAAGGAGTTGACATGGCCGATATAAACGCACAAGCCGCTTTAAAAAGCGGTGCTCAATTAAGCGCTTTTTCTTATGGACCTCGTCCTTTAGGCCCCTGGGATGTGGAGCTGAAGATTAGTCATTGTGGGATCTGTCATAGTGATATCCATTTAATTGATAACGATATGGGAATGACATCTTATCCTTTGGTTCCAGGACATGAAATTGTCGGAGAAATTATTCATAAAGGCTCTGAGGTACATGGGTTTGCTATTGGTGATCGAGTGGGAATAGGTTGGCAGTGCAGTGCGTGTTTGCAGTGTGAATGGTGTAATAAAAATGAAGAGCAAAACTGCCCTCAAAAATTGCCAACCTGTGTCAGTCAATTTGGAGGATTTGCGGATCGAATTATTAGTGACAGTCGATTTGCTTTTAAAATCCCAGATAAATTATCCTCCGAAAGAGCGGCACCATTGTTATGTGGTGGGGCGACAGTTTATTCACCTTTAAAAAATCATAATATTGGAACTGGCCATAAAGTTGCCATCATAGGTTTAGGAGGGCTAGGGCATATGGCTGTACAATTTGCTAAGGCCCGTGGATCTGAGGTGACCGTTATTTCATCCAGTTCTGATAAAGAAAAAGAAGCTTATCATTTAGGTGCTCATCATTTTATTTACAGTAAAAATCAATCTGAATTTACAATGGCAATGGACAGTTTTGATTTTATTTTGAGTACGGCACCTGCTGATTATGATTGGTCGATGATAATGAGTTTGCTGAGAACTCATGGGAAACTGTGTTTCGTCGGTTTTCCTCCCCATGCAGTAAGTATTCCCAGTGTAATGTTAATTCGAGGTGAGCGAAGTATTTGTGGAAGTAATATTGGTAGCAGAAAAACAATTCGTGAGATGCTAGATTTCGCTGCAGAAAATGATTTAGGCGCTCAGGTGGAACTATTTCCATTAGCTCAGGTTAATGAGGCCATTCAAAAAATAAAAGCCAATAAAATACATTATCGGGCTGTATTAAAAATAGTCTGAATTATGAATAATATAGCCTCGGATAAATTTCAATTGCTTGAGCCACCATTTGATACAGCATCTTATCTGAAGCTGACCAATGATAATTTGTCACTTGAAGTTTATAATGAACATTTAAGTTCTCGTGTTAACCCTATAAAAACCTTTTCTGGTAAAACACTGAGATGTTTAGCGAATGAACAGCTACACCAGGCTTATGAAGTAGAAATCTATGAAAAGGGCAATCTTCCAACCAGAGAAAATAATTGGCATGATTATTTTAATTTTTGCATCTGGATGAATTTTCCTAAAACTAAAACCATGATAAATCATATTCAATATACACAAATGAAAAATAGAGTGCACAAAAATAGAACTGCAATGGAAAATGCCATGACATTATTCGATGAAAATGGTTTGATCGTACTTTCAAGCAATTCGGATTTGTTGGAAATGATTCGTCAGCATAGTTGGAAAGCGCTATTTTGGGATCACCGACAAGAGGTATTAAGGCATTTAAAGATTGTAATCATTGGACATTCTATGTATGAAAAGTTTTTAAATCCTTATATTGGAATGACAGGTCACGCTATTTTGTATCAGCTAGAGGAACTTAATACAGATCTCAAAGCATTAGATCAAAAAATCGCAGAAGATCTTGAAGGCAAAAAATATCAATCGCCTAGGGATTTTCAGCCAATTCCTATTTTAGGGTATCCAGGCTGGTATCCAGAAAATGCCAATGAATATTTTTATGAAAATAGAAATTATTTTCGCGATGTTCGTCAGTATTCTACATTGTAGTTATAAAAATAAATTCCTTTACTCAGGATCATCGTCGTATTTTATTGACCTTCAACATTTATGAATTGCATCTTGGGTCGTGATAATTAACATTTTTGCCATTGAGTATGAAAGAGTTTTTCCAGCATACCAACCCCATTTCTTTGTCTTGGGGACTTTCAATATTTGGTGCAACTATTATTAAGTCACCTGCCTTTATATTCCCATTAGAATTATCAAAATATTCAGAAGCATGAATTTCGGCTGACCACAGTGCCCTTATGGTTCCTGAATTGAAAACCTTAGCATAGTTGATGTAAGTGTTTAATGAATAACTCCACCCAGAATGGTGATACTCACCCAACAAAGACCAACTGAATCCGAATAACAGAGTAGGAAAAAGTAATAAGAGATAGATTAGCTTCTTCATGACTAGACTCCTTTCTAAAACTTGATAATGATGCATATATTCTGTAAACTATCCGGTTAACTTTATCATTATTAAGGCAAGGTATATGGCGACCAAAATCAATGAATCGTTAACGTTTGATGATGTCCTTTTAGTTCCTCGACATTCTACTGTATTGCCGCGCGATGTAAAGCTTGAAACTAAGTTGACTCGTGAAATTTCCTTAAATATCCCTCTGGTTTCTGCCGCTATGGATACCGTGACAGAAGCTCGTTTAGCCATTGCCATTGCTCAAGAAGGTGGAATTGGCATATTGCATAAGAGCATGTCAATTGAAGATCAGGCCAATGAAGTCAGGAAAGTCAAAAAGTTTGAAAGTGGTATCATTAAAGAGCCTGTCACCGTATCACCTGACACCACCATTGAACAATTGTTGGCACTGCGTGAAAAATACCATTTTTCAGGTGTACCGGTTGTGGATGGTGATACTATAATTGGGATCATTACTAATCGAGACGTACGGTTTGAAACGAATTTAAGTCAACCAGTATCCAATTTAATGACGCCTCAAAAGAAATTAATTACTGTCAAAGAAGGTGCAAGTCGAGATGAAATTATTCGTTTGCTTCATAAACATCGCATCGAAAAGATTTTAATTATCAATGAAAATTTCAAATTACGTGGAATGGTGACGGTAAAAGATATTATGAAGGCCAAAGAAAAACCTGAGGCTTGTAAAGACAGTCACGCACAATTAAGAGTAGGAGCAGCGGTTGGTACCGGTGGAAATACTGAAGATCGCGTTACTGCATTGGTTGAAGCGGGTGTAGACGTAATTATTGTAGATACCGCTCATGGTCATTCTAAGGGTGTTCTGGATCGAATTAAATGGATAAAGAAAAAATATCCCGCCCTGCAAGTCATTGGTGGAAATATTGCTACAGGGGAAGCTGCCTTAGATTTAATTAAAGCGGGAGCGGATGCTGTTAAAGTTGGCATGGGTCCCGGATCAATTTGTACCACTCGAATTATTGCTGGAGTGGGTGTGCCACAAATTTCAGCGATTATGAATGTTTGCCAAGCACTCAAATCCAAAGGTGTACCTGTGATTGCTGATGGTGGAATTCGATATTCCGGTGATTTATGCAAAGCCATTGCAGCGGGTGCCTCATCCGTCATGATTGGTGGATTATTTGCAGGCACCGAAGAAGCGCCTGGTGAAGTAGTTCTTTATCAAGGACGTTCCTATAAGGCTTATCGTGGTATGGGATCCGTTGGTGCCATGTCTCGAGGCTCCAGTGATCGATATTTCCAAGAAAAAACCGAAGAAAGCGAGAAATTAGTGCCTGAAGGAATTGAAGGACGAGTTCCTTACAAAGGTAGCTTAGTTGCTGTTACTCATCAATTGATGGGTGGACTACGTGCCTCCATGGGCTATACCGGTTGCAAAAACCTTGAAGAAATGCGAACCAAAACAGAATTTATTCGAATAACAGCTGCGGGTATGCGCGAAAGTCATGCGCATAATGTGGTTATTACTCAAGAAGCACCCAATTATTCTGTTGATGAGTCATAAGAAATTATGGATATTCATCAGCAGAAAATTTTAATTATCGATTTTGGTTCACAATACACTCAACTCATTGCACGACGTGTTCGAGAAATTGGCGTTTATTGTGAAATTTTTCCTTATGATGTTGATGAGAGCCATATTAACAATTTCGCACCTCGCGGAATAATTTTATCGGGAGGTCCTGAGACAGTACTCGATGATTTCACACCCAGAGCACCGGAAATTGTATTTAAATTAGGCTGTCCACTCTTAGGAATTTGCTATGGTATGCAAACCATGGCTGCACAATTGGGTGGGGAAGTTGAAGCATCTCATCATCGTGAATTTGGTTATGCTCAAGTGAGATTGACGGAAAAAAGCGCTTTATTTGATGGTATTCAAGATTTACTTGGACCTGATGGCAAGGCACAATTGCATGTGTGGATGAGTCATGGTGATAGAGTGATCAGTTTGGCAAAAGGTTTTAAAACCATTGCACAAACAGATTATGCGCCCATTGCAGCCATGTCAGATGAACAGAAAAAGTGGTATGGCTTGCAATTTCATCCAGAAGTCACACACACACTCCAAGGTTTAAAAATCTTAGAGCGATTTGTCAAAACGATTTGTCAGTGCGATGGTTTATGGCGCTCAGAAAATATTATTGCTGATTGTTTAGAACACACTAAAAAAATGGTTGGTGATGATCAAGTAATTTTAGGATTATCAGGTGGGGTAGATTCAGCAGTAGTCGCAGCTTTACTTCAAAAAGCAATCGGGAAACAATTGCATTGTGTTTTTGTGGATACGGGTTTATTGCGTGAAAAAGAAGCTCAGCAAGTTGTAGAAACAATGGAAGAACATTTTGGTATTGATGTTATTCATGTTTCAGCCACCGATCGTTTTTTATCAGCCTTAGAAGGAGTTGAAGACCCTGAAGAAAAGCGAAAAATCATTGGTCGATTATTCGTAGAATTATTCGATGAAACTGCAAAAAAAATACCTGAGGTAAAATGGCTTGCACAAGGGACAATTTATCCAGATGTGATTGAATCTGCTGGTAGCAAAACGGGAAAAGCGCATGTCATTAAGTCTCATCATAATGTTGGTGGCTTACCCGAAAAAATGAACTTAAAATTACTTGAGCCTTTGCGTGAATTATTTAAAGATGAGGTTCGGAATCTAGGGATAGAATTAGGTTTGCCAGGTGAAAGTGTATACCGACATCCATTCCCAGGTCCAGGCTTGGCAGTAAGAATTCTCGGAGAAATAAAATCCTATTATATTGAAATACTTCGCAAAGCAGATGCGATCTTCATCGATGAACTACATAAAGAAAATCTTTATCATAAAGTTAGCCAAGCATTTGCTGTTTTTCTTCCTGTGCGAAGTGTAGGCGTGATGGGTGATGCTAGAAAATACGATTTTGTTATCGCCTTACGAGCAGTAGAATCTATTGACTTTATGACGGCACGTTGGGCTCAACTACCTTATGAATTTTTAGATAAGGTATCGCATCGTATCATTAACGAAGTGCAAGGAATTTCTCGAGTTGTTTACGATATTTCTGGCAAACCACCAGCAACGATCGAGTGGGAATAAGCGTGAATGATGAGTATTATTTAAAGGCTGCTTTAGAACTTGCCAAAAAAGCGCAAAGCGCTGGCGAAGTTCCCATAGGCGCTGTTCTAGTATCTAAAAATGAGATTGTCGGGCAAGGATGGAATACTCCAATCAGCAAAAATGATCCTACCGCTCATGCAGAAATCAATGCCATACGTGATGCAGCGATGAAGATTGAAAATTATCGTCTGGTGAATACCACGCTTTATGTTAGCCTAGAACCCTGTTCAATGTGTGTAGGTGCTATGATTTGGGCACGTGTAAAAAGACTTGTTTTTGGGGCTTTCGACCCAAAAAGCGGGGCAGTGACTTCTGCAATTGAGTTAATAGATTCTCAAAAGCACAATCATAAAATCGAATGGCAAGGGGGAATATTAGAAGATGAATGTTCTAGTCTATTGAAAAACTTTTTCACTCATAGACGTTAAACATCTTTTTTATATTCCCGAACTTGAAGAAGGTGATTCGAAATCAAAATCAAATTGTTCTTGTTTGTGACTTTCTTGCATTTTTTGCAGAGTCATTTTTAACTCTTGATTTTTTTGGATACAGAGATTATTAAAATCACTGACAAGCCCCAAATTTTCTTCAACATACTGTAAGAGCTCTGTCAGAGTAGTAGAAATATAATTAGCTATGGGATCATTGCTTAGGTATTGATTCGCCTGTTGTATATAACATATTAAATGTATTTTTTCACTTGCCAAAGCTTGCAGAAAGGCATTTAAAAAATCTTCTATTCCACTTATAGAATTGATTACAATAATGGTATTTTCGATGGTAGAAGTTATTGAGTAAGAATATAAGTAATCTTCTAGAGCTTTTTGATGCCTCAGAAATAGTTCCATATTGTTATCAATGTTATGAGATAACCACAATAGTCTTTTACGCACCTTTTTTAGGAAATTTTGATCAAAATTTAAAGGGGCGAGCTCGTCAAAGGATTTAATTTGTTGCATAACTATGAATATAGCTTTTTCTTCATCAGTATGATTATTTTGGGTATCACATAGGTGCATATAGATTCTGGGGTATTTTTTCTCATAGGCTATTAATTTATTCTCAATTAATTCAAAACCATCTGACCTTTGATCTTGAGTAAATCCTTGAGTAATAATATCAAATAAGTAGGCATTCCATTCTTCTATAATAGGCATAAATTCTTGTAATTCTTTGTCTAATTGATTTTCTTTTAGTTTTTTTAATTTAAACAAGTGAGGGCTGTATTCCATCTTACTCGCAAAAGGGTTCCTAGCATGAGTATGGATACTAAGAGTATGTTGTTGAGGATTAGCAGCTAAAAATGGATTTCGTGTTTGATTTTCTCGTTCAGTGGACATTCGTTTTTTCATGTAAATTACCTTCGAAGATGTTATAAATATTAAAATATTGTATAATCATAAGGGATTTCTGCCCTATTAGCAACAGGGGGGCATCAAGTTGCCAAGATACGAGTACATGGTATAGGATTCGTGGTATTGGAGGATATAACCATAGGAGTAGGGTATATGACAAAAACTGAAAAGATCGTTAAATCTGCCATGATGGTATTTTTAGCGCTCGCTAGTTCAAACGCAGCAATAGCCGCATCTTTAGAATCTTTGCCGAAAAAATTGGAAAAATGTTATGGGGTTGCAAAAGCTGGAAAAAATGATTGTGCAACCAATATTGCATCTTGTGCGGGTTCTTCCACTAAAGACAATCAACCCGATGCCTTTCTTTTATTGCCTCAAGGTATCTGTGACAAAATTGTTGGTGGTTCTCTACAGCCAAAGAAAACTGAATCAAAATAAGTTAAGATAACTGACATCATAAGGAGTGTGTATGAAAATTATTCGTGCAAGTTTTGCTGCTTTGATACTTTTCCCCTTTATTACCACAAATTTATTTGCCGCTTCAGAGAAATATACCTTAGATCCTAAGCATTCCTATGTCCTTTGGAGTATTAATCATTTTGGCTTTTCAAATCAGGTTGGTAAATGGTATGTCGGTGAGGGTAACCTAGTCATTGATAAAGAAAAGATTCAAAATAGTAAAGTCAGTGTCTCCATACCCATGGCAAACCTGGTGACAGGCATTCCGGAATTAGATAAACATCTCAAGGGAAAATTATTCTTTGATGTCGATCAATTTCCGATAGCTACTTTCGAGAGCAATAAAGTGGTCGCCAAAAATAATAAGATTTCTCAAGTATATGGAATCTTGAAATTGCATGGTGTAACGAAACCGGTGGTGTTGAATATTAGCTTCAATAATGAGGGTGTAAATCCACTCAACAACAAAATGACGATCGGTTTTGCTGCAAATAGCACAATCAAACGCTCTGATTTTGGGATTAATACCTTACTTCCTGGATTAGGAGATGATGTAAAGGTTGACATCGTGATAGAAGCAACACAAGTGAAGAAATAGGAACCTAATGCATGCGGATTAAAAATTCCAAGGATCATTTTGGGTTCATAGCGATTTTGCTACATTGGGTAATGGCTATTTTAATTATAGGCCTTCTGATCTTAGGAATTTATATGGTTAATTTACCCATCAGCCTTGAAAAATTAAAACTTTATGGCTGGCATAAAGAGTACGGAATATTGGCTTTAATAGTGGTTATTATTAGACTTTTTTGGCGTTGGTTTAATACACTTCCTCATCTATCACTCCCAATGTGGGAAAAAATAGCGGCACGCAGTGTACATTGGACTTTTTATATTTTCATGTTCGCAATGCCCATCACCGGATGGATAGTCACTTCTGCAGCTGGGCTACCTGCATCTTTTTTTGGATTCTTCGTTCTACCTAATCTTGTTTCACCCAACGAGCAAACACGCATACTATTTCAAGAAATTCATAAATTACTGGGTTATGGATTGATACTATTAATCGTGCTACACATCAGTGCAGCACTCAAACATCATTTTATCAATAGAGATGATATTTTAAGGAGAATAATTTCATGATGAACTTCAACCTTAAGCGATATTTTTTAGGCCTGTTGTTTTTAGTTTTTTGTATATTTTCAACGAGTATATTTGCAAATTGGAAAATGATACCCAGTGAAAGTAAAATAACTTTTACAGGTACGCAGAATGGTTCTCCTGCCACTGGAAGTTTTAATAAATTTACTGGAGAAATTAATTTTGATCCTAATCAATTAAAATCCAGTAAAGTACGCATTATTATAGATATGAATTCTATTTCAATGTCATACAAAGAATTCGCATCAACCTTAGTCACTTCAGATTGGCTGAATGTGAAACGTTTTCCACAAGCTATTTTTCAATCAACACAATTTACTAAAATAGGCGATAAAAAATTTGAGGCGCAAGGAAATCTCACGATACGTGATAAATCAAATCCTCTGAAATTCACATTTGATGTTGTAGAATTAGCTAAAGACAAGGTGCGAGTAAATGGCACTTTTACTATAAAAAGAACGGCATTCGGGATAGGACAAGGTGAATGGGCTGATACCGATACTATCAAAGATGATGTTGTGGTTAATGTTGAGATAATTGCTTCTAATATTTAGGACGCTGGGTATCGGGGTGACAGGATTCGAACCTACGACCCCTGCTTCCCGAAAGCAGTGCTCTACCAAGCTGAGCTACACCCCGTTAGTGATTTCTGGTAATGGCAAAGTCTACCAGCGCGATCAATCCATCTCGGTATTTTGAGGATGGAATATTTGATAATTGCTCTATCGCACGAGTGGCTTCACCTTTGGCCTGTTCGTGAGTATATTTTAGAGCATCTGTTGAAAGAATGATATCTTTGATAAATGAGATTTCTTCAGTAGCGCCACTTCTAATAATTTTTTTAATATCATTTTTTACATCTTCATCGGATTGTTCCATAGCATAAATAAGCGGCAAGGTAGTTTTTCCATCAGCGAGATCATCTCCGATATTCTTTCCGAGGGCTTTACTATCACCGGTGAAATCTAGCATGTCGTCAGTGAGTTGAAAGGCAGTACCTAAATGCAAACCATATTTTACAAAAGACATTAATTGGGCTTCATTGGTTTTGGAAATTCTTGCACTCATATGTGTAGCTGCTTCAAATAATTTCGCAGTTTTACAGCGGATAATGTGCATGTATTCATCAAGGGTTGTGTTGACATTATGTCGATGATATAGCTGTAATAATTCACCTTCAGCAATGACATTTGACATGCTGGATAAAATTTCCATCAAAATAGGATCATGAATTTTGCTGAGCAATTCAAATGCTTTTGAATAAATAAAATCACCGACTAGCACAGAAGCTGAATTTCCCCAAATAGCATTCGCGGTTTTTTTACCACGACGTCGTTGTGAATTATCGACGACATCATCATGAAGTAGGGTAGCGGTGTGAACAAATTCTAAAATTGCACTGATTCGAATGTGATCATTTCCTTCATAGCCACAGGCTTTTGCGGTGAGTAGCACAGTCAGTGGTCGTAATCGTTTACCCCCACCTCCAATAATGTGCCCACATATCTCACGATTTATAGCAACTTTTGATTGAAGTTGCTGATGCATCAGCTCTTCAACCATATCAAGTTCGTCTTTGACCAACTCTCGGATACTTTCAAATGATTGTACGGGGACTATGTCTGTTACTGTGTTCATACCCGAATGCTAGGGATAGGTAGTGTCTATGTCAAGCTCATCTATGGTCTTGTACATTTTACTAAATTCGCTTAAGATAGACGGTTTTCAATAATACTAGTTTGGAGATATAGCCATGTATGCAGTTATTGCAACCGGCGGTAAACAATACAGAGTCGAAGAAGGACAGGTGATAAACCTCGAGAAATTAGATGGTGAAGTGGGTAAAGCCGTAAATTTTGATAAGATTTTAATGATTGTTGATGATAACAAGGTTAATGTTGGTAAGCCATATATAGAAGGCGCTGCCGTTTCAGCTGAAGTGATTGAACACGGTCGAGCTAAGAAAGTCACTATTTTAAAGTTCAGACGCCGTAAGCATCACATGAAACGTCAAGGACATCGTCAAAGTTTTACTACAGTGAAAATTACATCGATTGGAGCTGCTGCGCCTTCCAAGAAGGCTCGTAGCCCTAAAGCGGAGGCATAAGCAATGGCACACAAGAAAGCAGGTGGTAGTACCCGAAACGGCCGCGATTCCAAACCTAAGTATTTAGGACTCAAAATCTCAGGTGGCCAAGCAGTAAAGGGTGGTGGCATCATCGTACGTCAACGTGGAACACGTATTCGTGCAGGTAAAAACGTAGGTGTTGGTCGTGACCATACTTTATATGCAAAACAAAGTGGTGTTGTTCAGTTTACTAAACGACTGAATCGCACTTATGCGAATGTTGTTGCAGCTGCATAATCTTTCTTTTTAATTATTTCGGAGATAGGGCCAGTTCGATAGGACTGGCCCTTTTTGCATTATGAATTTTGTAGATGAAGTCACAATAAAAGTAACAGCTGGTAGCGGTGGAAATGGCTGCTGCAGTTTTAGACGCGAAAAGTTTATTCCCTTCGGCGGACCTGATGGAGGGGATGGTGGAGACGGTGGTAGTGTATACCTTATCGCTGAGCAAAATTTAAACACCTTGGCTAATTTCCGCTATAAGCGCTCATTTCAAGCTAAACGAGGTGAGGATGGTAGTGGAGCTCAATGCACTGGTCGAAGCGCTGAAGACTTATACGTACCTGTACCCGCTGGCACTACGGTATATGATGATGAGACTGATGAACTAATTGGTGATTTAATCAAAGCGGGTCAAACTCTCTGTGTTGCACAAGGTGGTTTTCATGGTTTGGGCAATACACGTTATAAAAGCAGTATTAATCGTGCGCCACGAAAAACAACCAATGGATCTCCCGGAGAGCACCGGGTCTTGCGTTTAGAACTCAAAGTATTGGCGGATGTAGGCCTCCTGGGTATGCCAAATGCTGGGAAATCGACACTCATTCGTGCAATATCAGAAGCAAAACCCAAGGTTGCTGATTATCCCTTTACCACTCTGCAACCACATTTGGGTGTGGTGAGTATTGGTATTAATCAGAGCTTTGTGGTGGCTGATATTCCTGGGCTTATTGAAGGAGCTTCAGAAGGCGCTGGACTGGGTATACAATTTTTAAAGCATCTTTCACGGACTAAACTGTTGTTGCATGTGCTCGATATTTTACCTCCCGGTGGGGCAGATCCCGCTGATGATGCCAGGGCAATTTGGCACGAATGTCAGCAATACAGTGAGGAGCTAGCTGAAAAACCACGATGGTTAGTATTTAACAAAATTGATTTACTTTCAGAGGAAGAGAGAAAATCCCGGTGTGAAAAGATCATTAAGGATCTACAGTGGAATGGGCCGGTATATTATGTTTCAGCAGCAACGGGCGAAGGAACCAAAGGCTTAGTATCAGATATCCAGCAATACTTAGAAAGAAAGTTAGAAGAGTACTAGTTAAGGGAACTATACTGCTTTCAAGGTCTTAATACGTTTATTTAAGCGACTTTTATATCGAGCAGCCGTATTCTTTTGAATTAGTCCTTTCTTTGCCGCTTTATCCAGCTCTTTTTGGGTGGTTTTAAAGTGTGATTCAGCATTTATGGCATCATTTTTCACCAAAGCATTTTTGACACGTTTAACCCAGGTACGGATTTTGGTACGAATGGAAGCATTAGCAATGCGTGCTTTATCCGCTTGTCGGACTCGTTTTCTAGCTTGAGCTGTGTTTGCCACGGGCCTTTCTCCAAAGATTATTAAGAAGTCAGATACTATGACAATGTAAGTCGGATTTGTCAAGTTCTGGCCTGAATAACTGGCTTGTATGTCCTATTTCTTAGGTTGGTATCGCAAAAGCTTGACCAGCATATTGGAATAGTATATTTTTGCACAGCACGAAAATGAGAGCGAATAATTCTATCAGAATGAAGACCCTTGTGATAAGGGTCGTCTCAGGAATAACAATAACAATCATCACCGGACCTGATTAATTTCAGAGCCGACTTTTTATTTTGACTATCGAATGAAGCTTGGCCAAACAGAAGGTTTGATTGTATTAAAATTAATTGTAATAGGGAAATATCACTATGGATGGTGTGTCTGAAATTCTGGAGAACAATGATTTTGTGGATGATAATCATGAGGCGCAATATACAGCCTACGTTATTTTTGATAAACACAATTTATTGACACAGTCGATGGATAATCTTTCAAAATTAGAGGCTTGGTTGTTGGCGAAGCTGAATGAGTATACCTCTTCTTTTGGCTTGATCATGGATAATAAACACGGTAAGGTGATTTCTAAGCATAAGCGGAGTGCTGTGGAGTAATATTTAGTTATGGATGATCGAAAAAAGTCGTTGTTGTTGAATTATGATGATTCTTCGGATGAAGAAGATATTGATGAACAAAATGGGCTTAGTGAAGCGCTTCCACTATTTAGAACAAAAATTACTAATGATACCGTCTTAGTTTCTCAAATTGATGATTTAGCAGCCTCATTTAGTATTTATTATTATGGTTTATTAGTATATCATGCTCCGGTAGTAAATCTCAGCTATCAAAAATCTAAAAGTGAACTTTTAGCGAATAATGTTGTTCCATCAGATGATATATTTAAAGATTGGATTGCCAATGCGATTCGAGTTGCGATAGAAACTGAGTTAGATATTCTTGATCATCCACGCGCTTCAAAAAAAATAATAAAACTTTGTTTGAACTCTGTGGCTTCGGAAATAGGTAATTTTATAGATATTTGTATGGCTAATTTAAGAATAGTCATGCGGGCATCATTTTATGGAAAACGTCTTCCTCTTGAAGTAGAGGAATCTTTTAATACATTATCATTGGCAATATTTAAATTTATTTCTGTGAATAATAATTTTAGTAGTTTAAATGCTAGCGATTTTAAACCCCCACATTATGTTACTCCAGAAAATCTTTTTCAAATACCTGGCATTAGGGAGTATTTAGAAACTGTTTATAAAAAGAAGTTGGGTGAAATTGCAAATGTTCATCGTTGGGTTACAGAAAATGCATTCAAAGAGGTTGAATCTCTATTAAGTCCCCAAAAAAAAATATCTTCCGCTGGGTCAATTAAGGGTCGCTGTGATGAGATTTTAGATGTGTTTACTCTTAGTTCTGTGCAAGTATCTTATATCATGAAGATAAAGGAACTTAACTATGCTGTAGATCCTCATGCTTTTACTAATAATTTTAAAAAAATATTTTTGGAAAAAAAGCTACGTAAGCTAATTGATAAAGAAAAAGTTAAAGCGAATTCAATACTTCAGGAAGATAAAATTATTCAAGATGCTGATTTAAGCGATAGCGAATTTTCAGAATTTTCTGAGCATATGGAAGATTTTATTCCCTGTAATGGTAGAAAATTTCGGGAGATTTTGACTTATCAGCATAAAATTAGTGGTATTTTAGGAAAATTTCTAAGCATATTAATGAAAACATCTCAAGATTTAGAAAAAGATATTTCTAGACAGACCTTGCCAACAGTTTGTATTCATAATATCCATGACTGCGTGGAATACATTGTTTCATTAAGATTAACGAATCGTTCAATTATACGTACCTACAGAAATCAAGGACAAGTGAGTATTCTTGGTGATAATAAAGAAGAACATCATGATTTTGGTTGGAAGTTTCCTGCAAGTGATACTTACATTGCTATTGAAAGAAATCGAATTACCAATAATGCGCGAAGCGCATTAATACCAATACAGACAACATCTAATGCTTATGATGATGTTGTAGCCAAAATTAAAATAGTAAAAAAGAATCCTGCAATTACTGATCAGGCCATTGGAATGTGGGTCCGTCGAGTGTTGCAAAATAAAACCTTAACTTTCAACTTTGCTTTACCGATTAGGCATAGAGAAGATTTAATTATGTTTATTATTCAACTTGCCCACTTACTTGGTGGTACAGAGTGCATGCGGTATCCAGGAGCAATAATTGCGAATCAAATGGCTTTGGATTTAATTATTGCAGGACAATTAGAATGGTCCGAGGCTCTAGATTCCACAAAAAAAGAGAACACATATTTGCCTATGACAATGATAAAAGCTACGAATGTATGCAGGGCTTTGATGACAACTTATGGGCAATTTACCAATCATCAGTATCATTACCCTGGAGATCCTGTGCCTATTGTTAGCCAACCGTTTAAGGCTTTTATTCGCGCTGAAAAAAAATTATCTGATAAGTGGTATAAATTTTTTAAGGTCTCATTATATACGCCAAAAGAGAAGCAATTATCTGATGCCATCAAAAAAGAAATCCCAAGATGGTATCCAGGTATCGTTATTAAATGATTTTCTTTATTTCAATTGGGGAAGATCTTGATAGTCAGGCTCATCTGAATCTTCTAAATTATTAAATAGACTTCGTTTGGCATGTGGAGGGCCAGACAATAATTCACTCAAGGTATTGGCAAGCATCGTATCATCACGACTGGTTTGTTTAACCGGTGTTTTGGGTAGTGCTGGACTTGAGCATGAAGAGCTTGAGTCTTGAGTAGGAGGATTAATTTCAACTTTTGTAGGCTTCATTGTGGTACTCCTCAGCGTAATACTTTAGTAAATTGTACTCATTTTTGATCGTTAAGTCAAAATTCTTTAATACGCTTTTCGAACATCAAGGAAACTATCTTGACTGCTGCTTGAACGTGAAGACATTTGCAAGATGTGATCGATGATAAGTCTACCAATAGGAGAAGCATAAAAGTGTTCAATCATATTTTTTGCGATTATTCCGGATACTTCAAAAGTCGCTTCGTGGTGATGGGGTTTTTGGGGATCATGAGGTCCTGCGGAAAACCAATTAAATGACCCTTCAGAGATACTTTCATCGTCAACTATGATGGTTTTTAGATGGAAATTTTTGCTAGTAAGGATATGTATGTAAGGTGAGGAGACTTCATTGATATATTTGGAAAATACCGTGAGATTTCGATCATCTTCTCTACAAATAAAATACATTTCTACTTTATCATGTGCTAGCCTGGATATCAGATTAAGATCAATATCAAGGGTAAAATTACTGGATATATAGGGTGTACAGATGATAATATTTTGTCGAGCTATTTGAAATGCTTGAGTGCAATGTGTTCTATGTTGATCGGCTGTAGGTATGTATTTTAAAAAGCATGCTTCACTGAGGTGATAGTATAAAGAATTAATATTGTTTTGATAGTGTTTAATGTGATTACAAATTTCTACTAATAATTCTGCGCAAATAGGATCATTAAATACAATGGTTCCCTCGCAAACATCCGAGTTTCTAGCAGCGATTCCTGATAACCAATTATATGATCCAATGGCGATGAGTGAATCATCAACAGCGAGAATTTTGCTATTTGATTTTGTGCTTTCAATATTTACTGCATTTTCTGCAAGAAATTGTAATATATTGAGTTCAACGTCCTGACTATCGCAGCAATAAATATTTATTTCAACACCTCGAGCCCGTGCGACACAAATTAGATTATACAGATCCATTTTCTCAAATGTATCACTATCAAGACTATTACTCGTGATTAATATTTTTTCTGTTGCATATAAAAAAGCATTTGTTAATTCTGCGATGTGTTCATCGGTGCTGCCTAGTCTAGTCAATCGTTTTCTGGGTATTCCTGAACTTGGTGATGTTTCTAGTAGTGTAAATTGAGTATCTATTGAGTCAGCTTTAAGCTTTTTTTCGAGAGCTACATAAGTGTCAGGTATGGTGGTATCTGAAATAATTCGTTTTTTTTGGGGATCTTCAGATTTTTTCCAGGCGTTAAAAAGTGTAGGATCGATGATGATTGGTTTAGTAAATTTTGTTTGTAATAATTTTTGGAGAAGCGATTTTCCGGTATCAGAGTATACAAATATTCTTGAAATATCAGAGGGAATAAAATTCGAAGGATGATGAGCTTGAGTTAATTTGACTTCCACAATAAATGATTGATTTGGATTAGTATGCGATGGTGGTAATTCGGCACTAAAAGCATCATGTAATACGATTTGCTGAGGAAAAACATAGTCATCTAAATTGTTAGGAAATGTTCCATTCTGAATAAGAGAGTTAATGGTTTCTGGTGTTGTTATGATGTGATATAAGCTTGGTTTTTGCATCTTAGATTGTCCCACACATCTCCAAAATTTATGCAAATAATGTTATCATATTGTAATAGTTTAAACAATTACAATAATTTTACCAGGTTCTTTGGGTATAATTAAAACGCAGATTATGCTATAATTAGATAAAGATTTAAGAGGAGGTTTCTCCTATGAAAAATCGTAAATCAGCGTTTTTGACTACTATCTTCTTCGTTTTTACTATTAGTGTCATTTTATCTCTCATTTGTCATTTTTATCTGGATAAACCTATTGCATTTTGGGTGGCCAATAATCACTATTTACCGCGTCATCTACTAAAACCAATTAGCGAGATTCCAAAGGTTTTTGATGCAGTTACCGCATTGTCTGTTTTTATTGTGTACATTTTTAGCTGGATCATGGGGGAAGTGCCTTTATTGCTCAAAAATTTAACTTTAGCAAGTATTGCTCTCGTCATTACTGATTTTTGGGTTGAATGGTCAAAATATATTTTCGGTAGATTTTGGCCATTGACTTGGGTAAATAATAATCCTTCACTAATAGATACCAATGAATATGGGTTTCATTTTTTCTACAGTACTGGTGATGCCTACAAATCATTTCCTTCAGCACATACAGCCTTGACCATTGCAGCAGTTACATTTCTCGCCTTAAGATATCCGAGTTTACGAATACCAGCCATTTTAGTGAGTGTTGCTGTTCCACTGAGTTTGGTAGCTTTGAACTATCATTTTTTGGGAGATACTATTGCAGGTGCTGGTTTAGGTTGGATGGTGGCATATAGTTTAGACACTATTAATCAAAATAATCATTTAACTCAAGATCTCTAAAAATTAATATTACTTTGTTAGAAACCCAAATTGCTGGTCAAACCAGAAAGTTCAATTAATAAGTCACGTTGAAGCTCATTAGGGTTTAGTGGTTTTGGTGGGCCGTAGGTTGCGTTTCGTAGTAATTGGGTCAGTTGTTTGTTTTCTGCTTCGCTGATTTCGCCGCATAGTAGTTCGCGGGGTACAGATGAATAGTGCATTTGATATTCATGATTTAATTGGGCGATGTGGTTTGTTCTGAGGGCGTAGGGTGTGTTGCCGTAGCGATCTGTTTTTAGGGGGTCTGCTTTTTTGCTGAGGAGAAGGTTGACGACTTGATAAGCGAGATCGTAATCTTCTTCGTTGCAGTAATTTCGAGTGGCTATCAGATGTAGGGCGGTGAGTTTTGTTTCTGTTGTATAAGATTTACATTTAACTAAATCTGCTAGACTGTGAATATAAATGGGACCGGTATCTTTGGTGTGAGTTGTTTCATTCCAATTTGGGTCTGCACCGAAATCTAGTAATAAACCTATAGCAACGAGTGATGGATCATCGTTTGAGACGGCAAGTTGTAGTGCAGAACGTGTGTAGCGATCTCCGATGCAGGGTTCATCACCTAACCAATATTCATCGTGCAATATTTTAACACTATTTGGATTTGCACCTGCCATTAACAATGTCCTTAGGTCTTTTTCTTGTTCTTCGCCTTTGCAAAACTCAACTAGATTTAATAAGGCTTCATCGAGTTGATCTTTACCAAATTTATCGGCTTTGATTTCGCGTTGATTTAGGGTTCCGTATTTTTCTAGAACACAAGCGATTTCACTCTTGCTTGGTTTTTCAGTTGGAATCAGTGTTTCTGATGAAAGGGATGATTGTGTAGTATTGTCTTTAATTAATCCTGCAGCGCTCCAATGTTTTATAATTAGGCTGCGAATGGTTTTGTAATTTTTCCCACAATCCAGAAAAATTGCACCAAATATAGCTTCGACGTGATCTGATAGAATTTTTTCATGCTGTGAACTGACTAAATATCTTTCTCCATTACCTGTGATTTAATATTCACTTAGTCGGAGTACTTTAGCCACGGCAAGTAGGGGACCGTTATTATTTACTAATTCAGAGGTACCTACAGTAAGATTCCCTTCATTCCAGTCAGCATTTTTTTCGAATAAAAATTCAGAGAGGACAAGTCCGATGACTTTGTCACCTAGAAATTCTAAGCGTTGATAATCACTTACTGTGGCATCTTGAATGCCTTCTTGGATGCTGGATCGTCGAGTTAAGGCTTGAATTAATAAGCGTTTATTTTTAAATTGATAACCTAAAGCCTGACAAAGAGATACGTAGTGCCATGTACTTCCGTCTTTGAACATTTTTTATGGGCCTTTGACAATTTTCAGAGAGTTATATATAGCATAATTATAGTAATCACTCAATTGGGGGAATTCTAATTATTCCCCCCTCCGCCCTACGGGCACCTCCCCCTGGAGGGGGAGGAAAAATTTACTATCGGAGGTGGTGAAGACTTGGTATTATTAGGGTTTAAGACTTTATAACTATAAATGGTGCATAAATGGCTAAGACTTTATTGGGATCCGCAACAACTGTTTCTGCTATGACCCTTGTATCGAGGATATTGGGTTTTGTGCGTGATATGGTATTTGCCTCTTTTTTTGGGGCTGTGGGTGGTTTTGATGCTTTTGTAGTGGCTTATAAGATCCCTAATTTTATGCGTCGATTATTTGCCGAAGGGTCTTTTTCTCAAGCCTTTGTGCCGGTGCTCTCTGAATATCGACAACAAAAATCACCTGAAGAGGCTAAGCAATTAATTAATCGAACAGCGGGGGCATTGACCAGTGCGTTGATACTCGTGACTATTTTAACGGAAATAATTGCGCCTATTATTATCTTAGGTTTTGCACCGGGATTTTTATCGGATCCCGCTCGGTATGAATTAGCGGTTTCTATGGTGCGAATTACTTTGCCTTACATATTATTAGTTTCACTGACTGCCTTTTCTGGAGCGATATTAAATACTTATGGTGTTTTTGGTGCTCCGGCATTTACGCCTGTTTTGATGAATTTTGCTTTAATTGCCGCAGCGGTGTGTTCTGGATTTTTATTTGGTGTGCCTGTGAAAGCGTTGGCGTGGGGTGTGATGTTGGGTGGTTTTTTACAACTCATTTTTCAGTATCCCTTTTTACGAATGAAAAATTTAATGCCACGTTTTGAAGTAGTGCGTAAAGATCCTGGGGTGAATCGTATAATAAAATTAATGATACCTGCACTTTTTGGTGTGTCAGTGGCACAAATTGGATTACTGTTGGATACTCTATTTGCCTCCTTTTTACCCGATGGTAGTATTTCTTGGCTATATTACTCTCAACAACTGGTTTTTTTCCCTCTGGGTATTTTTGGTGTTGCTCTGGCTACCGTAGTCTTACCTCAATTATCTCGAGATCATGCCAGAAATTCTCATGAGAATTTTCAAGCTGCTTTAGATTGGGCATTGAGATGTGTTTTTATTATTGCTATTCCTGCCATGATTGGATTAATTATTATGTCTGGTCCAGTCATGGCGACCTTATTTAAATCAGGGGCATTCACAGCAAATGATGTGCTAATGTCGAGTCGTAGTTTAATTGCATTTTCCATTGGTTTGCCGAGTTTTATGTTAGTTAAGGTGCTGGCTTCAGGATTTTATTCCAAACAAAATGTTCGTACACCCGTAAAAATAGCTGTGATTTCTTTGGTAGCTAATGTGGTTTTTGACATTATACTCATTTTTCCTTTGGCGCATTCTGGTTTGGCCTTGGCATGTGCGATTGCATCTATCATTAATGCTTCATTATTATTTTATTATTTACGTCATTCGAAAGTGTATGTTCCACTCCCAGGATGGAAGCAATATTTTACGCGGCTGTTTATTGCCAATGCTGCATTTAGCCTTGTTTTACTATTGTTTATGCCAAGTATTGATCAGTGGATTGCTTGGAGTCGAATGTGGCGTGTCGTAGAATTGGGCGCTTGGATTGGTGTGAGTGTGCTTATTTATATCGCGAGTTTGTGGGTATCTGGTTTACGCATATCGGATTTTAGAGTTAGAGAAACCCTTACGGAATAACAATGCATATTATACGTGGATTGCATAATATATCTGCTTTTACAACACCTTGTGTGGTGACGATAGGGAATTATGACGGTGTGCACCGCGGACACCAAGTTCTAGTACAAGCTTTGTTAAAATCTGCTGAACAATTTAATTTGCCACCTTTGTTAATTACATTTGAGCCTCAACCCAATGAATTTTTTAAGCCGGATTCTATTGCACCTCGCTTGATGCGTTTAAGAGAAAAAGCAGTAGCACTTGAAGAGTTGGGACTGAAAAATATTTTATTTATTCGATTCAATGAGAAATTTGCTCAAATCACTGCTGCTGATTTTGTTGAAAAAACTTTGGTTAATGATTTAAAGATTAAACATATTATTGTGGGGGATGATTTTCGCTTTGGAAAGGGTAGGGTAGGTGATTCTGCTTTGCTGAAAGAATATGGGAAAAATCATGGTTTCACTACACAAATAATTCCTGCAGTTGAATGGAATGGTCAACGTATCAGCAGTACACAGATTCGAGATGCTTTAAAAAATAGTGATTTGCAGGCGGCTGAATCTATGTTGGGTCGTCCCTTTGGCATGTCAGGGCGTGTAGCACATGGTGATAAGCGGGGTCGTATTATTGGATTTCCGACAGCAAATATTTTTTTACATCGGCGTGCGGTGCCTATTTCAGGGGTGTATGCGGTGAAGGTGTTGGGTATTGATGATAAAGTGGTTTACGGTGTTGCTAATGTGGGGACTCGTCCTACGGTAGATGGCACACGAAGTTTGTTAGAAGTTCATTTATTTGATTTTGATCGTAGTATTTATGGTATGCATCTCTATGTAGAGTTCGTCAAAAAATTACGTGATGAAAAGAAATATGATTCTTTTGATGAGTTGAAGTTACAGATTTTTAAGGATGCTGAGGAAGCCAGATTATTTTTTCAGCTCGGTAGCTGATATCTGTGTAGTCGATTTATTTTAAATCAAATAATAAAAATTCAGCAGCTTCTATGCATTTCACTTCGATTTTATTCAGTGCTGAAATTGATGCTCCATCACCTGCAGATAACTGTTGCTCATTGATATTAATTTTACCTTTAATTAATTGTAACCAGGCCACACGTCCATTTTTAAGTTCGTAGTTAAGTGTATGTTCACTGCTTAATTCGGCAGAAAATAACTCCACATCTTGATGAATGATGATTGAGTTTTTATCTGTATGTGGTGATCCAATTAATATGAGTTTATTTTTTTCTTGTTTGATGGTTTTTTGTTCGTAACTTGGTTGTAGATTTTTTTCATTCGGGATAATCCAGATTTGTAATAGGTGTAGAGGATTGGTTTTGGAGTGATTAAATTCGCTGTGTTGTACTCCAGTACCAGCAGACATTCGCTGAATTTCACCAGGTATAATAGTAGAACCAGTTCCCATGCTGTCTTTATGCTCAAGAGACCCTTCAACGACATAGGTAATAATTTCCATATTTCGATGAGGATGCATTCCAAAACCTTTGGCAGGCTGAATGTAATCTTCGTTAATTACGCGGAGACTCTGAAAGCCCATGAAATTAGGATCGTAGTACTCTGAAAATGAAAAGCTGTGATAACTGTTGAGCCATCCGAGTTGAGTATGTCCGCGCTCTGAACTTTTACGAATGTTAATCAGGATAATCACCTCCACTTTTCGTATTATAGTATATTAAAAATAGAGTATTTGAAAAAGAAGCCTTGTTTGACACCGCATGTTGTAAGCTCTAAGCGATTGATTTAAAAAGAAATGTTTTAAAGAGGCTCGGTTTGACCCCTAGTAGGGGGGGATTCGCCATTCTAGGGCTAGGGTGTTGGCTTGATAGGTGGGGGAAAAATTGACTTGGGTGCCTGGGCCTGGGGGTATGGATGCGCAGTTTGAGACACCGTTCATGTAATCGAAAAGGGTGGCTTGGTAGAATTTATAGATGATGTCGACTTCTGCGTGATGATTGAGGAGTATTCCTATTCCTGCCATTGCTTGCCAGGCAAAACCGTAAATATTTTTGCTAAAGTCAGCACCGGGGTTGGGTTCGGTGGTGGAGTTGGCCAGGAAGGTTCCTCCTGCGCCTATGCCGATGAAGGGCATGATGCGATTACCCATGATGAAATCCCAATATAAATTGCTCATGAGTGAAAGCGCCATTACCTCACCTTTGACTCTTTGGCTGTCACAAGTTCCATGCCTACCAGGTAAGTGGTCATAATTATTCACGACGTTGTATCGTAAAGATACTTCTTCTTCCATCCTTAAATTATAAAATCGATATCCAACATTGAGCCCGCCGTAATATCCTGTTTCGAAATCTAATTTAAGTTGGGGGAGAATATCTGGAGATAAGGTAAAACTAGAAACATCATTAACACCGAGAAAATAACTGAAGAAAAATCCACAATGTGGGTTTCCGCAATATTGAAATACGGGTCGTGAAAAAGCAATTGAAGGGATGCAGAGTGCTAAGGTCACGAGTATCTTAGAAAATGTCCGTATTTTCATGAAGATGCTCACGGAGTGATTCGCCATTCTATAGCAAGTGTATTAGCAGTATATTTTGGTTTAAAGCTTACATCAGATCCTGTTGCAGGAATGGCGTCGCAGCTAAAAATTTCCCTCGTATAATTGATAAAGTTTGCTTGGTAGAATTTATAAAATATATCAATTTCTGAGCGAAAATTTAACTCTATCCCTACACCTGCTATGGCTTGAAATGCATAACCGATATCATTTTTAGAGAAATTAGCACCTGATTGAGGTTCGGTGGCTGAATTAATGATGAAGGCTCCGCCTGCACCCACACCGATGAATGGCATGATATAGTTTCCAAGCAAGAAATCCCAATAAATATTGGTCATTAAGGAAGTAACAATCACTTGTCCATCCGAAAAGAGAGAGCCGCATACGGGTGGTATGCTTTGAAAATCTTCTACGCCATTATATCGAAGGGATAATTCTTCATCGAAACGGAAATTCTTGAATCGATATCCTAGGGCTAGACCACCGTAATATCCGCCGTTAAGTTGTACTTTAATTTCTGGAAGTATGTCGGGCTGTAATGTGAATTTGGATACCTTATTTAAGCCCAAAAAATAACTCGTAAAAAACCCATGATTAGGATACCAACGAGGCTGAGGCACTACTAAGCTCTGATAATTTTCAAAAGCGATAGCTGAATAGGTGACGGAGGGAATGCAGATTGATAAAACCGCGAGTAGCTTGGAAAACATCCGTATTTTCATTTGCGTGCCCAAAGTTAATTAAAGATGGGTCATTGTATACCGGTGTACAAGTTTTTCCAATAGCTTTTCGGTCTCATCGATGGATATACATCCGTCAGTGATACTGACCCCATAAAGGTGTTCACCACCAGGCTTAAAGGCTTGTTGCCCTGCATTGATGTGGCTTTCAATCATGAGCCCTATTCTTGGTGCCTCATCGTGAGTTAATTGTTCACATAAGGCATCTATTACCAGGGATTGTTTAGAGGGATCATTTTGGCTATTGCCATGACTGCAATCTACCATGATATAAGGATTGAGTTGGTATTGATTTAGTAATTGCCTAGCCATAGCTATGCTGTGCTGATCGAAATTGGTGTGATGTCGTCCGCCACGTAAGATTATGTGACAATTATTATTACCTTCAGAAATTACTTGAGTAATTTGGCCTTTGGGGTTAATGCTTAAGAGTTGTTGAGGCTGTTTTGCCACCTGTACTGCGTTAACGGCAGATTGAATATCACCAGACATACTGTTTTTAATTCCTATGGGCATTGGTAGGCTGCCAGCCAATTGTCGGTGAATCTGACTTTCACTGGTTCTTGCACCGATAGCCCCCCAGCTTACTAAATCGTGTATATATTGGGGGATGAGAGTATCTACAAATTCTGTGGCGATGGGTAATTCAAGTTGATTGATATCGATTAATAATTTTCTAGCGATTTTCAAACCACTTGAGATATCAAATTGATTGATTAATTGAGGATCTTGAATTAATCCTTTCCATCCTGTGGAGGTACGTGGTTTTTCGAAATAAACTCGCATCACGATGAACAATTTGTTCTCATATTGGGTGCTTATTTTTTTTAATCGTGAAGCGTACTCTAAGGCTGCGATAGGATCATTAATAGAACAGGGTCCAACAACCACTAATAATCGTTTATCCATACCATGAATAATATTTTTTACTGATTCTCGCGATTGATTCAGAAAATCTTGCATCTTTGAGGTCATGCTATAAATACTGATTAATTCCTCTGGTGTGAGTATTGGCAATTGTTGTATCATTCTGTTCATCATATTAAATTGGTTGAAACTGAGAACATCATAATCGTTGTTCATCGTTCACACAATAAATTTTGAGATGACCAAAAAAGGAAGGGTGCAAATGGAAAAAAATTATTCTCTCGAATCAGATGTCAATAATATTGCTACACTATTTTTTGATCTTATCAATCCTTATAAAGGGGGGCAGTTTGTTTTAATCGGTTTATTTGATCCTGCACATTCTGCAGAGCGTCCTACACCCCCTATGTTTTCACCTTCACCTCCTCAGTCTCGGGGTTCTGTTTCACCACCGCCACTTCGAGGATTATTTCTCTCACCTCAGTCTGCTTCCCCGCCGACTTCTCCACGTGTTAAATCACAGGGTCCGGTAATATCGCCACCAACATCGCCACGTGCTAAAGCCTTAGGACCTTCGGTAGCAGCCCAAACTTCTGAAGAGCGAAAAACCTTGAAGGTGGTTAAAACGAATGTCACTGATTTATCAGAAAGAAGTTCTAAAACACTACTATCGATTACTTCACCACGAGGATCAACTCAAATAGCCAAATCTACCAGTAGAGTGGTTTCCTTACCGCCCAGTCGTGAAAGAAGTCGAGAACCCAGCGTGATTATTGATGAAATTAAATTACCGAAGTTAAGTGATGAGGTTCAAGAACCACAGGGTGTTGAAAAAACATTTAATCCGGTAAAACCCTCAATTGTTAAACGCGGAGTATTTAATGTTGCTAAAATGTTGGATAAAAGCAAAGCAGAAAAAAGTAAGAAAAAAGGGAGCCTTGCTTCCTCGAGTGCTGTCACTCCTGTCGGGACACCGCTAATGTCGCTAAATTCATCACCAGTACTTGCTAGACTATCAGTTCCACAAAAAGATTTTTCCTATTGGAACGAAATTATTCCAGGTTCCGGATTATATCTTGGTGTGCAACCCACAAAATCAAATCATCCTTTTATACTTGATAACCCAGAATTTGAGATGGGATTGAGCAACATTCCATATATTTTAAATCCAGCGATATTTACAGCAAATACTGAAAAAGCTGATTCTGTTCGTGGTTGTATTTTTACCTTCCAGGAAACTTATGAAATGAATGGGGGCTTGATAGATGATGAAACTGTGTTAGATCATCATGTATTCCATCAATTAGGTATCATGACGAAATGGTTACCTATTTCAGATCATACGGGTAATGTTAATGTGCAATTGGCGCTATTTAGATTGTTCGATATGATGGATTTTTATTTACGAGGCTTGCCAATTTATTTGAATTGTAAATCAGGTAAAGGACGCAGTGCGATATTTAAAATAATACTTTTGGCTTTTTGTTTTTTGCTCGACAAACGAGTTGCGATAGATAAAGATTGTTTGCTCTATTACATCGATATTGATGATCCAACAGTAGATCAAAATAAATACAATCAAATATGGATGGAAAAGCGAATGAGACTTTGTAAAGTTGTTGAAAGAATCAACTCCGCTGATGGAGGGAAGTCACTGAGCACATCCATAACGCCCGATGAAAAACCGACCAAAGAATTGTTAGAATCATTGTTAACAGTGTGTGAATCTGTTGTTAGAAAAGATCGAAAAATAAAGCCCAGCGCTGAGCAACGCCATGCAGCATTAATTATTTTGTCATCCATCGCTGATTGTTTATATGCTCCTGAAAATACAGCACACCCAAAAGCTAAATCCCCCAATGCAGCCTATGTTGATGAATTAACACAAGCTGTTGTGTTAAAAGATATTCATGTTCACATGGATGGTGTGACGAAAAATGAAGATATTCCCTGCAAATCTTTCCAAGAATTTTTAATTCGCTTCGTTTATAACAAAAAAGGATGGTATGAAGAATTGGTTTATGCCACAGAAGGACAAAATCCTAATGAAGGTGAATGTGGTTATTTTATTCGAACAGCCAATGCTGCAGATCGTGCAAAACGTATCAACTTTTTAAGCGTTTTTAGAAAGGAAATTGAGACCTTATGTGAAAAATATCCTCGGAGTGATTATGCAAAAGATTTTCTAGCGAACAAAATCAAAACACAAATTGATTCACCTGCACAATCACCCGGACCTTCTGTACCATCAAAGTCACCAAGGTCCTTAAGTTTTAATTCAAAACAATTATCTCCCCGGGAGCGATCTTTCACTTATTCCAAAAGTCATGAAAAGCCAGGAGAATTACCTTCGGAGACTACTTTGCGAGAAAGGTCCCGGACTTTTGGTAGAAGTACTCTTCCGGCATTTATCCAACCTGGAATGTTGTCGCCTCGTTCGCTAGCCTCATCCCAGCCCTCAAGCCCTCGTAAACCTTCAGATGAAAATTTAGAGAATTCTGGTTCATCCTATAGTACTAGTGAATCTTCAGAGAGTGACCAGGTTTCGGTGAAAACGCTTTAATAGAATTGTTCTTATGGTTGTGTCATACTGGCTATCATTATAAAATAAACAAGAAAGTGAAAGTATCATAATTGTTAGAAGGGGAGTTTTTATGGAAGATCATACTCTTGAACCTGATAAAGATGAAATAGTTCAATTATATTTTAAACTGCTGAATCCTTATAAAGAGGAGCCCTTTGATTTAAGAAGAATTAATAGGCCGGTTCATTATAGTCCTCACACTGAAGCTGCACTTGTTTTTCAACTTCCTAGCCCAACCAAATCTATCCCTCTTAGCGCTTCACCGCCTACTCAAAGGAGTTTGCATGGGAGCTCCCTTCCGGGATCAGCTCCATCCTCACCACGTGGTAGATCTGATAGTGGAAACCTTGTTCAAGCCACTCGGACCGCAAGCATATCTTTGCCTCGAGATTCTAGTTCATCACCGCCAATTCCTCCACGGGGTGGAAAATCGGAATCAATCTCTCCTCGTAATCATACTAGAATATCTAAAGAGCCTGATCTATCAAATCGAAGTTCTACCACCTTAACATCATTATCATCTCCACGTCAGTCCACCTCATTGGGGAGGTCTGTCGGAAAAGTAGTGAATTTACCGCTTAATCGAGAAAGAAGCAGAACAAGCAGTATGATTGATAGTCCTAAACCAAAGAGAGGGAGTGATGAGGAGCAAGACACAAAAGATGCAAGTATTGGTGATGAAAACGAGGGGGTATTAAAAAGATTTTTTCCTGAAAAACCTACTTTCTCACAACGCTTAAAATATAATGTTGTGTCTGGCTTAAATCAACATAAAGCCGAGAAAAGTAAATTTAAGAAAAAAGGTTCCTTTAAGGATGGATTAAGTAGTGTGAGGAATTCTAGAGCCGCCACGCCAACACATTCTATTAATTCATCACCTACGCTTTCAGGCAAAAAGGGAAATGAATTAGAATTTGGATATTGGAATGAAATTATTGAAGGATCGAATTTATTTCTTGGCATGCAACCTAAAAAATCAAATCATCCTTTTTTGATTGATAATCCCGATTACGATGTTCAGGTTCTGCATTCCAAACGCTATTTGTTAAATCCCGCATTATTTCCTGCCCTTCATAATGAGGATGGTCAAATAGTAGGTATTGTTTTTACTTTTCAAGATCCTTTTGAAATGACAGGAGGCTATGTCAATAAAGACACAAAATTAGATCACAATGATTTTCATCAACTTAGGGTTTTAAATAAATGTTTACCTATACCGGATGAAACTTGTGATGTCCATGTGGTGTTAGCGCTGTATAGATTATTTGATATGATGGAAAATTATTTGCGGGGCTTGCCGATTTATCTTCATTGCACATCAGGAAAGGGTCGAAGTGCAACATTTATGATATTATTATTAGCCTTCTGTTTTTTGCTGGAAAGGAGAGTTGCTTTTAATAGGGCTTATCTAAACCTCTACATGGATGGCGTAGATTCTGATCAACTATTTCAATATAAACGAACTCTATTATGCAAAATTGTTGAAAGAATCACTCGTGCTAAGGGCGGTAATGAATTGATTGAAGCTTTTGCTGAGGAGTTGCCTAATGAAGTCTTATTAAGAAAATTATTTGAAACTTGTGAAGATGTGGTTAAAAAAGACCGAGCAATAAAACTTGGAGAAAATCAACGTATTTCGGGTGTTAAAATTCTGACAAAATTAGTAGAAGGGCTCTACAGTTCTGTCGTAATTTCACATCCCAACTCTAAAGTGCCTAATCATGCATTTATCGATAATGTAACACAAACACGAGTATTAAAAGATATACATTTTTACATGGATAATTTAGATAAAAAGGATATAGGTTGCAAATCATTTCAAGAATTTTTGCTTCGAATGGCTTATAATCTTGATGGTTGGTATGAAGAGTTGGTTTATGCTATTGAAGGTAATAATCATATCGAAAGTGAATGTGGTTATTTTACTAAAACCTCCGATGCTGATGATCGCGCAAAAAGAATGGAATTTCTTGCTCAGTTTCGAACGGAAGTCGAATCCTTATTCGAAAAATATCCTGAATGTGATTATGCGAAAAGTTATAACGCTAAGAAAAAAACAAATTACGACAAAAGGGAATATGTTATCACCACGAAAGAAGTTGGACGGTCAGAACCAAGGTCATTAACATCGTCGACCAGATTGTCACCCAGAGTCACGAGTAGTGGGCAGCTAACATCTCCTCGGGTAAGATCCATTGTGTTTGCAAAAGAGATTTCGAAAAAGGCAAGTGAAATCCCCGAAGATCCTGAGATGCGAGAGAGATCAAGAACCTTTGATAGAACAAATATTCCAGTTCCAATTGGGACCACTATTACCTCTCCTCGCTTTCTGGGATCAGGTCATAGCAGTCCACCTAGAGGAAATGCTGATGATTCTTCACGTGCTGGACAGAGTCCAAGGGGACGAGATAGTTCCTCTTGTTCTAGCGACCTTGATTCAAATGATGAGGAAGAAAGTAGTTCCAATAGTCCCAATTGAATGGATAAGTGTCTCTAGGTATACTTAAGGATTTTAAATAGAGATCGTCCATGCCAGACTACAAAGACACTTTAAATCTACCCCAAACTGACTTTCCTATGAAAGCAAACTTGCCTGAAAGAGAGCCGGCAATGTTGGCTTATTGGGCTGAGATTGATGTGTATGGGCTCATGAAAAAATCGGGTGAAGATCGTCAACGTTTTATTCTTCATGATGGTCCTCCTTACGCCAACGGTCATACACATATCGGCCACTCGGTGAATAAAACCCTTAAAGATATCGTTGTAAAAACAAAAACCCTTTCTGGTTACTACTCACCCTATGTTCCAGGTTGGGATTGTCACGGTTTACCCATTGAACTCAATGTTGAGAAAAAAATCGGAAAAGCAGGCGTAAAGGTTTCCACTGAGGAATTTCAAAAAGCCTGTAGAGAATATGCAAATTCACAAATTAACATACAACGCGAAGAATTTAAGCGTTTGGGTGTGTTTGGTGATTGGGAAAATCCTTATCTCACTATGGATCCGGTTTATGAAGCGAATATAATTCGCGCATTGGGCAAGATTATTGAAAATGGTCATTTGCAACATGGTCGAAAACCCGTGCACTGGTGCGTGGATTGTGGTTCAGCCTTAGCGGAAGCGGAAGTTGAATACAAAGACAAAGAATCTCCAGCCTTGGATGTGAGTTTTGTGGCTGTGGATGCTTCCCAGGTTTGTGAAAAATTTGATGTCAACGAAAAAATAGCAGGCGACATTATTTTTCCTATTTGGACTACCACACCATGGACATTACCGGCAAATGAAGCGGTTGCTCTGAATCCATCACATCTTTATGTTTTAATTCGGAGTGACAATAAAAATATTATTGTGGCAGAAGAATTAGCTGCTGGATTTATGTCTCGACTTGGAATTGCTAATTTTAAAATAGTGGGAAAATCCGAAGGTAAAAAATTGGAAGGCATAAATTTGCAGCATCCATTTTTGAATCGCCAAGTGCCTACTGTTTTAGGTGATCATGTCACCCTCGATGCAGGTACTGGTTTAGTACACACTGCCCCAGCGCACGGACAAGACGATTATATTATTGGAGTTCATTACCATTTACCAATGAATAATCCGGTAAATGATCGAGGTTGTTATTTTGACAATGTTGAATTTTTTGCTGGTCAACATGTTTTTAAAGTGAATGATAAAATCATTGAATTGTTAAAGGCGAACAATAAATTATTGCACCATGAAAAATTAATGCATAGCTATCCACATTGTTGGCGTCATAAGACACCTTTAATTTTTCGTGCGACACCGCAGTGGTTTGTGAGTATGGAAAAAATGGAGTTGCGTAAAAATGTGCTTGATGCAACTTCCAAAGTAGAGTGGTTTCCAAATTGGGGTGCGGCCAGAATGCGTGGTTTTATTGAAAACCGTCCCGATTGGTGTATTTCTCGTCAACGTGTGTGGGGTACACCCATGCCCTTATTTGTTCATAAAGAAACCTTTGAATTACATCCTAAGACTCCGGAAATTATCGAACAAGTTGCTAAAGCTGTTGAAAAAGGTGGGATTGAAGTCTGGGATAAAATGGATGCTCGATCTTTCATCGGAGATGATGCAGAGCAATTTAATAAAGTTAGCGATACCTTAGATGTTTGGTTTGACTCTGGGGTATCTCATTTTTGTGTATTGGATCAACGTGATGAGCTACATTTTCCGGCAGATATTTATTTAGAAGGTTCTGATCAGCATCGTGGTTGGTTCCAGACCTCCTTATTAACAGCCGTTGCTATGAAAGAGCAAGCACCCTTTAAGCAAGTATTAACACATGGATTTACGGTGGATGCTGATGGTCGAAAAATGTCGAAATCTTTGGGAAATGTGATAGCACCAGAAGAAGTAATTAATAAATTTGGTGCAGATGTCTTGCGTTTGTGGATCGCATCGACAGATTATAGTGGTGAAATCAGTATTTCCGATGAAATTTTAAAACGAACCTCAGATGCCTATCGACGAATTCGAAATACTGCGCGATTTTTAATGTCGAATGTCCATGATTTTGATTGGGATCAACATCATATTGATCCTAACAAAATGTTGTCCTTAGATAAGTGGGCTGTGGATATGGCTCGTCGATTGCAAAATGATATATGCGATGATTTTAACAAATATCAATTTCACAATGTGATTAAAAAAATTCATCAATTTTGTTCGGTTGAAATGGGTGGTTTTTATTTAGACGTCATTAAAGATCGACTATACACCTGTCATGCAAACAGTGTTGCCCGTCGATCTGCGCAAACTGCCTTATATCATATTTTAGAAGCTTTTGTACGTTGGCTTGCGCCGGTTTTAAGTTTTACTGCCGAAGAAATTTGGCAATTAATGCCAGGAGAGCGAGAAAAATCCGTTTTTCTCACACAATGGTATGAACAATTATTTGAAATTTCAGATGAAGAACATCAGCAATGGACTGAGCTTCTACGGGTTCGAGATGCGGTGAACAAGGCACTGGAAGATTCACGAAATTCGGGTGAAATTGGTTCGCCTTTAGCGGCTGAGGTGTCATTGTTTGTCGATGGAAACTTGAAAACCTTGTTACAAAGTGTAAAAAATGAACTTAGATTTGTTCTTATCACATCGGGTGCGAAAATTGATGAGGTCAAAAATAAACCTAAGGATGCAATTAATTCTGAAATAGATGGCTTATGGATAAAAGTCTTAGCTTCAACACAGACTAAATGTACCCGATGTTGGCATCGATCTTCTGATGTCGGGGAAAATAGCGACCATCCAGAATTGTGTGCACGTTGTGTTGAAAATGTGGTAGGGAAAGGAGAGGAGCGACATTATGCCTAAAAAATTGCGAAGTGTATCATCTGCGCCATGGTTGTTATTAACGGCTTTTGTGATTTTATGTGATCAACTCTCAAAAACTTGGGCACTGAATAATCTCGTTTTTAACCAGCCCAAATATGTGATGCCTTTTATAAATTTATATTTGGATTTTAATTCCGGTGCTGCCTTTAGTTTTTTAAATAATTATCCTGGATTAGCGATGTGGTTATTTGGTGGTATCGCTTTAATCGTCAGTGTTATTCTCGTGGTTTATTTGATATTGATTCCAACGGAAAGTCATTTACAATCTGCAGCATTGGCATTAATTTTAGGTGGTGCTATTGGTAATCTAGCGGACAGAATACACTTTAATCATGTGGTGGATTTTATTCAGTGGCATGTTGAGCAACCTTATATTTCTCTTTTAAATTCAGTCTTTAATGTGGCAGATGCAGCCATTACTTTAGGGACTATCTTATTATTAATAACTTTTTTACCGAGAAAAAAATGAAAGTATTACTTGCCAATCCTCGAGGTTTTTGTGCTGGAGTTGATCGTGCTATTGATATTGTAGAGCGAGCATTAGAATCCTTCGGAGCTCCAATTTATGTACGACATGAAGTGGTGCATAATAAACATGTGGTCGAGAATTTACGGGGTAAAGGTGCAATTTTCACCGATGAATTAAAGGAAATTCCTGAAAATGCTACGGTCATATTTAGTGCACATGGAGTTTCTCAACAAGTTCGACATGAATCAAAAGAAAGAAACTTTAAAATATTTGATGCGACCTGTCCTCTTGTCACAAAAGTTCATTTTGAAGTGGCACGATACAGTCGGCAAGGTGTGGAAGTGATCTTAATTGGTCACAAGAATCACCCCGAGGTTGAAGGAACCATGGGTCAATATGATAATCCTCAGGGTGGCATATATTTGGTTGAGAGTCTTAATGATGTGCAACAGCTTGAAGTGAAAAACCCCAATGAATTGGGATTTGTGACGCAAACTACCCTATCGGTTGATGATACCATGGCAATTATTGATGCACTCAAAGCGCGCTTTCCTGCGATTAAAAGTCCTCGACGTGAGGATATTTGTTATGCCACGCAAAATCGTCAAGATGCCGTTAAGCGTTTAGCAGAACAGTCTGATGTGGTTTTAGTGGTGGGATCTAAATCCAGTTCAAATTCAAATCGTCTGCGAGAATTAGCTGAGCGATTAGGCTGTCCTTCTTATCTTATCGATAATGCCGATGAGATAGATTATAAATGGGTAAAAGATAAGAAAATTATTGGTGTAACAGCGGGAGCATCAGCACCGGAAATTTTAGTTGAGAATGTAGTTCAGCGTTTGAAGGAATGGGGGGCTACGATGTGTGAGGAATTGATTGGGCAGGAAGAAACAATAGTGTTTGCCCTACCCAAAGAAATGAGAGAATGATTTTTTCCTCCCCTCTCAGGGGGGAGATGCCCCGAGGGGGCGGAGGGGAGCGACTCAACTGAGAATCATTCTCATTGACTGAAATGCCATTAAAGTGCATAATAAAACATCAATTAAGTGGGATCCCTATGATCAGTATTCGAGACCTCAAAGTTGGAGATAAGGCTGAGATCCTCGGATATGTGGGGACTGATAAGCGTTATCGTCATAAACTCCTTTCCATGGGTTGTACTCCTGGGACTGTACTCGAATTACTCCGTATTGCCCCTTTAGGGGACCCCATCCAAATTAAAATTCGTGGCTTTGTGTTAAGTTTGCGAAAATCGGAAGCTTCTATCCTTCAATTAGTGAAAGTGACCTCATGAGCACGAGCATCATCGCCTTAGTCGGGAATCCCAATTGTGGTAAATCGACCTTATTCAATGCCTTAACAGGTGGGAATGAGCGGGTGGGTAATTGGTCTGGGGTGACTGTTGAACGCAAATCGGGTGGATATTGCTTTCAAGATTTATCAATAGAAGTTGTAGACCTTCCTGGCACTTATAGTTTAGTGACCTATGATGCTGAACATTCAAAAGATGTACGTATCGCCTGTGAATATATGTTAAGTGGAAAAGTGGATGTGGTGATCAATGTTATTGATGCTACCAATCTTGAGCGTAATTTATTTTTGACTTCTCAGTTATTAGAAATGGATGTGCCTGTCATTATCGCGCTCAATATGATAGATATTGCAAAACGGCGTGGAATTGACATCAATGTTGAAGCTTTATCTCGAGAATTATCCTGTCCTGTGGTGCCAATTATTGCCAACAAACACACGGGTATCTCAGAATTAAAGCATCAGGTCTCACAAATTTTAGCATCGTCTCAGCCTTCGAGGGGACAAGTTAACTATCCCCAAGCGGTTAATCATGCGGTAGAGGCTGTCATCTCTCAATTAAAAAATACAGAACATCCTCAATGGCTTGCCTTGAGATTGTTAGAAGGGGATTTTCTTGCACAACAGAAAGTGACGAGCGGTATTCGTGATTTTGTTTTACAACAAACCGCGGGCATTGAGGCTGTTGTGAAAGAAGAATCCGATATTATTATTGCAGATGCTCGTTTTACTTGGGCACAGGCGATTTCAAAAAATGTTACAAAAAAAGAGCATGAAAATAAAAAACGCTTTAGTGATCTTATTGATAATATAGTGCTTCATCGTCTTTTTGGCATTCCCATTTTTTTAGGTATGATGTATTTAATGTTTTTATTTTCGATCAATTTAGGTACCTGTTTCCAAGATTTTTTTGATATTGCCTCACAAGCGATTTTCATCGATGGTACTCAATATATTTTAAATTATTTACACTCACCTCATTGGTTAACAATATTAATGACAGAAGGTATCGGACGAGGAATTAACACCACCATTGCCTTTATTCCTGTCTTGGGATGTATGTTTTTCTTTTTAGCCATCTTAGAAAGTTCTGGATACATGGCTCGTGCCGCTTTTGTGGTGGATCGACTGATGCGTTTTTTAGGTTTGCCAGGAAAATCATTTGTACCGATGATTGTTGGATTTGGTTGTAATGTGCCTGCCATTATGGCAGCCAGAACCTTAGAGCATAAACGTGATCAAGTGTTGACAGTAATGATGTCACCTTTTATGTCATGTGGGGCACGTTTGGCGATATATG
The DNA here is from genome assembly GCA_964651735.1 of uncultured Gammaproteobacteria bacterium. GTDB lineage: Bacteria > Pseudomonadota > Gammaproteobacteria > CAZYYU01 > CAZYYU01 > CAZYYU01. The sequence continues at coordinate 231,590 of CAZYYU010000002.1, read as the reverse complement.
CCGTATTTACTGCTGCATTTTTTCCTGTGGGTGGTCAAAATATTGTGTTCAGTTTGTATTTGATTGGTATTGTGATGGCGGTATTAACCGGCTTAATACTTAGAAAAACCGTGTTAAAAGGTCAGGCATCGGATTGGGTTGTTGAAATGCCTGCTTATCATATTCCACAATTTAAAATGCTAGCGCGTCAAACCTGGTTTAGATTAAAGAACTTTTTATGGCGTGCAGGAAAAATAATCATTATTGTGTGTTTGCTACTCAGTCTCTTTCTTAATTTAACCCCTATATTATTAGAAAAAGCAGCTAGAAGTATCACGCCTTTCTTTGCGCCGATGGGAATTACGCAGGACAATTGGCCTGCAACGATAGGATTAATCGCGGGAATTTTATCCAAAGAAGTGGTTGTTGCTACCTTGAATTCATTATACAGTCAAATAGGACACCTCAGTGATGTTGTTGTTCAGAAAATGTCTATAGGCCAAGAATTGATTATTGCCCTCAAAACGATTCCCGATAATTTAGCTAATTTATCACAATCCTTGGGTAATCCAATTGCTTCGATCGCACCAACTACTTCAACAAAATCTGGAGTTTATGGTGTAATGGCCCAAACCTTTGGTTCGCAAATTGCTGCCTTTTCCTATTTGTTATTTGTATTGCTATATTTTCCTTGCATTGCTGCCACTGCAGCCATCGCTCGTGAATTGAATAAAAGTTGGGCTGTTTTTTCGGTGTTTTGGACTACGGGTGTTGCTTACGCGATTGCGGTTATTTTTTATCAACTGGCTACAATACCGGCACATACTTATACTTCACTGTTCTGGTTAGCGGGTATTAGTGGATGTTTTTGGTTAACGATATATGGCATGAGACGCTATGCTTATAGTGGTGGAGTATCATCATGCTCCTAAAATTAAAAAAGCATCTGCAAAAACAACATACGGTGAACATGTACGATCTTTCTCATACCTTTCGAAGTGATCCAGAAGTTGTGCGTCAAATGCTTGCAATTTTTATACAAAAAGGGAAAGTGCGAGAAGTGCAGCGATCTGAATCTTGCGGTAATCAGTGTCAACGTTGTGATCCATTGCTTACTGAAATCTATGAGTGGAATTAGCCCACACTTGAAAAATCCCTCCTTGTACCTCATATATTAACTGAGTCATTATTTAAACTTGGAGGTTTGTTATGGTAAGTAATATTATGAAGCGTATTCCACGCCGATCATCATTATCTGATCTTCAGAGTGAGTTGAATCAATTGTTTGATTTAAATTGGTTTAACAATGGTAATTTAACATCTTCATTACGAGAAGCAGATTGGGTTCCACCAATTAATGTAAAAGAACGCCAAAATGATTATTTGATTTTCGCAGAATTACCAGGTATTGATAAGAAAAACGTTGAAATTTCAATTGAAAATAATATGTTGACTATTCAAGGAAAACGTGAAGAACATAAAGAAGAGAAAGATGAAAAATTTTTACGTGTAGAATCAACATCAGGCTCTTTTATGCGACGTATCAGCTTGCCGGATAGTGTTGATACTGAAAAGGCAAGTGCCGATTTTAAAAATGGTATGTTGGAAATCATACTGCCAAAATCCAAGGCAAACGGTGCTAAGTCTATAAAGATTCGGGACTAAATTGTCATTTAAATCTTTTTTAAACTCTTCGAGCTTAGCGATAAGTTCGAAGGGTTTTTAAAAATGGATCAATATTGCTGCGACACCCGATGCTATAACAATTGACAACATTAGCGATGTAATCAAAGCAAATTTATTTCTTGCTATACCCCAAAGAAAAACGTATTTAGTAATGAAACTAGCACCTATGGCTAGTAAAAGTGCGTTACGGGCATCTATCAGTGCTAATTTTCCACTCATAAAAAGTGCTGAGGTAGCCAGTGATACGCCATGAATTTCGAAAAGACCACCTAAAAAGCTAATTAATTGAACTCCTTCAAGACCCAAAACCTGTTTTGCAATTGCAACAATGATGATCATTCCACCGATCATCAGAGAAAGGTAAGTGATAGATTTAAAATCTAAAGGGTTCGGCGGCGTAGTTAAAGTTTGTTTGGAATGATCTTTTTTATAGAAAGCCGTAGCGATACCGATAGTAACGATGATCATTACAAAAACAGAGGGTGCAATGGTCAAAAATAAGGCTGGAGCAGCAGTCATTACCAATATTGTGAATTCTACCAGCATACCCACTAGAGCTAATAAAGCGGCTGCAACAGCCGCTCTAATTTGATCGGGATGGTTAGCGGCAAAGCGAGGAATGGTTGCAAAAACTGCAGTGCTAGAAACCAGGCCACCGAAAAATCCCATGAAAATAATGCCTAGATGATGACCAAATATTCGAATGGCAACATAACCACTGAACTGCATTGTTGCGATAATAGCGACCAACAGACCAAATCGTTTTGGATTAAATAAATTCCATGGATCCAGTGTTTTGTCAGGTAGAAAAATTAGTACACAAAGCGCAATCACTAGTAGCGTTGCAGCTGCTCTGATTTCATGAGGTTTTAATTTTTCAATGGCAAAATCATGTAGCCATTTCCTACCAAGTAGTGTTATTAATAAGGTACCACCTAAAGCAGAAGATAAATTGGGTTGAGTATGACTGAGATAACCAAGGAAATAGACGATACTTCCTGCCAGTCCTGTGGTGAGACCCATGGTGTTGGTTGGTGAGTTTCGGCGTTCAGTGTAATAATTTAACAGAATTGCCGATAAGACGAAGGTAGTGATTATCAGTGTTAAATTTATATTGGTAATCGCTCCGGCAATAGCACCTACGAGGGCTAGCAGAATAAAGGTACGTACCCCCATACCTTTCATTCCTGTGGGTAAGCTTCGTTCTCGATCAATACCGATTAGTAAACCGATTAAAAAAGAGAGTAAATAGGGTTCAAATTCACGAAACATAATAATCCTTTTGGCCTTTCTACTATAGTTCCTTCAATATTTATTATTTTAGCATATTCAATGCGATAAAACGTCATCCCGGCCCGACTTTCGCTGGAGTAGGGATGACTACTGAGACTTACTTGAAAATTCATTATATCGCCTCAATATAATAGCTATGACAGATGTTAACGGAGGGTAGCTAATGCGTTTAGATAAATTTACCACAAAATTCCAATTGGCTCTTGCAGATGCACAATCGCTGGCAATAGGGCGTGAGAATCAATTTTTAGAGCCAACTCATTTGCTGCTTGCCTTGATTAACCAAGAAGGTGGGACTACCGCACATTTAATCAAAAATGCTAATTCAAATCCCAGCGTACTTCGGACACTACGATCTAACTTGGAAAGTGCCTTAGATTCCTTACCTAAAGTGGAAGGCACACCAGGTGAATTTCATTTTTCCAATGACATGACGCGTTTATTGAATGTTTGCGATAAATTAGCTCAGCAAAGAAAAGATCAATTTATATCTAGTGAATTATTTTTGTTGGCACTGATAGAGGATAAGACACTCGCTGGAGAATTTTTACGGAAAGCCGGATTAACTAAAAAATCACTTGAAAACGTGATAGAAGAAATGCGTGGCGGTCAAAGCGTTAAAGACCCTAATGCAGAAGAACAACGACGTGCTTTAGAAAAATATACCGTGGATTTAACAGAACGCGCAGAACAAGGAAAATTATTTCCCGTTATTGGTCGTGATAATGAAATTCGACGACTTTCTCAAGTGTTGCAACGTTTAACAAAAAATAATCCCGTATTAATCGGTGATCCAGGCGTTGGTAAAACAGCTATTGTAGAAGGATTAGCTCAACGTATTGTTAATGGTGAAGTGCCTGAAGGATTAAAAGGTAAAAAATTATTATCATTAGATATGGCAGGCTTATTAGCCGGTGCAAAATACCGCGGTGAATTTGAGGAACGATTAAAGGCAGTTATCAATGATTTGGCAAAACAAGAAGGTCAAATTATTTTATTTATTGATGAATTACATACTATGGTTGGTGCGGGAAAAGCTGAAGGTGCAATTGATGCTGCTAATATGTTAAAACCAGCTTTAGCAAGAGGTGAGCTCCGTTGTATAGGTGCGACCACATTGGATGAATATCGAAAATATATCGAAAAAGATGCTGCACTTGAACGTCGATTTCAAAAAGTTCTAGTTGATGAACCTTCGGTTGAAGAAACGATCGCTATATTAAGAGGATTAAAGCCTAAATATGAAGTCCATCATGGTGTTCGCATCAGCGATTCAGCCATTATCGCAGCAGCAAAATTATCACATCGATATATATCAGATCGATTTCTGCCAGATAAAGCCATCGATTTAATGGATGAAGCAGGAAGCTTGATCAGAATGGAAATTGATTCTAAACCCGAACAGATGGATAAACTGGATCGTAAATTAATTCAATTTAAGATCGAAAGAGAGGCATTGAAAAAAGAAACCGACAAAGCAGCCAAAAAACGCTTATCTGATCTTGAAATAGAAATTAAAAAATATGAAAAAGAATATTCAGATTTAGAAGACATTTGGAAAGCTGAAAAAGTTGCACTCCATGGAACTCAGCGCATCAAAGAAGAGCTTGATCGAGCACGTTTAGAATTCGAAACTGCACAACGAGCCAGTGATTTGACGCGTATGTCAGAATTACAATATGGCAGAATTCCAGAATTAGAGAAGCAATTAGCAGAAGCTAGTAAGGGTGAACACCGTGAAAGACAATTGGTGAGAACAACTGTCACTGAAGAAGAAATTGCAGAAATAGTTTCGCGGTGGACACATATCCCTGTCAGTAAATTACTAGAGGGTGAACGTGATAAATTATTGCAAATGGAAACGATGTTGCATCAGCGTGTGATTGGTCAAGATGAAGCTATCGTTGCAGTATCCAATGCTATACGTCGTTCTCGAGCAGGACTCTCAGATCCTAATCGTCCTATCGGTTCATTTATATTTTTGGGACCTACGGGGGTAGGTAAAACGGAACTGTGTAAATCACTGGCCGAATTTTTATTTGATACCGAAGAAGCCATGATCCGAATCGATATGTCTGAGTTTATGGAAAAACATTCTGTGGCAAGAATGATTGGAGCACCTCCAGGATATGTAGGTTATGAAGAAGGTGGTTATTTAACGGAAGCGGTACGTCGCAAACCTTATTCCGTCATATTATTGGATGAGATAGAAAAAGCACATCCGGATGTATTTAACATTTTACTGCAAGTATTAGATGATGGACGTCTGACAGATGGTCAAGGTCATACGGTTGATTTTAGAAATACCGTGATTGTAATGACTTCTAATTTAGGCTCGAGTGAAATTCAAGAAATGTCTGGAAAAAGTTATGAGGTCATGAAGTTCTCAGTCATGGAAATTGTCTCAAAACATTTCCGTCCAGAATTTTTAAATCGAATCGATGAATCTGTTGTGTTTCATGGTTTAGGAAAAGAGCAAATTAGATCAATTGCAGATATACAAATTCAGCGTGTTGCACAACGCTTAAAAGAGCATGATATACAGCTTACTGTAACCAATAAAGCCCTGGATTATTTAGCTGAAGTGGGATTTGATCCTGTGTATGGGGCTCGTCCTTTAAAACGGTCTATACAAATTTATATGGAAAATCCCTTAGCTCAAAATATTTTATCCGGCAAAATTGGCCCAGGTGAGACGATTAAGGTTGATCGTTCCGAAGATGGTCAAATTATATTCCTCCCCGGGGGAGGTGCCCGTAGGGTCACAGGCTCCTAAATCCAGTACTTCAAATAAAGCGTCATCCACCCCAAAAACCGCTGATACCACGACCTTTGCTGCCAGTGAGGTAAAGCGATTTCATTGGTTGATTTTAAATCGATTAAAAATTGATCCTCAATCGTTTTTTTAGACTCTGGATGAGAAATATTCACATCCACTTCCAAATCGTGCAGAAGACTGCGTTGATTAAGATTGCTTGAACCCACAATCATCCAATCATCGATAATTAATGTTTTAGCGTGCAATATACTTTTGGTGTATTCAAAAATACGAACACCAGCTTTCAGAAGCTTATAATAGAAAGCCGTTGATGCCCAAGGCATCACAAAAATATCAGATTTGTGTGGTAGTAATATTCGCACATCAACGCCCAGTTCGGCAGCCTCGCGTAATTTTTTCAGCAAAAAATTATCGGGAACAAAATAAGCATTAGTAATCCAAATTCTTTTTCTGGCATTTTCTATCCGTCGTAATAAATTTTTGTGAAGAATTCTTCGACGATGTCGAGTATTATTTAAACGAAAGGTTGGATTTTTATTGATATAACGAAAAATTGCACGTAATCGATCTTGCACAGGAATATGATGCCACGCCGCTTCAAAAGCTTGGTTTAAATCAGAAATATCAGCATTAATAATACAAACCCCGGTGTCTCGCCAATAATCTCCGCCTTGATCTTTACTTAAATGGCACTTACTAATATTAAAACTGCCTACATAAACAACAGCGTTATCAATGATAATGACTTTTCGGTGGTTACGTGAATTTATTTTCAATAATAAATAAATGGCTTTGAGAATTTTGGGAAGTCGCACATAGGATCGACTCCAGTGCCATAAACGCCAGGGAAATGGATGAAAAATTCTAGTCTCTACACCCGCTTTTTCTAAGCGTTTTGTTAACTTCCCTCCCCAGATGGGTGTTCCTGCACCATCAACCAATACGCGAACTTTAACCCCTCGTAAAGCTGCTTTCGCTAATGCGTCTGCTACTAATATACCCAGAGAATCACTACTAAAAATATAAGTTTCTAAATCGATAGTGTGTTTGGCTTGTGCAATATTTGAGAGCATTGCCGTAAAATAACTAGTACCGTCAGTCAATACCTGTTCTGTCGTTTGACTTTGCATTATTGTCCGTTACGTTTGTAATTTGAAATAAAATTAACAGCTTCTTCAGGTGAGTCTGTGAGTTTAATTTTATCGGCATCGGATTTATCTATTGTCCCTAAGGTTGCCAGAGTATTATAAATATAATTCATCAGCGGTTGCCAAAATTCGATGCCCATCAACACGACAGGGAAATTTTTAATTTTTTCGGTTTGTATTAGGGTGGCCATTTCAAATAATTCATCCAAGGTTCCAAAACCACCAGGCATAAAAATAAATCCACGGGAATGCTTTGTCAGCATAACCTTCCGAACAAAAAAGTAGTCAAAAGTAATCCACTTATCAAGATATTGATTGGGAAATTGTTCATGGCGTATGTCGATATTGCAGCCAATAGTTCTGCCCAACATATCTTTGGCACCTCGATTTGCTGCTTCCATGACTCCAGGCCCACCACCTGTCATCACAATAAAATTATTTTTGGCAAGCACCTGGCCCACTCGTCGTGATAATTTATAGTAAACATGGTCTTCTTGAAACCTCGCTGAGCCGAAAACAGTAACGCAGTTAGAGACCCGTCTGAACGATATAAAGCCACGAGCCAATTCAATAAATACTTTAAATGCTCTTAAAAGTTCTTTATGTAAGCTAGAAGGTCTTTCATGAAAAATGGTTTTGTTATGAAGCTGAGGAAGTTTCCACTTTATTTTTTTTCTAGGCATAATTATTCTTCCGCCGATTCATGGTCACAAATTCGCAGATTGTGTTTTTGGGCGAATTCCATGATAGATTGGTACAGAGCAGGGTTCGACTCCTTTAACTTTTCATCCAGCATAATGCAATGGTATCCTTCCTTCATTATTGGGCTCAACATGGGCGAATATCGTATCCGGTGATTTTTAAAGGTTGATAACTTCCCACTCATCCGTTCGGCCCAGTTACTCGGTCTAAAGGTTTCACCGGACTCAGTCACTCCTTGAATAACAATTTTACGTGTTTTTTTATAGTCACTCATTTTATTTCCATCAAAAACTAATACCTCTATTATAGCAAAGATCCCTAGGGATTTGCTATAAGCCACCCGATATATTGAGGTCCTGGTGGGCTTGCTTGTAAAAAAGCAGCGAGTTATTATCAAGGTCTAATTATTTGGGAAGGATTCCTGTATGGCCATTAAAAAAGCACGTGTAATTTTTAATAAAGGGCTTCATTTTTTCTCTTTCACTCGTGAGCTTTGGATAGCAAGAGCTACATCTGATTTATTCGATGATGAAAAAGAAGATCAAATCCGAGAAAAAATTTGGAACAATATCAAGAAAAATCCTAAAAATCCACGCTTAGCAATTACCGAAGATTTTGTTAATGCACTATTTGATGGATATGAAGAAAGCACAACGCCAAATCTCAACAGTATTGAAGATATTAAAAAAATATTTATTTGGCTACAACACTCACCCGCATTACGACAATGGTTCAACGCCATCATTTATCATTTCGAATGGGTATCAAATAGGTCAGAGATTAATTTTTCCGAAGATTTTGACCCGGATGAACTTACATTATCACGAGAGACTCTAAGAAAATTGTGGAGTCAACATAAGGAATTGCTGAAAGTATATGCGCCAAAAGTATTTGCTGATAGAGCAAATCAATTGTTTTCTCGGGAATTAAACCTTAAAGAATCTGAAGATGAGTTAGTTGAGATCTTCAGTTGCAAAATGGCTCATCCTGATATTGAAATGACGGCAGACATTCTGGAAAATTTGCTCAATCGAGAAAAACATAATTCACAATTAGAAATGTCTATTGCAGCCAATCCTCACTGGGTTGAAATGCTGATGGAATCGGAGTGGATTACACAGAAATCCTATCCATACCTTTTTGCCGCTTGTGAATTACAGAAAACTATCGATGAAGCTGTAAATGATCAAGGAAAAAATCGAGATGAGGTATTAGTAGAACAAATTACTTCTGATGATTTTAATGAACTTGAGGCTTATTATATAGCACAAAATTATTGGGATAAAATATCGCCCTATGGGCAATTAGGGATAATCAAATCCTTTTTCCATCTCATATCATTTGGGTATTTCTTTAGTAGTGACTATGCCAAGGCCAGAGCACGGCTTAGCGATAATAGTCAAGTTTTAGAAGCAATGTTGTCTTATCAGGCTCTTGAAGAAAATGATAAAAAAGATCGGAGTTTTGATTCGTTTTTGCTTGAGTATCTAAGAACTGAATGTGCTGAAGCACTGAATGAGAAAAAAAATCCCTTACGATCTGTAGTTTTTGGTATTGCAGATGCTAAGGAGAAAACCGAAATATTTGGTAAGCCGAAAGGAAGCCGATCGCAGGATGAGTATTCGGTTTTTTCTGAAACCTATATTCAATCTTTGGCAGCAACATATTCAGATAGTCAAAACGAAAATCAAGAATTTATTAATGCTATAGTGAAAAAGTTTCAGGTTTCACCTGATCACTTTGTAGATCCTGAAAAAATTGGAAGTGATGAAATTACACATATTATTCATTTGAGTTCACGATCAGGCTTGGATGCTGACGAGCTTAGATTGGTTGATGCTTTTAAAAAAGCTTGTATAGAAAATAATCGGATGCTGCTTCGGGTCATTAGTTTGGCAAAGGATTCAAGACGTGTGCTTATTTATTTAAGAAGTTTGAATCCTTTTGTGAGTGCATTAATTAGGGAATTGCCGAATTTAGAAAATGTGCTGAGTGTGGACGATATTAGAACGCTATTCAGACTTAAGAATAAAGATATTGTTGAGACAGTTTTTAAAGAAAAAAGATTGGCAGATCTCGTCATCCAATTGGCCTCTGAATTTAAATTTGAAAAAGCCGCTTATAAAAATCTCTTTGAGTTGTTTACCAGTGATAAGGCATTGCACTTTCTGACTCACCAAGACGTCGATAAGTTGTGTTTGAATTTGCATTGCACAAAGGTGCTGTTTGGCGATTTAGAAAAATCGATAACGATTATCTTTAATCTTTGGAAGATGGCCTTTGCTATTACTCCTCTTGCTTCCTCAGCGGAGACAACCGCGAGTAGTGATATTGAGAATGATGTGAGCAATATTAATGCCGTTGACATTCGAAATAAAATACAAAAATTATTTTCTGCGATAGACTGGAGAAATCTTCTAGCACTGATTGAATATAGTCAGGAAGAGCAAGATAACAATATCTATGAGCTTTCAGATAATTTCAAAGCGCCTATGTTAACGTTAATAATGAGAAATCTTGATAACCACTTACCCCGTAAAATTTTCTCATTCATTCATCCAACATGGTTTATCAGTATCTTTGCTTCACTAGATCCTGAAAAACGATTTCAATGCTTAAGTCTTATGCCCGGCTCTGATTTTCAACGGTTTTTTGATGGTGATATCAATCTTGATAATCGAAGCGCCTTGAGTGAAATGATGAAAGATACCGATAGTTTTAGCGAATTCTTAACTCAACTTTCCAATAGACACTTAAGTGATGATAAAGATAATATCTTGTTGAGTTTATTGTCTGATAGACAGCTTCAGTTGCCTTCTAAATTTCGAGAAACTGTCTACCGGATTTTAGAGCAACATTATGATGATTTGGATTTTGCACAGATACTTAATGATAATCCGCAACTTAAAGAATTGATTGAAGAAGCTAAGGCGGGATCTTGCAGTTATTGATTAGTTTTAATCTTGATAGAAAATCAAGGTGGTACATAAAGTGGAGCGATAAATGAATTTACAAGACGATGAAGATCAAAAAGTAGTATTTATAGATCAAAAGATGAAGGCTATTGAGGCTCTATTTCAGAGCTATTCTCTGAGCTATGTCTCTAAATTGACTGTCGTAACAGAACTTTCCAAAGCGATTCACTCTTTACAGTTGGAAAGCTCTACTTCATTATTTTTAGAGCTCTTGAACAAATATGTTCGTGCATTAATCAACAAAAAGAATATTACTATTCGCCTTTGTGAGTTAGTTCTGCCTTTTTATTTAACACGATCAGATTTTGAGCACCATCTATCTGATGATAATACATTTACTTCACTCCGAGTTTTATATAAACATTCTGATTCGAGCTCAACAATTCGGAAATTACTATTACAACAACAACCGGTTCTGATTGATTTATCCAAAACACAGGTTATTCATCCATCGGATTTTGTTGATATATTATGTTATTACGCAAACAATAATCTCAAATTACCAGAAAATTTTGTGCAAAAATATGAGTCTCAATTATGTAAGAAAATGTTGGAGATGCTTGATGATATAGATACATATGGACAAGTTATTGAAAATATCTATATTCATTTCCCTCATTTATGTATGTATTTAGACGCTTCGGATTTTGTGGCTCTGCTTAATCGTGATAATGTCGCACCTGAATTCATTCAAAGTGTTATAAAAGAATTAAATGATGAGAAGAGTTCAAATGCAATGAATAAATTATTGACCATCTGTTTAGAAGAGGTTACTAATTCCAATTTTCATAAAGCGCTTGCTAAAAATAAAAAACTAAACTATCAAACACGAATTTGTATCTATGATGAAAGTATAAGTCCCAGGGATAACTATTCGCCTAAATTTAAATTTGGTGATAAAAAAAGAGATGATTTTTCAGCGAGTGTAGAAGAAGCTGTGATAGCTTATTGAGCTTGAAATTTCCTCCCACCTCCGGGGGGAGGTGCCCGTAGGGGGGCGGAGGGGGGGGATAATAATTGCCTCATTTTAATCCCCCCTCAGTCCCTACGGGACAGCTCCCCCCGGAGGGGGGAGCAAAAATTAATCAATATAGTGTAGAATTCTGATCATGACAGATACCAATCAAACTAAGATAGAAGAAAGTCATCTCATGCCTCCTAGAGGCCGGGGTATATACTTACTTCCCAATCTCTTTACCATATCCGCCTTATTTGCGGGTTTTTATGCAATTATTGGTGCCTTAAAAGGTCAGTTTGAACTGGCAGCTATCGCTATATTCGTAGCGATGATCATGGATACCCTAGATGGCCGTGTTGCCAGGTTAACGAATACCCAAACCCATTTTGGTGCTGAGTTAGATAGCTTGTCCGATATGGTCTCCTTTGGTGTAGCACCTGCATTAATAGTATACAGTTGGTCATTAAACACCTTAGGAAAGTTCGGCTGGTTAGCGGCTTTTGCTTATACCGCCTCAGTGGCACTTCGTCTGGCGAGATTTAATACTCGTCAAACGATGGATAAACGTTATTTTCAAGGATTAGCCTGTACACCAGCTGCAGGAATGCTTGCGGGATTGATATGGGTTGGGAATATTTACGAAATCTCTGGAATAACCATCAGTATTTTAGTCGCACTAGTCACTATCGGTTTAGGCTTATTGATGATCAGCCGCATTCCCTACAGAAGCTTTAAAGACGCAAATTTGAAAGACAGTGTCCCCTTTATGACGATTGTGTTGGTGGTCATGGTGCTGATCAGTATTGCCATAGACCCACCGTTTGTACTCTTTTTTGTCTTCTTTGCTTATGCGGCATCTGGGCCTCTGATTAGGTTATGGTCCTTAATTCATAAGCGATTTAAGTAGTTGTTGTTTTAGATCTTCTCAGTAGTAGGTATTAGGGAGGCGGCTATGGATAAGGAAGATTCGACGTCACTTAACAAAAATGTTTCTATCACCATTTCAGAACAATTTGTTTCTATTCTAAAAACTTTGCGTGTTCATTGGCAAGAAAAATTAGAGAAAGAGAAAATTGCATCACAACTTAAATTATATATTCCAACAAGCATAGGTTGCTCAGAAACATCAGAGCCAGTAGACAGAAAAAATGGATTAGAAGAGATGGAAAGCTTTTTGCTGAGTTCTCATTCTTTAATGTTATTGTTAGGTGATTCAGGAGCTGGAAAAAGTTTGTTTAGTCAGTGGGTTGTCAACAATTTATGGGAGCAACAAACGATATGGATACCGTTAATTATTCATTTGCCTTCTCATAAGATTAAAAAAGGTTTTTTTGAAGAGTTTCTCTATCAACAATGCCAACTAAATGTAGAACAAGTTAATTTATTGAGAGAAAAAGGAAAAATATTTTTAATTCTTGATTCTTATGATGAAATGAAAAAAAAATATTTTTGCAAGAATCCATTTGAATTCGGAGAGCTTTACCGATGGAATATGAAAGTTGTTGTTACCTGTCGAACCGAAGCTTTAGTTGCTTATAGTCTTGAAGAACAACGAAGAATGTTTGTACCTTTTTGTGCTTTTGATAAACAACAGAATCACGCATGGATTAAGCGTTTTGTACAGCTCTTTGAATTAAATTCTCAAGTTCCCCAATATATTAAGCTTTGGAAAGAAAACAACCCAGATTTTGTTAGCTCAAATTTAGATTATATCCATGTTATCAAAACATTGCCTGGTGTGTCAGAAATGATTAGGAATCCTTTTATTCTCTGGGTTATTATGACTGCATTACCATCGCTACTAGACCAGTATGAGTCTCTGCCTATGTTAGAACGATATCATCTTACTCGATTAAATTTGTTCGATGCCTTCACTTTGGCTTGGTTTGAACGTCAAAGAAATAAGTTATTAAAAAACGAGGTAATAGATAGCGTTAGGGCCTTAACCATTGTTGATGATTTCATGTGTTATTGTCAGCAATTAGCGAATTTAATGTGGCAATTGAATTTGAATGAAGTAACTTATGAGGCTGAAAAAACAGAGAGCTCGACATCAGTTTGGAATTCATTTTTTTCATTGGAAGGTAATTTTAATGACGATCCCAATAAACCATTAGCACAAATAAGACAAGGAGCATTATTAAAAGTATTTGATGGGAAAAAATATGCTTTTTTGCATCGTACATTGTTAGAATATTTTTCGGCAAAACAATTATTTGAAAGTGCCGCTAATAAAGCAAATATTGCTATGGGGTTAGAAATTAACTCACAATTATTAATAAATAATCCAGCTATGATCCGTTTAGGAGTTGATCGTCTTGCACAAGACTCTGCCTTTGAAAAAGTATTGTGGGATATTCTTGAAGAGTCGAAACATGAACCTCGTGTTCAAACCGCTGCTGCGAATGCAATTACTATTTTAAATGCGGCAAATAAATCATTTTCTGGTAAGGATTTACGTAGAATACGCGTTCGTTATGCAATTTTATCAGGTGGAAATTTTGATGGGACGGACCTGCGTGAAGCGGATTTGCGTGATGTCAATTTTTCTCAGGCGTGGTTATCTCGATCTGATCTATCTGGGAGTTGTGTAGATAGAATAATTACTAGTACTTTACCAGGCGAGCAATTAGATGCTGAAGTGATTTATAGTACATTCGCAATGTTTGGCGCTTATTATGCGGTGATTACCAATCAAACTTTATTTATTTATGAAGCAATGACTCATAAATGCATTGTTTCTGGTTCTACGCGGTTATATTCAAGTAAAGAAATAAATAGTTATGTGGACACGTTTTACGAAAATCATCGCGTTACTGTTGATTTAGAGTGTGCAACTTCCATGGGAAACCCTCCCTTTATAGAGCACGGCAGGATAACTACCTGTGCTTTTACACATTTAACTTCTTGTGTTTATCAAAAAGGAAAATTTCCTGTAATTCTTGCCTCTAATCAAGGTCTATTATATGAGTGTGATATTGATCGGTGGTTAAAAACACAACAATCCAACTTAGAGCCGGAAATAGAAGATAGTTTTTTTGTTGAGATGCGCAACTATTGTAGAGAAATACAAAGTGTAAATAAAAATGTGATACCAACACATTCTGTTGTTAATGCATTCAGTATTATTAGAATGAATAATCAATGTAAATTATATTACAACTGTAATAGTGTAATACTGTTTCTGATGAGTTTTAGGCATTTGTACGAAGGACCATCACAGGTTTTGGGTCTGGTCTTTAGTCGAAATGGAATGAGCTTGCTCACCTACTCACAGAATAAATTTCTTAAATTTTGGAATGGTAGTGATGAAATTGAGCAAGTAGCGTTAGCATTCGTATGGAATGAAGAATTAGAGGGGAGATGTATTTCTTGGCATGAAGAATTAAGCTGTTCTGATGCTATGGCACTAAACTCAAATGGAAGCTGGGCTCTTACTGGTTCGATGGATGGGACTATCAAGCGTTGGGAAACCAGAACAGGTAAATGTGTCGCATCATGGATGGGTCATAAGGTTGCTACTATTGTCATAAATGAAGATGATACTTGGGCATTAACGGGTTCATTAGATGGAACAATAAAACGTTGGAAGATAGTAACAGGTGAATGTTTGGCGACATGGGAAGGGCATAAGGGCCGAATTAAAACCATATCCTTAGGTCCAGATGAAAGCTGGGTACTAACGGGTTCATCAGATGGATCCATCAGACGATGGGAGACTCTAACAGGTAAAAGTTTGTTGCCTAATCAAGGACATAATAAAAGAATTACTTCTTTGAAGTTAAGCGCTGATAAAAACTGGGTATTTTCTGATTCAGATGATGGAACCTGTAAAAGATGGCAGATGACCACAGGTAATTGTGTCGAGACGTTTGAAGGGCGAGTCCCATTGGATGCAGAGAGTCAAGATTTTTTGAATTCTTTAAATAGATTGAAAGCAGATTATAGCTCAGTGGCTTTGAGCCTAGTAGGAAATTTAGCACTTGCTGGAAAGATAAATGGTGTAATCGACCTATTGGATTTTACAAATCAAGAGCTAATCGCGACATGGCAGGGACACAATGAAATAATAACGGCAATTACCTTTAATCACGACGGATCTTTGGCTCTTTCAGCAGATAATAATGGAAAAGTCATTCTTTGGCAGGTAAAGGTGGGTAAGATAATTGCAGCATGTTCGCTTTCCAATCCTGTAACAGTAATGAAATGGTTTTCAGGAGATCCCGATTTTATCTTGATGGGCATGGATGATGGAACTTTGAGCTCTTGGTCATTTCAGGCGCGTTCAAAAACGATGAGATTAATATGGCGCTCTAAACCTTGGGACTTGCAAGCAAATAATTCTAAATTACTGGGAGTCTATGGATTGTCACAACAGCAACAAGTAGCCTTGGCTCAAAAGGGTGTGCAAGTTCAAGTTTCTTCAAAATCTTCAGAAGAAGTGCTTGCACATCGTCAAGCCCAACTCCATTATGATTCTAAAAAGCCGCCTCAATCATTGTTTGATTCTTCAATTCATGTGTTACCAGAGGCTTGGGTTATTTCGATTGCACGACGAAAAATGGGCATCGCAGAGCGCCATGCATTCTTGCTCCTCGAAAGTATCGAAGACGGATATTATCGAATCCGCCGAATCGATTTTGTACTAGAATTGCGGCATCAAATGCTACCCAAGGATTCTATAGCACCACGAAAAGTTGATCGATTTGGGCAGGGGCTTATTGAAATAGCAGAAAAATCTCATTTTGATATACAGAGTTTAGTGGGTCAATGTTGTGCACGTTCATCAGGAATAACTCCAAAACAAGGCTTGAAATTATTAGAAAATATACGTACAGATCAAAGTCAACGTCTTGGTTATTGCTTAATGGGTACTGGATCAATGTATCGAATGTTTAGGATGAGAGAAGTCACTGAACAACATAATTGTTTATCTTGGTGTGAAAAACACCTTGAAGAAATTGGAGTTAATTTAATACAACGAAAGTGGATCGATGGTATAGTAAATTATCCACCTGCTAGACTGCGAGATGATAAAGACATTGAAGCTAATAAAAGTCTAAGAAGAGGTATAAATAGCTTAAGAGGACTTAGTCCACGTGGAGACAAAAAGGATGGAGATCAAGATAATGATGGTGAGCCAGGCCATCCTGATAAATGTGTAATGATGTAGAACTTTAACTATTTGTTACAAAAAGAGAACAAATGGTAGAAAAATGAGTATTAGATTAGATATACTCATAATTTAACGAATATCCTCAGAGAATAAACTATAGATCAGTATTTAATAAACTGCGGGGTTCTATGATGGGGGAAGACATCCCTGTTATAGAGAAACTGAGATTACTTTGGCAGCGTAAATTGCATGTGGAGCAAAACGCATCTCAACTTGCATTAGTTATTCCAATAATTTTGTGTTATGCAGAAAAAGCTTGTTTGGAGAATGTAGTAAGGCCAAAAAATTGTCAAGGAGAGTCGTAATGGAAAAAGAAGACAGTTCTATCGTTGAGAAGTTAGGTGCATATTGGCGACAACGAGTGAAAGAAGAAGAAATTGATGCGCAATTAGCTTTATATATTCCAACGATGTTGGGTTATACAGAAAAAGATGAAAATGAGCAACATCTTTCAGGCATAGAGGAAATAAATCATTTTCTCTCCAGTGATAAGCACTTGATGTTGATATTAGGGGATTCAGGTGCTGGTAAAAGTTTATTTAATCTGTGGTTAGTCAAACATTTGTGGGAAAAAAATTCTGAGTTCATCCCCATCTTTATTCATTTACCGACAATTAAGATTAAAAACGGATTTTTACAAAAATATTTAAGAAAACACTGTAATCTGACTAAAAGTGAGATTGAGAAACTCAAGACACAGCAACGATTGTTACTGATTTTTGATTCGTACGATGAGCTAAAACCCAAGTACAAAGGGAAAAATTTACATCAGGTTGGTGAGTTGTATCAATGGAACGCAAAAGTGATTCTTTCTTGTCGAACAGAAGCTTTAGTCAGTTACTCTATATCTCAGCAGACCGATATGTTTGTGCCTTACGCAGCAAAAGAGCGCTTAGCTCATGCATGGGAGAAACGCTATGTACAAGCTTTTGATCCAAAGACACAAATACCTGAGTATATAAACCAATGGAAACGACTGAATTCTGATCTAGTAGATCCTGCCATCAATTATTTTGAACTGTTGACCACACTCCCTCATGTCTCCGAGATGGTTACTAATCCTTTTATTTTATGGATCGTTTTGTTGTCCTTGCCAAAGATATTAAAGCAATATGCGAATGAGAAGAATACCTTACAGCGGATGTTTTTAACGCGATTAAGTTTATTTACTGCGTTTACGGATGCGTGGTTTGAACGTCAACGAGACAAACTGTTGAAGAATGGAATGATAAATGCATTGTGGGCTACCACTATCATTGAAGATTACAGAGTATATTGTGAGCAGTTGGCGAATTTGATGTGGCAAAAGAAGATCAGTAGTGTTAAATATGAAAACAAGGGAGATGATGAATGGGATATTTTTTTTGGACTCAAGGGATTTTTTGGAGGTGATGCTGATAAGCCCTTGCATTTCATTAGATCAGGCGCTTTGCTAAGAATCGTAGAAGGTAATACCTTTGAATTTTTACATAAAGCATTATTAGAATATTTTTCTGCGAAAAATATGTTCGAGAGTGCGACTTATAAGGCAAATATTGCGATGGGAATAGAATTAAATCATCAATTATTAATTGAGGATTTAGCCCGTATTCGATTAGGGGCGGATTGTGTGAGGGATAATCCCGATTTTGAAGAAGCATTATGGGAAATACTGGAAGAGTCTAAGTATGAATTACGCGTAGAGATAGCAGCAGCAAATGCAATAACGATACTTTCGGCTGCTAATCGTTCATTTGCAGGTAAAGATTTACGAAATATTAGGATTAAACATGCAAATGTATCTGGAGCGAATTTTGATTCATGTAATTTAGAAAATGCTGATTTAAGAGGAGTAAATTTTTCTCGTGCTTGGTTAAATAAGGCTAATTTAACGGGGGCTTGTTTAGACGATGTTAAATTTGGTGAATTACATGAGGATACATTAGACGATAGTGTTAGAGCATGTTTATATACTGTTGACGGAAAATATTATGTAGTGATGACACAAAAAGCCTTATATATATTCAGCAGTGAGAATAATAAAAAAATCAAAGAATTTATACCAAAACTTGAAGCTTTTGAGCGACTAAGATCACTTGCCATATCGTTTAATATGACATTCTTATTGATAGGAACAACATCCGGACGTTTGTTAAAAGTAAATTTCCAAAGTTGCAAATTAATAGTTAAATGGGAGAAAAAAAGGTGTATTTCTCAGATCATTATCAGTTCAAACGATTCTTGGTGTGTCATTAGACATAAAGGATCTAGTCTAGAAAGAATAAGTTTAGTAGACGGAAAATCTATTGATCCCAAACCGATAGGATTTAGTGCTCGATGGGTTGAGTTAAATGCTACGAGAGAATGGGGTTTGATCTGCTCTAAGAATGGAAGTGAAATAAATAAATGGAATTTATTAAAAAATGAAACTAAAGAGATATGGAATGGACATCAAGACAGTTTGCTGACTATCGCTATTAGCAAGGATGAAAAATGGGCATACTCCAGCTCTAGAGATAACACAGTTAAAAAGTGGGATGTTACAAATGGAAGTTGTGTTCTGTCTTGGACTGCCAATCTTGTGAAACGTATTACTATCAGTTGTGATGGTACATGGTTATTGACGGGTAATAGATACAATGAAGTTAAAAAATGGGACACAATGCATGGATTGTTTTTAGGTACTTGGAAAGGAAATGCAAAAGAAAATTATTACACGAAAAAAGTTACAGCTTTGACCTTAAGTCAAAATGATCATTTTGCTTTGCGTGGTTCTGATGATCATACTTTTATTTGTTGGGAAATAGACGCTGTTTATTCTGAGAAGCATAAAGGACATTCAGACACGATAAATCAAGTAGTTGTCTCATCCAAGAAATCTTGGGTAATTTCGTGTGCACGTGATAATACTTTAATATGTTGGGATGCTTTAAATGGAGAAACCGTTTTTACAGTAAAGGGGGCTAAAAAAGCATACTCTAATCAGATTGATTCTGTAGCTATTACAAATGATGAACAATGGTTGTTCTACGGAGATTCTTCAAAAATTCACCGTGTCAATCTGATGGAGCGTAATAATAATACGGTATCTCATGATAGCGGATATGATAATAACTGGATCGGTTGTAAATACCCTAATGCGCATAATGGTCCTTCTGAACGTGTTAGCAATATTCTTTTAACGCCAAATCAACATCATCTTGTATCAATTGAATTATCAGGCTATGTAAAAGTATGGGATACTCAAAGAGGTGAGTGCAAATTGTCTTGGCCTACTCAGTTTAAGTATGAGACTGCAATCGCTGTTAGTGCAGAAAATACTTGGTTGTTAACCGGAGATCGTGAACAAGAAGAGATAAAAAAATGGGATCTTACAAATGGAAAATGTCTCGCATCATGGAATGTGGGCCAAGGAGTGTTTTCAATTGCAATACATAATAATGTGGCATATCTAGGATGTTTTGGTGCAATTATTAAATTGGATCTGATTCATGGAAATAAATTAAAATTCGAATGTGAGGCAAAAAAAATCAATTCAGTTGCATTGAGTCCAGATGGAAAATGGTTAATATCTGGAGGAGAAGATAGACAAGTAATTGTCTGGGAGAGTGCAACAGGAAAAAAACGATCATGGTATGCATTTTCCTTATGCATAGACTCTATAGCATGGGCGATCCAAGATAATTTTGTTGTAATCGGGATGAATGATGGAAGTGTAAGTGCTTGGTCTTTTAAACCTGAGATGGGAACATTAAGTTTACTTTGGCGCACTAACAGTTGGATTCTGAATGCCAACCATTGTAATGTAATCAGTGGGTATGGTTTAGCAGAAAATTTTCAGCAACTTCTCTTGAACAAAGGGGCGAATGTTCAAATATCCTCAAAACGATCAGAAAATATATTAGCCCAGCGAGAACAATTTATGCCTTTTGATCCTGATCATCCCCCTCAATGTTTGTTTGATTCAACCACAACAATTCGACCTGAAGCTTGGGCAATATCGATAGTACGAAAGAAGGTATGGGACAAAGCTAAAGAGAAAGATGATCCCACTCAACATGCTTTTTTGATTTTAGAAAGTGTGGAGGATGGAAATTATCGAGTACGCCGAATCGATTTTGTGTTAGAAAAGCGTCACCACTACATACAAGATGAAAGAACTACAGGAAGAAAAATAGGCGTATTCGGGCAAGGTTTAATAGAAGTAGCGAATAAATCTTTATTTGATTTGCAGAGTTTAGCCCCACATTGTTGCGCTTTATCTCAAGGGATATTGCCAGGACAAGGCAGACAATTATTAGAAAATATAAGATACGCTCAATCACAACGTATAGGATATAGCATAACGGGGGCAGGAAATATGTATAGAATTTTTAGGATGAAGGAAGCTACTGTTCATCATAATTGTTTATCCTGGTGTGAGGAACAGTTACAGCTTATTGGGGTTAAGTTGACGAAGCCAAGGTGGAATGATGGGATTGTAAATAATCCCCGCTCGAAAATGCCTGATAAGACTTCAAAACCTACGAGTACCAAAGACGGCGATCAAGTCGATGAGCCTTCGAGTGGCTTCAGTTTGAGAAACTTACTGAGTCGTCGAAAAAAATGAGAATAAACTTATGCAAGCCAATTGAGAGAAGGAAATCTAGAAAGAAGGCAGTAAATAGAGGTATAATAAGATTATGAGAGATAAAAAATTAAAATTATTTTTTGGGCATTCGGATGGTAGAATGTAAGTGATTTTCTTAACATAATTGAGGGAGTTAAATTATGAAAAAGGTAAGTTCAAAAAAGTCTGAAATAACAGAATCCGCTGATAGCTTTAATAAAGCAGGCGAATCTTTATTAGTGAGCCATGATTATCAGGGAGCTCTAGTGAAATTCAATCAGGCACTTCATCTCGATACAAAACATCCTGCTGCCTTAAAAGGAAAACTCAGTGCACTTTTAAGTTTAGCAGCGCTTGCCGAAAAAAAAGAAGATCATAATGTTGCCATTTCGCATTATGCACAAGCTCATGATATTGATCCGGATGATGCCAAAACCATGCAAATTTTGGCGCGAATACGTTTTGAATTTTATCAGTCTAATCATCCATTTCAAGAATTCGATGTGCCCACCGCTTCATACTTTATTGAAAATTTAGTTTTGCAAGGCGGAGGAATTAAAGGATTAGCGTATTTAGCGGCTCTTGAAAGATTGTTTAAATCCTATATAGATAGGCGACAGATAAAAAGAGTCGCAGGGACTTCTGCGGGAGGGATAACAGCATTACTTATTGCCTTACCCTTTACAATAGATGAAATGAAAGCTGAGTTGCAACAGCTGAAGTTTACCGATTTAATGGATGGAGAGTATCGAGAAAAGCTTTTATATCTTTTGCAAAACAAAGAACAGATTGGTCAGTTAACTAAAGGATTCGCGGCTGAATTAGGTCGTGTAAAAGAATTTAAGCAAAAACCGTTTCAAGCATCTTCGGCAGCTAGTACACTACTTAAGCATTCTAACACACCAGATGCAAAATTAATTCGTGAAGGTTTAAGTTTATTGACCAAAGATCAGTTTGGGTTATTTCCAGGTAATTATCTTCGAGAGCATTTGATAGAGCGTTTAATTCAACAAAAAACAGGTATAGCTTATTGTACATTTGCAGAGCTTCATGCATTGCATTTGAAAGAACCTGAGCGATATAAAGATCTTTATTTAATTGGAACCAACATAACTCGTCAACAAGTAGAGGTGCTGTCTTGGGAAACTTCGCCTGATGATATTATTAGTGATGCCATGAATATCACGATTGCCATACCCGGTGTATTTGAATATCACTGCCGTTATGTGAAAGTGCAGGGTCAACGACTTAAACACAGCGAAGATCTTTTTGTAGATGGAGGGGCTGTAGATAATTTTCCTGTATGGATTTTCGATCGAGTTAAATATTTACCCTTCGGAAACTCAAACTCAACAGATATTATTCAGAATCCATATACTTTAGGTTTGCGCTTAGTGGATTCCGACAAACTGCAAGAATATACAATGAGCAATCCATTGCCACCCACTGAAGCTCCTAAAGATGCAATGAATTATTTTTATCAGATACTATCAACTATTTATCATAAACAGGAAGGAGATCATCGAAAAAATCTAGAACAGAAACGAACGATTTACATTTTTCACCTCGGAATTTCTGCTATTCAATTTGATTTAGATCCGAGTAAACAACAGGCACTTCTTCAAAAAGGAGATATGGCTGTTAGTGAGCAATTCCCTAAGCTTGAATATGATCGTCGTGATAACACTAAAATCTTAGACGTATGGCAGGCTATTATTACAAATAATTCTGTACAAGTTGAGGCGTGGATCCAGCGTGGATTTGATCCTGAGTCAAGAGATTCAAAAGGAAAAACAGCTCTTGATCTTGCTTATGAAAATCGGCGGATTCCAATGCTGGTATATTTAATTACGCACGGCGTAATGCAAACACATTATGGAAAAGAAATTTCAGCAATATTGCGTCCATTGTTACAAAATGAAGCTATTGATGTGGTGCGGTTGGAAAAATGCTTAATTGCATTTGAAGAGAAACATCTACTTTATGCTTCAGAAGATGTGGAAGAAAATGCAATGAAAATGCATTAAAAAGCCACTAATACTTCTAGAAATTATTTTAAATGATCAAAAAGTATGCATTCGATATTATTTGATCGAAGCTGGTTCGATGTATAGAATCGCTAAAATAAGCACTACATTAAAATACACTTTGATCCACTGCTCGGCTCATCATCACCATTATTATTATTGTTGTTATTCTGCTTGTTATTTGATTCTGTTAAAGCAACATTCTGAATTTTTAATCGTGGATCATTAACTATGTTATCTTTCCACTTTCGCTCAGTGAGATGGACATCAATTAATTGCAGTTGCTCTTCACACCAGGATAAACAATTATGATGTGCGATAGCTTCATTCATGCGGAACATTCTATACATATTTCCTGCACCCAGTAAACTGTAACCAATCTTTTGAGTCTGTGCAAAGCGAATATTTTCTAATAATTGCCTGCCTTGACCTGGCAATATTCCTTGAGATAATGCACAACATTGGGGTGCCAAGCTCTGTAAATCATATAGAGATTTATCTGCAATTTCTATCAGACCTTGTCCAAACATCCCAATTTTGCTTCCAGTTGTTTGTTCAGCTTGAATGTATTGATGTCGCTTCTCTAATACAAAATCTATACGCCGAATACGATAAACTCCGTCTTCCACACTTTCTAATACCAAAAAAGCATGTTGAGTGGGGTCATTTTTCTCTCTGGCTTTATCCCACACTTTCTTACGAAGAATAGAGATTACCCAAGCTTCTGGTCGTAAAGTTAAGGTAGGGTCGAACAAACTTTGTGATGTATGGTCAGGATTATAGGGTGTGGGTTGTTCTCGTTGCAATATTATCGCTTCTGAGCGTTTCGTCGATACCTGAACCTTTGATCCCATTTGAGCCAACACCTGTTGTTGTGCCATAGCTAAGCCATAAGTACCTAAAAATTGACTATTTTGAGTACCCAAACTCCATGGTTTAGAACGCCATCGTAAAGACAAAGATGTTGAAGACTTATTGAAGGTCCAGGCACTTACTGAACCATCTCTCATACCAACTACGACACAAGTCGGATCACGACGAGACCAAACTATGGTTGTAATGTCAGGTCCAGGCTTATAGCGAGAACATTCTTGATCATCGAGAATGTTCCACAAAATCATGTCACCATTATGTCCACCAGATAATGCCCATACACCATCCGGACTAACTGTCAGTGCTCGCACACTTTCCTTATGTCCCTTCCATGTTGCTAGGCACTTTCCAGTTGCTACTTCCCAACGCTTGATTGTATTATCCTGCGACCCTGACAATGCATATTTTTCATTCTGACACATCACTAGTGTATTTATAATATCCTCATGTCCATCCCAGGTTGCAAGACAGGTCCCAGAGTCCACACTCCAGCGCTTAATCGTATTATCGAATGACCCTGAGAGTGCCCATTTTCCATCTGAACTTAACAATAGGGCTGAAACGGCATCCTTATGTCCCTCCCATGTTGAGAGACAGATACCCCTTTCCACATTCCATTGCCTAATCTTCTCATCTTGAGATCCTGATAAAGCCCATTTCCCATCTTGACTTATTACAAGTGCAGTTATAACTCCTTCTACTCCTTGCCATGTCTCAAGGGCTTCTCCTGTAGCTATCGACCAACGTTTGATGGCACCTTCACTTGACCCTGATAGAGCCCATTCACCTCGATAGATTGCCAGAGCACTTACTGGATCACTATGTCCCACCCAGGTTGCAGAACACTGACCCGAATCAAAGTCCCAACATTTGATCATATTATCTTTGGATCCTGACAATACCCAATTAACATCCGAACTCTCCGCAAGGCTGTAAACACCATCTAAGTGTGCATCCAATACTTGTAGACATTTTTTACTATCTACCTCCCATCGTTTGATCGTATTATCTCTAACTTGAGAGACCACCAACTCGCCAGATCCTGAGAGCACCCACTCTCCGCTTGGACTTACAGCGAGAGCACTGATCATATTTTCATGTCCTTGCCAAATTCTTAAACATTTACCCGTTGCCACATTCCATTGTCGAATTGTCCCATCTAATGATCCCGAGACTGCCCACTCACCATTCGGATTTAAGGCAAGTGCTGTTACAATCTCATTGTGTTCGTCCCAAGTCGCGAGACACTGACCCGAATCCACCTTCCATCGTTTGATTGTATGATCAAAAGACCCAGAAAGTGCCCACTGACCGTCTGGACTTATTACAAGAGCGATTACAGTATCCGTATGTCCTTCCCAGCTATCGAGACATTTCCATGAGTCCGCTGCCCATCGCTCGATCGAATCGCTTCCTGACCCAGATAAAACCC
Source organism: uncultured Gammaproteobacteria bacterium (assembly GCA_964651735.1). GTDB lineage: Bacteria > Pseudomonadota > Gammaproteobacteria > CAZYYU01 > CAZYYU01 > CAZYYU01. The sequence continues at coordinate 205,974 of CAZYYU010000002.1, read as the reverse complement.
ATTGGCCATCTGGAGACACCGCTAGAGCAGTTGAAGAATAATCCTTCAACTCTCCAATACAGTCACCATAATTTAGTTCCCAGTGCTTGATCTCACCATCTGCACCTGACAGTACCCATTTCCCATTTGGGCTAACCACTAAAGCATGCACATTACCCGAATGACCTTCCCAGGTCTGTATCACACGGCGCTTTTTTAAAGATACTCTCAGGATGCGGCCTGCTTTCAAGAACTGGCCTGAGTGTTCGTCGTTACCCGTTCCAATAAGTACCTCCTCATGCTTGGGTAGGAAAGTAAAACAGAGCAATACTTCTCCACCTTTACAATACTTATTCAGATCAACTACACATTCTTTACTATGATCTTGGGTTTGATATACGATAAATTGTTTTTTCGTTAGTACTCCGTACCGTTGCCCATTTGAGTGGAACGCACAGGCCTTTATTGCATCATCTAATGATTCCCAGGTTAATTCACCGGTCTGTAGTCCATCACAGCAACTCCCCGATACCATCGTCCCCTTCATCCATACCTGAGCAATACTGACGTCCCGTAAATCCGCCTCTTGCAAGTCAGTGTGATCAAAATTTCCGCCTGATACATTCGCACCTCTTATCCGAACCCGCCTCAAATATTTACCAGCAAATGATCGATTTGCTGCAGCTAATATTGTGGCAGCATTTGCAGCTGCTATACTGATTCTTGCATCATGCTTTGACTCTTCTAAGATTTCCCATAAAACTTCTTCAAATTCTGGATTTTTCTTCACACAATTTGCCCCTAAGCGTATTCGTGCTAAATCCTCCGTGAATAATTGACTGTTAATTTCTAAACCCAATGCAATTGTGACTTTATTTGCCGCACTTTCGAACATTGGCTTACAAGAAAAATACTCCAATAAAGAGTAATGGATATATAAGTAGGTATTCCCCTCTATTACACTTAACAGAGCGCCTGATCGAATAATATTGAGAGGCTTTTTAGGGTCATTATTAAAAAGTCCCTCTGGCGAGAAAAATACATCCCAAAATAAGCATCCATAGAATGATGTAATTTTTTCCACATCAGCGGGATCTGACCATTTAGCTAATTGTCTAAATGATGGCAATACCTTGTCTAAATCATTTCCTTCTTGACGTGATGAACACCATCGGTTTCCATCAAAGTAGTGCGCTACGACATGTTTATCTTGTTCTACAAGATAAATTACACAAATATCTTTACGAAGTTTTTCAGTATTATTTACTTTGATAATCTGAAGGGGGCGTGACTTTGGTTCATAAGTTACATTATTCATCTTCTTTTGCCACATCATATTCGCTAATTGCTCTGAGTACATTCGGTAATCGTCTACGATTGTTCTTAACCATGCCGCATCAATCGTGTCATTTTTTTTCAACTTCTCACGTTGCCGCTCAAACCAGGCATTTGTGAATGCATCAAATAAACTTAAACGGGTTAAATGGAGTTTTTGTAAGTTCTTTTCTTTGGCATGCTCTTTTAAAATCATTTGAAGAGACATCAACATTACCCACAAAATAAATGGATTCGTGATCATTTCGGATATATGCGGTAAGGTGGTCAATATTTCAAGATAATCAATGTTGGCATCAACTAATTCAGGATTATGCTGCTTCCATTGATTCACATAATCTGGTAATTGTGTTTTAGGATCGAAAGCCTGGACATAGCGTTTTTCCCATCCAAAGTTTAGCGGCTCATTGGCGCTATAGGGTACAAACATCTCAGCCTGCTGAGGAAAGCTAAAACTCGCGAGGCTTTCTGTTCGACATGAGATGAGCACTTTTGCATTCCAACGGTGAATCTCACCGAGCATGTGCACATTCTTACCTTTGTATTTGGCTTTCATTTCATCGTATGAATCTAAAATTAGTAACACTCGATGCTGCGTTTTAAGGTCTTCAATCTCCGCTTTAGTCAGACCACATTTTTTCCTCAAATATTTTTCCAGAAATCCGTTTTTAATCTTAATCGTCGGTAAATGAATAAATATTGGAATGTATTCAGATTCTTTTTCCCACAAATAATTCACTAACCACTGACCAAATAAACTTTTACCAGCCCCGGAATCTCCGAGCAATAACATTAATAGTTTGTCACTAGTGAGAAAGCGTTCCATCTCAACTATACCAGAGAGACGTTTCTCAATCGCATCTTTTTCAGTAAATCCCAATAGCGTGGGTATATATAATGCCAATTGTGAAGTAATGCCTTCTTCTTTTAACTTGTTTTGCCAGTGTGATCGCAATTTAGTAATTGCTAATTTCTGTTCTTTTTCCATGTGAACCCTTTTAAGTTTTTGATGAGTATTCCTAAGATAAAATCAATCAATTAAATTAATCGATCTAATCTTTCTATTTTTTAAAACATTGTGCATCTTGAACCTGAAGTAGGCTCTTCATCACCTGCCGTATTTCCCTGAACTAATGATGATGGATTTACGATGACAAGTGTTTTAAATAAACCCGGATTGTATTTTATCTGGATTGCTTGAATCATTACCACGGCCCAGCTACAACAGTTATGTCCTTCGCGTAATAAAAGATCAACACATTCAAGACTCATATAACTGGCTTTTAATTTAAATTCTTGATATTTACCGCGAGCAGTTTCAGACAATTCATCTATTGCTTGTTCGACCAATCTACGTTTATCTTCTACACTCGCTTGTGAAGCTGTGATTACACCATCTAATCCGGATGTATCCAAGCTAGCAGCAAAAATTCCACCTGCTTTAGAACCACCTAGCATAACATAATTAATACGACCCTCATCTGCACGGGCTTTTTCAGCTTCAATTAATGCCCGTAATGCTACTGCTTGAGCTCGAGATATATTCCATGTGATTGAGTGGCATTTTTCTCCTACATGTAATAATTTATCAACTTCAACCTCACTATAGATAATATCTGCTTTAGTATTATTTGATCCATCTTTTACAACTAAATGTGCATCAAAAGTATATCGTGTACCATTATCGACGCCTTCTATAATCAAAAATGCGTGCTCTTTTCCTAAGCGACGTACTAATGATAATGCCCAGTTATCTTCACTGATAATATGTTTACCACCGATGATATTTTGAAAAGACTTAACCGTTTCTTCATGATGCATAAAATAACTCCTCTGTTGTGTTAAGAATAACTCATTACATTAAACTGCATTTTGAGCCAGTAGTTGGTTCTTGATCGTCCTCGTAATTGTTATTATTATTAAGATTGCTTTCTTTTTTATTCATAGATTGGCTTGTGTTTTTTGATCTTTGATCAGATTGATCTTTTCTTTGAGGATCACGTGGTGATGATTGGTTTTGGATGCTCATTGCAGCAGGCTCTTCGTAAATTTTGAGGGGTGGGTAATTTAAAATTCCATCTATCCATCTTTTTTTGGTTAAATAAACTCCAATGTTTTCTAGATGCTTTTCACACCATGATATGCAATTATGATGTTCTATAGCTTCTTTCATTCTGAACATTCGAAATATATTTCCTGCGCCTGTAGCACTATATCCGATACGTTTATCTTGATCTTTCCGTATGTTTTCTAATAATAGCATCCCCTGATGTCGTGTAATTCCGGATGAGACTGAGCAGCATTGACCCACTAAACTTTGAAGGTCAAATAAGGATTTATCTGCGATTTCAATCAATCCTTGTCCATAAAGCCCACTTTTGGATTTTTTCACTCCTTTAGGGAGTTCCTCATGGCGTAGTTCCAAGACAAAGTCAATTCTTCGTATACAGTGAAATTCACCTTCAATGCTTTCTAAAACTAAAAAGGCGTGTTCTCTTGGGTCATGTTTTTCTTTAGTTTTATTCCAGGTTTTTTTCCGCACTATTGAAATTACCCATGCTTCAGGTCTTAGAATTAAGGTATGATCTAGAGAACTATTTGGAGGATTGCTGAAATCAGTGCGTATTTCAGTTTTGGTGCGTTCAGCTACAATTTTTTCTGAGGTTTTTGTGGAAGTTTGTACACGAGCTCCTTTTAGAGATAAGTCTGTTCGTTGGTTTGTCGCTAAGCCATAAACACCCAGCATCGATGTGTTGTTTGCTTGAATCATCCAAGGCCTTGACCGCCATTGTAATTTCAAAGAGGTATTTTTTAAATTGAATGCCCAGAGACTTAATGCACCATCTGACATACCCATCATAATTAATGCTGGATTATTTGAATACCATTTAATGACGCTCACAGGATTTAAGATGCCGCACCTGGCGAGTAATTCACCAGTAGACACTTTCCAAAGCATCACTTTTCCATTATTGTCACAGGAAAAAACCATTGATCCCTCAGGATTTGATGTCAACGCAGTAATGGCTGATGTATGAGATTTCCATGTTACAAATGGTACTAGATTTTTTGTGTAGTGTATAATTTCTCCATTTGAATAGCCTGCTAGTGCCCAATTCTTATCAGAACGAATCAGCGTAGTAAGAGGTTTCCCTGCGAGTGCTTTCCATATTGGAGACCACTGTTTATTATCGTTTGATTCTGAACTTGTAATGCCCCATCTATCTTTATCTGATCCATCGAGCAATCTTGGTAGTGTTTCTACATATTGACCAGTATTAACATTCCATCGTTTACTTGTACCATCTTCTGATTCAGTAAATGCCCATAATTTGTCATTACTTAAATAAACTGAAGTTACGCTTTTTGAATGTCCTTGACCCATAAATAATTGATGAGTTGTCAACTCCCAACGTTTAAGAATTCCATCAGCTGATCCAGATAATGCCCAGCTTTCATCAGGACTTAGCACAAGCGTGGTAATTTTATCAGAGTGACCTGTCCAGGTTCCAGTGCATTCACCTTTGGTTACGTTCCATTGTTTAATAGTACCATCTAATGAACCAGATAGTGCCCATGTTCCATCTTTACTAATGACCATAACAGATACTTGATGGGCCATCCAGGTAGATTGTAATTGACCTGAAGTAGTGTCCCAAATTCTAATAGTGCCATCCATTAACCCTGTGAAAACACAATTTTCGTTAGGGCTAAAAATCATGGCATCCGGAGAGCTTAACTTGTGTTCTGTAACTAATCTCTTCTCATTTTTGGTGATTGAATTAAGTAAAATTAGTCCTTCGTCTTGGTGATCGATTAGAAACCAAGTTTTATCTTGACTATGAGTCATTGTTAAAATGCCGTTGTATAATTCAACTAGTCGAAAGTAATAATGATTTTTTTCAATATCATAGGGCGCTAAATCATCGTGGGTTCTACGATATGATATAGAGCCGGGTAAATCTTCCTTGCGACAGCCTAAGAATTCTATCGTTTTATGTGAAAGTACCCAAGAAAATGTTGAATCACGACTTTGCTCAGTTAACAAATCTATTCTTTCTATTTCTTTGTATGAGAGAATATCATTTTTTTCTTCTCTTAAATCTTGAAATAAGTTATCCTGAACATAATATATTGTACCATCATCATTACGTCTCCAGAAAAATATATTTTTTCTAAATAATAATGCAAATATTGAAAATGAGACAAGCAGATAGTTTTCTTCCATATCTTCAGCGAAAAGTTCGATTAGTTTTGTAAAATTTAACTGTACGTATTTTTCAAAGCAATATTCAAGATATCGTGTAATTACATTAGGATCTGTGCTATATTTGTTTACATCATCTAAAATATCTTGATGAGTGGTTGTGCTATCGAAAACGTGATTAGCATGCAGCTCATTGAAAATTCTTAAGTGGATTATACATTCTTTTATTATACCGCTCATAAATACTTTAACAATGTCAAAATGTTTTTCTAATAAACTGTGAATTGCTTCTGTATCAATAGATAATAGCTTAGCAAAAGAATCACACGTTTTTTCTGAGACTGTATAGCCCATAATAAACGAAGGTGTAGAATCAAGGGCTTTTATGAGTTTTTTATTTCTCAATGAAATATAAAACAACATGGCATCTAATCTTTGATTAAAATCGATCTTTAGGGATCTTCTATGGCTGTTAATAGAACTATTCAATAAATCCTTAAAATTCCAAAAACCATGGCTTGTTAAGTGAAAGAATTCAGTTTGATCATCGCTAAAGATTATTGGGGATGAATTAGCTTTTACACATTCATGAGATTCTGCATTAAAAACAAATATTTTATTATTCGTCAGTACTGAATATTGCTTTCCATCTGGCGAAAAAGCACATGACAATACAGCAGCGTCAAGTTGCTCACCTTGTAAAGGAACTGTTCGTATATTATCTAAGCAACTGCCAGTAAGATTGGCACGAGTCAACCACGCTTGAGTGAAATCAACATCTCGTAAATCAGCTTCTTGTAAATCAGCCTCCTCAAAATTTCCACCTGCCACATTTGCATATCGAACTCTAATGCGACGCAAATTTTTCCCAGCAAAAGATCGATTTGCGGCATTTAAAATAGTAATTGCATTCGCTGCTGCGATTTGAACACGAGGTTCATGTTTAGATTCTTCGAGAATGTCCCATAGTGATTGTTCGAATACAGGATTTTCTGATAGACAATCAACACCTAATCGAACCATGGCAAGATTTCGAGTAAGTAACTTAGAATTTAATTCTAAGCCAATGGCGATACTCGCCTTATTTGCAGCACTTTCAAACAATTTTTTGGCGGCAAAGTATTCCCAAAGAGATTTATGTAAAAAAGTGTAGGTTTTATCATCGATAATTCGTAACAAAGCACCTTGTCTAATAAATTTTAAGGATTTACCTTTTTCATCATTAAAATCACCATCCGCTGCAAAAAAGGGATCCCATTTATTATCATCAGAATTTTTAATGGGATCATAAGTAACACTTTCGACTTGATTTTGCCACATCAAATTTGCTAGTTGTTCACAATACGAGTGAAAATCTTCAATAATAGTTTTGAACCAAAGATCATTAATTAATTCATTTTTCAGAAGCTTATCTCGTTGACGCTCAAACCACGCTTCAGTAAATGCAGCAAATAATGCCATTCGTGTTAAATCTAAACGTTCAGTTTCATGTTTTTCTAAATATTTTTTCATTAATTTCGGTAGAGCGTACATAACAATCATTAAAATGAAAGGGCTTGTAACCATTTCAGAGAGTCCAGGAAGTCTATTCATCACTTCTATATAATTAATTTTTGGATCTACAAGGTCTTTATTGTGATATTTCCATTGTTCAACATATTGTGGGATTTGTGTTTTACGATCGAAAAATTGAACATAACGTTTTTGCAGTGAATTTTCATTTTCATCTTGATTTTTTTTGTCTTTATAAGGCGCAAACATGTCAAATTGATCTTTTTTAGAATATCTCACTAATGCTTCCGTCCGGCAAGATATTATAACTTTAGCATTCCAATTAAAAAGTTTTCCTATGCGATGAAGATTTTTTCCTTGATTTTCTGTAATCATTTCATCATATGAATCTAAAATGATGAGAAATTTTCCAGAAGTTTTCAGAAATTCTATTTCTTTTATGGATAGATCAAAGTGCTTTTTTAAATATTTTTCAAAAAACCCAGCTTTTATTTTTATAGCAGGCAAATGAATAAAAATTGGGATGATTTCAGAATTTTTCCACCATATATCATTGACTAACCACTGTCCAAACAAGCTTTTTCCAGCACCTGAATCTCCCAACAATAACATTAATTTTTTATCACTATCAAAAAAAAGTTGGATTTCATTAACTCCATCGAGTCGTTTTGCGATCTCATCTTTTTCGGTGTAACCCAGCATCGTAGGAATATATAATGCTAGTTGGATATCGATCTGTTCATCCTTTATTTTTTTTAGCCAATGTATTCTGAGTTTTTCCTGAACACGTACAAGATCAATAGAGGGATCATCTGCTTCTATTTTTTCCATAATTTCTTCTCCATTTGTTCATTTTCCTTTGTCATAGACATCTTGCGCCAGTTGAGAATCGATCTGTTCGTACTGTAATTTGTTTTAGAAGAATTTCCGTAGTAGGGATTAGTTCTTTGTTCATGGTACCTTCCGTGCATTGTTTTTGACAACCGATTATACCCACATTTGATGGTGAGTTTCTAGATTTCGTTCTCTGAAAAGTACAATTATGGATTGCATTAAATTCTAAAAACTGGAATACTCTACAAATGTTAAGGTTTGCCAGTAAAAAAAGACTATTTATTGGTAATATTAGAAGGTTATTTACAGGAGTTAGCGATGCTAAAGTCAACCAGCGCATCCTTACAAGGCAGTAAAAGTAATGTTTTTGGACTCTTTAGTTTTCAAAGTGTATTAGATCATTTGAAAAACAACCCAACTTTTATTGATTTATCAGATTGTGATATGAGATTTTGTACTTCCACTCAATGGCAGCAATTTGGGGATGGGTTAAGACGGTGTGTTGCTCTGGATGAATTAATTGTCTCAAGCAATACAATTTTTTCTGCAAGCAAAGAAAAGTATCAAGCTGCCTGCCAGGCCATTGCTCAAGCACAAAAGGCTAAAAAACTGGATTTATCTCACAACTTTACAAGCATGCAATCTTATGATATGTGGATTAGCCTTGGTAGAATGATAAAATCATTTCCTCAGCTTGAAGAATTAGCACTACGAGGTAGTTTCCTTGGAAAAATTGATAGATTGACGCCTGATATTAATAGGCTTTACCGTGAAATTTCAAATACTTTTTCGTCTTTATCATCCGTTAAGATAATAGATTTACGATTTAATTCTTTAGTGCTTCTGACCCCTGAAAATTTAAATGCTTTTTTTAATGCCTTACTTGCTAATACACATCTCGTAATGGTTAAGCTTATAGATGATGAACATGATGCTAACTCAAATAAAATTTCCAGTTTTTCAACTGAGCAGAAAAAATATTATGATTTATTTCAAGCAGAGTTAAGTAAAAGAGCTTTAATTTCTGCTCCAATAAATGAAGCTCAACAAATAGATAAGCGACAAAATCAGCTCTTAGAAGATGAAAGAGTCATATTTGAACAGCTAAAGATACAAGTTAAGACTTCAAGCGAACAGACAGCCGCTCTTCAAAGTGCGGTCGACGAATTACTGAGCGAGCGTATTGATCAAATGCAGCCCGCCCAAATTCGTGATAAATTAAATTCTGTACTTCAAAATACACCTACTGTTTTATTATTTTATAGAATGGTCAATATTAAATTGGAAGAAATATTTATTGGTGTAAAAGCAGCTTCGAGTACGGTAGTACCGCATCAAGTTCAAGGTGAATTGTCTGGAATTTCAAGTACAGTAAATGTTGTAGGTACAATCTTAGGTTACTTACCCTGGGTTGGTAATGCACTTAAGAGTGTTTCAGAATTAGCTCAAGAACAACTTAAGACAATTGATAATGCACGAACTATGGGTTTACTCCGACAACTTTCTAGTCTAGGAACTTTAGATGAAGTCGCCATATTATCTGAAAAAATCGCAAGATATTTAACGATATGTTATTTTTCACAACTTCAGGAAATGAAAACAGGAGTTGAAATTGAAAAAGGTTTAAGTGAAGGCAATACATCTGGAACTTTATTTCAGAATTTTTCTCAACAGGTTATGGAATATGGCAAGCAAACCTATAGATATATATCCGGAGTTAGGTCTAAAGAACCTGCTTATGCACTCGCAGAATATGCTGTTATGTTGATTCTTAGTGCATTTATGAGTGACAAAATTGATCTCAAAATGCCTCTGTTAGAACAGATAACAGTTGTACTAACGAAACTTCCTAAAAAGAAATCCGTAGTGGTATCGAGTGCAGAAAAAATCATTAGTAATCCCATAAAGCAGATACTAAAATTACTTTTTGATGACAAAACTATTCAAACAAAGTCAGGTAAATTTTGGGTATTAGAAATGATTTTTTGTAAACCTGGTTTGCAAACAAATAAGGGTTATTATACTTCTCGAGAATTAGACCCCGAAACTTATGGTTATCGTTGGTGTTTTGAAAATTTAAATCACCGACAAGATTTAAGAGCAATACCAGCTTCAAATTTTTTAACGCAAGGGTTAGTGTCTCAATTTCATAAAAATATTTCTGCACAGGGTCTAACTGCTGACATTGCAAGTAATTTTGTATCGAAGTAATCCTGTTTGAACCTTACTTTGTCATCACAAGAGAAGTAGCTAGTCTGCCAATAACATCAACTGTTTCTCAACATCTTCTTCAGCGGTGATCGCATGGTACCAATAAGCTATCACACACCCAAGTCCAGCACCCGCAATAGTGTCAGAAATAAAATGAAAGCCTTGCAGGACCAGACTAATGGGAACTGCGATACTGAGTAGTAGGGCAGGTATGCCTAAGACTCGGTAATTCAATGCCAAAGCAGTAAGGGTAGTGACAGCAATCGCGGAATGTCCGGAAGGAAAAGCGATATAAGCATCACCGCCGTGAAAAAAATGAAATCCATAATCGTTTGTACTCATTGAAACCATGGGTAAGAGACGACCAAAGACAAATTTTGCCCATACTTTAAAGAGATAGGTAATGACAATACAATTAGAAATATTTAAAAATTGAGTCAATGTTTTATTGCTGAATGAAAACAACCAACTCAAAAAATAAATGACATACACTATAAGGGCAGCTGCCTCAAAAAAAGAGGGAATGACTGAGACTTTTTGCAAATAGTTAGGAGAAATATAATGGTGTTGCAAAAACCAAAGTGCTGCAATTTGATCAAAGTAAATAAAGCATACTGCTGAAAGTAGAGTGGTGGTCACTATAACGAGAAAACCTCTGAGGAAAATATCTATTCGTTGCTTGTCCATTATTCAGCTTCTCCAAATCGATCGGCAATAAGTTCTTGAATCGCTTGCATGGCTTCTTTTTCATCTTCTCCTTCAACACTCAGTTCAAGTTGAGTACCTTTGGTTGCAGCCAGCATCATCACTCCCATAATGCTTTTACAATTTACGGTTTTGGTGTCTTTGGTCAATTTAGAAACACTAGCAAAGCGAGAGGCGAGGTGTACTAATTTTGCAGCCGCTCGAGTATGCAAGCCTAACTTATTAATGATGGTGACTTTTTTATGTAGCAAAATATAAACCTTATTCGCTTGAAATAATCCCTTGTCGCCCACCTTGACGGGCTTTCTGAGCGAGTTTTTTCAAACTCAATGTCGGGTAGTTCATTATACGGATTAACATCGGTAGATTCATCCCCGTTACAATACAAGTTTTTTCCGCGCACTGAGATTCTTGGGCAATATTGAAGGGGGTAGATCCGAATAAATCTGTTAAAATCAATACTCCATCTCCTTCATCATATTTAGAAATTTTTTCATTGACGATAGGCAGGATTTCATCAGGATCAGATTCTGGTTTGATACTGATATTGTGTATTGATAAGGGTAATTCTCCACCAAAGCTATTTTTGAGGGTTTTGACTAAGGCTTGTCCTACGCCTTCATGACTGATAATTAGTACCGCCACACTCATGGATAGGCCTGCAAGAAATTTTGAGCAGCGTTAACACCGCGTTGTTGTAGTAAATACTCACGAATGAGTGTTTCAATGATGAGTGCTAAGGGGCGTTTTGAATCAGCAGTTAGCTGAAAGGCTGGAAGTGCGGTATTGAGTAGATGTCGTGTGGTCGTCATAAGTTTAAGGTGATCATTTTGAGTGGATAGATCATCCTCTAATTCGATAATCAAATCAAGTCTACAGCTCGCAAGAGGGGTATGCGTGGGAAAATGGTCTTGAATATTGATAATGCCAATTTCACGGATATGACAGTACTCTTCTAGATTTTTTGGGGATTTACCTTGCAATTCATTGTTTTTATTGTAAAAAAACTCAACAATATCATCAGCTATTAAGGAATGCCCTCTGTCAACTAAGCTCAGGGCAAGGTCACTTTTGCCCCTACGGCTTTCGCCAGTGATGAGACATCCGCAGTGATAAATGCTCATCAAAACGCCATGAATACTTAAGCTTGGAGATGAATTCATGGCTGAGCCTTAACGGCAATGTTATAAAGATCTTGATTATTTCGAGCCTCACGTAAGGCATCTCGGTAGTTTTCATTATTAAGTAGCTCAGCAAGGCTGGATATGACCATTAGATTTTCATCATGATCATCGATTGGAAGTAAGAGTCCAAATAAAATATCGACGGATTCCTCATCAGGGGCATCAAATGCAATAGGATTTTTTAATTGTATAAGCGCGGCGATGGGTTTAGAAATTCCTCCAATTCTTGCATGAGGTATAGCAATACCATTTCCTATGGCTGTGCTACCCAATCTTTCACGTTCGATCAGAGACTCAAATACTTTATTCGAATCGAGGGTATTCAAGCTTGCGGTGGCGAGCTTACTCAGTAGCTCTAGGGCACTTTTTTTAGTATCGCATTGTGTTTGTGCAGCCGTACTATTAACAGCTAATAGGTTTCGAATTTCCATTTAATGCTTATCTTTATGTTTCTCAATTTGAATCAATAATTTCTCAATAAGATCTAGAACAGCATTTTTTTGTGAGTCTGATTCGGATTTTGCGTTAATAACGATCCCAGGTATGCGCACATTAGCTTCGGCAATATGAGCAAGTTTTTCTATAGCAAATGTCACATGGATGCTAATTATTTTGTCGACTTTACGTAATAATCGTTTAAATTTAGTGGTTGTGTAATCACGTAATTCTTCAGAAACTTCAACATGACGCCCCGTGAATTGAATTTGCATGGACGACTCCTGCGTTCCAATTAAAAAAACGATTATATCTCAAACTCGTGTCCTAGGTATACGTTTCTTACTTCAGAATTTTGTAAAATCATCTCTGGTTTATCATTTGCGATGATTTTTCCATTATTTACGATATAAGCTTGATGACAAATAGCCAGGGTATCTCGTACATTGTGGTCGGTAATTAATATTCCGATTCCCCTTTCTATTAATTGTGAAATGATCCGTTTGATATCTAAGACCGAGATGGGGTCAATGCCGGCAAAGGGTTCATCCAATAAGATAAATTTAGGGTCCATTGCCAAAGCCCGAGCAATTTCTACCCTACGCCTTTCACCGCCTGAGAGGGTAAAAGCTTGGTGATCACGCAAGTGCGTTAAATGAAAATCTTGAAGCAATTCATTAAGTGTAGTCATTCGCTGATCGGCATTAAGGTCTTTGCGCAACTCCAAAATTGCCAAAATATTTTGTTCTACAGTGAGTTTACGAAATATGGATGTTTCCTGGGGCAAATACCCAAGACCCAGACGTGCACGCTCATGTATAGGGAGATGAGTGATGTCAGTATCATTCAATAAGACTTGACCTTTGTCGGATTTTATTAATCCAACGATCATATAAAAAGTAGTTGTTTTACCAGCACCGTTGGGTCCTAGCAGCCCCACAACTTCTCCAGCATTGATAGAGATCGATACATCATTGACTACAAGACGTTTTTTAAACTTTTTAGATAGGTTTAGAACGGAGAGTTTTGATTTCATTTCAATTGCTCTTTAGTAGGGTGTAAGACGATGGTAGTTTTGCTGTGATTTTTGGGAAGGGAAGTGGCAGTTTGAGTGTCTATATTGAAAATAATATGCTCTCCTCTCAGTTCATTTTTTTCAAAAAGCACATTCGCATTACCCATCAAAACCAGTTTCTTTTCCAGTGGATAATATTCAATAATATTAGCCTTGGCATAGACCTTATTTTTTTGTCCATCCGGTAAGGTTTCGTATTGAGCGTTATCACCTAAGGCAAGAATTTTATCGATTTTATTTTTTTTATTTCTGAAAATGCTGACATGATCCGCTTGCAATTCGGTAGTGCCTTGAATGGCATGAATATGACCATCATAAGAACTTTCACCTCGCTGATGATTATATTCAAGTGAATCAGAAATAATGGTTGCAGCCTGATTCATGTCAGAGTTTAAACCTAAGACAGAGAGTGGCAATGCAATATTAAGAATCAGGAGTAATAGTGCTTTGCATGTGTTTGAGTAATTTGAGATTACCATCTTTTAAGTTTCCCAAGAGACCATGGCCCGAAATTTTTAGGCCAGGTTGTTCTATTGTAACGGTTTTGTCAGTTTCTACAAGTTGTAAATGGGGTTGCACTACCAGTGAATCAGTACTAGCCTTTAGCCAAAATTTAGCTGAGGATTCATCACGAGTAATTTCAACCTGTTGCGATAAATTAATCATATCGAATTCATTTTTACTCTGCGCATGCAGTGCTTTGAGTCGCCAAATATCGTCATCATTGTGAATGATCAATGTGGGGTTTTCTAATAGGGTCATATTTTTGAGTGGGAAATGTTGAACATTCTCTGCTTTTATGAGTACAAATTCTTTTCCTGTCTTATCCATGCGATGATAAGTGGCATCCACAAGATAGCTGTCTGGATAGGTATTTTTTGAAAGTATTTGAACCTCGCTTTGATCGTAGTTCAAAAAATAAAACAGAATTGCACTGATTAAAAAGACAAGAAGAATAATTGAATTAATAATATACTTAGGCATCTTAAGACTGTGAAAGTGGCCAAGCATTTTGAGCGGTTAATATGAATTCACAGATTTCACGTACAGCACCATGGCCACCGGATTTAAGCGTTTGCCAATCAGTGTGATTGGTTATTCCGCTGGCAGCATTTGCCACTGTGATACTTAAGCCGACTTTCTTAAAGAGAGGGACATCCGGTAAATCATCACCTACCATCGCCATTTCTTCATCCTCGAGATTCAATTTTGCTTTTAAGTTTTCGTAGGCAGAGATTTTTTCTTTGGCACCTTGGTATACATGTTTCACGCCCAGCTCATTCATGCGTCGGGTTAATATCTCAGATTGGCGCGAAGTAATTACCGCAATTTCAATATTGGCATTTAATAACATTTTCATGCCTAAACCGTCATGAACGTGAAAGGATTTTATTTCATCGCCATTATTCGTGTAATGAATTTGACCATTTGTTAAGACGCCGTCTACGTCGACGATGAGGCATTTAATCTTTGAGGCTTTTTTGAATAAATTGATCATCTTATTTTAATCCTGCATTTAACAAGTCATGCATATGTGCCACACCGATTAATCGATGATATTCATCCACAACAATGAGTGAGGTAATTTTGTGATTTTCCATCGTCATTAAAGCTTCTGCGGCAAGTGTGTCAGATCGAATGGTTTTACAATTTTGAGTCATCACCTCTTTGATGATGGTCGTAGATATATCATATCCTTTATTCAGAGTACGACGTAAATCACCATCGGTATAAATACCGAGAAGTACGCCATCATCACTCAGAATGGAAGTCATTCCTAAGCTTTTTTGAGTCATTTCAATCAGAACATCTTTTAAGATCGTATCTTCTTTGACGATAGGCAGGTCATGACCGGTACGCATAATATCTTTTATTTTTAATAAAAGCCGTCGTCCTAACATCCCACCGGGATGAACTCGGGCATAGTCCTGAGCGGTAAATCCTTTGGCTTGCAAGAGGGTCAATGCCAGGGCATCTCCCATGACGAGGGTTGCAGTCGTACTGGAGGTGGGTGCAAGTCCCAGAGGACAGGCTTCTTCGGCCACTCCAATATTAATATTCACGGTGGCTTTTTTAGCCAGCGTTGAGCGTGGGTTACCGGTAAGACTGATCAGCGGTATTTTTAAGTGTTCAATTAAAGGTATTAAAGAAATAATTTCAGCAGTTTGACCTGAATTTGATATTGCTAATACTATATCTTGGCGAGTAATCATCCCAAAATCGCCATGTTGAGCTTCGCCGGGATGAACAAAAAGAGCTGGGCTGCCGGTACTGGATAAGGTTGCAGCTATCTTGCCGCCGATATGACCTGATTTACCCATGCCAATTACCACGATTCGTCCCACACAGGTCAGCATAATTTCCACCGCACGTGCAAAACCTTCATCGATTTGTTCGGTTAGTGCATGAATGGTAGTTGCTTCGGATGCAATAACGGCTTTGCCGAGTTCGCATAGTTTGAGGATATCGAGGTCTTGAGAGGCTTCTGTGCTTAACATGTGCTATATTATTGAGTACTGAGCTGACTAAGTCAACTTAAGCGTTGTAACCGTTAACAAGGATGTTTTATGGTTCATCAACCACTCCTCATTGTGGAAGATTTATTTTTTGCGCACGCCGATCGTGTCATACTCGACCATATCAATTTAAAAATTGAGCGCTCGAAAATAACGGCCATCATGGGTCCTAGTGGATCAGGAAAAACCACGTTATTAAAACTCATCAGCGCTCAACTAAAACCCCAGTCAGGAAACGTTTGTTTTGATGGTATAAAAAACATTCATGAGCTTTCTACAAAAGCACTCTATGATTGTCGTCGTCGCATGGGAATGTTATTTCAAGCGGGCGGATTATTTACTAATTTAAGTGTCTTTGAAAATGTGGCCTTTCCATTACGTGAACACACTCATTTATCCGAAGAAATGATTCGTGATTTAGTCTATTTAAAATTAGAAGCGGTGGGCTTACGTGGTGCACGAGATTTAATGCCGGCAGAATTATCAGGTGGGATGGCGCATCGTGTTGCCATGGCCAGAGCCTTAGCCTTAGATCCAGAATTCATGATGTACGATGAACCCTTCACTGGACAAGATCCCATAACGATGGGTGTCTTAGTGACACTGATCAAAAAATTAAACGATGCCTTAGGTTTAACCTCTGTGATCGTATCTCATGATGTACAAGAAACTGCTTCAATTGCAGATTATATTTATTTGATTTTAGATGGAAAAATAGTTGGTCAAGGTACTCCAAGTGAATTATTTGCCGATAAATTACCTGCCATTCAGCAATTTCTTAAAGGATTGCCGGATGGCGTAGTTCCTTATAAATATCCCTCTCAACAACTCGAGAAGGATTTTGAATTATGTTAGATCAATTACAAAGTGTGGGTGCGTGGGGAATAAATCGTTGTAATAAAATCGGTGTGTCTGGTGTATTTTTTTTACGCATTTTATGTCGTCGTCCACATGTGAGAAAAATGATTCCTTGGATCGTGGAACAAATTCATGTGGTCGGTGTTTTATCGTTATTAATCATTGTGGTATCTGCATTATTTATAGGAATGGTTTTAGGTTTGCAAGGATATAATACCTTGCAACGTTTCGGTGCAGAGCAACAATTAGGAAATTTAGTTGCCTTAAGTGTGGTCAGAGAATTAGGACCTGTCATTACCGCTTTATTATTCGCCGGAAGAGCAGGATCAGCACTAACGGCTGAAATTGGCTTAATGCGTGCTACCCAACAATTAGCCAGCATGGAAATGATGGCGGTTGATCCTTTGTGGAGGGTAGTTGCACCACGTTTTTGGGCTGGAGTAATTGCCATGCCATTGTTAACGACAATTTTTTCGATAACAGCCATTTATGGTGGATATTTAATTGGTGTTGAATGGTTAGGCATTGATGTGGGTTCGTTTTGGAACAACATGCAAGATTCTGTGGATTTTCGCCTGGATATCGTGAATGGCGTGATTAAAAGTGTGGTGTTTGGAGTTGCAGTGACTTGGGTTGCTATGTACCAAGGGTTTTATGGAACACCCACGGCATCGGGAATCAGTCGCGCAACAACCTCAACTGTAGTCTATGCTTCACTGATAGTCTTAGGTTTAGATTTCATCTTAACCGCTCTCATGATGAAAGGATGGTAGTATGGAAAAACGAGTGATAGAAATTGGTGTGGGTTTGTTTATGTTAGCCGGAGCACTGGCTTTTCTTGTACTTGCTTTTCAAGTAAGTGGATTAAAACGATTTTCACCTCAGGATTATTATCATGTGACTGCTGAGTTTGATAATATTGGTTCATTAAAACCCCGAGCACCTGTACGAATTGCTGGTGTTAAAGTGGGTCAGGTAGAAAAAATTACGCTGAATAAAAGAGAATTTAAAGCTTTTGTAACGATGTCCATTGAACGTAAAGACAATAATCTTCCCATCGACACCTCAGCAAAAATATTAACCGAAGGTTTATTGGGCTCAAATTATATCAGTTTAACACCCGGTTATGAGCAGAAATTATTAACAGATGGAAGTTCAATACAAACTACGCATCCAGCACTGATTCTTGAAAATCTCATTGGTCAATTAGTTTTTAACAGTAAAGATAAGGAGAAAAAGGAATGAAGAAGATGTTAATGTTTTTTGCAGCGAGTACGATAGGTATAATTTGTGTACTCAATGATGGTTATGCCACAATAAATCCTGTTAATATGTTGGATAATTTGGCAAAAGAATTAACCACAAGATTAGATGCTACATCAAATCTCAGTAATGGATATGTTAAAAACGCTATACATCAAATCGTATTACCGGCCTTCGACGTTAATATTATGTCACGTTCCGTCATAGGAAAACATTATTGGGATGAGGCAACACCAGCACAAAAAGATCATTTTATTTCCAAATTTACTACTCAAGTGATTCAAGTGTATTCTGCGCCATTGAAGCAGTATGATCATGATCAAATAAAATTTTATCCGCATCGTGGGGGCATTTCAGAAAATAATAGAGTCGTTGTTCACAGTATGATTTTTAGACCTAATGGTCAGCAAATTCCAGTCGATTATCGTTTAGTATTCAATAATGGAAGGTGGAAAGTATACGATTTCAGTGTGGAAGGTGTGAGTATGGTTGAGAGTTACCGTTCACAATATATCACCACTTTAGAAGAAGGTGGAGTTCGAGCACTGATAGGAAGGATGAAATGAGTACTGAAAAAAGTTATAAAATCGTTGGAGATCTCACATTTTCTACCGTGCCCACATTAAAAACCTTGGGTGAAAAATATATTGATACTCATCAAGAGCCAAGCTTTGATTTTGCATTCGTCAATAAAACCGATAGTTCAGCGATTGCATTATTGCTATCTTGGTTACGCGATGCTAAAAAAGAAAACAAAAAAATTCATTTTGAAAATATTCCTCAACAAGTCATAGAAGTGGCGGAAGTATGTGGGGTTAATTCTTTATTAATTTTTAACTAGAAATATTGTTCTTTATCTGAGCTTTCATGGGAATGACTTTTGTGTGATAATCGCCTAAAGCAAACACAACTGTTTCTAGAGGCGCACATGTTGGCCAAACATGAAAGACTAAAACCACCCTTTCGAAAAACACCCTATACTCTTCAGATGTATGCGGCAAGAACACTGGTCAATAGCGATCATTGGGTAGCAAATCTGGATCAATTTTATAATGATCCACACTGGGAAACTCTCCCTGCTGTTGTAACAACCCTTCATCACTTGTTCATGCGTGTGCCCAGTGAGTCTGAGTTAAAAGTTCTCATGATTGCTCTGAATGGAAGATTTAAAGCTTTACGAAATATCGACAACATTCGGTCTGTCTTTGGTGTGCCTGATGATATCACCGTAACAATAGTGTTTTCCAACGACAAACAAGTTGACAAGTCCAAAACTTTAGAACCCATAAAAGATCATTTTGTTCTTGATTTTTCTAACCTACAACAGTTCAAAATATTATTAGATCTTGAGTATGATGATATCATTTTAAAATATTTAGAGGAGATTCCAAAAAACGAAGATATAACAATAGAGCATTTTAGCGAGAATATACTTGAAATGTATTATTATGCTATAAAATCAGATTATACTTTTATTTCTAGAATAATTATTCCACAAAAAATATTAGAAGACTTTAGTTATCAGAGATTCTATGGGTGTGTATTCCTTCGATTAATGAAGGAAAATGCCAATTTCACCATCCTAATTAATATATGGAATCGAATCAGGGTAGATTTGAGATTTCAAGTGTTGTGTGAAGGTCTTGATGAGGAAACTGAATTTGATGTACTTTGGTCATTTATGATTCCTTTATTTCCAGAAGATTGGCAAAATCATGAAACATTTCTGAATTTTTATTATTCATTATTTCTTTGTGCCATGAAACATCCTGTAAAATATACATCCTTGCTGTGTAGTTTAGCTGGGGTAGTAGAAAATAATCTAAGTATTTTATATGAAGCACTACATCGGTGCTATGTCTTATCCCCTAGAAAATTTTCTAAGGTAATAAATATATATTTAGTGAAACTTAACCACAACATGATGGGATATTTTATTTCTGAGAATTTATTTTTGTTTTTTGAGCAAGCAGTCATTGATAACAACTTAAGGACATTGAAACTAGTTTGGGATATGCTCAGCGAATTTCATCATCTAGAAATGACAAAATGGTTAAATGATCACGATAACTACTATCTGGATCATGAGAATATGGCAGATTTTATTTTACCTAAATTAACTCAGGAAAATCAACAAAAAATGATCATTCAGAGTATTTCTCGAAACTCAGATAATTATTTTCTGGTTCGATATTTATTTCCAAAGCTAAGTCAAGCCTCAAGAATTATCTTAAAGCAAAAGTATGAAAGTGATAGACCAGATTTATATGATTATTTGTGGCTAAGTTATCTAAAAGCTCCAGGATTAGATGAGATAATCAATGATATTATTAGAGCACTTGAATTTATGTTTGGTAAAGATTATGCCGAGGATTATTTAAAATCTTATTTACCCATAATAACCATGATTCAATTACTCAGAAATCCACTATTAGTCTTTAAGGTAAAATGGGCGGAATTGAACCAGGTAACAAAAACCTTAATCTGCGGACCTCTCTTGTTTTGTTTATTTCATGAAGTTGAAAAAGAGGATTGTGGTGTAATCGATTTCATACTACACGGTATAACCGGCGAAGAGATCACTTTAATAGAAAGAGAATTAAAAAAGCGTCAAAAGAGGCTCGTTTCAAAATATGCTTTTAGCTATTGGGTAGAAAAATATGCTTCTGCAGAATTCATCGCAGACTTTGATCGTGATGATCTTGATTTTTTGGTTGGATTTGAAGATGGCAATTTTTCCTTAACCTTTAAAATTCTTGATGCCTTGTATCAATATAGTCGTTTAGATCGTCTTCAATTAAACCTTGAGGTCAACTATAACAACTTAATTATCTGCGGAGGGGATCTTCTTTTCTTGCCTTATATTATCAAAGGATTGATAACAGTTTTTCCTATCCATATAGAAGAACAGACAGGCATGGACATTTTCGCTGTTCTCAGTAGAAGCTTAGGTGGGGGACCTACTACTGTTTCTCTAAATCGAGCGATCAGAATCTATGCTTCAATTATTTCTCGTTTAGTCAAGAACCACGATGAAAAATCCCTAGCGAAACTTGATTATTTTGTTACTGCGATGATCTCATCTAATAAACTCAGCCCTGATGATAAAGCACAAGCTTTTACGCTATTGATGACAAAATTATTATCAGACAGAAAAAATAATCCATTGCTGGAGGGAAATATACCACAAAAGCCGAGTTTATTTAGTATCAAAAATCCGATAGATGGACAAATCTGTCGTTCAGAAGATGAGAGAAATCTGATCATTCTTTTTAATGAGCTTAAGAATCAATACCCCGATGATAAGTGCTCATCAAATCATGCTATTTCATGTTCTTCGAGATCAGCCAATAAATAATTCGCTTTTACACGCAATTCTTTCATCTCATCCGACACATGGTTTTCTTCCAAACTAGAAATTTGTCTGATGATATCTTTCAATATATCACTGGCTAATTTATCTTCAGCGGCATCATTCAAGCGTTTAGCCTCATCAAATTTTGATTGTAAATTTAACAATAGATAATTTTTAGGGGCTTGAGAGGTTTTCCATCTCTGAGATCGCTGTACTGATGAAGGAGGTCTGTTCATATTGAATCTCCTGAATAAATAAGTTTAAGGGGGATTCTCATTTCAGAGCGGAGTTAAGATTAATGGATTATCACTGTAGAGTCAAGAAATTTATCTTTAATAACACCTATTAAAAATATAATGCATAATATTTACATTAAAATATTATATTTAAATTGCTCAAATAAGCTCAGAACTTAAGCCTGAGCTTAGCTTTGTATCATAAGCTGATTAAAAATTGTTACAGCCACCTTTTGATGAAAATGGATCTTCAACATCATCATCAAAATCCATTCTATCGGTAAAATCACCCGGAAAACTCAATGAGGTACTACCAATCTCAGTTTTTGAGCGTTTAATTTGTGGTGATTCCGATGCTAAGCCATCTAGCCTTGCTTTCAATCTTGCAAGATAGTCACTTTGTGTCGGTGCGATATGAGGTTCAATAAAAAATCTTGAAAAATTTCCATCATCTAATGATAGGGGTTCATCGGGATGATGTGAAAAAAGATATTTTCCTGTACCAGTATCAATACATAGCATTCCTGCATTTTGTGCTCCTTTAAAAATTTTAAGCTGATCATTGAATCCGATATCTAGATATGCATTATCGTCATTATCACTTATTAGAGAAACTAAGGGATGTAGGAGAGCTGAGATATTATTATTTTGAATTAGATCTCCTTGAGTACATACGAATCTATGATCGGGAGCCGATTTCAAAAATACTGGTCTAGCATAAACCACATCAACGCTAGGAATTTCAAGGCAAGCAATTACTTGTTCTAAAATATTTGGATCAGGTACATCAGCCCATTGGAAATGAGCACTAATATTGATTCCTTGTGTTATTCTTACAGCATAGATATATCCAATAGGTTGATTACTTGAAACAGTATTATTTAGTTTTTCATCTATATAATTTACCCGCATGTACGATTGAATATAACTATTAGAAATTTCACAATAATGATTTAATGCATCAGCATTCGTGTCGGCAAGAAAACTTTGAGATACCTGCCAAGCAGCTTTTTTAGGGGAAAAAGTAGTGGATATCAGACCCGTAGTTGCTCCTGGGAAAAGAATATTACCGTGAACTGGGTCCTGAATTGTTGTCCGATTCAAATTAACTTGCTCACTGACATAGTGACGAACATACTCTTCATCTCTGAGTAAATATCCAGAATTCTCGATCCAAATCGGATCAAGGCTACGCTTGAATCCGTCTTGAAATACAACAGCGGGAGGTTTAGAGCTACCTATATAGACTATGATTCCATCAGGGTAGTGTGTAGTAAAATCTTCGTGTGCGACTTTGTACTGAGCCTCAATTTGCTCTAACCAACTTTTATTGTTATCACTACCTATTTCAGCTTTTTTCATTTTAGTGCTTCCTGTAAGATATTAGGACATAACTTTTGTAAGATTATCTTCGTTATTAGGATGCTAATCAACTGTATAAAGGGGTCAAACCGAGCCTCTTTTAAAAAACTTCAATTAATTCAGGAGATTAGCCTTCTCACCTTGCGGTGTCAAACCAGGCATCTTTTAAAGGGTATCCCTGTAGAATATAATGATTACTAAGCTAACAATTAAAAAGGTGGAGGTTTTTTTGGAAGCAGACGATATCGATATCATTGCACTTTCATTAGATAAAGATGGCACATTTGCTAATGATGTCACTATTTTAATGCGTGATATCATCCAGGAAAACTTACGAAGAAAATTCGCCGAAGCTAAATCGACAACCTTAAAAGACTCAGTCATTTTTGAAAGTGAACTCTTTCTTCCCATAGACTCAGAAATTACAATCACTATGAATCAAACTTTACTTGATAATTTAGGGCAATATTGCCAGCAAAAGGCAAAACATGTGGTTATCTTACATGGCTCAGCAAATCTTGATTACGACCTTGATGATTACAATCAACGTCGGGGAGAGCGTGTAGTTACCGCTTCTTGTTTTCATATTGTCCATTGGGTTGCGGATTGGTTTAAAACTGAGCTTGATACAAAACTCACTGTAGAACTTGATATGTACACCCTAACGGATACTCTTAATAGTAAAGAGCATGGCTTTACTTTTCGACAAATGTTAGAGCACTTAAAAACACCTGTAGATGTCGAACAACTCGTGAGATTTCCAGAAAAATTTCCAAGACAATTATTTGATAATAAAATTGCATCAACTTTACTGCATGTGCAATTATTAAGGAAAAAACATCAGAATAAAAAAATTGAATATTGGCAAGTCGATGATAATGAAAACATCGTTATTGCACTGGGTAAATTTTTTAGCTTTTGTTCTGAATTGGTACCTGAAAAAGTTAATATAAAATTTCAATTATATACTTTAATATACCTCTACGAACAATCTGACGAACCACAAGAATTCAACTACGATAATATCAAAATGTACGCGCCTAATTCTAACGATAAAAACACACAATATCTATCCGAGCTCGAAGAAGAAATCATTATCAGTCCATTACCAACTATCGTTGGAAGTGGCCAACCTATACCAAACATTGAAGATCTTATTCGACAACCCGAATTTTGTAACTTACTAGAAATACTATATATGAGGGTTGCCTTCGCACAATATCCAACCGACGAAAAAGTCCTAAGCGCCAAGCAAGCACTATTTGAATATATTCAAAAGGGGGTCAATCCGAGCCTGTTTTAAAAAAATCTAATTAATTCAAACATTTGGCCTTCTCATCTTGCGGTGTCAAACCAGGCTTCTTTAAAAAGTGTCCTTAGTGCTTATTCAATTCTCTATTCACCTGCGAGAGTTGAAAGACTGTTGGTGTCTGAAATGTAAATTCTCTATAGGTTTTTGACAATAATGGAATAAATAAACAGACCGCAGCAAACAAAACTAACAATATTTCTCTCAAAACATGTAACGTTGGGTTATTCGGTGTTCTAAGAGATGGATTTTTGTCAATTGTGTGTTTTACTAATTTTTTTAAGTCTTTATTGATTTCATAAACGATATCTAGAGATGAATCTAGAGATATCAGCTTTTTAGAAATCATAGATATCATTCTTTCCTTCAGTTTTAAAAGTATTTTTTTATCTGCATTGTAATTTAGAGCCTTATATTTATCTAGTCTTTTAATTTCATTATCGAGTCGTTTAAATACACCTTTATAAATATGGCTAAAATACTCACTATCTGTAAAAGTAGAATATTTCTTTGCGATAGTTTTAGTCATTCGACGATTTTCAACCTTATCTAATAATTCGTTCAAAATTTTATTTTTAAGGGAGTAATTTTGTTCTAATGAATTACCATCATCTGACTCATCATGACATGATTCAGCATTTTCAGAAGCTTTAGGTTTTTGAAGTGATTCTTTTCCCCTCATCGTGTCATTGAACCATTTTAACGATTCTGCATCTAAAGGGTTTTGAGCCGTGTGTAAAAATGCCCTATCACGAGGCCAATTTTCTTTAGTTGCTACAGATAATAAATATTTGTATCTTTCTTTATCATTACCGATGAATGCTTTTACTCTCCTCGTACACGCTGGCATGGTATCAACCAATATCCTAATTAAGCGATTAAATTCAAAAGGAGAATCACCATCTCTGCGATTTTGAATTCGTAAACATAATAGTTCAAGCTGATTGACATTATTAAATGTGATATCTTTAAAACCTAAATAGGCAGCTCGACATTCACAAGTTATAACTTCTATTAGTGCTCGAATATCTTGTCTTAATTGTTCTGAACAAACAAGACTAATCTCTCTGCTTTCTTTAATTGCATCTACTACTTGCTTAGCTTCTTGTATTAAAGAATTGATATTTTTCAAATGAATCCTGGCTTGAATAAAAGATACTTTTAATTTAGAGTCTTTTGTGTTTATCTTAATATCTATATTGCCTTCGATTATTTCCAATACAGTATCCCAAGCCCTAATTAAATCACTAAGAGGTGCAATAATCGTTGAATTGTCCTTGCGATAGATACTGATATCATGACTGATACTACTTTTGAAATTTTCGATGAGTAATCTTAGATTTTTATCAACATTAGAATTATTAAAACTTGAAAATATTTCGGAAAACAAATATAACCTTTCAGTCATCACCATTATTTCTTCAGTGTTATTTTCTGGTTTAAAATTTTTAAAAAATTGTATGAACTCGTAAATAACTAAATGAATCTCTGTATTATAATTCGCTGAAGTGAATAATTTTTTTGATTTTGCTAAATGCTTTGCCATTTGACATAAGCAGATATTTAAAGATTGAAGATCAATATATTGAGTGCTTACCTTTTCAATGATTTCATTTTTAAACGACTCTTCGTTTAAACTTGCTAATGAATTAGCATTCTCTAAACATTCAGGTACCAAAGATAAATGTTTTTTATATAACTTTTTGTAATGGGCGAGTGGTGAGTTTTGCTCAGTAGTTTTTTTCATCGTATTTTCCTCATCTATATGTTAAATTGCGATAATTATTATTTAATATTATGTTGTATATTATACCTAAGTGTTATTATATATTTGTGAGATATTCGCCATAGTTTATGTAAGAAATATCTTAAAATAGCAATATATTAAATATAATTAATATATCGATATATTTATTTAAGGAAACCTTAATGTGGAGTGATTTGAATGACCCAACTTGATATAAGGTCCGATTTAGCCTACAAACTCATTGCGAAGCAATTTCCCGAATTCGCTGATCTCCCCATCATTTCAGTTGAACAACAAGGACATGATAATCGTACATTTCGCTTAGGAAAGGACATGTTAATCCGTATACCCGCTGGTGAAGCTTATGCATTGAAAGTACCTAAAGAACAAGCGTTATTGTTAAAACTTGCACCACTTTTAACATTTAGCATCCCGGTTCCCATCAAAATGGGCACTCCTTCAAATGATTTTCCATATCCATTTTCTATTTATAAATGGTTAGAAGGAACAAGTCTTAATTTTCTTGTTTTAGATAATCATTGTGTAGAAAAATTGGCCCTAGATTTGACAAAGTTTTTGAAAGAACTTCAAAGTATTGATAATGTCGATGGACCTGCTCCAGGTCAACATAATTGGTGGCGTGGAGATCATCCCAGTGTTTATGACAAAGATGCTAGAGAACAAATCGCAAGGTTATCGAATGTTATCGATGCTGATAAAGCGATTAAATTATGGGAAAAAGCCTGTAAAACACGATGGAATAAAAAGCCGGTATGGATTCATGGGGATATTTCAATGGGTAATTTGCTGATTAAAAATGATAAGCTAAGTGCCATTATCGATTTTGGTGGCATGGGTTTAGGTGATCCAGCTTGCGATCTTGTGATTGCATGGACTTATTTCAAAGGCAAGTCACGAGAAATATTTGTCAAAGAAATGGCCCTAGATGAAGAGACATGGCTTCGTGCAAAAGCCTGGGCATTATGGAAGGCAACTTTTGAATTGTGTCAGATCGCAGATCTAAATAGCCCAGAAGCTAATCTTCAAAAAAGAATAATTCAAGATATAGGTAGGAGTCGAACCGTGTAAAACCGCGCAAGTTTTGAGAGTATTCTTTGAAAAAGAAGATGCGCGGTTGAAGACAGCAAGATGTGAGCATTAACTAATTGATTTAATTTAAGTTATTTTGAAGAGGCTCGGATTGACCCCCAGCTATAGGTTTGACCCCCAGCTATATGAGTTATGATTTCTTTTGTTAGCATACTTGCTCCTATATATCCCATGACATTCGAAACACCTTGTTGATAAATTTGATAAGGTATAGCGCCAATACTAAGATTTCGTCCAAAAAAACCGGTGAGGGCAGAGACCCTAGGTAGGTGAGATGTTTTGTTACTGACCCAATTCAAAAGTTTTGATCCTGCTGAAAAAGCGGCATCAATAGCGATCAAATTGACTGTGCTAGTTGTTGCTTCTATTGCTGGTTGAGTCCAGTCATACATAAATTCTGGGTGCGAGGATAATACATAAGCGAAATTAAGTCCGTAGGTCAGTGTTTTACCTGCATAAAAAGCGAATAATTTTGATCTTGTATTGTTTAAAGACTTCTCAGTGACGGCGCCAATCGCTCTAAATGATCCGAGAAATGCACCTGATTTAATACTCTGGAATAAAATGTCATTGGGTGTGGGTGCTAAAGTCTTGCAAATATCTGGAAGAGCGCTTCGATTAAAACGTTCTAGAAAATCTACAAATAGTCCGGTGGGTTGTATCAAATTAGTCAATAATCCATCTTCGGAGCGACACAGCAAAGGTGTACCATATAAAGCAGCTGTGCCGTTTTTGCTAATATTTTGATCATAAACTATTTCGATTCGAATATTCCAGATTAATTCAAAAGTTGAGTGATGTGGAGTTGGATCTTGATCTATCCATAATGTAATTTTTTTAGTATGGTTATGTTGAAAAAAACCACGTTCATTGAATGTTTTAGGGGCAATTGAGTCAGAGGGTATAGGATTTCCATTTAGATCAAAATTATTGTCTTTCTCAGATAATGTTTCTGAAAGTGGCTTAGGCTCTGGAAAAAAAATTAAAAATTGAGAACAACGATAAATGACAGAGAGTAATCCAATCAATAAGGGTTCCAGTCGTGAACTAGTAGAGGCTTGAGGAAGAGAAGCATAATGTGTAGTTTGTGAAACGATTTCGATGCTTCTATTGTTATTAACTACGTGCATTTCTCCTAATAATAAAGAACAATCTCTTTGGACTTGAGGAGCCGCTTCGATTGAAGCGAATTTATGCAGATTATAATCTAATCGCATCATTTCAAAAAGCAATTCTGTATTATTAATGCGAGGATAATTTTCTGAGGAACTTTCCTCATTTTGGAAAAATCGCGAAATAACATTTATGTGATTTAGCACTTCTCGTTGAAGTTGAACATCTAAGAGCGATTCATTGATAGGACAGTCCAATAATCCTTCAATCGCATCAGAAATTTCTGAGTTTGAGTCTAGCTCCTCATGAAAAATGAGTTGCATGAAGAAAGAGAATAGATTTAAACGTCGGTCTAATTCACTTAGATTAGGCCTGATTTTAGATGCTACATATCGAGTTATTTCTTTTTTATGAAAACCTAATACCTCACGGATACGATTTTCCACTGGTCCAATATCAGAAGGGTTTGCAAATATTTCATTGAATTCTACAAGTTCAGAGTGATCTCTACCACGAATATATTCTAACGATGATCTCATATTTTTTGTGTTATCATCATTCGTGCATATATTATTAACAGAAGTGCTATCATAATGACAATTATTCCATGCACCGAATTTACTTTCATTCCGAAGGTAATATGAATTAACAAATCCACTAAAAAATGTAAAAAAAGCCTTTGCTTCTTTGTTGGGTTCCGCCTGCGAATTTAATATGAATGTTGTCATCACTGTCAAATGATGAGGGTCAGTGTTGATTTGGTCCGAGACTGAAAATCTTACAGCATTTTCAGATGTTAATGCGGTATAATATATATTAAATGACCCGATTCCTAAATACTCTGCAAGCAAAGCTAAACGATATATTCTTTCATGCTTTGGATTGGTAAATTTATAGTCATCGCGTGCATAGCGAATACCATAAAAATGACGATTTCTTGCAGAGTATTCACTCAAAAAAAGAGCAAATCTTCGTTGTTGGAATTTCATCAATCTAATACAATGCTCTACATCGTAATGTAATTCAATTTGTGACCAATAAGGGTGTGCGAGATTGGTAATGGCGAGATGATGATGAGAAATGCTATCAGCTTCCTTATTTAAATCACTAATTGCCTCATCGATCAATGTGTCTATTTCACTTCTTAGTAGTCTAAATTTTTCTCTAGAATAATAGATATTCCTGGATATTACTAAGCATTTCAGCATTTGATTAACATCATTAAAACCTTTACCCACTTTTAGATAATATTCTAAAATTAAATCATTCGTTATCTCTTGAAGATGTTTTTCCGCATTATCTCTGAGAATGGTATCAAAAAAAGCATTGTTTTGATCAGGATCCAACAAACCATTACCAATAGGCATATCCCATTCTGTGAGTTCAGAATCGGTAAAAAATTCGCTTATATTAGTCGGCTTTTTTTGAACTGCCAATTCATTAAATGGCGCTAAGTGATTAGACTGAATTAACAATCTCACTTGATCAGGTGTTAATTTAATACGAAATAATCTACTGACAGAAGTGATATTGTAAGCAATAAAATAATAAAATATTCTAGAGAAACTTTCTTCTACTCCTGTAACACGCGAAACATATCCTGAATGATAACCTACTTGATCTTTTAATAATTTATTCTGTATTTGATAAAAGTCTTTTAGATTTTGAATCACAAATTTATAGGTTTGCACAAATCGTTCTGATTGAAGTTTGATGTGTTTTCTTTCTTTATATTTTCTAGATATATCAACTGCGATACTGATCAAATGTTGAAGACTAACCTTATAATTAGTCAATAAATTTCCAGCGAAATAACTTCTTTTTTTTAGACTTTGAAAGAATTCCAATGCAGTTTTATTTAGTCTTAGTAATGTAAAAGTGCGAGTTAAAAGCCTTACTTGGTCTGAATTTGACAATGTTTGTGCATCGCCTAATAATTGAATTAATCGTTCTAACCTCCCTTGAGCTGGACCATTTTCAAGTAAATCAATCAACACTGAATATAAATCCTTCTCCATTTCTTTTTTCTGCATTAGTTGTTTCCTTTATTGTTCAACCAATTATTTTTAGAAATAATTTAATTGCGTCAACGAAAAAAAATCATATCATTTTTTTAATTAAAATATCAAATACACTTTTTGTATAGACGCTACACTAAAGAGATCAACTTCAAATGATGAGGTCACAAATGATGGGGTCAAACCGAGCCTGTTAAAATATAATCAAATTAATTCAATTAATTATCTTTCTCATCTTGCGGTGTCAAACAAGGCATCTATATATTTTGTCCTGAAAGAATGATTATGCCTTGTTGAAGATGGCCTCTTGTAATCAATAACTAAATGATTTAATTGAAGTTAATTTTAAGAGGCTCGGTTTGACCCCATCAATATACTATATATTAATAAATAACTATCATTATATATTTAACATAAACACATAAAATGAACATGAATGGTATGCAAAACAGAAAAAAGTATGTAAAATATAGAAAATTGATATAAAAAAACATAATTTTATTATAAGACAAACATATGAGGTACATCATGTCTAAGAAAGGCGAAAGGGTTCTTACCACTATTAATCCGAATCAATTAACGCGTTTTACACTAAATCCCGCCGCACATTTTTCAGAAGTTGATACAGATCAATTTAAAGACGGAAAGCAAATTCGATTATCCTTTGGCAATAGAATAATTGATACCTATTTATTTCTTGCTGGAATATTTTATCGAAATTCAAATACAGGTGAAATCATCGGTGGGAAAGCAGGACTCTTAGATTTTATACTCCCACAGTATTTTTTATCTCGCGCTTGGATGTGGTGGACGAAAGTACCTGCTCGAGCAGTAGCAGGATTTGTTATTACGATTCCTCTGGCAATACTTGATATTGCTCTATATGTGACCAAATTTATTTTAGCTATTACTCTAACCTTATTAAGCTTAGCAATCGTCGGTATTGCACATCTGGTATATCTTGATAAGTATCGCAATAGTCGAGAAACCATAAAAAATTTAATGATCACAAAAGAAGATCCTACACTCTTAGAAGAACCACAACCATCAGAGACCGAAGAAAGTTCAGAAGAACTACAAGTAGAGAGTGTAGCCAAACCTCTTGAGCAGCAAAAAAAACCAGGCTTTTTGAAGAGTTTCTTTTCTAAAAAAGAAGAAAGCAAAGTAGAGACAGAACCTGCTCCCAAAATAGTCCACAAAAAAGCCAAGAAGCCACGAAAAATCGTTGAAGAAAAACCTTTAGACCTCTTTCAATTAAAAGATGGATTTATAGATGAAGATATTTACTATCAACAAGGTCATCACACAGACGAACCACATTTTATTGAAAGAGTAGCTTCGTATAAAGAAATATTTTCAAATATGAAAGCTAAATCAGAGCTTGTCCAAGATTATAAAAATAATTTGTACATCAAAGTTTCCAAACCACCCCAAGCATCATCTTCAGATGAATCCATGAATAAAGACAGAATATTTTTTATCAAGGTTGACGCAGAAAATCCTCAACCACTACGTGAGGCCTTACATTTAAACATATTTGGAATTACCAGTGCCTTAGAAAACAAAAAGAATGAGCACGGACAATCTCACCTAGATCGAGTTGAGGAAGTTTTGGCGTCTTAGCGCAGTAAGGGGTCAAACCGAGCTTGTTTAAAAAAACGCTCATTAATTCAAGGGGCTAGTCTTCTCACCTTGCGGTGTCAAACCGCGCATCTATTAACAGCGTCTATTGCAAATGAAGTAATATAGTATAAAACTGTCATAATTCGACAGTTACTTGTAAAATAGTGTATTTCTGCTACAATATCACTAAACTGTCACTATATGACAGTTACTTGCAAGGATTAAAACATGAGTTATACGATTTATGTCAATTTACAACAATTAAAAACTCAGTACATTACGCAGACTGAGTTGAAATACATTCTGGATGGTTCTGAAGATAGTCGCTATGCCAAAATTAAAAGGGCAGTAGCGGGTGGATTACTGATTAGAGTGCGCAGAGGTTTATATTGTCTTAATCCATCGTTAGCACGTGAAAAACCACATCCATACGAATTGGCTGATCGAATTTATGGTCCTTCAGTGATTAGTTTAGAATCGGCTTTGTCTTACCATGGGTTAATCCCTGAGGGTGTCAAAGTGATTACCTCAGTTAGCCCACGACGACGAAATTATTTTAAAACCCCATTGGGGAATTATTCCTATATGACCGTTCCATCAAAAAATTTCATGCAATCAGTTCAACGCATTATTGATGGCAAAGCCATATATTTTATGGCTTCACCTTGGAGAGCTATTTCAGATTACGTATATTGTTACAAGAGAAACTGGAGTAATATTGAACCCTTAGTTGAAAGTTTACGCATGGAAAAAGAAGAGATTCCTAAACTAATGCAAGAAGAAGCTGAGCAATTAATTGAATATTATAACCAACAACGAATTACTCAATTTTTATTGGGTGTGATGAGGAGTTAATAATGACAATCGCTATTATTCAAGATCGATTATCACAGTACAATTGTACAACTCCACTGGATGAAGAAAATGCTCTTAAAGAAATTACTCAAGAAATTGCATTGTTATCTCTATCAAGACGAGAGTTTTTCCAAGTAGCAGAATTTCATGGTGGAACAGCCTTGAGAATATTATATGGATTACAACGTTTTTCAGAAGACTTGGATTTCGCATTATTATCACCAGATATCGCATTTGATCTAATGCCTTATCTTAACGAATTGACTGATGAATTTCGTGAATTTGGCTATGAAATTGAAGTTCAAGATAGATCAAAAGCAGATAATAATGTTCGAAAAGCATTTTTGAAAGACAGTTCAATTGGGAGAGTCCTGCAGCTTAATTTTCCAATCCACAAAAGAAATCCAAAAAAAATTCAGATTAAACTCGAAGTAGATATCAATCCACCCCAAGGTGCAATCACAGAAATTAAATATTTAGATTTTCCTTTACCCTATGGTATTTTAGCAAAGAACCTACCTAGCTCTTTCTCAGGAAAATTACATGCACTCCTCTGTAGAAATTATTTGAAAGGACGTGACTGGTACGATTTTATTTGGTATCTCAGCAGAGGAACTCAGGTTAATTTTACTTTGTTAGGAAATGCTATTCAGCAAAATGGTCCGTGGGCTGGTTCGGATGCAACGGTTAACAAAAATTGGCTACTGGATCATTTATCCGAGAAAATCGAAAGTATTAATTGGGAGGAGGCGAAATTAGATGTAGCCAAATTTTTAAAACCAATTGAACAAGACTCGTTAAATGTTTGGAGTAGAGATTTCTTTCTCTCTCGCTTAGAGAAACTTGGGTACTACTTAACATAGGAAATATTTTTTACAAAATATCGTTATTACTAATTAACATTAAATTCCGCAGTTAACCCGTAGTGATCAGACATATCTGACACAACTCTTTGCATAGATTTAGGGGTAACTTTATGTGAAAATAATCGCATAAAAACACGATCAGGTCGATGAAATTCCTTATGTTTTACATTTGGGTTTCTTTTGCCATCCCAGGTTGCATCTCGTTCTCTAAAATTTTCATCATGTGTCTTATCAGTAGTGTCGTTAAAAAACTTCCATACATCCACAAGATTAACTTTTTCTACAGCTGCATTCTCGCCCTCAAGCTGACCACCATCTGTCCCAGTGAAATTACAATCTCCTGCGAATAATATGCAATCGGCTGATTTTTCTTTTCTAACACGGTCTAGTACTGCATAGATTTCACTAATTTGTCTGGCCTTTACTTCTGTAGTCCAATTTTCAAAAAACTCGCTTTCCAAATGTGCTGTACCTACTACAATTTTGACCCCATTTACAGTGAAAAATCCACATGACATATATCGAGATTGTGCTGAACTCTGTAAACGTACATGTTGGTATAAAGTAGGTTTACATTGTTTCTTGACTAACAGTAAATCGCCATCATAACAATTATTAACAAATTCATTAGGATAAACAAAATCATACAAAGATTTGATAGTTGAATTCTGTTCTAATTTTCCATAAAACTTCCGATTCACTTCTTGAAGACACACCGCATCGGCACCTTTTTCAGCAATAAATGCGACAAGGCGATCTTGATTATTTGAGGAATTATCTCGCCAGACATTATATGTCAATAGACTTAAGCTCTTTTGATGAGGAGCTTGATTATTAGCACTATTTAATTGTGATTTATTTTCCATTAGAAAATCCTCATATATATTAATTATAAAGATATAATATGGTATTTCGATTAAGGGAGTATTAAGAAAACTGATCTAATTTATATTATTCCTGGGATATTCTAATAAATACAAGATGGCAGAACGTATCTAGTACCCCTTCAAGTCGATCAGTCTCATTGATATTCTACTGATTAGAAATAAGTTAAGCCCTTATCCTTAAGGAATTATTAAATATAATTCATATTATTTATATTAATATAATTATTATATCAAAATACGACATGGCTTACATAAAGTATGGCGAATGTCTCACATACAATTCATGTGATTTAAGTAAAATATACTCCGTATTCATGTTGCCCATAATGGGCGGTGTGAAGAATTAATGGTTAAATATTTTTACGAATGCTACGACATATATATTAGAGAGGGTTATCATGAAATCTTACGATACGAATATTATCAATGACAAAAATCTTGGAAAATGGCATTGGAAATTTGATTAGGCAAATCTGGAATATATCTCGGACAAGTAATTAGTTATGCTGATAATCTAGTCTAGAACTGAATGAACACATTGTTAACAAATGTCTACTATAATTATATCAAAGAAATTTTAAAAAATAAGCGTGAAAAAACATGAAATTACATGAACAAAATTTTGGAATTATATTAGAGCTCTATATCACTGAAAAATATCGAGAAAATAGTGATATCATGCTTGGTCATGCCTTTAGTCAAGCGAACATATTCAAACAGGTCATCGAGTTCGTTGAGGAGGAATTTCCCGATCATATTGTATTAGTAGCGATTGCTCGAAGCCATTTAGAGTATCCCGATGAATGGGGATATCTTACACAAATTATACAGGCCTCTATTTCATTTAATGAAGATTCAAATACTTTTGATTTTAATAGAGAAGAAGCGATGAAAGCCGCTGAAATAATTCGAAGTAATATTGCTAAAAAAGGCGATACAAGATCGATATATGAGAGAAATGTGAATTTAAGTATAGAAGTTAAATACAGTAGAGGAATACTGAAAGATTATACGCATTGGCTCATTGAAACAGATATTGAAAAGATGCTCACGATTACTGGAATGCGTGATCGGGTTAAGATAGCAACCTTAGATTCAGTTAATTTTGGCAATATGTTGTGTTTTGAAAGAGAAAAAAATATCAACGCGAATGCAAATTATTCGATACCATTTATTATGAATAGGGGAGGTGGACATTGGGTGGCTGGAATAATCAGAGTCAATCCAATTGATCATACAGTTTCTTATAAAATAATTGACAGCACAGAACCACCAAAGGATAAAGACCCTAAAGCAGCAATTAGAGAAATCATCAGAAATGCGATAGGATATAACGAAATAACTGAAACAAGAAATTTTATTGCATTCCCTGAGCCAGAGTGGAAAATTATAGAGCATGATGATGATATAATATATGAAAGTATGCAAATACATGACAGCCATTCGTGCGGGTATCGTGCCCTAAAAACCATCTTTAATTTTCCTGAATTAGCTGCAGTTGTTAATGATAATGCAATCGCTAAAGAATATGCTCAGTGCCCTAGCGGGCCTAAAGATAGCTTAGCCTTAGTGAAACGATTTTATCAATTTCTATTGAGTGATGTTGCAACAGAAGAAGAAGTTGTTGATAAAATAGTTGTGGCTTCTCATGTAGATAAATTTGAAAGAGCACTAAATATATTATTACATCCTAAAAAAAAGAATAAATCTCGACTCAAAGAAGCCAAAAAAATTATCAAAGAGAATGCTCATTTACTCAATATGCCACACTATCAGGAGATTAATAACCCCTTAAGAAAGATTATTGCCTCATCCTCGTTATATTACAAAGATAAGGAGTTTATACAAGCTGTATTGCCACAAGACAATTACCTATTATTTAAAAATTTTATAGAGAACGAACAAGAAAACCCAAATGCAATAAAAATCTGTTGGCAAAACGCAAATGAAGATCAGCGTACAGAAATATTCGAAGATATATTATCGAATCCGGAAAAATGGGGCTTGTCTGAAAATAATCTAATTGAATGGTTTTGGAATATTCAAAGTACACAGGATCTACAGCATGAATTTATCAAGAATCTACTCGAAAATCATGACGATATGCTAAGAAACAAAGGTATGAGTTTACTCGCTGATCTATCCGATAATACATTTATAGCACTTCTTGAAGAAAATAATTCAGAATTATTAGATTTGTTTCAAGAAGATAGTAATATGGACATTATCGGAAAATATATTGATATTAAGGCGAGATTAAATGATGATGAGATTGATGGTGATATTGTTTTAAAATATACTACTTATATTATCGATAAAATGATAACTGAAAACAAAAAATATCTAAATCCTGATACTATAAATTATCTTATCGATAACCTACCATTAAGCTCTTCGCTCAGTAATCAAAGTAACACTGAAAATAATCAGATGATAAATAGAATTAAATCTTTATTAAAAAATAATTTAAAATATGTATTGATAAATTTGCCTTATGAAGGTGATGAAATTGCCGTACAAAAAAGGAAAATTGTTCTAGAAAGTATACAAGGAGTTTTGGCTGAGGATCTTTCAGGACCAGATAAACTGAATAGATTATTTGAATCGGTAAAACATATCTTAGAAGTAAAACCAAAAGAGGGTATTCGAATTAACCGGGGTACCGGTGGATATTTTTGGTTAGGGTTATTCAAAGGGATTAAAAACCCACTTGACCATCGAGTATCACGCTCTAAAACAGAAACCAATGCTATACAACTCTATAATACATTAAAGGAACTGATTGAAAAACAAAAACCTGTTAAGGTAATGGGTGAAAAATCACGACGAAGAAATACTCGTGCATAACCGGAGACTATATATGAATAAAACGACGTTTGAACAATATTTATCACGAATAAGAAGCAACGATACTACATTAACAACATTTAATTTAAAAAATTACATGATCAGTGATGAGGAAATTAAGGCTCTTGCAGCAGCGCTTAAAGTTAATACCTCACTTCAAGTCCTTAATCTCAGTCTCTGTGGAATTGATGATCAAAAAGCCATTGAACTATCGGAAGGACTGCGATCGAATAACTCATTGACAGCACTTTACCTTGGATCAAACAACATCAGATCTAAAGGTGTTGCAGAAATAGCTAAGGCCCTTGAATCAAAAAAATCGCTAGAGACACTTGATTTAGGTGGTAACAAAATTGGTCCTGAAGGTGCAAAAGCAGTTGTTGATATCTTGAATTCAAATACTCCTCTTCGAATGCTTGATTTGTGTGGTTGTAGAATCGAAAACGAAGGTATAGCTGCCATCATGAGCGTATTGATATCAAACCGTACCATTGAGTCTTTGAATCTAAGCAGTAATTCTATTACCAATGAAGGCCTTCGAGAAATAGCTAGGATGTTAGAATCAAACGAATCTCTATCAGAGTTATACTTGTATAATAATGAATTTGGCACTGAAATAACTGTATTAGCTGATGCACTAAAAAAGAATCATACGCTGACATTACTTGATATTAAATTTAATCTAATTCCGGCTGGTGCTGCGAGAAGTTTCAGAAAAGCCATCGAATTAAATCACAATCTTCTTAGCTTGAATGTTCGTTTCAATCAAGCAGATGCCTTCGAGGAAAAAGAAATTAAAAAATTACTTAATAGGAACCATGATGATTATTATCACAAGGTACAGAGTTTATTAAATGATTTAAATCAAAATATAGAAAATTTATCAGAAGACTCATTGCCTATCATTAATGATTTACTGAATCAGGTATATATTATATCGCAAATACTCCAGAAAAATGGTTATGCTGAAGCTGCAGAGTTACTCGATGCATTTTACATTAAAATGGTCTTGGATTCTATTAAAGATCATAATTTTGAAGCAGCTGTTGAATGGATACTTAAAATTCAAGAAGTTATATCTCCATTTATTAATATGGAATTTGCTGAGGCAATATTAGCTCATGATTTCACGGGTTCATTTCATGCTAATCCTGATAATTATCGTTTACTGGTATTTGCATTACTAAGAGATAATAATACAAGTTCTTCTGAACGTCTTAAACTGAATATGTTTCATTTATTGAGAGGTGGGTCAGGATTACTTAGTGATTTTGATAGCACACTCCCGCTATATATAGGGGTGGATGATGTTTTAACGATAGAGCAAATAAATAATTTAAAACTATCAAACAACTTAAAAAGCTTAGAAGGTAGAAAAATCGTACTTTATGAACATCTTGCTTTATCTCCAAAATATACCGACATATTTTTTGTAAAAGCTAATCGATTAGTCGACGAAAAGAACAAGGAAATTGATATTGATGAAATTCAAGCTAATTTTGAAGCACTAAAAACAGAACTATTATCGGATATTCAGAATCACTTTGATAGTGTTTTTGAAGAGGGGATTTTACAATCTTTCACAGAATATAAAGAAAAAGATGATAAAAAAGTATCTACTCAAACTGATGAGGAAAAATCTCACTCTAATTTAGAAATAAATCCCGCGGCCGATTTACTGTATAGACTTAATTTAGATAATTCATTTTTAAATGACCTACAAGATCACTGGACAGCTTTTGGTAAAGCTCCGTCTGATAATCATCTTATTGATAATATCGGTAAATTTATTAATACTCTTAATGTCAAAGATAATAGTAGAATATTTCTCGAAAATAGTGATTTAGATAAAAATACTGAGGCATACCACGCACTTAGAAATCTAATTGCTTATGCTGGGAAACTTCAGGGTGATCTGAATAATCATCCCGATGATTTACTATTAAACGACAAGCTTAAAAATATAAAAAAATTCATAAGAACAGTACTCAATCAAGATAATCTAAGTTCGAAATCAATATCCAAAGCCTATGATAAATTTGAACAACAAGATCAAAGTCGATCAATTTTCGGATTATATCGTCTAAGAACTCGTGCATTACACAAAAATTATTACAATGATAAGGGTAAATTAAAACCCGTAAAATCAAAAGCTGGTGAATTAGTGTTTGATTTTATGCAGGCAATAAAAAATATCGATAACACAGTTCATTCAGAAGAAGAAAAAGTTACTCGATCGAGTCTTGAGTAACAATACAAGCCTTTTAAGCCATGAAAGATTCAGAAGATGGGTTGATCCGCAGTTAGTATGGTTTGTCCCCTAGGTAGGTTGAGAAATTCACTTATTTTCTTTATGCTCTCTCTATCAACGAGTTAGGCTAATAAATAAGCCGGAGAGAGGAAATGAATAAACCACTTCACCAACCTTCTCTACCACTAAATGATACAGAGAGAACAAATACTGATATCTCAAAAATTGATCATCAGGACGCACCTCTTTTTAGCTTACCGCTTGAAATTCTAAGCGCTTTGATCATAGGCCGACTTAATCAACGTGATTTAAACGCAGTATATTACGTTTGCAGGGGCCTTAGACAACGATCACTCAGGTATTTTATCACCTTGAACAATTGTTTTCCTGATCACACATATTCAACTGGTCTATCATATCAAGTAATTAATCATGCTCGTAATAATGATGACTCAATCACATGTGTTGAACAAACGAGAGAAGAAAATATAGTGTTCGGTTATCTTGATGGTAGTATTAAAGTATTTTCAATGCAAAAAAACTATAAGAAACCACTAACATTATCTCTGTTGTTTACTTTAAAAGAAGCTAATAATGTGAGAATAAATCGCATTCGACGACTAAACAAAATTTTTATTAATTTGTTTAGATAATGATGTAACCATAAGAATTTTTAATTGCATGTCTAGCTGTAATTCAGAGAGGTTAGTAGGTAGTTACCAGAATGACAATCTTCCTATACGTGGCAGAGGTCATCACATCGAAAAAATAGCCTTTATTGCAGCACCTTATTTAGCGATCGCTGATGAGACAAAGATACATTATTGTGATATCAAAGCCCAGACGATTATTAAGACAATTGAGTTCAACCGCCCAATTCTAGGTCTAGAAGCCACAGAAAATGGAGATCTTTATGTCATTACTCCATCATTTGCTAATCAACAGATAATGATCTCTAAAATTACTTATTCAGATTACTCTTTATCTCTAGTACGTTCTCTTAAATTTAACATCGATTCACAATGGTTATTGGGAAATAAAGTAAAATTCATTTTTACAGTATTTCTTGAACTAGTTATGATTTTTCACAGTTGTTTTAGCATTATATACTCCATCGATTTGTTTAAAGAAAAAGATAATTTTTCTCCAATTAGGTTTTTCTCAAATGGAAATGAACGCCGTCACGTATCTATTTTATCTAATGGGATAGTAGCATTATGGAATCAAGATGATACACTCATTATGGAGTGTAATCACACAACGAGACCTGAAAGAGAAAAGCCTCGTCTCTCATAAAACGGGCCTCGTTAATGCAGAAAAAATTAGTTTAGTCGGTTAATAATGAGTTGTTATGAAAAAGAATCCATTTGTTAAGATCAATAACATATTAAGTCGCAGACATCTATTCTTCGCGATGACCCCATTGCTCTAGTAAGCCTGTATTTATAAGGTAGTCAGTAAATTTGATACCAAAGAATTGTATAGACTATTATTGGTAACAGGAATGGAGGGGCAAATCGAGCATGGTAAAAAATCTCATTAACTCAAACAACTCGTCTTTTTGCTTAACGGTTTCAATGCGCATATCTTTAGTGTCTATTGATGAAATCGGGTTGACATCACTAGACCAGTAACATAATTGCTTGATTCTAATAAAAATGATTACAAAAAGGTCAGTTTGACCCTACTGCTAAGACCTTCTAAATTCATTCATTGACAAATTATTTAAGCATACGTTAAGCTTTTAGCATTCTTGAGAACATTTGGAGGGAAGGCTAATGCTTAAAAGAAGAACGCACGATGTTAAAAAGCTGAAAAAAACCGATAAAGAGCTTCTAGAGATAGTTAGAAGTCTTTATAGTGCATCTTTTAGTGTTCAAGACATTCCTGAATTG
This sequence comes from uncultured Gammaproteobacteria bacterium, assembly GCA_964651735.1. Lineage (GTDB taxonomy): Bacteria > Pseudomonadota > Gammaproteobacteria > CAZYYU01 > CAZYYU01 > CAZYYU01. Next base: position 164,386 of record CAZYYU010000002.1, on the reverse strand, counting down.
CTTCGAACAGAAGATAAAGAAGTAAAATTTTTGTTTATTAAATTTGGTCAAAATCAAAAAGCTATAAATGCTCCTGATTTACCTAAATTACATAAGGAATTTTGGCGCGATGACGTAGGAAAAGATTCTTTATTAAAGACTCAATGTTTTGATTGCATCTCTCTAATTTGTAGCTATCAATCTGAACATTTAAATTTAAGAGGGAAAGTTACAAACAATCATCGTGGAGATGTTTCTATATTAATTTTAGAGCTGATCAAGGTGCATATTGTTAATATATCTAAAGGCAATGAAACAACTTATGATAGTATAATTGCTAATGGTAGTGAACTAAATAAATTACTTGAGTTTTTACGTCAATTAATCAACAACAGTGAATTATTTCCGCAGAGTAAAAGTAAAAAAAAGACATCTCGCTTGGAAGTGTTTCATTCGCTACGTGCTAAGCTAACTAAGCTCAGCGATGATATATATAACCATTCGTTAGCTACAAGCGCATATTTGGATCTTAAAAAAGCAATAGATCAGTCAACAGACTTGCTTTGTTTAAGTGTAGCATTTTTACATAATTTACTTCGAAAGAGTCTGCTCTCACAGGAGGAAGGCATATTAACTTTTAGAAATCCAGTTAAACCTAATGACATTAAGCACATGCAGTCACAATATATAGGTCAGGTAATGCAGTTATTGTTAAACTCGAATGTATTTTTACTTTTGTTTCCAGATGGTTTCAGTCAAGGAGTTATTGCATTAGAACAACTGCAAGAACAAATGCTTAGTCAGAACAATTGTGAATGTTTACGACCAGTTTTTCCAATTAATGAAAGTGAATTGAGTAGATTGGATCCTAACCTGAGTCCACTTGTAGATAATATTCAACGTGAAATAAAAAACCCTACTAAAACTGGTATACAGAAAGATATTCTTGACCGTGAGATACTTCAAAAAGTTATTCTTCTACATGGATTAGTAGAGGAATTTGGCGTTTGTATTTTAGTGTGTAGATCTATCTGGAATAATTCAAAAGATTTTGGTGATTTTGGAGTGTATGGAATCTTAAGTGAATCCTCTCAAGATGTAGCGCGGACTACTTCATATTACATCAATAAAATACTTGATCTATCCCAAGATATCGTACAAAAATTACAAATTGTTTCCGAAAGGCTTGTAACGGATAAAAAAGCTAAAAAAATACAAAGATGGACAACAAATTTTATTCAAAGCCAAACACTATTACAAACTTATAAGCGAGATATGGTTCTGTGTCAGAATACACTGACTCGAATTGAAGCTAAAGCATTACGAGGTATAACTGCAGAACAATTTGAACAAATGTTAAGAAGGTTGGATTTAACAAAAGCTCTGAGTGCTAGATTACAGCAACGTAGACAAGGTAACAGCATAACTCAAAGAAGAAATTCAATGGATTTGAATAACGCATCAAATGTTAATCGAAGTCGTACTCAATCTTCATATGCTGGTATAAATTCGATGTTAGAATATCAGGGTTCTGCACCTGATCAAGATGGTAGACATCGTTCTCGAAGTCAACCGGTAATGTTAAATACCGAACGTCAAAGAGGTAATTCTCAACAAGCTCTAAATAATTATAGGTCTTCTAGGATAGTTCAAGATTCTTCTCACCGAGAGAGTGCTGTAGAATCTTCTACTCCCCCCAGAAGCTCTAAAAAAACTACGCTATCAAGTTCAGCGCCTAAAATTGCTTATGGCTCAAAATCTTCATCACTCGGAAATTCAAATTTTAGACAATCGCGTGAAGCTGCTCGAAACGGAACTCCTCCTTCACAACATGAAGATCCTCCGTTGACATGTGATGAGAGTGATGAATATCAATCTCAAATAGGTATGAACTACGCTATTGATCTTAGTAAAAAAGAGAAATAATCATTATGTTAATATATTTTTACTCTTGCTCAAGGTGTTAACCATAGGATTATTGTCTTACTTGATATCTTAGAGTATCTATCGTTGATATATAAAAAGTCGATTGTTTATAAATTTATTCTCGCCAATAAAGATTCAAATTTAACAAATTAATATTATTATTTATATATAATTAATATGTATAAAGTCAGTAACGGGGATACTAAACCATCAAAAGTATATACAATCCACGACATTGAAATTTAAAACTATAATTTTATTATAAGATAAACATACGAGGTACATCATGTTTAAGAAAGGTGACACTGAAATTATCACGGTTAATCCAAATCACATTAGGCGTTTTACATTAAATCCAGGAGACCATTTTTCAGAAGTAGATACCGATCGGTATCATGATGGAAAGCTGATTCGATCATCATTTGGGAATAGGCTAACCGATACCTATTTATATTTTAGTGGCTTATTTTACAATGATACAAAGACTGGGGATGTTATTGGTGGAAAGGCAGGGGTTTTAGATTTTATTATCCCACATTATTTCGTCTATCGAGCTTGGTTGTGGTGGACAAAAGTGCCTGCACGAGCAGTGGCGGGGTTTTTCATTACCCTCCCTCTTGGAATACTCAGTCTTACTTTAGCGATAACCAAACATATTTTAGCTTTTACACTCACCTTATTAAGTATACCTTTGGTTGGTCTTGCACATCTGGTATATCTTGATAAATATCGGAATAGTAGAGATACTATAAAAAATTTAATGATCACTAAAGAGGATCCAACACTACTAGAAGAACCACAACCATCAGAGAGCGAAGATAGTACAGAAGAATTGCAAGTTGTGAGTGATGCCAAACCTGTAGAGCAGGGAAAAAAACCAGGCATTTTCAAAAAACTTTTTTCTAAAAAAGAAGAAAGCAAAGTAGAGGCAGAACCCGCACCTAAAAAAGCCCTAAAAAAAGCCAAGAAGCCACCAAAAATCGTAGAAGAAAAACCTTTAGATCTGTTTCAATTTCAAGATGGTTTTTTAGATAGAGATATTTACTATCAAGGAGGGCATCGCATAGATAAGCCACACTTTATTGAAACGGTAAGCTCATATAAAGAAATATTTTCAAATATGAATAATAAATCTGAACTTGTCCAAGATTATAAAAATAATTTATACATTAAAGTTACTAGACAACCCGAAGCACAAAATGTAGATGCATCGATGAATAAAGACAAAATATTTTTTATAAAAGTTGACCCTGAAAATCCACAACCACTGCGAGAGGCATTACATTTAAATATTTTTGGAATTACTAGTGCCTTAGAAAATAAAAAGAATGATCAAGGAAAGTCTGATTTGGATCGTGTTGAGGAAGTTTTGGTGTCTAAGCAGTAATTTAATATGATCTAGTCAAAGAAGAGAAGGGTCAAGCTGAGCTTGGTTAATACAATTCATATTAACTCAAGCTATTAGCCATATTTCCAAACCAAATAAAAATTAGATGTATAGTTGAAGAAGGCCAGCTGCTCTCTTTAGCTGTAGCTAAATAAATTGAAATTATTTTTAGGATGTTCAGTTTGACTTCTTATAACTCTCTGTGTATTAAACAGAATCTACTTTCATTCTGACCTTATTTTTTCGTTATTTTTTCTGTTGAAAGTGTTTCTTGAGCTTATCAATCAAAAAATTGAAAAATGTAGTTCCGACATTTGATAATAACCAACTTAAAAAACCACTCATACCTATCAAAAAACAAGAAGGACAACTTGTACTATTAAATTGTTTTTGAATGCTTTCTAATTTTAACTCACAGGAACTTACAGGGGGTAAAGCTTGTTTTATATATCCGCCAGCACTCAAAGGTTGTGTCGCTTCTACATCAACTTTATGAACTCTGAATGCTGTTTTTTTCAAAGGAACGTTATATATTATTAAAATAAACGAAAGAGAATATATTATAAGGGAAATAATAAATATAATAATTGAACGTCGACTAAAAAACGCTTCTCGCAATGTAAAGTTATTCATTAAATACCTCTTATAGATATGTTCACCAACGCTTAAACCTAGAAGCTAAAGAATATAAATTTTATTAGAATTTTTATCAATTAGTTTTAAAATATTCGAAAAATTAAAAATTTTTATAAATATCTTGTTTTAAACTTTTAAACGTTATACAATAATTCAAGCATTTGTAGGTATTTTCTAACTGTTACTTAGATACATATTCGTGACAGTAATCTAATATGCGAATACGAAAGTTATAAAAATGATGCCAGTTTTATTTTGAAAAAATGTAATGAAAATAGAATTAACATGAAGGATTATTAAAATGCATCTACCAATTAATATCTCAGATTTATTGGATAATACTGTTGTTGAGTCTGATCGACTTGAATATAAAGCAGGATGGAATCCAGAAGCGATTTTGCATACCATATGTGCTTTTGCAAATGATTTTCACAATTTTGGTGGCGGTTATATTATAGTTGGCATAGAAGAGAATAATGGTAAGCCTATATATCCGCCACTGGGGATTGATATAACTCAATTAGATAAACTGCAAAAAGAGATTTTGCACATTTGTTCCCGTATAAAGCCTGCCTATACACCCATTGTTTCACCTGAGAAATTTCAGCAAAAAAATTTATTAATCATCTGGGTACCTGGTGGATCAGCAAGACCATATACCGCCCCTTCAACATTAGGTAAAAGTAGTGACCATAAATATTATATTAGGAAATTTTCGAGTACAGTTGTTGCCAAAAACGATGAATTAAAAGAATTGATAGGACTAACATCAGTAATCCCATTCGATGACCGTATCAATCATCATGCTTCACTTGAGGATATAAAATTGCCGTTGATACAATCATTTTTGAAAGAAGTAAATAGTAATTTGCTTGAAGAATCTCGTAATATTCCAACAACTGAATTATGTCGTCAAATGGTACTAGCTGATGGTGGTAATGAATATATAAAACCGCGCAATGTTGCTCTCATGTTTTTTAATGATCATCCAGAGAATTTTTTTCCCTATGCTCAAATAGATGTTGTATATTTCCCAGAAGATGAAGGTGGTGATGTTATACAGGAAGCAATTTTTAAAGGCCCTTTAGACCATCAACTTCGTAGCGCATTGAGGTATATTAAAAATAATTATATTACTGAGCGTGTATTAAAAATTCCTGGTCAAGCAAAAGCCCAACGTTTTTTTAGCTATCCTTATGAGGCAATTGAAGAAGCATTAGTTAATGCTATTTATCATCGTAGCTATGAAATTCGTGAGCCTATTGAGGTGCGTATCAATCGTTCTAGTATCAAAATCGTCAGTCATCCTGGCCCTGATCCATCAATTTCTGATAACGACATAAAAGCTGGAAGGTTAATTAGTCGTAGATACCGTAACCGCAGGATAGGCGAGTTTCTAAAAGAGTTAGACTTTACTGAAGGTCGAGGTACGGGTTTGCCAAAAATACGCAGAGCTTTACAAATTAATGGCTCTCCTGAACCGTCCTATTATACTGATGCAGCTAGACAATCCTTTTGGACTGAATTCGACATTCACTCTGAATTCTTAGAGGATATGCTACCAACTCAATCCTCGCAAGTTACCCGACTTGTCGGCCGACAAGTCACCCGACAAGTCACCCGACAAGCCATTATTCAAATCCTTAATTTTTGCCAACAAGCGCGCAAGGCTACGGAAATCAAAGTATTACTTAAATTAAAAGATCGGGAAACCTTTCAAAATAACTATTTGCAACCTCTGATGGTTGAGCAGTTAATTGCTTTTACGATCCCATCTAAGCCTAACAGCCGATTACAGCAATACATCACAACTGAAAAAGGTATGCAAATACTAAGAGAACGAGATACATGATTATGTTCTGTTAAATAATGAATCGAGAGAAGTCAAACCGGATAAGATAAAAAAAATTCTCATTAGTTCAGCAATTTACCGTTATACCTAGTGCTGTAAATCTGTGTGTGTATTTATTGTATTCTTAGAAAAATATAATGAATGCTTGAAGAAGAATAACTGCTTACTTTAACTAAATGAATAACTTGAAACTATTTTTAAGAGACTAGGTATAACCTTCAACTATTGTGTGACACTGTTTATTATGGATTTGATCCACATTAAGAGATTATACTTTCTAAGATTATTTATGCATATGCTATAATAATATCGAAAAGAAATACACTAGCAAGGCTTAAAGATGATAAAATTTAATAAAGCTTGGAGATTCTTACTAAGAAAAGGTTTTTTTTGTATTGTTTAAAGATACATGTCTTTATCTTATCATTTTTCGATATAAAGATAGTGCGACTAACATATATGAGTAATGTTTTTAATAAAATTTTTAATTATTTTTCCAATGATAGTTCTAATCAAGATTCGTTATACCTAGATAATTTGATCAATAAAATTAAAAATTTAGGAAAATCTTCAAGAGGTGAGTTTTCAACCCTAATAACTAATCTTAGTATTTCAATGATGATCCTAAAAGAATTAGACACTAATCCTATTGTCAAAAAATATCCAGAGATTGGTAGGCAGTATATTGCTGCAATATTTCGGATGTTTGACACTGATTTAATGATCGCACTTGATATATCAATAAATAAATTCATGAACAATTGTTACATAGAAGAAATATCAAATAAAATAAGTAATAAAATTATTAAAACCGAACCAGATAGATACTCTATTGAATTAAAATTTCTTATTTACTGTATAAAGAAGATATACCATGAGAAATATATATTAAATCAAACCGACGATAAAACAGTTATGGAAGATATTATAGCGAAATATCCAGTTAAAAATTTCTCAGAGATATACTGCCATGAGTATTTAGAACATATCAATTTAAGTGATAAAATTGATAAATTATTTAAAACAAAACATTTCGAAAAGAATAACGAAAATTGGAAAGACATTATACATTTTTTAAGGATAGTTCATAACGGTAGCGCACACAACATAACTTTTTTAAGTATGTGTGATCGAAATCATATTAATAAAATAATCGATTTTAACATGATTAAATTTGTTAAAATTGAAAATAATAAAATTAGGAGAGAACTCGACTATTTTCCTGAAGTAATTGATATAATTAATAAGTTTACTTCGTATATTTATTAATATTCAAATTTTGAATTTATTTCAGATAGCATATAAGATATTTTTTTCCTTTGCAAAATAGGTTTTCTTCTCCATCATAATCGATTTTACTTTTGTACTATACTTATATCAAATGGAGGAATGTATGTATAAGTATGAAATTTGTACTCACCCTGAACTATTTAAAGACATTAAATATCAAGATATTTCCTATCGCATGGTGATATCGAGAATGATGATGAAACAACATAATATACTTACGAATGATGAAGTGAGATCTATCTTGATCGAATGTAGAGACTTTATTCAACAGACAATTAACCATCTAGACGTTTCTCATTTAATTCATAAATCTCATTTTTTAGAAATGTATAAATTCATTACAGCAAATAATGATTATGGAATAGTATTTATAGATCGAACTAATGGTTCATTTCCTTTAATACTATATCAAGAAGATAATATTTTACTCAATAGAAGAGTAGGAATGCTGCGTGCCATTGAATCAATACTTCAAAATTACGAAAAGATTCAAGCAGCTATGTTAAATAATACATGGGATTCAGAAATTGTAAAGAAACTAAATGAAATTTTTTTTCCGAGTAATGTACTTAATTAAATGTGTTATAAATCAATAGAGAGATGGAGTCAAACCGAGCATGGTTAAAAAAATATTAACTCAATCAATTAGCCTTCTAAACTAGCAGTGTCAAACTCTTCATGTTTTATTGTAGAGTTTCAAACTGAACGAGCAAAAAAAATAGTAGAAAATTTAGCTAATTAGTAAACGCGATTTGTGGTGTGAATATCCACATTTTTAGTATCGAATTATGAAGTGCGGTTTGACACTACTATATAAGCGATTTAAATGATTGATTTTGTTAGAAAAGAATTTATGTTGCTCAGTTTGATCCCCTCTACGATCAAATTTCAGAGAGATTAAGTTTCCATTATTACATGAAGATAGTTTCTTTTTGAATATCTTCCTGGCCCAGTGTTTGCAAGCTATTTTATATAAAACTGAGTGTTTTCCAATCTGTACTATAATTATATTGTTACAAGATATGGAGGCCAACATGTCAAATAAGAGTGATCAGAAGCTCTCAAAAGAGACGTCTGAAAATCAGGATGCTAAGAAGACAAAAACTGGTACTAAACCCTTTAGACCACAAGTGTTTATGGTAGGTGATGGTTTTCCAGCGTATATTCAAAAAGCTTTAGACATATTAAGTCCAAATCCGATAGATGGTGTTCGTGTTCCTATTGCAGGGCTTTTAAAAGAACTTCATCAAAAGGCATTAGGAGTTTCGCGAATTGGCCCACTGACAGGAAAGCAAATTGATGAAGATCTCAAAGCACCTTATGCGACTATTGCTGGAAATACATTAATGGCAGGCATTATGATCGCTTTTGCGCAAAAAGAAATGTTAGACGAAGAATTATTTGAGAGAATGCAAGTTGAAATTTTAAAAGAACTGAGAGAGTATTTTGATTTAAAAGATTTAATGATACATAGATATCGATTGAGTAGTGGTAATATCCCAGAGCCTGCAAATCCTGGTATACCTTATTCACCGGAAAAATATTCACCAGAAAAATTAGTTCAGATTACAAAAGACCTTGCAAAATTAGCCGATACTTCACGAGAAATGTTAATAGCTCATCAAAGAGAACGGGAAAATTTTATTCAAGAGAATCGATATGTTCCACGCGAGTTGATTAAAGACATGCCATTTATGCAATCATTATATGCCAGTGCTGCAGATCCTAATGATCCAAACCACAAAGATAGTAAAGAAAGAATTGAGAAAGTTGAACGAACAATGGTTGAGCGATTAGCTGCAAAATCAAGACCAATTCCTGAGAAGCTGGATAAAGAGCAATTAATTAAGGTTGTCGGAAAAGAAGCGTTTGAAGCTGATCCTAATAGGCGTAAAGATTTGGAAGTTAAAAAGAAAGGTATACAAGAAGAACTACATAAAATAGAGTCAAGCAAAGATCCTAAAGATGAGAAACGAAAGATTCAACTAGAGAAAGAGTTAAAGTGGGTTGAAAAAGACTTGAATATGACAGATGAACAGATTAAAGCTGAAATGAATGCAACGATGGCTAAAAGATTCGAAGTTTATCAAGTTTCAGAGATTGCAACTGATGTTGCTGCAGGAATAGATACTAAGAACACTAATGCCATACAAGATCCTCACGGAGTTCCTTCACCTAAAGCAATGTTAGAAGCAAATAAAAATGTAGGAAATATGTCTCAAGAAGATCGTATGATATTCTTAAAAAGAGGGATAAAGCTTCATTCAGAGAGTACGCAGATCGTCAACAAACAACTCAATCAAGTCTCTGATTTGTCTTCAGAAATGACAAAATTACAAAATCAAGCTACAAAAGCTGAAAAAAATATCCAATCGGATAATAAAAAACAATCTTAAGAAACTTACATCACCACGCATTTTTTGGAATCTGAATGAGCGTTTGTGTCAGAAGCCTCATGATCGCGAAAATTAATTCGATGTCTATGAGCACTACTGTGGTCTTTAGGGCTATAAAGGGGTTTTAAAAAGTTTATAATTTCCTGATTTTCACTGCATTCAGCAAAAGTCAATGCAGTAGCTGGTCCACCCTGACAAGGCTGGCTTAGCGACAAATCAGCTCCGTGTTCAACAAGCCATTTGACCATTTCTAAATGTTCTGAACAAACTGCAACGATTAAAGGGGTTGACATATTTTCATTTAGCCTTAGATTAACATCGGCACCAGATTTGAATAAGGCATTTGCAATTACAGTGTTGTTATCATTAGCAGCCTGATGCATAGGATATCGATTATCAGGAATTGAACCTATATCGGGCATTGAACGTACATTAGGATTTGCGCCTCTCTCAAGCAGAAATAAAGTTAATTCATTACCATTTCCTTTAGCTAGAAATATTGCAGCACCTAAAGGAGTTGTCTTCCCTAAATTTATATCAGCCTTATGGTCTAGTAACAATGTAACCATTCTTTTATCATTATTTAGTACTGCTATTGCTAATGCCGTCATACTATTTTCTTCACTCTCTGAAACCGCATTAGGGTTAGCACCTAGATTTTTTAATAGATTTTCAGCAATTTCATGCTGTCCAGTCTCACAAGCTATGATCAATTGCTCATCGATGCGACGCTGAAGCTCTTCAGGTACTTTTACGGGAGAAGTAGGTCTAGTGGCTTCATCAGATTTGAAAGATCGGGCATCCATAGGGGCTTTTGGTGAAGATTTTGTGGTTTCTTCTGCAGAACCTGAAGATCTAGTGAGAGATTCATCTTGAGGTGGAGAAGGAGTTTTTTGACGGCTTGGGCCCATGTTTTGGAAGAAAGCTGTAGGGGCGGCGCGGTTTGCTTCTAGTGAGTTTCTTCGCTGGTTTGGTTTGGGGGGGATTTGTGGTTTTGATGTTGGAATTGTGGGGGCAAGTTTTTGTTGTTTTTGTTTTTCGATTTGGGCTGTTAGTTTTTGTTGGAGATCTGGTTTTCCATTTAAAAATTTTATTGGGAGTTCACCGGCATCATTTGCAATGGTAGGATCTGCGCCGAATTCTAGTAATACATCAATTGTTTCTTCAAGGCCATCTTGTGATGATGAAGCAAATCGTGATGCTGAAAGTAAAGGTGTATTTCCATTTCCATCTCTACAATTTACCGCTTTTAATAAATAACCTTTTTTATCGGCCTCTTCAAGAAGAACTCTGAGTGGTTTTGGTTTATTTACTCTTGCAGTTGTGTGAATAACTGTTTCTTTATGTCGGTTGTTCGATAGTAAAAATAAGTCTGGATTAAATAAAAAAATAGTTCTCAATAACTCTGGATTAGGGTCATGGATTGTGTCCATTAGAAGTGTGCGTTGTCCATTTATAAAATGATCGATGGTAATATTGTGCTTTTCTAGAAACTTTTGTAGTTGTTGCGGACCCTCTTCAACAGCAAGTCCTGCGCTTCCTGCAGATATGCCATCATTTGTACCTGATTGTTGCTTTAACATAATCATACCCCCCTTGCCATTATTGGGTCTATTGTCCTCTTCTATGAACAATGTGTCAATTGCTGTTTTAAGCAGTCCCAGACTAGGCAAACGTGGATATCCCCTAATAAGCTATAATTATAAGCAGAAAAGATTGATTTACGGGAGATAAGTCCATGTCGAAGAGTAATAATGAATTAGCAATCGATGCTATGGAAGAATTAAAACGACTCAAGCTACATGTAGATGCTGAGAGGGCAAATCATAATATGGTTACGCCGCCTAATACTGTTAAATTAGAAGATTATGTGCGCTTAAAGGAACGTTTTGAAAACTTACAAGATAAGATAAGACAATATCAAGATGATATACAATTTAGTAAAGATCAAGAATCAATTATTAATGGTTATTTAACTGATAACAAAGCAATTCAAAAATATTGCGATGATAACATTGCAAGATTCCAAGGAAAAGCTGTAGCTGCACCTGTAACAAGTACTTCAACTACTCCAGCTCCTGATGAAGCAAAAGATACAACTGTTGTATCTCAGCCTAAATCAAGTTATTTATCACAGGCAGATGGACTTTCTCAAATGGAAGCGTTACTGCAAGAAGCAAAAAAAGATTATAGTAAAAAAACTGAAAATCAAAATAAGGTGATGAGTTTACTGAATAAAGTTGAAAAAAAAGATAATGTTGTTTTTTTAGATCGTCTAAAAGAAATATTGTCAGAATTTAAAAAACTGAGCCCACCAGCAGCTGCTGTAAATCAATCAACTGGACAGCAATCAATGCAAACACCTGCCCCGATAACAAGTAATGCAAAGCTTAGCACACCTTCCACTCCATCGCCTGCAGCAGCAGGTGCTGTTAATTATAATGATCCTGATGCTGTAGTTCGTAGAATGCAATCATTGTGGGATGCGGCAAAAAAAGATCCTTCATTAGTTGAGAAAAATTATAAAGAGTTTGATGATTTGTATCAAAATGGTGCACAACACTTTATGCCCCAACATGATAATGCGGCGGGCGACATGAATTATGCATTTGAAGAAGTATATGTGCAAAAGAAATTTGGTGTAGATGTTAATGATAATACTGCTGTTGATAAAGCGTTGAGTAAGTTATTAGCTGACTGGCACAAGGATCCAGCAAAACATAAAGGAAATTTGGAAAAATACAGAGAGCTTGCTGGAATTTGTGGTTTACCCACCATTGCGCAGGGAGCTACTTTGCCCGCTGAAAGAAAAAGTGCAGCTGACACAACTGCTCAAAGTACTAAAGCTGTTGAATCTCTACCGGTAGTTGCACAACCTGCTGAGAGTGTTATGCCAGCGGGTGGAATAAATGCTAAAGATTTTAAAGCTCAGATGGCTCAGATAGCGAAAGATAATAAGTTTGGAATCAGTTTTGCAGGGGATGTGGTTAAGATTCAAGATAAGGGTGAGGCGATTAGTGTTTCATCTGATAAAAATGGATTGAAAATTCAAGGGTCTGCTGAACTTGGTGCGAAGGTGTTGGATAAATGGTGTGATAATAATAAATTTGATAAGTTGGATGTTAAAGTGACTATGCCTTCGGTGAAAAAAGATATTGATCCTAAGAGTGCTGAAGGAGCTGCGGCTTTGAAATCCTTTGAAGAATATACGAAAAAAGGTTTTTATGTGAAGGATTTTCCGATTGATAATTTCAAACCTGCTGCGGGTCAGGATCAGACGCAATTTAATGCTTTGAAAGCGCAGTATACGGATCTTCAGCAACGTGCTGAGAGTCGGGCTGAGCAGAAGATGGGGCCTAGGGCTGCGGGTTAAGATCCCCCCTCAGTCACTTCGTGACAGCTCCCCCCGGGAGGGGGAGCAAATATATTATCATTATTCCTGCATATTCATGTAAATTTTGTGAATTATTTGCTTCTTTTTGGATTTAGGCAATACTTAAAGTGTATAAAACGATCCAGGGATGAGGGAAAAGGAGTTTGTTATGATTTTGTTTGAACGATTTTTGAAGCTTAGAGAGACTGAGCGTCCAGGTAATGTTGCGCAAAATGCTGTGGAGCAAATTCCAACTCAGGATCCTAAACGACCACTTGAGCAAGTTGTTCAACAAATTCCAGTGGATGAAAAAAAATCTCAAGCGCAAACTAAAATTGAAATTGTTGAAGCGGCTCCAGCTTCTCAAGATGAAAAATCTGTGCAAGCTGCGGAAAATCAAAGTAATGATGCGCAATTATTGGATGAAGAAAAAAAACGTAAAGCGGAAGCTGAATCAGCTGTTGAACAATCTGAAGTGGAAAATGAAGAAAAAAATATTGTGGATACAACGCAGACTGTTGCATCTAATCAAAGGCAAAATTTAAATACGGGAAATGTTTCTCAAGCTCAGAGTGGAAATGTGTCTCCTCCACTGGCTGAGGAAGAAAAACAGGGACAAGCTGCACTGGCAAAAGAAGGTGTGGATTCGACGGTGCAAAGTGGTCCGAATCAAAATTTAGATCATGGGAATGCAGAAGAGGCTAAGGGTGCGGATGTAATACCTCCCCCGCAAGTGGAAGAAAATCTTATGCAATCTGCGCCTGTAGAAAGAGGTTTGGATTCGACGGTGCAAGGTGGTCCGAATCAAAATTTAGATCATGGGAATGCAGAAGAGGCTAAGAATGCGGGTGTTACACCTCCCCGGCAAGTGGAAGAAAATCTTGTGCAATCTGCAGCTGCAGAAGAAGGTGTGGATTCGACGGTGCGAGGTGGTCTGAATCAAAATTTAGATCAGGGGAATGCAGAAGATGCTAAGAATCCTGATGTTGCTCCTCAGTCACAAGTAGAAGGAAATTTGGCACAATCTACGCCTGCAGAAAAAGGTGTAGATTCGACGGTGCAAGGTGGTTCGAATAAAGGAAATGTAGAAGAGGCTAAGGGTGCGGGTGTTTCTCCTATCTTGGCTGAGCAAGAAGAGCAGGGGCTTGGTCCTGCGAAAGAAAGTGTGGATTCTACCCGTGCTCAAGAAGCTAAGAGTGTTTCACCACCTCCATTACCTCCGAGGAAAAATCAGCAGAAAGCTGCTTTATCGCAAGCACAAGCTCAGGCTCAGGCTCAGGCTCAGGCTCAGGCGAAGAATGTTGCTCATAATTTGGGGCCTAGTGTTCAACAAACTCGTGATTCGACTAAAGCGAATGGGGGGCGAGATCAAGAGGGTAATCTGGCTGCTAGTGCTCAAACTCAGAAGTCGACAGTATCACGTTTGCCTTTTCCTTCTTGGGTGCGGGATGGTGTGGCTACGATGATGGATAAGTTTCCTAGTACTGGGGGGTATTTGAGGAAGGCGTTTAATGGAGTGGTTGAGGCTGTAAAAGAGAAGGCTAATACGATTTTGATGTGGGTGTTTCGTAAGGATATAAGTAAAGTTGAACAAGCATTGAAATCTGTTGAAGGTCAATCTAATCTGAATACTCCTAAAACACTAAAACAGATGGAAGAAATTTCCAATTTTTATAAAAGTGACCTTAAGCGGGGTCTTTTAGAATATAATGATAAGAAATCTGATAAGGCTGGAAAGAAAAGTGAAGGTAGCCTAACTCTATTGCAAAGAATTAAGAGTCTTGTTGATCCTGATGGAACGTTATTGAAGAAAGCTAAAGAAACTGCAGAAGCATCTAATCAAGGACCTTCAACGATAGCTAAACCTTAAATATGTGATATATCAACATTGATTTAATTTTCCAAGAATTAAGTTGATAACTAAGTCCTTGAATATACATATTATTTATAGAATTCATATCTAATACTTCGTTCAAATATCTAAAGAGTACTAGCAATTCATTACAGGTTTAAATTGTAATATTTCTTAGCGATATTAGATAAATAAAGATTGAATCATATTTAACTATTTCTTAAATGAACCAGATTGACTGGAAATGGTAGTGTCTTTTTTCGAAATATCTTTTCCAGAGAAAAATGAAATGGTTTTTGAAACTGCTAATACAACTCCAACACCAATAGCACCCATCTTATTTCTTAAAGCTTTCGATGCTAAATTTTTAGAGTGAAAAAAGGCACTAGGTGTTGTAGTTGAGTAACTTCTAGAAATAATTTTAAGTGAATGGTCTCGTTTGAACATAACATCTGTACCAATAAAAGGATCGATAATTTTGGTTGGATAACCAATTTTACTAACATAGGCAGTTACAAATTTATCCCAACACGCCACACCACATACTTCGGCAATCGCTGCGTTAACAGCGTTTGTAGCAGAACTCAAGGGAGCCCATCGATGCAATAATTCAAACGTATTTTGGCCTACTATTCCATACTCATATGGAGCAGGCTGAATAATTGCATCGCCAAAGCATCCTTTATTTTCAGGTGTTAATACATGTTTATTACTTAAGACATCAACCTTTCCTTCAATTGATCTATTCTCATTTTCTAAAGATAATCCAATTATTCTAGAAGTTATTGAGAAATGACCTACATTGTATCCACAAAGCACAAGACCTTTTCGTAATACATTACTGCGAGTTATATTATCTGTTGTATCCCGTTTATCAGTTGCTTCTGGCATATCATGAGATTTGACTGTTTTAGATAAGATTTCTATTTTGTCTTGTTTTATCACATTAATACGTATATGTTTGCTTGCTCCCTGTGTTCGGCTTGTAATTAATAGCTCTTTTGGGATAACAGAGGTGCCATGTTTTAAGGATTGATTGTAAGCATCAATTGATGCAACGCCAATTTGGACTATGAAATCTCCAGTTTTATTTCCAAAGCCATCACTTTCTGCTACTACACCTATTGATAGCACATTTGGATCTAGTAGTAAGACGTCTTCATAAGCTTTTTGTGCTTGTTCTGCTTCTTCATAGGTAACACTCATGGGTATACTCCAGTTTTTGCAAAAATATAGATGTATTTTGAGTGTTTTAACACAGATGCGATTTAAGGTAAAGCTGAGGTTTTATTGATATCTCCCTATACCACTCGTTGAAAATGTCAAAAAAATGAATTTAAAAGCCAATTAAAATTTATATCATAAATAACACAATTAATTACAATAAACTAATAATCGACTGTAAACCATTATTATAATTGTGATCTTATATGATAATATTATTGTTGTATGTCTATCTGATATTAGATATAATGCTAAAAAAATAGGTGGCTATTTATGTTAAAAAACACATTTAATACTAGATCTTTAAGGTTTTTTCGAGGCTCAATTTCAAGCATATTTAAACGAGAAATTCATTCTCAATTATTATCCAGATCTTCTAATGGCGTACATATGTACCAATTGGTTAATGATAGAGATGAATATACCCATAAAAATTTCTATGTGGTTGAGTCATTAAAGCAAATGCGTAAACTTCTCAAACAAAATTACTATTATATTTATGTTGATAAAGGCAAATTGTCGGTAGATGGAGATTTATATCCTGGCCATGTAGCAAGTTTTTTTACTGATGCTGATGGAAAAATTGTTGAAGATTCTTGCGTAAGTTTACGAAGAGGTAAGAAAATTGAAAATCAAGAACTTGTATATACTTTAAGCCACGATGTCAAAAAAAGACAACGGACTGTGAGTGTCTGGAAAATAAAATTTATATCTTTTGATAGTGAGTTCGAGGATAATTTCTTAAAACATGCTGAACACAATGTTCCTGGTAAAGAAAGATATTTGATCGAGATACCTTTCAGTTTACTTGGAATAGACAGTAACGAACTTATTAAAAATACCAAATCAATGAAAGAAAAATATATTACAGAAAGGTTTATTTTGTGTAATGGAAAAATTGGCAAAGAATCTGTGCAGGCATTGAATTGCGTTAAGGGATTTTATGGTAGCCATAAACTTCGAGGGACTGTTGAAAATCCTTCTCCACAAATGAGCGCTTGGAGTTATTTAAACTTTATTATGGGGTTTTTACTGAGAGATGAGGTGATTAATAGTACTGGCTTAAGAGTTGAAGGGATTGAACGCACTATAGATGATATGTTAGAATATGATAAAGGTTTTGATTCTGTTGAAACCGTATCTCGTTTTTTCTGATCAAGGGGGTGCATTATGTCACGTTTAAAAACTATTTTCTCACCACATCGGAACATACCTAATTTACAATCTCTACGGTTTTTTAGCTCTAATCGAACTGTTCAATTGTGGGAAAAGATGTCAGTTGATCAACGTATTAATTATGCCTTGAATGAAGATAATCCCGAGCTTCCTGAGATTGCTTATTTTAAAGGACTTGGTTTTTTGAGATTAGGACGAGAGTATACTGATCAAGCTGTAACTGCATTTAAGCAAGCGATTGAGTTAAGTGGAGGTAATTACTGGGCTGCAACTTGTAAACTCGCTGATGTCTATACTACTCTAGGTTTAGAACATAAAGCGCTACAAGTTTTTAAAGAAGGTTCCACAAGCTTAAATGAAGCGATTAAGTTAAACGATAGGTCTCTGTTTGATACGATTAAAGAGCAGCTTATTGTGGATACTGATAATCAAAAAGCTACAAAAAATGTAACGCATTCGATTACATAATTCTATATTAATGTCTAGTGGTTTACATTTTATGTGACAGTTATTCGTTTTTTGTGACCTTACAATTACTAGTTCAATATAGATTCTTCTAATTCCGGTGGTGTATGTAGCGTATTGTCTTCATCGGAGCTTGAATATCGTCTTCTTGCCTCATTGTGGAATGAATTTCGTTTTAATCCGTAGCTTGGGCTTTGTTTTTCAGCCGAATTTGCATGGGTATTTTGCTCATGACGTTGAGAAACAAGTGCTTTCAGGAGAGTGTGGCACTGTTCAGCTTGCTCTGGCGTTTCGAAGTGGATTACTTCGCTTTGCTCATAATGATGGCTGAGCAGAGGTGGAGCTTCACTGGGTTTTTGACTACGACTATTTTGGTTGGGAAATATGGTTTTCAAGAATTCCATACACGATTCCCAGGCTTCTGTTTGGAATTGATTCATTGGGCGAGAAAAGGTAATGGTAAGTTGTTCAGCTTTTCTGTCTATGTGAAATGATCGAGGTAGGAGTTCTCTGAAACTGATATCTACTGATAATGATTGATTAGAGTTACTGATTATTGATTTCAATGCTGAGCAACGACCAAAAAGATTTGAATAATTTTCTAGAATTAATATTTCCTCTAATCCTTGAATTCTAGTTAAATAAGGCGAACAGTCAGCTAAGCACATAAGGTCTTCGCTTGATAATCTGAGATCAGCAATATTTATCTGTGAGTGGGGGTTTAGAGGTTTTTCAGGGCTATTTTCCCCTTTTAATTGATGCCAATAATCGTAAAAATCGATTAAAGCTGATTCGTCTTTAAAATCTACTTTGACAGTGCCACGTTGAGATTCAGTATTTATTACTGAAATATTCACTTCAAAAAGTGATTCTAAGATGTCTATTAGTGCTTGAGAGAGTTCGGGATTTTGAGTTTGAAAATAAATAGAATTTTTGATAAATAATGGGTGATAATTTGTTAATAAAGTTGTTATTTGCTTTAGATTTACATCAAGTGATTGAGTTTCTTGGTCATACAGACAACCATTGCATGCGTATAATATATTACCATCAACTCCTATTTGTGTGGCAGTTATATAATCATAAAGCTCAGCCAGTATAGTTACAGGTTTGAAATCACTACTGTAAACTCTTAGTACAGCATGATTTCCAGAAAGTAAGTCATTAATTAGATATTCATTTGAAGGTAATCGTTGCGTGCGCTCACCTTCATTTACATCCCTGGGGTATGTTGCTATTTTCTCCCATGTTTTATAATTCCATTCAACTACGTCTTTATTTGATAAGACTAATAATGTGTCATCATGGCTTATCGAAAATGAAGATATATCTACTGAATTTGATGCATAGTCTTTTGTATTATTGATTAATCCTGCATTCCAGAGTTGGAATACACCAGGTGTCGCATCTGTTGAATATATGACTTGGAGATCAGGCAAAACAGCAATTTGGCCAGTAATTCTCATAGTGTTACCTTTATGAGATTTTGTAAGTTTTAAATCAGAGCAATTCCATACTTGAATAATAAATTCAGAAGAACTTGAAGTAAAATTGTCATTTCCATAAAGTGAGATGTGATATGTACTAGCAGTTTTACTTTTATATTGAGGTTTATCCGTTTTGAGGTTCCACAAAATAATTTCTTTTGAACCTCCTGATATGAGTTCTCCCGTAGAGCTAAATATGATAGGCCATGCAGTTTCTGTGTGACCTTTTAATATTTTCACGCAAGGATTTTCTTCAATCCCAATTTTTTCAGCATCTAGAAAATAAATTTGGCCGTCTTGTGATGATATAACAACTTGCCCTTCAGGAGAGATCAACATTTCATTAATACGTTTATCGTTAACCTGCCACTGCCTAGGTTTAACATCCACCTTAGGTCTCACTCTAGGCTGACACTTAATCTCTTTCAACCCATTTTTCCCACTCATCATATCGAGCGTTAATTTTCGGATAGTATCTCTGTGGAAAGTTTCTAAGCCTCTTAGGTCTAGGGTGTGGCAGTTAATTGGGTCTTTTTTGTTTTCTGGGCTGGAGAGGATTTCTCGGATGTCGTTGAGGTCGGTTTCTGTGATGGGGAGGGCGCCTAGTTGTAGGACTCCATCTTTGATCATGGCTTTTAGTAAATGGCGGTTTACTCGGTGGTCTTTGCTGAGTCTGGAGATGTCGGGTTGCCAGGCTTGGAAGACGAACCATGATAGGGTGCGGGGGACGAAATTTGCGCCGGGTTCGAAGGTGAAGCGTTTTAATTTTGCGGCTTGTTTTAGCATTTGTTGTAGGACTTCGGCGGGTAAATTCGTGCAGCCTTTCATGTTGAGTACGCTGAGAACCTCGGAGTCGAAATGTACACGAGTGAGTAGTGGGTTATTTTCTAGTGATAAATGTTTTAATGCTTTTGATTCTACGTGGGCGCGAATTAAATTTTCGCAGCCTTCTAAATATAAATATTCTAATTGTTCTAAATCAGAGCCTGCGAATTTTACTTCTTCTACTGAAGAACCACTTAAGTCGAGACTGATGAGGCCTGGTGCTTTTTCTTTGATGATATCTAATAAACTTTTTGTGAGACGATTTTTGAGTTTAAGACCAGCCACTTTGAAATGTGAACCATCGGTATTGAGTCCCGAGCATCCTCGCAAATAAAGTTCACGAAGATCGGTGCAATTTTCTAATAAGACATTGAGATCATCTTTCTCAAGGGCTGTCATACCATTTAGACGTAATTCTTCTTTAAAATCAGTGAATCCTTCATCGGATTTTAAACAATCGATAATTATTCGTTGTGTGGCTTCATCGACGGTAGAGTAATCAATTTTATTAATAACGGCTGCTCGTAGGTCGTGTAGTGGAAGAAATCCTTCAGGCGTTTTGATTCTTAAATTGATAAATGATTGGGTATCACCTCTTTTGAGTGCTGCGATAATCTCATCGAGATTAATGGATTTTCTGATGCTTTCGCTAAAATCAGTGTATGCTTGCGCGGGATTGTAGTGAACCAGCTGAGCTTTTTTGCCAAACATAGGCGCTGCTACCGATTTTGTAAATCGTGTTTTCATAGCGGCGGCGGTGTTGATTTTGGTTCCGGCATATATATTCAGTAATTGAGATAAAACAGACTGAGTGGATTTAAAAAATCTTCCGGCGACTGTGTCGTCTTGTCGATTTCCATGTCGATAGGCTAGCCACGTTTTGGAAAGTGTTCTTTGCAATACTTCCATCGAGTTCATGGGTTCTTCATCATTCAATAATCGATCCAGTGCTTTTCTCAGCGCTGTTTGCATGTCTTTAAAACGGGTGCGATGTTGTAGTACCCAACTGGAATCTAATTCGGAAGGAATTTCAGGGCTTTGGCCGAAATTACTAAGATGTGATTCACACAGTGCTGAAAATTCTCCAAATCGTTTGCTGAGGAAAGTATCGACATCAATTGATAACAAGTCATAGAGTACTTTGACTAATAAATTTGCATACATGTGATCCATATTAAACAGTACGCACAAAAATTCTAATTTATCTTCTTTAAAAGGTGGTAAATTATTCACACCTTTGTCGATTAAACATAAGTCTAAGTCGTCACCGATCATGATATTATCGGGTTTTGCATCTCTAAAAACAGAAGGTATCATCATTAGAGTCAGTAGCATATAATTGGCCAGTTGTTCTTCGTTGAATTTTTCTTCTTTTGCAAGGATATTTCCTGCATTAGCCTTCATTGCATTTTGACAGTTTTTTCCTTCTACAGTGTTTGAAACAAGAATTCTAATGGGTTTTCCTTTTTTGAGTCGTTCTAGTCCGGCAATCGTTGCGGTATTTTTGCTTGAAGAGGGTTTGGTTTTATAATAATCAATCAGTGCTTGAAAAGTAGTTGCATCAAACTGAATAGTGTCTGAGTGTGAGGTTCCAAATCCTATGGCTTCTTGTACACAGGCTTCTCCGAGTTTTTCCAAGACTGGAAATTCTGGGTCAATTTTTACGTGACATCCTAAGCCTTCATATTCCACACCAACTACGGGTCGAGTTCCGTGTTTTTCGTCTTTACGTTCAGCTTTGACACTGGCTTCTGCTTGCAATAAAAATCCGAGTTTGTCGATGAAAAGACCGATGAAATCGATGGGTAGAGATTTGTCTCCCTCTAAAGTTTTAACGGGTATGAGTGTTTTATGTTGACCTGGGTTTTTAGGATCAATAAATATTTTGCGTTTGATCATTTCTCCTGCGACACGACTGTTACGCATGATTTTTTTGCGTATCGATGCAGGAATTTCTTCATGGGCTTCTAAAAAGTCTACGAGCCTTAGTTCATTGAGGAATTTCCACGCAGAAACATTCTGGCTGGCTTTTAAATCACCTTTGATACCAGATAAACGACGGGGGCCGCCCTCTACCAAGGTGCAAAACATTGGAACAGAATCATTGAGCACAGCATAGTCCACTGCGCTGAGTCCTTTTTCATCTCTTGCTTCAATGTCAAAACCCGCTCGTATTAATTTTTTTAATAGATTTTTTGTGATGGATTTATAAGGTTTATTAATACGAGAGAGTTCTAATATGGGATGAAAGGCTTTGCGCGTTCCTTCTAATAATTCCTTCACATGGCGTGGTGAATGTTCTGCGACGAGGACAAAATTTAAAATAACGTCTGCAGTTTTTAATGATTTGAGAATCGTGGTTTGGTCATCGCTCATCGGTAAATTTTTGATGAGTTCTGAAAGCGCTCTGTTGGCAAGGTCACCGACATTTTTTTCGTCAATTAACTGATATTTGCACAACAATAAAGCGAGCGCAGCGGGTCGTGCTTGTCGGGTTGCTTCTAAGATCATTTTTTCAATAGTTTCTTTAGACAGTGGATCTAAAAAATCAGGTTCAGGAAAATGAGTGCCGACAATGTCACAAAAATCCAGTATTGATTCAGAATCCCATTTTTCAATGGAAATCTCTTTGTGAATACGTGCGTTCAATTGATCAAATGATAATACGCGTTGTCTTTCATGATCATTGGCATCAACCGTTCGGCCATTTAAGCGTTCAACAAATTTTTGATCAAATACTTTTTCCAAGGGTTCAGCAAAAATCAGATCAATGGAACCTCGTCTTATTGCACCCAGAACACTGGTGATATCAAGATTGTATTTTTCAACCAATTTTTTGTAGACAGGGCCAGCGAGGGGGAATAATTTAATAAAGCGATCCCAATAGGTCAGTTCTTTTCCTTGTTTGTAGAAGGCATGCCGTTTTTGTGAGCGTCTAAATATGTCGGTGAATATACTGTTGTGAAATTTTGCGAAGATGTCTATCGTGGTTTTTTCAACGACAATAAATCCATCGCCCATATCATTTTGTCGTTTATATTTAAAATGATAATCACTGGGTGTGATGACGCCATCTTCTTCACATCGAAGATTGTCGTCATGATCTTGGGCTACGCATTTTAAAAATTCAGCGAAAACAAAATAGGGGTCTTTGGCTATCTTTCTCTCAATAATGTCTCTAGGAATAACCTGGGCCATTTTGGCGGGGAAGGTTTGTACGATGGAACGATATTGTATGTAAAATTTAGTTTCTGTGAATTTTTCTTCTGCTTGTGTTGCTTGGTTTTTGCGTTTCAGTACTTTATCAATACGATAGGCTTCATGTTGTGGTCCTTCGGAATTATCAATACCTACCTGGATAACTGAGAGTGCTTCTTCCGTGATTGGGTCACGTTTTGCGACTTCAAAAAATACATTAGAGCCTGTGCAGTCGTTAAAACCATAGTCTGTAGCATCTGTCCATTTATCATAATCTTCAGGACATATCAGATGTTCAATATTTTTTAATTTTTCTTGGAGTTGAGCTATGGGTGTTTTAGGGAAAAAATATCGAAATATGGGAAGTTGATTGGTGTGACTTAATAAATCACCCAAGGATTGTCCAATAATTATTTGTGGAGCGGCTGCGAGTTGCGCGATAAGTCGTATCAGATCATTGGCTTTTGCTTTGGGCATCGCATTTGTTAGCCAATCTTTCATCAGATAACAAGCTTGATCTTCAATACTTTGATCTAAAATAATTTTACCCTGAGGAAGTTTTTTAAGACCATCAACTAAGATTGGCAAGTTTTCTGCAGAAATATTTTTCAACACTTCACGTAGTGCATAAACCACTGTTTTTGAAAATTCTGTTAATTCAGCAGGCGTGAGTTCTGTATTTTTTTTGAATTTGAGTAGATCTTGAAACCAAGGATCATTTTCGCGTAATGCAAAACAGCGTGGAATATCCATGATGATTTCTAGAGAATGATGAAATGCCTCAACACCGATTTTTTCTATCAACATTTCATTTCTACAAATAAGCATGGCCGTATCTTCAATAGGATTACCTTGAGCGCCAAGTCCTACTTGAACGATATTGCGTTTTACAAAGTGCTTTGCATAATTAGGAATGACTGTGTCGGCAGGATCTGAGGAATGTAATTCTGGCTGACCATCGGGGTCATAAAATCGTGTGCCCTCATCGGCGACTATCCAGGTGCTGGATGCGGCTGATGCACCGTTTACGCGAATCGCAAAACCGTTTCTTCGTTCTGCTTGTGGGCAGATAAAATCATCATTTCCATCGATGGGATCTTCATTCGATTTGAAAAACATTCTGATTTTTTTATCACTCGTTAAAAACCGCTGAAGATATTGTGGGTTATGATGATCAGGTGCTGGTACCGTCATGTTCGTCACTCGATGTGCACCTGTGGTATTTTCTTTATAGTGATTTCCATCATTATCTACGCTATTGATACGGCAATAGACTTCACGTGAAATTTCGATGGGATAAGATAAATGTGGGCCTTTAATATGGGGTTTTGAAGTCAGTAAATCTTCACGTTCATCTCGAGTGCCTTTGAGCAACACGTTAATAGATTTATCGTAGGCAATTTTAAGATCAGACATGACTCGAAGTAATTTTTCTAATTGTCGTCGAGATTTTCTGGGTAAGCTCATGGTGCTTAAAATGGTTTTTATCACACCCGGTTTATCTTTTTCATCTTTCAGTTCTTTTAAAATTGATTCTACAATTTCTTTGATCGCGATTAAGGAGGCAATATCTTTTTCAGTGAGTTTTTCTTTTGCTAAAAGATTGGCTTTTTCTTCAAATAAAATATCACAAGGACGAAGTAAAATCGGAAGTTTAGATTTTAAATGTTGAATAGTTGGATTATCTAAGAAAGCAATGTGTTTATCGCGGAAAATAGCATGAAGCAAATCAAGTTCTGCAATAAATTCTGCGCGTTTTGTGCCTAATGAGCCTATGCAATGATAAAGTAATTTATCTTCACGTTGAATTCGCTCGAATGGACTTTCTGTTTTAAGAGCAGGTTCAGGTTTTTTAACTTCTTGTTCAGAGGGAATAGAAATATTTCCCTGAAGTACACTGGTTTTTTTTGCTGGAGCCACTGAACTACGAGGAGATGTGTGATTTTTAAGAGGTAATTTTGGTTTTGGTGGAAGTACGGGAGGCGGAGTTGAGGCATGTTTTTCAGCAGCTTGGGGAGATACTGTGTTAGTGGACTGAGGTGAGGGTGGTATTGGCGGGGGTATGGATGTCGCCGCATTTGAATTGGGATTGCTAGAGCGACTAAATTTGATTGGTACTGATCCAGCTCTCGGTGTTTTCTTCATGATACGCCCCCCAGTCGTCAGATAGTGAATTGCTGTGAAGTTTACCATTAATTGGGGGTAAGTCTCAATCTTTTAGTGAAAATCTATTGACTCAGACTACATAAATGCGCTACAAAAGGCGATGGACAAATTAAAAATTCAAGGTGGTGTTCCACTACTCGGCGAAATTCGTATTTCAGGCGCTAAAAATGCCGCTTTACCGATTCTTGCTGCTACGCTATTGGCTGATGAACCAGTGTTGATCTCAAATGTGCCCCATTTACGCGATGTCACGACAACCATGACCCTTTTAGGGCGTATGGGTGCCAAACTCATGGTAGATGAGCATATGAATATCGAGGTTGACCCTCGAAGCACGAATATCTTTAACGCACCCTATGAGCTCGTTAAAACGATGCGGGCCTCTATTTTAGTGTTAGGACCTTTGTTGGCTCGTTATGGTGAGGCGGAAGTGTCTATGCCTGGCGGTTGTGCAATTGGGTCTAGGCCTGTGGATGTCCATATTAAAGGCATGCAAGCTTTGGGGGCGGAAATTGAGGTTGAGGCGGGTTATATCAAAGCCAGGGCGCCTAAAGGCCTAAAAGGCTGTGAACTTGATTTAAATATTGTAACGGTGACGGGTACTGAAAATTTGATGATGGCAGCTGTCTTGGCAGAAGGTCAAACTGTCATTAAAAATGCGGCCAAAGAGCCTGAAGTGATTGATTTGGCAGGGTTTTTGAATACCTTGGGTGCGAAGATCTCTGGTGCAGGTACCGAGACCATCGTTATTGATGGGGTGAAGAGGCTACATGGGGGTTCATATCGGGTGCTTCCCGATAGAATTGAGGCAGGGACTTATTTGGTTGCTGCTGCCATTACCCGGGGTAAAGTAAAACTCAACGGTATAGGCCCCACTATTTTGGGTTCTGTTCTTGAACGGCTAACGCAAGCAGGGGCCACCATTAACTCAGATGACAATTTCATTGAATTAGATATGCGGGATCGTCGGCCGATGGCGGTTGATGTCACCACAGCGCCATACCCTAAATTTCCCACGGATATGCAAGCACAATTTTTGGCGATGAATACGATTGCTGATGGCACAAGTATCGTTGTGGAAAATGTCTTTGAAAATCGATTTATGCACGTCCATGAATTAAAGAGAATGGGTGCGAATGTTGAGCTCAAAGGTAACACGGCGATTTGTCATGGTGTTGAAAAATTAGTCGGTGCCCCTGTGATGGCGACGGATCTTCGCGCTTCTGCCAGTTTAGTGATTGCTGGATTGGCTGCAGAAGGTGAAACCTTAGTAGATCGAATTTATCATGTCGACCGTGGTTATGAGCGTATCGAAGAAAAGTTGTCGCAGTTAGGTGCAAAAATACAACGAATAATTTCCTCTTCTAGTTCTGATTCTTAATTTCTGATTGGAGCTGTATCGGTGAAACTACATCAGTTAAATGATTATTTGGATCAATTATTACAACCTTCTACCTTTAAAGATTATTGCCCTAATGGTTTACAAATCGAAGGTAAATCTGAGATTAAAAAAATAATGACGGGTGTTTCAGCGTGTCAGCAATTAATCGATGTTGCTGTAGAAAAAAAAGTGGATGCTGTTTTAGTTCATCACGGATTTTTTTGGAGTGCTGAAAATCCTTGTATTATTGGGATGAAAAAAAATCGGATTTCAAGTTTGCTGAATCATCACATTAATTTGTTTGCCTATCATTTGCCCTTAGATGCTCATTTAGTATTGGGAAATAATGTTCAACTTGCTAAGGTTTTAAATATCGATGTGAGAATTTCTGAAGAAAGAAAAAATAATTTATTGTTCTCTGGGGCTTTAAATAAACCGATGCCTGGTGTGGAATTCACACATTTTTTAACTGAAAAATTGCAGCGAGAGCCTTTGTATATTCCAGGGAAAAATGCTCTGATTAAAAACATTGCTTGGTGTACTGGTGCTGCTCAAGATTTTATTGAGGATGCATTATCCTTAGGGGTTGATGCTTTTTTAACGGGGGAAGTGTCCGAACGTACAGTCCATTTTGCTCGGGAAAATAAGATCGATTTTTTTGCAGCGGGGCATCATGCCACTGAGCGTTTTGGCATTAAGGCCTTAGGTGAGCACTTGGCTCACACTTTTGGAATAGGGCATGAATTTGTGGATATTGGAAACCCTGTTTAACAATGAGAGTATTTAAATGAATGAGAATCATCGTGAATTAATCAGCATTACTTTTACCATGACCGTTATTCTTTTGGCGAGTGTTATCGCCTTTCATTTTTTAGTTCCCTTGGCTTGGGCTGGAATTATTGCTATTGCGACTTGGCCATTGTATAAACGCCTCGATAATTTCTTGGGTCATCGCAAAACTCTGGTAGCGACTATTCTAACCGCGATTTTTATCATGGTTGTTGTGATACCATTGTTGTGGTTGACTAAATTAGCCGTACAAGAAATTCGAACGGGTGTGAATTATTTATTAACAGCCAATATTGATGGTTTACCGACACCAGCTTGGATAAATAATATTCCTGGATTTGGAGATTACTTCTCTGCATTATGGCAAGAATATTTAGGAAAGCCCCAAGGTCTCACTGAATTTTTTGCCATCGGTTCAAAATCTTTAAAGGCTGTGGGTGACTTTGCAAAAATTATTGGCTTACAAGTAGCACATCGCACGATTATTTTTGGTTTTGCGATTGTTTCTTTATTTTTCTTTTATCGAGACGGTGAAATATTAGCCAAACAAATTAAGATTTTAGGGCGATTTCTATTAAGATCGCGTTGGAAATTGTATTCAGAACAATTACCCGTAGCGATTAAAGCAACAGTGAATGGTCTTGTATTAGTTGGGATCAGTGTGGGTCTTATACTGGGTGTGTGTTATGCGATTGCAGGTGTTCCCTTTGCTGCATTATTTGGGCTTTTTACCGCAGTTTTAGCAATGATTCCTTTTGGAGCGCCAGTTGTTTTTTCAATCGTTGCTTTGATTCTGTTAATTCAAGGCCATTTCATCTCAGCTTTGGTGATAATGATTATTGGATGTATTGTGATGTTTGTGGCTGATCATCTTATTAGGCCGGTGATGATTGGTGGGGCAACGAGGATGCATTTTTTAGCAGTACTTTTTGGGATTTTGGGTGGTGTTGAGACCTTAGGTTTGGTAGGATTGTTCATCGGGCCTGTGATTATGGTATTGTTTACCACCTTGTGGCATGAGCCTGAGATGGCTAAATTATAAATAATTGAAATAATACAGGTGTTTTATGCAGCATACAGAATACGAACTAGAGCATTTCCCCCGACTTTGTGCATTTTCTAACGCGATTCCTCTTTTAAGTCTTGAAGAAATTATTAACACCATCGAAAATGATGCTGATTTTATCGAGGAAATTAATCAAGTATTTTGGCGTAATGCTGATATGCCTCAGGACGAACGTGCGTTAAAAGATGCCTTAAAAAAGAAAATTACTGAGAAGATCGGGAATTATTGCGCGCAATCACCTGGATTATTTCGATATATTATGATGGGTAATTCTCAATCCAGAGCCATTTATCCGCTTTCGAATATGTTGTCTTCTGCAAAAAGTCTCATTCTTGCGAGAATTTTTAGACTTTATGGAACTTTAGATGCCTCGGAGCAAGCTATTTGGAGAAGACGATATTGGCCTAATGAACGATATAATTCGAACGGATGGGAAAACCGGCTCTTAAGAAAAGATTATTCTTCACAAAAAGGTCAAGAAAGAAAGCGTGATCGAAATATTCAAATTTTATGTGAGGTTGAAGGAACCGCTGCATTGGTTATCGATTATATCTGTTCAACCTATCATGCACGACCTGGTGGATTTATGGGAAGTGCTCATAGTGAAAATTGTCGATTTAGTAAAAGGAAGGGGATTAAACTTCAAACCCTAGTCGCTGTTGCCAAACAATGGCCAAAACTCGCCTATAAATTAATTAATGCCATGTATAAAGGACCTGAAAATTTAGGATGTTTTCAAGAATTATCACCGCTTTTATTAGAACAAGTTAAAGAAAATCATGCAGGATCCATTCTTACATTGATGAATATTAAATTTTTTGAAGCCTTGATGGTGGAAGGAAGTGATTTCAAAGAAGTGTTTGAGCTGTGCAATCAATACAAAGTGTATGGTGATTCTTACATCCACTATAAACAATTACAATATTTTGCAGATCTGCTTTTGGGTCATGAACTTCCCAATCATTTTTTTGATTTTTGTTTGCGAGGAATTTTGAAGGAAAAACTTTTTCTGCGAAGAGTTGAGCTCGCTTTTGAGATTTACAACAAAATTCTACAAGGTACCAATGATAGGGATCTAGCTGCTGAGGTTCGTGTTCAGTTAGATGATCCTAACTTTCGTTTTCAATTGGCAGAATATTATCATCGCATTGGACAATTTGAAAAAGCACAAGAATTTTATGATGGTATTTTAAATGATGGTCAACGAAGAGTTGACTCTACTCACATTAGCATATTAAAAACACCATTAAGAGCAGAGCAAAGAACGCAAAAATTAGCGGATTTAAATGAGGCGGAACGTAGTGTTTTAGCAAGTGGTCGTGAAGCACTTCAGCGTCAAGCCATATTATGGGCTGATCGATTAGAAAATCTGAGTCGCAACGCATCGAATGATCCGGTGTTATTGTTTCAAATGGCTGAACGATTAATTTGCAAGAAAAAATATGCTGAGGCTTTTCGATTATTATCAGCCATACCTCAATCCTCTAAACACTATGAGGATGCACAAGCTAAATTATTTTTACTTTCACCGCACCAAAGAGATTTTGATCCTAAGGAGCCTTTGCTTCAACGAATTGATATTGTGGAGTTTGTTTTGCCACATTTTAGGCGGGCGCGAGATGCAGGACATGAAGAAGCAGAAAAAATGGTTCCTCAGCTTGAAGCAGAGTTTGAAAATCTTCGACAGAATAAATCGGGTGGATACAATGCCAGTTTTGTGAAAGAAATAGGTAAGCTGGTTGTGAATGATCCAACAGGATTAAAGCAAGAAAGTGGGTTTGGTCATTGCTGAGCTAAGGAGTAAATCCATCCTTTGATTCGATAAGGGCTGTATTATTTTTTTCAAAAGGAAGAGTAAATGAATATTGATACCAACCATCTCCAGAGGTTTTGGGGTTAATTAATAATGTGCCTTCTGAAGTGAAAACTATATCAGGGTTAGCATTGGTTAAATGTACTAATGTATGTATTATTCGTCCTCTACCCAGGCTATACACACTCAATTCTCCGCTAAAGTAGGAGTCTTTTAATAGTTCGTCAAAATCGTGCTTACCTTTGAAAACGAGTAAATAATAATTATTCAGAGGTATCAGTTTTATTAGGGGTTTTATTATTTCTGGTATGGAATTATAGGAATAGGACCTTGTTTGGTCAGCAATATTAATCCGTCCTTCATGAGTCGTATAGAAAAGTTGTTTTTGAGGTGTAAGCGCAAAATGGGGTGAGCCGTCACACGCAGAGATTACTTTGTCGCGTGATACATATAAATAAGCGGTCATTTGACCTCTTAGTTGAGTGACAAGTACTGTCGTAGAATCAATTGCAATAAGAGTATTCAAACGATCTAATTGTTGATTAAATCTCTCGTGTATCACATTATCCATTTCAATTCTTAATCGGTAAATATCGCATCTCTGTGCAAAAAATATCGTTGATTCTAAGCAAGAAATTTTCTCGGGATTAGATTCCTCAATTCTGAGTTCATATATTTTTCTTTTAGATCTAAAAGACCAAATTGATAATACCTGTGTGCGGGTGGAATAACAGGCGATATATTCTGCATTCATTGGATACAAATTGGTGGGATTATCATCGACATTTTCAATAACATATTTAGTATTTAAATTATCGAGGTCAATAACCACTAAAGATCGATTTCTACATTGTACGACACAATTTGAGTTAGGGTAGGGAGCAGTTAAACATAAGGGTAATTTTTCTAGCGATGGTGCTGATGGAATGGAGATGGCTTCGACTAATAAGCGATCGGCTTCAATATAATTAGTATTAAAAAACGAAGCTTTCTTCATTCCGAGCAATTCCCTAGGAAATCACCATATACAAAGTAGCACCCCCACGATTTACCGTGAGTAATAATTGTTTTGGATTTGAATTGGCAATTTTTGTCAAATCACTGAGGCCATTGATAATTGTGTCATTCGCTTTGGTAATGACATCGCCTGGCTGAATTCCTGCTAACCAAGCATCACTATTATCGTTTACATTTAGTACAATCACGCCTTTAAGTGGTTGATTATTTTCATCCAGCTGACTAATGTCATTGAGGCGCATTCCGCTGAGTGGATTTTTTGTACTCGCTATTTCTTTTTCTTTTTTTAATTTATCGAGATTTTCGATAACTGCTGTAAGAGTGAGATTTTGAGCACCACGTTTTATTTTCATTTTAGCAGAGGTTCCAACGCCCATGAGGCCGATCATACTGCGTAATTGGGCGGCATTTTTAACCTGAGTGTCATTAATACTGAGAATAATATCTTTTTCTTTCACACCGGCAGTAGCGGCAGGGGAATTTTCTTGTAGATGGGTGACTAAGGCACCGACGGTATTTGGCGCATTAAAGGCATCGGCCAAATCGGGGGTAAGTGTTTGAACCATAACACCCAATACACCTCGTCTAACTTCACCGTATTGAATCAATTGTTGCATAATGGTTTTGACCATATTACTGGGGATAGCAAAACCGATACCGATATTTCCACCGCGGGGGGCGAGAATAGCGGTGTTAATACCGATCAGATTTCCTTTCATATCCACCAATGCTCCACCGGAATTACCGGGGTTAATTGAAGCATCTGTTTGAATAAAGTTTTCATAGCCATTCGGCCCTTCAATTCCAAGACTACGATTCAAAGCGCTTACCACACCAGAAGTAACGGTTTGATGTAAACCAAAAGGGCTACCGATAGCGGCAACGAAATCACCGGGTTCAATATTGGATGAATCTGCCAGGGGAGTGCCCTGAAGGTATTTGTCATTGACTTGAATCACGGCAATATCGGTCGCAGGGTCTATACCGATGACTTTGGACTTTAGCATTCGTCCATCACTTAAGGTAATGATGATGACTTTTCCATAACGGATCACATGGGCATTAGTAACGATATAACCATTTTTTGCATCAACCACTACTCCAGAACCTGAGGATTCAAAAGTATTACTGCCGGGTTGTTGTGCTTGAGGTGCTTGGCCATTAGGTTGACTCGATTTCACTTGAGGAGGTAAAGCAGGAATTTCTCCACGAACGGTGACATTAACGACAGCGGGTAAAATATTTTTCAGCATCTTGGACATGCTAGCGTTATTATCCTTCGAAGGAAGTATGGAGAAAGCAGTGGCATGATTGAATATCAAAACGATGCTCATTAGCGTGATAACCATAAACTTTTTCATATTAATTCTCCGTGCTTAACCATATTAATGAGGCCATTCTTCCCGTGTGAAAACCATTACGACGAGCTGAATAAAACCGTTGTATATCAGTATAGGTGCAAAACTTCTCACTATAAATAGTTTTTATCCCTAAAAGTGATAGTTGTATGTGAGCAAGGGCATTTAAATCCGCGTGAAGTTTTCCTTGAACGGTATTAAAACCTGCTTCATAGGATGAGTTTTGATGGATAAATGCTTGTTTTACCTCAGGTCCTATTTCATAGAGGGCCGCACTGATGCCTGGCCCAATCCATGCCATCAGTTCAGAGACATCGCTTTGCATCGATTCAATCGTATTGGCCACTACCTGAGTGGCAAGACCTTTCCAGCCAGCGTGAATAGCGGCGACTTCGCTGCCTTCGTGGTTGCATAGTAAAATGGGTAAGCAATCGGCGGTTAAAATGGCACAGACCACATTAGACTGCGTGGTATAGCTGGCATCAGCTTCGGTATGTTGCTGAATAGTGCTTGCCTCGACCGGGTGATTGCTATGGACCTGAGCTAGCCAACGTGGATTCTCAGGTAAATTCAGAGCATTATTTAATAATTCACGGTTTTTTATAACATTTTCATTTTCATCGCCAACATGCATGCCAAGGTTAAGACCTTGATAATTTCCGGTACTTAGGCCACCAATACGCGTGGTCGTGTAGGCTCGAACGGTGTTAGGCGCAGGCCAATGAGGTGAGATGCATTGAATCATAGGACGAAGTTCCAAAATAAAAAGATTAATCCGGTCAAGGTCAATAATATCATGCTTAATTGACTGAGTCTTAATAAGAAACGTGAGGGTTTCATATTCTCAGGTAATACATCAGGATGCGTCATCAGACGGTAGTTCATAAAAGCAAAAATGGGTGCAGTGAGGAAGGAAATAGTAGTGGCTAAATCAATCAGTGCTTGCATACTGCGCACAAAGTATCCAGAAATGATGATACTCACAAAATAAAGTAACAACACAAAGTACCAATAGAGGACACTTTTAAATTGGTTGGTCGCAGGAATGACCAAGCCAAGCGCCGCAGTGATAGCACGAGGATAAGCGTCTAAGCAAGCCATGGTGGTACTGAACATCGTGGTAAAGGTAGCGATAGCAATAATCGGTCGACTCCATTCCCCAATCATTTGCGTGTACATCGTAATTAATTGTTCAGCGAAGATTGGTCCTGATTCTGCAAAACTTTTACCACTCCCGAACATAACAATGGCGCCAAGCCCTAAGAAAACAATGGCAATAATCGTTGAACTAAAATACCCGATGCGTAGATCCACTAAGGCTTCTTTGAGGGTTGGGGTGTATTGAGTTTGCTTCTGTCGCTGTTTGGACCAGAGGGAAGTCCACACAGAGACTTCAATGGGGGCGGGCATCCACCCCATTAAGGCCAACATAAAGCTGAAACCGGTGAGGTTCCAGAGTGAGGGAGCTGGTGTTGAAATCACCTTGTGAAATCCACCGGGGAGACTAATAAGGAAAGCAGAAAAGGTGGAAATAATGAGGATCAGTAGAATGAATTTCAGTGAGCTGTCTAATAAGGCATAGCGTCCTAATAATAAAATCACGGAACACAGTCCCAATAAACCGATCATAACAAGCAGGGGAGAAACAGTCGCTCCGATAATATGTGTTCCAATACTTGCATTAATAAAGCTAACGGCAGCAATGGTTGGAAATGCCGTTAAGAGGGTGAGAAATAAGTAAAGATAGAGTACCCAGCGGCCTAGTAAGCCATAACCTTGCAAGAGATTTTGTTGAGTCACGGCCGTATAGCGTTGTCCGAACTCAAAAAAGGGGTATTTCAGCAAATTGATGATAAGAACAACCGCCAGCAATTTATAGCCATAATTGGCCCCTGCGCGCGTAGATTGAATAAGATGTGACCCTCCGATGGCGGCGCCAGCGAAGAGAATTCCGGGACCTAAGCTTTTGAAAAAACGCTGTACTTTTGTAATTCTAGCATTCATCATTTGACAATAATGCATTTGTGAAGTGTGCGCAATAATTTGAAGGAATAATTTTGGATCACCTACTACCTTATATGGAATTTCCACGAGAAACGTGGAGTGAATTCCGAAAAGACATGCCCTTACCCTTAAGCGCAGAAGAGCTAAGCGCCCTGCGTGGTATGAATGAACCTATTTCTATTGATGAGGTGGAAGAAGTCTATCTTCCCTTGTCTCGATTATTAAATTTATATGTCAATGGTGTTCAAGATCTTTACCATGTCACGAGTCAATTCTTAGGTCATCCTGAACCTAAGGTGCCATATATTATCGCTGTTGCTGGAAGTGTAGCCGTCGGTAAAAGCACGATTTCACGTCTGTTGCGTGAGTTATTGTCTCGATGGCCTTCACACCCACGAGTTGAATTAGTGACGACAGATGGGTTTTTGTACTCAAACAATGAATTAAAAAAGCGGGGCTTGGAAAATCGCAAAGGATTTCCTGAAAGTTACAATCGTACTAAACTGATTGAATTTTTATCAGATTTAAAAGCGGGTAAAAAGCCTTTAGAAGTCCCACTTTATTCTCATCAATATTATGACGTCATCGAAAATAAAACGAAAACTATAGAGCAACCGGATATTGTTATTGTGGAAGGTCTCAATTTACTTCAAGTCGGTCCTAGTATCATTAATGATACGCCTCAGGTATTTGCTTCGGATTATTTTGATTTTAGTATTTATGTTGATGCTAATGAAAATGACATTCAAGAATGGTTTATTGAGCGATTTATGACCTATAGACTCCAATGTGCAGATCATAAAGAATTATTTATGCATCAATTTTCAAAAATGTCAGAAAAAAAAGCCACTAAGTTTGCTGCTAAAGTCTGGAAGAAAATTAATGCGGTTAATTTACACGAAAATATAGAGCCTTTTAAATTTCGTGCTTCCTTGATATTAGCAAAAGGAGCGGACCATGTGGTTGAGAAAATTTTATTAAGGAAAATATAGAGAGTGAAATTTATGAAAAAAAATTGGTTAATTCTTTTGTTATTTTTAACAACATCATCCGTACTTGGGTGGAGCTCCACGGGCCACAAAATAATAGCCCACATTGCCTATGAGCATCTAACCCCACGTGCAAAACAGGCCGTTGATAAATTAACGTGGACTCAAGAAGACCAAGCATTTTCTGGTCAGAGTCGCTTTCAATATATTTCCACGTGGGCAGACTACACGCGTAGCCAAGGGGATCATCGATTTGATAGATGTCATTATATTGGTTTACCGATCAGTGCTGATGGTACAAAGATTAAACCTCCCAGAAATCCAAATGTCGTTTGGGCTATTGAAAATGCTGAAACAACTTTAAAAAATACAGCAAGTTCTGAAGAAGATAAACGATTGCAATTAAAATTATTAGTTCATTTTGTAGGTGATGCACATCAACCGCTGCACACTGTTAATCGCTACAGTCGCTACAATAAAAGAGGAGATGGCGGAGGTAATGGAATGAAAATAAAAGCGCCTTATGCCAATAACTTGCATAAATATTGGGACGATGGTGTTGGTTTATTTCGAAAACATGGAACGCATTATCCAAAATTAAAATCCGTCGGTATTCGTAACATTGCAACCCTGGTTGAAACAAAATATCCTATGAATACTTTTAATCCTTCTTTATTAAATAGTAGTCCGATAATTTGGGCTGAAGAAGGCAGAAAAATTGCATCAGAACAGGTTTATTCCATTCGTTATGGAAGTCGACCCAAAGAAGAATATGTGATAAAAGGACAGCAAATTGTGATGGAACGTTTGGCGATAGCAGGGTATCGATTAGCAACACTTTTAAATACGATTTACAGTTAATTATTTTGCTCCCCCCTGTGGGGGAGCTCCCGAAGGGTGAGGGAGGTGATCAATGAAAAACATATTAATCGCAGGAGCAGGGCGAATAGGATCGCTCTTATCTCAATTACTAGCCAACACCGGATGTTACAACGTCATTCTCATAGACCAAAACTCTGCATCATTTGAACACAGCCCACACACGAAAAATTTATTAAAGCAATGCGCAGATGTGTCTGACAAAAAAGTATTAGTTGATATTGTTAAAAAATATGAAATAGAAGCGGTGGTTGCTTGTCTGCCTTATTTTATGAATATAAAAATTACTGAGCTTGCCGCTGAAAATAACCTGCATTATTTTGATTTAACCGAAGATGTGGAAACGGCAAAACGGGTGGGATTACTTTCAAAAAATTCAAAAAAAGCCTTTGTTACTCGTTGCGGTGTTGCACCTGGGTTCATCAATATCGTTGCAAATGACTTAATGCAAAAATTTTCAAGCTTAGATACCGTTAAGCTCAGAGCAGGGTGCTTACCCAAAAATGTTAGCAACAGTTTACAATACGCATTGGCGTGGTCCATTGATGGTCTGATAAACGAATATGGAAATACCTGTTATGGAATTGTTGAAGGAAAACATGAAGCCTTTAGGCCCTTAGAGGATCTAGAAGAAATTGAACTCGATGGTGTGGTGTATGAAGCATTTAATACCTCAGGTGGTATAGGGGCATTAGCTGAGTTGTATAAAAATAAAGTCAATACACTAAATTATAAAACCATCCGGTATCCCGGTCATTGCGAAAAAATGCGTTTTTTAATGCAAGATTTGCATCTAAACGAAGATCGAGAAACCTTAAAGAAAATATTATTACGCGCCTTGCCCCACAGTGATAATGATGTGATGATCATTTATATTTCTGTTTCAGGCCAGAAAAATGGTGAGTTTCAGGAGGATAATTTTGTGTTAAAAATTCATCCTAAAAAAATATTTTCTCAATCCTGGTCAGCCATTCAAGTCTCTACGGCGAGTGCAGCAGCTGCTATAGTTGATATTGTCTTACATCACCCTGAGAAATATTCCGGTGTGATTTTCTTAGAGAATTTTTCACTTGAGGCTATCATGTCTAATCAATTCGGAAAATATTTATGTTGACAATTTACAACACCTTAACTCAAAAAAAAGAAATATTTAAACCGATTATTAAAGGCCAGGTCAGCATGTATGTGTGTGGAATGACGGTTTATGATTTTTGTCATATTGGGCATGGTAGAATGTTTGTTGTCTTCGATATGATAGCCAGATATTTACGTTATCGAGACTATAACGTGACTTACGTTCGAAATATTACTGATATTGATGATAAAATTATTAATCGTGCTGCACAAGATAATATTCCCATTAAAGAATTAACCGAAAAAATGATCAAAGCCATGCACGAAGATGAAGCTTCACTGGGTGTAGAGCAACCGAATATAGTACCTAGAGCCACGCAACATGTGGATGATATTATTGCGATGATCCAAACCTTGATCGACAAAGGTTTTGCTTATCAAGTAAAAAGTGGCGACATTTATTATGAGGTGAGTAAATTCAAAAAATACGGACAATTAGCGCATCAAGATTTAGAAAATCTTAAGTCAGGCGCACGAGTCAATGTCTTAGATGAAAAGCGTGATCCACTGGATTTCGTGCTCTGGAAAATGGCCAAACCTGAAGAACCCCAGTGGGATTCACCCTGGGGCGCGGGCAGACCTGGTTGGCACATCGAATGTTCAGCGATGTCGGCAGAATGTTTGGGAAAGGAATTTGATATTCATGGTGGTGGTTTAGATTTGCAATTTCCTCATCATCAAAATGAAGTCGCACAATCCGACGCGGCCCTCGGAACACAAGCGGTAAAAACGTGGATGCACGTCGGCTTTGTGAAAATCAACGAAGAAAAAATGTCAAAATCACTCAATAATTTTTTCACCATTCGAGAAATCTTAAAACAATATCACCCCGAAGTGGTTCGCTATTTTATGCTAGCCAGCCACTATCGCAGCCCGATCAATTACGCCGACGATAATTTAGACAGTGCACATTTTGCGCTGCAACGATTCTACTCAACCCTTCGCGATTTACCCGACGCTCAAGAAGATGAAAACATGGGAGATTACGAACAAAGTTTTATCGAAGCCATGGATGACGATTTTAATACCCCCGTCGCATTTTCAGTATTATTCGACCTTGCCCGACAAATCAACACATTAAAAAAAGACGGCAAGCTCACAGAAGCCGCAAAATACGGCACCTTATTAAAACGCTTAGGCGGAATTTTAGGTTTCCTAACATTAAAACCCGAAGCATTTTTACACGCAGGATTAAGCTCAGAAGAACTCATCTTAATAGAAAATTTAATTCTAGAACGTGAAACAGCCAGAGCACAAAAAGACTGGAAAACGGCAGATACTATACGAGAAAAACTCACTCAATTGCATATAACACTAGAAGATGGCCCCGATGGCACACGTTGGCGACGACACGATGAGGGTTAATCAATAATCTTGGCTGGTTTAATAATTGAGATCTCACTCAATGAAGATCTACAATCCGTTCAGAATAGTCGAGATCAATTGAATGGTGGATATAGCTATAGCAACCAAAATTTTACGAGGAAGTGATCATTCTAACATTGTCTAGCTGAGAAATTAATGCTTTTCTCATACGGGTTGTGAAACTCTTTACAAAACTAATATTGTATAGTAGGATACTAAAAAGTAATAATTTATATTAAAAAAGTTTTGACTTTTTCGCTATATTAAGGTGATATATGAGAAAGACTCTGCGAGACACTGTCAACTTTACATTCGGAAGGAATAGGATCTCTTCTCTTTGGTTTAGTAAAAGGCCATTAAGTATTAAAAGCACAGAGCATATTGTGACAGATAGTTCACATGCAGTATGTTCAATAATTCTACCAACTTCAAATGATGAAGAAAAATATCCTGATAAAATGTCTTATCATAAGGCAAGTATGTGTGATTTAGCGAGTGCAATACCGAATTCGATGAAAGGTAAGGATTTGTTACTTCTGAAAGTTAATCAATGCGTTATAGATTATGATGATTATGCAAAATTTGATAAAATAACTCCACATCTGTTAGGCCATGTTATTTCTTGGATAGTTAGAGTCGTTGATAATTCACTTGTAATTCTAGAAGACAGTCTGGTGAGTAAAGTGCAAAAGTTTGATCGCTATGGGAATCAAACTCTCAATACACTTGAAAGCTAAACAGAAATTTTAGAGTCTCAATTATTTTGGTCTAAAACTCGTATAAACAATGCTGAGAAAAAATGTGCCTCAGAATATTTTTGGTTTATTTCCCTTGATAAATTAACATTTGATAGCAAGGAATATTATAAACGATTCGAACAGATGAAATTGAATCCCACATATTTTAATTTAGAGGATGCAGCTTGTGGTCAAACGATTTATAAGCTATTAACAGATGATGCTACAAAGAGAAAAAATAAATCACCACAAACTTGTGCGAATGATGCTATAATGAATGCTTCTAAACCTGACCTAATATTTAAAGAAAACTTACAAAAAAAATTAACAGACTCAAGATTGACACGCTTTGCCTTTTTGCTGGGCAAAGAATACGCTATAAAGCTTCGCGAAGAAACTAGCTCTACGGTCAAATTAACATGAGGAATATTTTATGAAAAAATCTCTTAAAGTTTTAAGCTCTTATCCAATCGAAAGTTTACCGTTTAGATTTTTCAAAAGATCGGGTCTACGCTTTAAATCCACTATGATATTACCTGTCAGATCAGAATTATTTGAGCAAGTTCATCTTTTTGATGAATTGAAATACAATACACAAAATTCGCGTCAATTATTCCATGAAAATCTTGTAAAAATATTAGAAAAAGGCCTCGAAAAATTTAATCAGGGTAAATATAAAGAATCAGAAACTAATTTTGATCAAGTTATAAATTCGTTCGCTGGCTTTGAAACAGATGATTTAACCATCAATGAACGTCGATTAATATCAACTGCATTAACTCGTAAAGCTGAAATAACTACAAAATTTGTACCATCTTCATCATGGGATGTTGCACTGGCCTATGCAAAAATGGCAGTTGAACTTGATCAAAACTCAGAACATGCCGATGAGATTTATTTAAGTATAAAGTCTGAGCTTAGCATGAATTTAAGTGGGCCTATTTTCGAGTCCTCTTCGAATCAGGCTAGCAGTCATAATTAATAAAGTTCCAACTTTAATACGCTCGTACTGATTTTAAAGTGACCCCGTGTCTAAAGAATAGTTAAATAATCATAATCGATGAATTTAAATATTTTGTAGAACACTGTTATAAAAATTTGCTGAGATATGTTTGATCTAGTTAATATACGTCATGATCTAAGGCTGGAATAATCATTTGTTCCCAAGCAATTACAGTATTCATCAAAAGACTAGCCACAGTCATTGGGCCAACACCGCCTGGTACTGGGGTAATCCAGCTGGCTTTTTCTTTGGCAGTGGCGAAATCGATGTCGCCGGTGATGCTTCCGTCGTCTAAGCGGGTGATGCCTACGTCGATGACAATGGCACCTTGTGGTATCCAGCTGGTTTCGATAATTCCAGGATTTCCGATGGCGACGATTAATATATCTGCCATGCTAAGGCATTTGACAAGGTCGGTGGTATGTCGGTGGGCAACGGTGATGGTTGCTCCAGCGAGTAGTAATTCTAGGGCCATTGGGCGACCAACGATATTTGATGCACCGACGATAACGGCATGTTTTCCCCGGATTTGTTCACCTGTGGATTCTAAGAGCTTCATAATGCCAAAGGGTGTGCAGGGTCTTAGGAAAGGGCGGCGTTGAGCAAGACAGCCTACGTTGTATGGATGAAATCCATCCACATCTTTTAAGGGATCAATATAGTCTAGAACAACCGCATTATTCATCTGAGGGGGCAGAGGAAGTTGAACTAAAATGCCATGAATACTTGGATCAGCATTCAGTGTTTCAATTAAATCCAGTAGTTCATCTTCGCTAGTATCATTATCCAAGTGATGAAGTATTGAAGAAATTCCTACTTCTTTACAGGCTTGTTGTTTTTTTTCAATATAAATTTTTGAGGGGGCATGATCACCAACTTGAATGACGGCAAGACCTGGAGGAGGAACATTATTTTTCATCTTCTCTGAAATGTGAGTGGCAATATTTGCGCGAATTTCTCCCGCGAGTGCATTACCATTTAAAATTTTAGCTGTCATTGAAATTCCAGATTAAGCACCTACAATGGGAGAAACGAGTGCTTTTTCGATTGTCATTGCTTCTCTCATTAATTCACTGATATCTTCATTGCCCGTATAATCTCTGCATTTTTTAAACCAGAATGAAGCTTTTGAAGTGGTTAGTGAACTCGCTGATGATGAAACTTCATCAGCTGACTCCGATTTATCATCAGCTTTATCTTCATTTGAGTCAGATTTATTGCTATGGTTAGGCGATGCAGGATTCGAGCTTGGGTTAAGCTTCAGTTCAAGTTTGGAAGCATATTCCAACAAAAATTCTTTTTTAGCATCGTGTGAAAGTTTATTGAGATAATTAATAAATTTTTGTCCAAACTCACCTTTATAGGCTTTAAGCTTATCTAAGTGCCAATATCGTGGTAATGTTTCTCTGTCTTTATTAGTAATATAGTCAGCGATCGCGCTGATATAAGCGATAATTTTTGTCCAAAAGCTTGTGCCTGGTTCATATTTGGTGATCAGTTTATCCAGATTAACTTGAAATTCAACTTCATTAATTTCACCTTCAAGAAGACTGGTAAAAATATCATTGATATCTTCATAGGTATCAGCCAATTTTTGTTCTTGAGAATTGGAATAACGATACTCAGCGATTTTTTTCAAGGTTGAGCTGATAGCACTTTCTTCAATGAGATTTAGCGAATTAAAAGGCTCTTCCTCTTCCTCTGCACTTTTAAGCACTTTTAGTCTTAGCTTTAATGCGGTTTCATGCTCAAACAAAGCAATGTCAAAGGCGCTGTGTTGAGTCAAAGAATTTATGGTCGCTTCATAATCAGTAAAAGCAATAAGTCTGGCATAAATTCGCTTTAATTCATCATCATCTTCTGAGTCTAGATAAGAATTTACAATAACGTTGTAATCATAGTAAGGAATCTGTGCACAATCAGCATCATTTTCTCTGGCATTTAGATGAGCAAGCCCATAAGCATTATTCAGAAAATCAAAATCACTGATAGTTTCTTTTTCACTGACCAGTTTATGATG
Source organism: uncultured Gammaproteobacteria bacterium (assembly GCA_964651735.1). Lineage (GTDB taxonomy): Bacteria > Pseudomonadota > Gammaproteobacteria > CAZYYU01 > CAZYYU01 > CAZYYU01. The sequence goes on along the minus strand of CAZYYU010000002.1, from coordinate 121,599 downwards.
CAAATTATCTTGTTCTTCAGTAATAGTTTGTAAGTGTTCAAGGTCAGATGGAGAAATGTCTCTTAACAAAATTTCCTTGAAAGGTTGATGATTATCAGAATCTTTAAAACGTTCAATTAAGGTATTCAGTTTATTTTTTCGTCCACGAAAGAAATGTCGTAATAATATATCGATCGCCCATGCAAAATGTTCAGGATAGTCTTCATCAGCAAGGTAGCCAAGTGTGAGGCTATCTTCACTATCGGATTTTGACTCGATCAAAGAGTGACATTTCACCATCGCTTTGAAAAATTTACTCGGATTTTCTAAAGCTTCAATCCGTTTTTTAACTAATTTTAATGCATGTGCAGCTTCAAAATCACTAATATTGGTTTCATCCTTTGCATTATCGGCAAAGTTTTGTTGAATAAAATAACGTTGATTTAAGAAATCATGGAGTTTTCCATCTTCTGCCCAGACCGATTCTAATGTTTCTTTACCTAAGAATAATAATTCGTCTAAAAGCGCATTTTGCTCGGGGCTTTGAATGGAATTTTTTTTGCTCATAGATACTATCCTTAGTTAGTTAAAAGTAACTGCTGGGATATAGAGCCATGCAGTAAAAGTGTGTATAAAATAACATTTTTAGGTATTAAAGTCAATTTAAACTCCACTTTCTGCAGTAATAATGTAGGTAGGGATTTTGAGTGTTTTGCCAGCAACTATATTATTATTTGATAAATTATTAGCTTTTTTTATCGCCTTAACTGTGGTTTTATAGATTTTAGCTAAATTCTTAAGGTTATCTCCTTCTTTTACTTGGTATTTTTCATAAGCTAATTGACGTTGTTTTAACTTGAGTTTTGACCAAATAATTAATTGCTGACCTTCTTTTAAAACACGATCAGCATTCATTTGATTCCAAAATTTAATTTCCATGGGTTTAACTTCATATTTTTTGGCAATATCTTCGAAGGAATCTGTTTTTTTAACGGTGTGAATATATTTGCGAGGACCAAGTTGGTGATCGCCAGCAATAGTTTTTAGCTTTGCACTACTAAAGGCTTTGACCATCACCTTTTGCCAGTCGGCTAAGGTTTTAGTGGGTGATAATTTATTTTTTGTTTCGATGGAATCCGCTTTATCGATGGGTAACAAAAATGAAAGATTTCCTTTTGAACCTGCGGTAGATCGACGGTAGCCTGGGTTTAGATAATACAAGGTTTCTAAATTTATTTTAGCTAATTTTGCTACTTGAGGCACATGAGAAACATTATCCATTTCCACCACTTTAAAATAGGGCGCAGACACTACCGGTGGCAATTCCATGCCATAACGTTGCGGGTGTTTAATGATGCTCACAATTGCAAAGAGTTTGGGAAGATAATCCCTTGTTTCTTTTGGTAATTTTAAATTCCAATAGGAAATGCTTTCGTGTTCAATTAAATTATTTTTTAAGGAGTTTAAAATAGTTCCCTCACCAGAATCATAGGCTGCAACCGCTAATACCCAATCATTCTCAAATAAATTATATAAATACCCAAAATAATCCAGAGCAGCGTGTGTGGAGGAAATAAGATCTCGACGTTCGTCATAATACCAGTCAATGCGTAAGCCATAGACAGAAGCTGTTCCGGGCATAAGCTGCCAAAGTCCTGCAGCGCCGGCTTTGGAATAGGCAAAGGCATTAAACCCGCTTTCAACCAGAGGGATTAGTGCAAGTTCTGCGGGTAAATCGCGGCTTCGGGTTTGCTCAAAAATATAGGATAAATAAGGAGCTGCAGTTTCAAGCACTGTGTAGAAAAAGTTTTTATGTGATTGATAAAAACGAATTTGTTCCTGTATATCGGTTCTGCGTTCGTTGTAGGGAATTTCAAAACGCTGACGAATTTCCGGCCAGATGAGATTACCCTCTGGATGATAAATTTCTGAGGGTTCTAGGCGAGTGAAATCGGCGTAGGTAGCTTGCACAAAGACGGTCGTTATTGCGAGGAGCAAAGCGACATATACTGTGATTTTTTTAATCATCTAAAAATGGTCCTTCCATGTTCTAATCACTTCAAGCACTTCAATGGGTGACTTAAGGTGGCGTTGTACATGCCTTTCAGCGGCTTCAATTATACTCGGATGATTCACCCTTAAAAAAGGATTCGTTTTCTTTTCCAAGCTGATTGATGCGGGAACCGTTGGCAATGTTCTTTTGCGTAGACTAATCGTACTTTCTAGTCTTTTCAAGATATCGATGTTATTCGGTTCAAGGGTGATGGCAAATTTTAGGTTCGATTCAGTGTATTCGTGACCGCAATACACTAAGGTCTCATCAGGAAGAGAAGCCAATTTCATGAGGGAGGAGTACATTTGCTCAGGTGTGCCTTCAAAAATTCTCCCACAACCGGCAGTAAAAAGGGTGTCACCACAAAATACTAGGCCAGGAGTATAGAAGGCGACATGATCTAAAGTATGGCCTGGAATCCTCATTAGGTCGAATGTTAATTTGGTAGCTTTGAGCTCAACAGTATTCTCAGAGGCTGCGGAATAAACTGGAACAGGGTGTTTATCCAGAATTCCTCCTACGCCATTAGTGTGATCCCAATGATGATGAGTGATGAGTATAGCCTCGAGATTGAGCTTATTATCCTTCAGGTAATTCAGTACAGGATCAGCCTCACCAGGGTCAACGATGACACAATAAGCTGTCTTTGGGTCTTTAATACTCCAAATATAGTTGTCCTTTAGAGCGCGAATGGGTGTAATGTGGACCACAATTTTACTTCCTTGAAGTTAACTATACTGCTACCCATGATGTTACAATATTTGGGGCGAAGTTAAAGTTTAATGGATCGGGGCCTTTGATGCTATATGAACGGAAGTACTGAAGTCAGTCGTGAGGAAAGATTACCAAAAATGGACCAGTGGGCGTTCAATCCACATGGTCTCTATTTATTAGAATCTGAACGAGATGCTTTGGAAACTGTCTTGCCCAAATTATTCGGTTATCATTTACTTCAGATCGGTGGGCCAGTTAAGCACTCCTTAATCGAAAGTAGTGTGATTGATCACCACATTCGTTTAACTGGTGAGTATTCTCCAGGATTTGATGGCTCAAGTGTTATTGGAGATCCTTATCATTTACCTTTTATTCCCGAGAGTATAGATGTAGTGCTAATGCCTCATATTATTGATTATTTAAAATATCCCTCACAGGTGATTAAATCCGTGTATGACACTTTAATTCCTGAAGGAACTTTGATCATTATTGGAGTTAATCCCTTTAGTTTGTGGGGAATAGCAAAGCTTTGTCACACTCAAGATTTGGTTTATCGTCATGCTCGCTTAAAAAGTAAATCCCAAGTTATTCATCTGCTCAAAACTCAGGGCTTTGAAATAATAAAACGAAAAACACTTTGTTTTAGATGGCCCTCATCCTCAGCCGAAAAAATTGAACATAGTGTGATTATGGAGCCATTTGGACAATTAATGATGCCAAGCTTTGGTGGTGTTTATATGATCGTTGCGCGTAAAAAAGTTGAGAAAATGATTACGATAATACCTAGACTAAAAAAAGTCTTTGCGATGCATAAAAAATATGCAAAACCCATTTGTTAAAGGCGATACTATGATTTCTCTGGTATGGTTTCGTTATGATTTAAGAATAGAAGACAATGTCGCATTGACTCAGGCTATTAAAGAAAGTGATCAAATTCTTTGTGTGTATATTTTTGATACAACTACTTCATACCAATGGATGCCCGGTGAAGCACAGCAGTGGTGGATAAAGAAAAGTTTGTCTGTGTTAGAAAATAATTTAAAAAAAAGAGGAGCCTCATTAACAATTAAATATGGAAATCCAGAGACTATTTTGAAGACTCTAGTAAAAGACATTGGTGCTAAAAAAATATATTGGAATACAGTATATGAGCCATCATTAATGGCACGAGACAAGAAAATAAAATTAGCTTTTGAAAAGGATAATGTCGATGTAATTGAAAGCGAGGGATATTTATTGACAGATCCTGAGATGCTTAAAAATAAATCGGGTGGAAATTACAAGGTTTACACACCTTATTGGCGTGAATGTCGTCGGATTATCCATCTTAGAGCTTTATATACAGTTCCAAAAAAAATCAATGCCATAAAACTTCAGTCTGAGAAAATTAAAATTGACAATAAAGTGGATTATTCAGAATATTGGCAGCCGGGTGAAGAAGGGGCGCATGAAAAACTGAGGGAATTTTTGTCAGAAGGGTTAAATGATTATTCAACATTGCGTGATATACCTTCTGCATACGCTACCTCTCGTTTATCACCTCATTTACATTTTGGTGAAATATCGCCTATGCAAGTGTGGTCCAGTATTGAAGATTATTCTGCAAGCCATAAAATTAATCAAAACTCAGTGGATACTTTTTTGTCGCAATTGGGATGGCGAGAATTTTCTTATTATCTGCTCTATCATTTTCCAAATCTTCCCTCTCAAAATCTGCGTCCAGAATTTGACAATTTTAAGTGGGAATATGATAAGACTCTCTTGAATAAGTGGCAGAAAGGCCAAACAGGTTATCCGATTATCGATGCAGGAATGCGAGAATTATTAGCTACCGGCACGATGCATAATCGTGTGCGAATGTTAAGCGCATCATTTCTCATTAAAGATTTATTGATTCATTGGACTGAGGGTGAGGCATGGTTTTGGGATCATTTGTTGGATGCTGATCTAGCTAACAATGCGGCAAGTTGGCAGTGGGTTGCAGGATCTGGTTCTGATGCGGCACCTTATTTCCGTATTTTCAACCCCATTTTACAAGCCAATAAATTTGATCCACACGGTGAATATATCAAAAAATGGATTCCAGAGTTGAAAAACGTGCCTGTTGAATATATTGCTGATCCGAGTTCAGCCCCGGATAAGATTCTTCAACACGCAGGTGTTGTGCTGGGTAAAAATTATCCTAAAAGGATAATTGAACATGGCTTTGCCAGAAAGCGTGCACTTGATAATTACAAACTGATTAGGTAGTTTTGATGATAATAGAAAGGGCTTTACATGCGAGTTGAAATATTCACAGACGGTGCTTGTCGGGGAAATCCAGGTCCAGGTGGCTGGGGTGTGGTCTTACGTGCAGGCAATGTTGAAAAAACCTTGAGTGGCTCTGAAGAGCATACCACGAATAACAGAATGGAATTAAAGGCTGCCATCGAAGCGTTGGCAGCATTAAAGCGCAAATGTGAGGTGGACTTGACCACCGATTCTAAATATGTTCGAGATGGAATTACACTTTGGCTGCCGAAGTGGAAAAAAAATGGATGGAAAAATAGTACTAGAAAACCTGTTAAAAATTCAGATTTGTGGGAATTACTCGAAAAAGAAAGTGAAAAGCACATCATAAATTGGCATTGGATTAAAGGGCACGCAGGTCATCGTGAAAATGAATGGGCAGATCAATTAGCGAATCAGGCGATTGATAAAATGCTGGGAAAAAAATGAAATGAAAAATGTTATTGATAGAAAAGTTTTTTTTGATACAGAAACAACTGGAATTTCACCTCAAGCAGGGCATAGAATTATTGAAGTTGGTTGCGTTGAAATGATCAATCGTCGACTCACTGGAAATAATTTTCATCGATATCTAAATCCAGAACGTGATATTGATGCAGGTGCCTTAGCAGTGCATGGATTGAGTGCTGAATTTCTGAGTGATAAACCAAAATTTGCAGAAATAATTCATGATTTAATCGAATATTTAAAAGGTTGTGAATTGGTGATACATAATGCACCTTTCGATACCAGTTTTATGGATCATGAAATTCGTCGGGCAAATTGTGGATATCAGGATATTTCGCATTATTGTCAGATTTTTGACACACTCAGTTTTGCACGGCGTAAACACCCTGGTCAAAAAAATAGTTTAGATGCACTTTGCAGAAGATATAATGTTGATAACAGTAATCGTGCCTTGCACGGCGCGCTACTCGATTCTGAATTATTAGCGGATGTTTATTGTGCGATGACACGTGAGCAAGTAAGTTTATTCAATGAACAAGTAATCCATCAACAATCCTTGGGGCAAAAAGTGGAAGCATTTAAGCAGGTAAAGCGTAGTGGGAGGATACCGGTTATTGCAGCTACCCTTGATGAGTTAAATGCGGATCGGGATTATTTTAAAGATTAAAGGCCTCCCCCTGGGAGGGGGAGGAAATAATTATTTATGGTCGGGTACTGAACAGTGTGTTTCACGTATCAGTAGAGTTAGCACGATAGACACTAATAAACCGATAGGAACTATGGCTAAAGCAAAATTATAATCGCTGATAGAGTATTCACGTAAACCGTTAGCCAATTGGCCTGTCCAATGCATATCCATGAGCCACCCAACGAAAGGTTGGAAAACAAGACCACCGGTCATGATCAAACAATTGGTTACTGCTGTAGCAGTACCAGAAACACGATGTGAGCTGTTTTCACGAGCCATTGCGAATACTAAGGGATGTGATCCACAGGAGACGCCTAAGATAAACATGGAGACATAAACCCAGAAAAGGGGGACATTGGGAAGATAAAACACAATGCCGATCATGATGGCGGAAATTACTGAGGAAATGAGCAAAGGAAGTCGACGTAATTTAATGCCATCAGAAATAGCGCCAATAACGGGTCCACCGATGATCCATCCAATATAAACCGTTGATATTACAAGGCCTGCTTCAACATGGCTTAATTTATAAGCTCTTTCGAGATAGGGCACACCCCACAGGTCTAAAAATACAGTTGCAGGTAGATATAATAAACACCCAACAAGCCCAATGTACCAAATTTGTGGGTTCTTAAAGAGTTGAAGCGTACTATAAAATAGCTCTTTAAAAGTGGTTTTGTGTTCGGATACGAATCCGTGAGAATGTTCAGGTTTTGGACGGCTTCGTAAAAGACTGAAGATGACACCACTCAATACAACACCGGCAATCACACTGAAAAATAAGGATTGTTTATATCCCATGGATTTTACGGCTTTTGCAAGGTAGTTATTGGTTAAAATGGCTGCAGACATACCAAATGCGGTAGTGAGACCTGCCGCAGTTGCGAATAATCGGGAAGGTAACCAATAAGTAGCGACTTTTAAAACAGTGATATATCCAAATGCTGCGCCGAAGCCCATCATAAAACGGCTAAAGCATGCAATATGGAAGTTATTTGTACTGACGAACATAAAAACACCGGCTGAGGCTAAAAGTGCTGCCAGTGATAAAACGATGCGAGAACCAAAACGATCGACGATCACACCCACAGGAATTTGTAATGGAGTATATGCATAATAATAGAATGCGCTGAAGTTTCCTAATTGTGTCGCTGTAATATGAAATTGGCTGGTCAGCTCATTTTCCATCATACTAGGGGAAACGCGTAAGAAATAGGCAAAACAATAAAACATCGCTGCGATGGAAAACATTATCCAAGGGAGTACATGTTTTCTGAGGTTAACACCTGAATATATAGCGACAGATTGTTCGCTAGCATAGGTTCGTGATACCGCATCCGAATTTTGCATAAAACACCTCGTTATACTTTCATGACAAAACAAAATTACATATACTGCTCTTTTGGAGCAAAACAAGTAGGAGTGCTATCCATGGCTAATGCTACTAACACAACAGTGATCTATTTAGATGACTACAAACCACTAGACTATGTTATCAATAATGTTTATCTACATTTCGATTTAAAAGATGATTATACCATAGTCAATACAATATTGCACCTAGAACGAGCCTCTAAAACTGGGGCCAAAACGTCCCCATTAGTGCTCAACGGGGAGAAGATGGAATTGATCAGTGTTTATCTGGATGGCCATGAGTTGCCTAAGGGCAAATATAAAGTCAATGCCGAGACATTAACGATTTTTGAGCTGCCTGACCAATGTATTCTAGAAACCAGTGTTCGTATTAAACCCCAGGAAAATAAAGCACTAACGGGCTTATACACTTCAAGAGGCAACTATTGTACACAGTGTGAGGCTCAAGGCTTTAGACGTATCACATATTTTCCCGATCGTCCCGATGTATTAACTCGATTTACCACCACTATAACAGCAGATAAAGAACGCTATCCTGTTTTATTGTCAAATGGAAATAGAATTGATCAAAAAGATTTGGGTGATGGGCGATATTGGGTGAAATGGGAAGATCCTTCTTTAAAACCTTGTTATTTATTTGCCTTGGTTGCTGGAGATTATGAGTGTTTACAAGATTCTTTTATAACAATGTCAGATCGAGAAATTGCTCTGGAAATTTATGTTGAGAAGGGCAATGTAGATCAAGCAGCTCATGCTATGGATTCATTAAAACGAGCAATGAAGTGGGATGAGGAAACTTATCATCGTGAATATGATTTAAATATTTATATGATTGTTGCTGTTAGCGATTTCAATATGGGAGCAATGGAAAACAAAGGTTTAAATATTTTTAATGATAAATATATATTAGCAAGACCAGATACCGCGACTGACGCAGATTATGTGGGCATTCAAAGTGTGATTGGTCATGAATATTTTCATAATTGGTCTGGTAATCGAGTTACGGTTCGTGATTGGTTTCAAATTACCTTAAAAGAAGGATTAACTATTTTTAGGGATCAAAATTTCACGGCAGATATGACATCACAGGCGGTAAAAAGAATTAATGATGTTCAGGTGATTCGTAATTCACAATTTGCACAAGATGCAGGACCAATGTCTCATCCAATTCGTCCCAAATCTTATATTGAAATTAATAATTTTTATACGGTGACTGTCTACAATAAAGGATCTGAAGTGATTCGCATGATTCAGACGATTATTGGTGAAAATAAATTTAAGCAAGCAATGAATGAATATTTTAAACGATTTGATGGAAAAGCTGTCACCACCGAAGATTTTGTGGATGTAATGGAAGAAGTGGGAGGCGTGGATTTAACACAATTTCGACGATGGTATGATGAGGCAGGAACACCTGTGGTAGATGTCAGCAGCGAATATAATGAAAAGGATAAAACCTTTAGCTTGCATATCACTCAATCTAAGAAAGAACCTTTTCATATTCCGCTAACAGTGGGATTGGTCAATGAAAATGGAGATGATATTCCACTCATTATTTCAGGTGATGAAAAAAATAAAAGACCTTCTGTTTTGAATGTTACTGAAAAAAAACAATCCTTTACTTTTGAAAAAGTCAAAACCAAACCAATTCCTTCTTTGTTACGACATTTTTCAGCACCGGTGAAATTACACTATCCTTATTCTGATGAAGAGCTCATATTTTTGATGGGAAATGATAGTGATGGTTTTAATCGATGGGACGCGGCTCAGCAATATGCCTGTCGAGTAATGTTTAAATTAATTGCCGAGCATCAGAAAGGGAATGATATTAGCGTTCCTTATGAATTTGCAAATGCCTACGCCAGTGTGTTGGAAAATCCCTCTTTAGAAAAATCTTTTATTACTGAAATAATATCCCTGCCAAGTCCAGCGTATTTAATTGAGTTAATGGACGTTGCCGATGTGGATGCTATTTATTATGTGCGTGAAGTTTTAAAGCGTGATTTGGCAAATCGACTGCAAGAGCATTTCGCTGAGTTTTATAAAGATAATCAGGAAAATGGATTGTATAAATTAGATGCGGAATCGATGGGGCGGCGCAGTTTGAAAAATATTTGTTTGTGGTATTTGGCTGCACTAGATGATTCTGATATTTGGGATATGTGTTATCAACAGTTTTTAACTGCCAATAATTTAACCGATGTGATGGGTGCGTTAATTGCTTTAAAAGATATTGAGTGTGCTGAACGTTCACAAATGTATGAAGAATTTTTTGAGGGTCGAAAAAACAATCCATTATTATTGGACAAATGGTTTGCTATACAAGCCACATCAACATTGCCTCAAACCTTGGATAAAGTAAAATTGCTGATGAATAATTCCTTTTTCGATATAAAAAATCCTAATCGGGTTTATTCTCTCTTGGTGGCTTTTGCGAATAATAATTATCTGCATTTTCATCAAGCGGATGGGGCGGGGTATCATTTTGTCGGTGAACAAGTACTCAACATCGATAAATTTAATCCGCAAGTGGCGGCACGTTTGGTAGATCCCTTAATTCGATGGCGCAAATTTGATGCCCATCGCCAAGCTTTGATGAGAAAACAACTTCAACACATGGCGTCGGTTAAAACTTTATCGAGTGATGTGTATGAAAAGGTATCAAAAGCATTAGGCTAAAACACTAAATTGCTATCATCCCGGCTTTCGCCGGGATGACAACGGTCCTTTTCTCATTATCTCATTTTAGGCCCACTATTTTCTGCTTTGCTTTGGTCCACAGGGGCTGACTCCACTTTCAGTTTATTTGCAGCCACCTCTACATGGAAGTGAGGTGGTTTTCCTTCTTTCAGTAAAGAAAGCTCTTTATACTGCCGAATAATCGTTTCTAAAGTAGATTTTTCTGTCTTCGATAAATCTTTGTCCCTGATATCAAGGCCAGCGCCACGAAGGTGCTTAGAAATATACACACCTTTATGAATTTGTGCTTCGATGACTGCAGTAATTGCTTTGATTGCATCACTACTTGATTCCGTTTTATGTGCATCGTAAGCCTTTTTAATTTCCTTAGCTGCGTCTTTATTCGCGTAAAGACTGACTGGATTTTCACCTAATTTCATTTTGGTATACATCGCACTAGCCTGATCTTCAGGCCTTCTCACTCCGTCAGTGATGACTATTTGCTTATGTTGTTTTGAATAAAACTCATCTGCTATAGCATCCGCTGTCGTTCTCAGTGGGTCATTCAGATGAACACTAGAATCTTTAATTTTATATTTCTGATCATCTAAAGTTAGTTTGAGGGCAGTTTGTGTTAGCGCAATTTTTCCGATCAATTCAACTTTCTTAACATTCAATTCCGTATTCCGTGTAATTAATCCTTCTAAAGCATTTGCTTCCTCATTTACTCGATCTGTATATCGATTAAAGGCAATTTTTTCATTATTTGTCATCGGTTTGTCTTTAGCTAATTCAAGCAGGTGACGATTATGTTGCAGAGATTCTTTTTTTTGATCGATTAACAGTGAAAGTGATTTAATTTCTTGATCTAGCTTAGCCTTCTCAGCATTTAATCGAATCAAATCACGTGTTAATTCAATCGCATTACCAGTACTCATATTTAAACTCCTTGCTTAATAACACTGTACTAAGCATTGTTAAATAAACTAAGATCAACGCAATTTGATTTAATCAAAATAAACTTAAGATAAAATTAAATCGAAGATATTTTTTTGGTATTTAAATGTAGATTTGAGAAAATAGATAAAAAAAATTTAATATAACGAATAATTTAATTAAATTCTTATAACGATTTTGGCATTTTGGGCTAAGAAGTTAAGCCCGACACTGTGGAGAAATTCTTTGGAGGGGGTGTGATGAGTGCTTGGAAACGAGGAAGTTGTGAAGTAAATGGTGTTGAGCTGAACTACCTTCGAACGGGTGGTGATAAGCCTTCGCTTGTTCTGCTGCATGGGCTTATGACGAGTGGCGCGTGTTGGACCCCTTTGGCGAGGGCACTGGAGGCGGATTTTGATATCGTGATGCCGGATTCTCGAGGTCATGGTTACTCTAGCACCCCAGATAGTGGTTACTGCTATGAGAATCTCTCAGCTGATGTTGTGGGTCTAATCGATATGCTTAAACTTAAGAATCCTGTGCTGCTTGGGCATTCAATGGGAGGTATGACGGCAGCAGTGGTCGCCAGTCAAAGCCCTAAGCGTCTACGTGGGCTTATCTTGGCTGATCCGACCTTTCTGAGCTTAGAGCGACAACACGAAGTTTACCAAAGTGATGTGGCAAATCAGCATCGTCAAATTCTTAATCGACCATGGGAAGATTATTTGGCTGAGCTTCGTAGTCGACAGAGTCGCCGATCATCGGAAGTTATTGAATTATTTGCTCAAGCAAGATTTCAAACTAGCATTCTGGCCTTCGATATTCTGAGGCCACCAAATCCCGATTATTTGCAGTTGATCAAGATGATTGAAATTCCGAGTTTGCTCATTATTGGTGATAATGGTGCAGTAGTTACTCCTGCGCTAGCTGCTGAAATTGCAGGCCTCAATCAACACTTGGAAGTCGTACAAATTCCAGAAGCAGGTCACGGAGTTCCGCATGATCAGCCCGAGCGTTTTGCAAAGGTTGTTCAAACTTTTTTGCATTCACTGGACATTTGAGATTCTCTTAATACTGCAGGCAAATTTATATAATGTGATTTAGAATTAATTCTTTAGGATGGTTAATGTAATATTTTGCTTGCCAACTTTTTGGATCAACATCTTTTGAAATATAGCCATACAAAGCTGCAATAGAATAAATATTTGCGCTATTTGCTGCTTGAATATCGCGTTCGGCATCACCTATATAAATACAATTTTCGGGTTTTGTATTGATTAATTTGCATGCATGTAGGAGAGGCTCAGGAGAAGGTTTGCGAAAAGGAATAGAGTCACCTGAAATGATACAGGCTGCTCTATCGATCAATCCAATTTTTTTTAGAACTTTTAATGTGAGATATTCTGGTTTGTCGGTCACTATTCCCCATTGAAAACCTTTGGATTCTATATGTGTCAGTAGTTCTGCGATACCTGGAAACATTACCGTGTCCACACAAATATTTTCTGCATAATCTGCTCTAAAATCACCATGAATTTTTTTATAATTCTTATGAGAAGGAGTAATTCCAAAGCACAATTTGACCATGGCTTCTCCACCTAAAGAAACGACTTCTCGTATTGCACTGTGTTGAATAGGGGGTTTACCTAATTTAGCTAGGGTATTATTTAAGGCGTTTGCTAAATCTGGTGCGCTGTCCAGTAATGTTCCGTCTAAATCGAATAAAACGGTGTTGATGTTTTGATGTAGCATTTAACCCTCCTAGAAGTGGCCATTATACCTTAATTTTCTTTAATAGCATAAACCATATAATTCACCTCAACATTCGGTGTTGTACTGAAGGTGTCAGTGAGAGGATTATAGTTGAGGCCTAGGATTTCTTTCCAGTGAATACTGGCTGCACGACACCAGGATTCTAATTCGCTGGGTTTGATGAGTTTGGTATAGTCGTGTGTGCCGATGGGTAAAATTCGTAGCAGATATTCTGCGCCAACGATGGCTTTTAGATAGGATTTCCAATTTCGATTGATGGTGGAGAAAAAAATATGCCCTCCGGGTTTCACTAATGAGGCACAGGTTTTCACCATTTTTGCAGGGTCTGGTACGTGCTCTAGTAATTCCATACAAGTGAGTATATCGAATTTTTCGGGATTATTTTCTGCAATTTTTTCAATGTCTTCGCATAAATAATTAATTGATAAATTATTTTTTTTTGCATGTGCGATCGCGATAGCAATACTTTCTTGGGCTAAATCTACACCAGTGACGATTGCATTTGCGATGGCCATACTTTCAGACAAAATTCCACCGCCGCAACCGATGTCTATTAGGTTTTTTCCTTTAAGGACGACTTGGTCTTGGATGAATTTTAAACGTAGTGGGTTGATATCGTGTAAGGGTTTAAATTCACCTTGTAAATCCCACCATTTTTCAGCTAAGTTGGCAAACTTAGCTATTTCATTTTGATCAAAGTTTTTCAAATTCTTGTTCATATGCCTCAATGACTTCTTTAATAGCGGTGATCAAAGTGGCATACCGTTTCGATAATTCTGGACTGTTTGCTTCAGGCCATTCCGTTTTGAGATATTTTTCGAGGGTTGCCGCTGCTTTTTTTAAGTTGGGAACGCCGCAATAGCAACTTCCACCATGTAATTTATGCACGATATCTTCTAAATTTGCAAGATTTTGGGCCTTGAATGCTTGACGTAAATTTTCATTGACATCAGGTAGTTCGTTAACGAACATTTCCAACAGTTCTTTGGCAACTTCTTCTTTGCCGCCGGCTAATTCTACACATTGCTCCCAATTGATCGCGCTAGACATAGTGTGACCTCCTTTACATCAGTGTCTCTTCCTTGCGTATACTATCGAAAAGTGAATGTATAACAGTATGGACCCCAGATGAAAGTTTTTCCACTAATTGTTTTTTTCCAGCAATTTTAACCTCATATATATCAGAATGTTTTGAGGCTTGTATCAAATAATCTTCACTGGTCAAAATTTGATCGACCAAATGCATTTTTTGCGCTTCTATAGCATGCCAATGTTCTCCCGTTGATACGGTATTGATATTAATGGCAGGGCGATGTTGAGCAACGAAGTTTTTGAAGAGGATATGAACTCTATCCACATCTTCTTGGACTTTTTCTCGGTCTTTTTTAGTGTTTTCGCCCAACACAGTTAATGTACGCTTATATTCTCCGGCCATCACTTGTTCATATTCGATATTATGTTTTTTCATGAGGCGATTAATGTTGGGTACACCCACGATGACACCAATTGAGCCAAGCACTGCAAAGGGGGCTGCGATGATTCTGTCTGCAACGCAAGCCATCATGTAGCCACCACTGGCGGCAACCTTATCAACGGCAACGGTGAGTGGAATTTTGGCCTCTCGAATACGTTGGAGTATGGAAGCGCCTAATCCATAGGCATGAACTAATCCACCTCCACTTTCCAATCGCACTAAGACTTCGTCATTTTCAGTCGCGATGGTTAATATGGCCGAGACTTCATTACAAAGAACTTTGCAGGCAGTGGCACGGATGTCACCACTAAAATTTAACACAAATAATCGCTTACGATTATCGTCTTTTTCCCGTTCTTTTTCGAGTAATTTCTGTTCTTTTCTGTATTCTTTGAGTTTCTTTTTACTCAGTATCTCATCATTGAGGGTGTCTGCAAATTCCCGATATTTTTTGTTGATATTTTTAATAATCAAACGATGTTTTTGATCTTTTTCTTTGATCAATATCAATGCAAAAAAACCTACGATTATCATGATTGAAATAATGATGGTGATGGCTTTTGCAAGAAATAATCCGTAATTTAGTAAAAATTCCATTTATAGTCTCCAATAGTTATGGTTCAGGCTGAAACCTTCAGGTTTTCCCAATACTTTTCATAGATCACATTTGCCTCTTCTAAGTCTAGCTGAAATTTAGCGCGTTTTAAAATTTCTGTGCTGGGATTGATCACCGGATTCTCACGGATCTGCTGAGGTAATAGCTTCCTAGCACTCAAATTAGGGGTTCCGCCACCCGTATGGATGGTTAATTGAGCAGCTAT
Source organism: uncultured Gammaproteobacteria bacterium (assembly GCA_964651735.1). Taxonomy (GTDB): domain Bacteria; phylum Pseudomonadota; class Gammaproteobacteria; order CAZYYU01; family CAZYYU01; genus CAZYYU01. The sequence continues at coordinate 106,372 of CAZYYU010000002.1, read as the reverse complement.
ATCAGGGCGAAGTAGGAAATTAATGAAAGTGAGGGCATTTTGGGTGTTTTGAGCATTGGCTGGAATAGCTATGCAATCTAAACTGATAGGGAAGCCTTCTTGGGGGTAAATATACACTAAATCAGGGTTTTCTTGGATGCCATGATAGGCTTCGCCACTCCAGGCCATGCCAATAGTGATGTCTTCGTCTATATAAACATTAGGAATCGTGGCCGTATTAAATAAGCGAACATTGGGTAATAATTTAATGAGTAGGTCAAAGGCCTCTTTGATATGTTTTGGATCTTTATCATTGGGAGAATATCCTAAGACAAATAAGGCCAAGGAGGAAACATCTCTGGCTTCATCCAGCAAGAGAATTTTATTTTCAAATTCGGGTTTCCAAAAATCTTTCCAATATGTGATTTTATGAGGATCAAAATAACGTTTATTGACGATAATGCCGACCGTTGTCCACAGATAAGGAACGCTGTAAATATTATTGGGATCGAATATTTGATTCGTAAATTGTGGATCCAAATGTTTAAAATTGGGCAATGATTTTTTATCGAGTTTTTGCAACAATTTTGCTTTTAAGAGTTTTGGCATAAAATAACTGCTGGGAAATACCACATCATAATTGGGGTTTTTTGCAATTTTTAATTTGGCATATAATGTTTCGTTGTTTTCATATTCAGTCACATAGACAGTTATTCCTGTTTCTTTTTCAAATTGTTGAATGACATAGGGGGGTAGAAAATCGGCCCAGGTGTAAACATTGAGAGAATTACTAACTGCAAAACTGAGGGGGGCAAAGAGTAAAAAGGCAAGTAAATAAAAGATTCTCATTGCTTTTTCCTCGAAAAAAACTGTGCTATTAAAATAGTAAACAATGTTAGGATAAATATTACTGAACATAAGGCATTGAGTTCGGGACTCACTCCCAATTTGGCCATCGAATAAATTTTCAATGGAAGAATATCGTAAGTCGGTCCAGAGACGAAATAACTGATAATCACATCATCCAGAGAGAGGGTAAAGCTGATCAACCAACCCGCAACAAGCGCTGGTAAGAGCAATGGTGCCAGTACCTTTATAAAAATAGTGCTATCAGTAGCACCCAAATCTTTAGCAGCCTCAAATAAATTTTTATTTAAACTTTTGAGTCGAGAATAAACAATAATAATGACATAGGGCAAGCAGAACGAAATATGTGCAATCGTTAAAGACAGAAACCCTAAAGGAATAAAAAAGAAGCTGTATAACATTAATAATGCGATAGCCATGACGATATCCGGTGAAATTACCATCATAAAACTGACGGTATATAAGCTGCGTTTTCCAATAAAATCATAGCGTTGTAAAGCGGTTGCGATCAGTGTTCCCATCATGGTTGCGATGCTTGCTGAGATTACAGCGATGATCAATGAATGACTAGCAACCACTAATAAGGCTTTATCACTGATCAATTGTGAGTACCACTTCCAGGTAAATCCATGCCATAGTGATGAACGACGGGAATCATTGAAAGAATAAGCTATCACTACAAAAATGGGAGCATATAAAAACGCATAAATTAAAAAGCAATACAATAATTTAAGCGTTTTTTTCATCTCTGCTCCCCCTTGCTGGGGGAGCTGTCACAACGTGACAGAGGAGGAGATCTTAATATCATCATAACAAGCCTTCCCGATCCGATCGAGTAGTAAATTTCCAATAAATCATCAACCACAACACCATAATTGTAATCAATGCAATACTCGTAGCAGATCCCTGAGGCCAGTTATTCGCAGTGAGAAATTGATTTTGAATTAAATTACCCAATAACATACTTTTAGCCCCACCTAAGAGCGCAGGTAAGTAAAATAAAGTCATGGCGGGGAAGAAGACCAACATAATTCCCGATAAAATACCGGGCATCGTCATGGGTAATAAAATTTTTGTAAATACTCTGATGCGATTTGCCCCTAAATCTCTGGCCGCTTCGATCATGGTTTTATCCAGACGTTCCATATTGGCATACAAAGGTAGAATCATAAAAGGAAGTAGGGTGTATACCAGCCCTATAAATAGAGCTGTATCGGTATAGAGCAGTTGAATGGGGTGATCTATAAGACCTAAACTCAGTAAGAAGCTGTTGATAATACCTTTAGCTTTTAATAATGCCATGATCGCATAAGCACGAATTAAAGAACTGGTCCAAAAAGGGATGATGACCAGAAGTAGCATAATATTTTTTAACTTTTGAGGGGCTTGTGAAAGGATATACGCGAATGGATAAGCAATCACCAGACATAAAATCGTCGATACACAGGAAACAAAAATCGATCGGAGAAATATATGTAAGTAGGTGAGATTAAATAAATCTCTAAAATTAGAGAGAGTAAATTTAATGGTATACATTTCAATGGGGTGATAAGAAAGTGTACTCATAAATATTAATCCTGATGGGATTAAGGTAAAGACCAATAACCAAAACCAGGAAATAGATACACTGAGAAATTTAAATCGATTAATCATGTTCATAGGGTCGGATGACCTCCCATCCCAGCATCCACTCAACCCATACTTTTTCACCGACGTTATAACTCAGGTTTGGATCATCCTCATTGAAAAATTGACTTGCCGATAACTGTTTGCCACTATCCAAATGGATAATTAAATCCACTGTACTGCCTTTATAAATAACTTGTTCAACGATTCCTGGCAATTTATCTTCATATTGATTGACCTCAGTGACATCCCATACTTGTAAATCTTCAGGACGAATGATGACATGAAATTTATCACCTGCTTTAGCGTCCAATTTATTCATGAGCTTAAAAGGCTTATTTTCAATGTTGACATGCATAGTGTCTTCATCAGAGCTTAATACAACTACATCAAAAATATTCGCTTCACCAATAAATTTTGCTGCAAATAAATTTTTGGGTTCTTCATAAACTTGACGAGCACTATCTACTTGCTCAATATTTCCTTGGTTTAAAATAACAATTCGGTCCGACAACGATAAGGCCTCTTCTTGATCGTGTGTGACAAAAATAAAGGTAATTCCTAATTCACGTTGTAATTGTTGCAACTCTACACGCATTCGTTTTCGTAAACTGTAATCCAGTGCACTGAATGGTTCATCCAATAAAAGTACAAGGGGCCTGTTGACCACTGCCCGAGCTAAGGCCACTCGTTGTTGCTGACCACCACTTAAATTTTCAGGTTTGCGTGTTGCGAATGATCCTAAGTGAACGATATCTAAAACTTCAGCGACCCGTTTTTCGATCTCTTTTTCAGGCACTTTTTGACATCTCAATCCAAAGGCCACATTCTCAAAGACACTCATGTGGGGAAAAAGAGCATAATTTTGAAACACCATATTCACATGACGATGTTCGGGAGGAGTTTGTGTAATATTCTCCCCATTCAGCAATATCTTTCCAGCATCAGGCGCTTCAAAGCCCGCTAAAATACGCAGTAGCGTAGTCTTCCCACAACCCGAAGGACCCAATAAGGTCAAAAATTCTCCATCAAAGATCGTCAGATTGATATTATTCAAGGCTTCATGATCTCCAAAGGTTTTGGAAAGATTTTCAATTTGTATGATGGGTTTTTTCATGGTTATAAAGAGCGTCCTATCAAAGATATGAATGAAGCGGTGATTCTAAGGCTATTATTATCAAAAAACAATCGTTTTATTAGGGTTTACTAGTGAAGGATACAACAACAATGATTGTCATCTCGGCGGAGGTCTGGATCCATTCTTTATATAATGGGATTTAAGTCATTATATAATAATACAGGATCGCGGTATCTACTGGGATGACAAGATAAACGCTAACTTTCGAACTTTATTACTAGGGGTTATGCGAAGTCTCATCAATATTGACTTCATAAATTCGCACATCCGTCTTTAATTTGCCTTCTTCCTTGGGTGAAATTGCAGAGGTTCCATTAAAGATATTTACTAATCTGAAGTATGGAATATCTAAGGAGCCAGGGCTAATTATTTTTCGATTGAAGACTACGGCTTTTCGTAGCTGTTTATTTTCGTCTTTGGATTTTACAGGTAATTTCATGGCATAGCTGTGTTCAATTTTATCAACGATTTCTTCGTCACTGTCCGCTGGGTGAATATCTACTCTATCTTTATGAGTAAATCTACCAGTGAACTCCTCAAGAGTGAGGTCTGTTTTTTTAACTAAATAGTTTGAATGATGTGTTTTTATTGCATAAAGAATAGCAACGATGGCGGTAAAAATCAGTGGTAAAATTAGGGGTGCAAAGAAGAGGGAAATTTTCATCATATGTAATAAACGATGTTCATCATGCCGCTCACACTGATATAAGGATTCAAGAATTAGGGCTTCCGCACCTCGAAAGGATGATAAGAATTTTATTTTTTTGGGGTCATCGTCATTTAATTTATCAATATCTTGATAATATTGATTTTTAACTCTCTGAAATAAATGGTATAAATCTTCAAATGATTCTACAGTAGTCAACAGCTCTATTGATATTTTTTTAGCACGTTCTATGTTTTTACGCGAAGGATCTTCAGGTTGACTGAGAAAGCCAGATACGGTATTAATCAGATTACACAGTAAAATCTCGGGTGAATTGATGATTTTTTTCTTGGGTCTTTGAGTTAAAACATCCCAAATGGCTCTGCCTGCAAAAATAGGGCCAAAGGAAAAGAGAGACACCTCCTCATAGAGTGAGCAACCATCATTCCATGCTGTTGCTTTTGCTCCTGGAGAGTCATAATAACTCTCAAAGTGATCAATGTTTGGATCTGCTCCTGCATTTATTAACAATTGCACAGTTTCAGGCGCATTAGGACAGGGTATTTGTCCAAAACAGCAGCATTGAAAGACGAAATCTCTTAAAGCACAACTAAGAAATACCTGATCTTGAATTCTCTCAATAATTTCTCTCTGAAGATTAATTCTTTTGTTCGTAAAATGCCATGGAGTGTGTAGTTTTGTATAGACTCCTAACGCTATTTGTAATTGTTTCTTGAGCGTTTCGGGATTATCACTAAGATAATGCACACAGTCATCATCTTCGTCATCAACACTTTCAAAAGCATTTTGAAAATCCTCAAGAAGCTTTTTTTCGCGCATTATATCACGAATAAAATCTTCAGCCATCATAAAGGCACTGGGGAGCGATTTTTTTATTTCATCATCATCTTCACGTTTATCATATTTTTTGAAATAGTTTAGTTTTACGAAATCGAATAATTTATTCAAATTTTTTTCATGATACCCATGTTCTATCAGTTCGTTAACCATTCGTACAGCGGTACCTTTGCGGTCTCTTCCTCCTCCTTCTTTAATGCCATTAATAAGATGTACAAGATTACAAAGTAAAATTTCGGGAGAATTTGCTATCTTGACTGGCTTTTTTTCTAATTCACGCTGCATTTTTTTGTTTTCAATGATTGTTTCGGCATTAAGGTTTTTATGCTGAGAAACTTCTTCAAGAAGTGTAATTCCTGCAAAATGGAAATTGACAAAATCCTCACCTGGACTTTGATAGTTAATATCTAGGTGATCAAAATTGGGGTCTGCTCCAGCATCCATCAATAATTTAATCGTTGTACTAGCATTAGGGCTGGGGATTTGCCCCCCATCACAGGGACGAAAAACGAATTCTCTTAAAACACTGGAGAGAAAAGGTAGGATTGAGGGATTCCTTTGTTCTTCCTCACTCAGTTTTTGAATGAGTGCTTCCTGAAGTTTTAATCGTTTGTTCTGGTGCTCAGCTATTATTCTACCACCCTTAGTGTATGGACCTAGTATCCCGAGTGTAATTTGCAATTGTTGTTTTTGTATATGAGGATCATCACTGATGAGACTAATACATACCTCTTCATCAATTTCATCATCGTTATATGCATTCCAAAATGTTTCCAGATTTTCTTTGAAATATATTTTTTCAATAATATATGCTTCAGTTTCTCTCAATGTCATTTGACATAATTTTTTTTGTTCATCATCAGTTGTTAATTTCCTCAACAATTCTTTAATCTGCGGTTCAGTTAATTCGAGGTCTAATAGTGCATCAATAATGATATTGGCTTCTGTGATGGTTTCTGTACCTCGGTTAAAATAATATCGATTTGGATAAAATTTAGGAATGAGATCAATCAGCTTGAGTAATAAAGATTCTGGGCTCTTTTCTTGGCTTTCTTCAATTTTGTTGCTCATTTTATATAATAAAACCTTTGGAATAAATTTATCACTGTTTCGTTAATGATTGTAAGGTATCACTCCAGTGTTCCTCATTATCCATTTCATCATTATCAAGAGGAACTGTAAGTACAGGTGTTAAGGTGCGTTCAAGACTTTTTTTCAAGTCTGCTCTTCCTAATAAATTCGCAATAAGTTGTTGATTTTCTATATCAACATTTTGAGATTGTTGAACTTGTTTTAAAATTTCATCTGCAATGGCATTAAACATTTTTGCCACGTGTTTATTATTATCATTTCGATGAAGGTTAAATTGGGGGGAGAATCGTTCTTTTACCCAGCTTAAAAATTCCGGTAAAGAGGTGATTTTTTTCAAATCAACTTCGATAAACCAAAGTTCACTAGTTGCCACGGTTTGGCTTTTTGTTCGCTTAAGATCAGGTCTTTTGCTTTGAATGAGATTGAGACAAGCACGAATGATAGAAGATAGATCTGTATTTTCATCATAGGAATGCATATCGTTACTCCTTTGAAACTAGACCGAGCTTTTATTCTAAGCGATTCAACTTCCAAAAACAATAACGATATAGGCTTAGTGTCTGATTAGAAGGCTATTATTTGCTTGGTTTTAGCGTGGTTGGTTTCGATGGAGTTTCCGGTGTTTGCTTGACACAGAATTTCTTACCATTTTTGTCAGTTTCAATCTTACCGCCTCCTGCAATACAAGCTTTTTCAGCTACAGTCGTGGGAGGAGTAGCTACAGGAGCATTGGATTTGCTGGAATTGAGATTGATTGAAGCAAAAGAAGCATTTGAGATAACAATAACAGAAGTCGCAATTAATAGGGTTGAGAGTTTCATGATTTCATCCTTTAAAAAATTCCCCACAGACTAGCATTACTAATCTGTGGAGATTTACATGAACAAATGGACTATTGAGAAGATTGGTCTTTAGCACCTTCTTCTTTGCTGCCTTCTTCTTTCTTTTCTTCTTTTTTCTCTTCTTTATTTTCTTCTTTAGCATTTTCTTTATGTTCTTTCTTAGCACATTCTTTCTTCACACAGTTTTTGTGACCGTGTTTGTGCTTAACAACTTTACCGCCAGCTTCTTCACAAGCTTTTTCAGCGTTAGGATCTTTAGCATCGATCTTAGTTACTTGAGTTTTGCAAGCATGATGATGGTGGTGATGATGTGTACGAGCAAATGCGCCAGTTGTAATTAAAGCTGAAGCAGCTAAAGCAGCAATTAGCGTCCGTGAAATTTTCATTGGTTTCTCCTTAAGGTTAAAAGCCGCATGTTAGCATGTGCATCCTTATATTTCAAGGCTAGACAGCTTGTCCGGCGGCCCACCCTGAAGACCAGGCCCATTGAAAATTGTATCCTCCTAGCCAACCTGTCACATCTAACACTTCACCAATAAAATATAAACCTGGGGTATGAGTGACTTCCATGGTTTTAGAAGAAATTGCATGACAATCAACACCTCCGAGGGTGACTTCAGCAGTTCGGTAACCCTCTGTATTATTCGGTTTAAGGGTCCAGCGGTGGATATCATCAGCAATAAGCTCAAGCTGAGGCGCTGATAATTGGTTAATGGGTGTGTCAGCCATGGAGACATTTAAAAGAGTATCAACAAGTCGACTCGGCAGATAGTGAGCTAATAGGGTTTTAAGCCTTTGTTTAGGATTTGTTTTTTGATGATCTTTGATAGTTTGAGCGAGGTTCATCCTCGGTAATAAATTAATCCTAATCCTTTCACCGGGCTCCCAATAGGAGGAAATTTGTAAAATAGCAGGACCACTTAAGCCTCTATGAGTGAATAAGATATTTTCCGTAAAAGAAATGCGGTCATTACTGACTTGGCTATAGACGGAAACCCCAGAGAGTGGTGTCATTTTTTCTTTATCAGCGGTGTGAAGTGTGAGAGGGACCAAGCCAGCTCGTGTTGGCCACACCGGAATATTAAATTGTTGTGCAACTTTATAACCAAAGGGACTTGCTCCCATGGTTGGAATGGATAATCCACCGCTCGCAATGACTAAAGATTCGCATTGAATGTTCTGTTGATGTGTCTTGAGCTTAAAACCTCCCTCATCAAGTTTAATTATTTTATCAACGCTTGTATTTAAGCGAATATCAACTTTGTTTTTTGAACATTCATTGAGTAATAAATTAAGAATATCTTTGGATTTATTGTCACAAAACAGTTGTCCATGTGTTTTTTCATGAAAGGGAATTTTGTAGTCTTTGACTAAATGAATAAAATCCCATTGTGTGTAACGGCTTAAAGCCGATTTGCAAAAATGCGGATTTTGAGAAATATAATGTTGAGCTTGAATGTCGAGATTCGTAAAGTTACATCGACCACCTCCCGACATGAGAATTTTTTTACCTGCTTTATTCGCATGATCGATTAAAAGCACTTTACGTGCACGCTTCCCGGCTTCGATGGCGCACATTAAACCTGCGGCTCCAGCACCAATAATTAAAACATCCACTTTATTCATTATAAAAATACTTCGATTAAATTATTTAAAAATTTATTTCCGTGTTCTGATTTTGTGATGAGATTATTTTGGAAATGGATGAATTCTTTTTTTGAAGCGGTCATTAAATTATCTATAAAGAAGTCCAATGATAATCCTGATCGTTGCAGCATAAGTTCTGTATTTATGGGTTTAGACAAGCGTAAAGCATTTAGCATGAATTCACCGGATAAATCTTTTTCACTGAGTATTTTTTCGCCTGCGATAAAATTGTCAGTACAGGCTAAATAAGCTTGAGGGTGTTTAGCTTTCCAATAGCGTGTGACAGTATTCGTTGAAAAATTTGTGATTTTACTGTGTGCTCCTGCGCCAATACCCAGATAATCTCCAAATTCCCAATAATTGAGATTGTGTTGACATTGAAAGTGTTTTTTTGAATAAGCAGAGACTTCATAATGTTCGTATCCGGCCTCATCGAGTAATCTTTCACCAGCACTTTGAATATCCCAAATAATATCATCCTCCGGTAAAACGGGTGGTTTATGGAAAAATAATGTGTTGGGTTCTATCGTCAGTTGGTACCACGAAAGGTGAGTGGGATTCATTTGAATGGCAGTGCTTAAATCGTGCAGGGCTTTAGCTTCAGTTTGTTCGGGTAAGCCATACATTAAATCGAGATTGAAATTGTTAAAACCGGCATTTTTGGCACATTGGACGGCTTTTTGTGCTTCATCGGTGTTATGAATTCTGCCGAGTTTTTTTAAATGTTTGTCATTAAAACTTTGAATGCCAATCGATAATCTATTAATACCAGCCTTTCGGTATCCTTCGAATTTTGATTGTTCCACGGTGCCGGGGTTTGCCTCGAGGGTGACTTCCATATCAGTAGGGAAGGGTAGTCGAGCATGTATGGCTCTCAGAAGTCTATCGAATCCTTCGGGTGAAAATAAACTGGGTGTCCCACCGCCTATAAATATCGCGCTTAAGCGACGGCCCCATACCTTTGGCAGGTCCTTTTCGAGATCTTCTATAAGTTTGTCAATATAGTGAGATTCTCGTATATCTTCGCGGACTTGATGTGAGTTAAAATCGCAATAGGGGCATTTACGAACACACCAGGGGATGTGTATGTAAAGTGTCAAAGGAATGGGGGTGGTAAAGTGTGGCATTGAGAGTTATTGTAGCACTAATTGATGGGAGAAACGATGGTGATAGACATGACCGAAAAACCTCAAATTTTGAAAAAGAAAATCGTTGCTAAAAGTCGATTGTTTCAAATTGAGGAGGTGCATTTACGCTTTTCGAATGGGCAGGAGCGGCATTTTGAGCGATTTGGTGGTATTCGTGGTGATGGGGTCATGATTGTACCTTTGTTGGATGAAGATACCGTTGTGCTCGTGCGTGAATATGGTGTTGGTTTGGATACCTACTATATTAGCCTTCCCACCGGGGCAGTGGATCCCAAAGAATCTTTTATAGAAGCTGCGGATCGTGAATTAAAAGAAGAAATCGGTTATGGCGCTAAAAAATACACTGAATTGCATAAGTTTGCCAATTCACCCGCCTATAGCATGAGACAACTTCGTTTATTAGTGGCTCAGCATTTATATGAAGAAAAATTAGTCGGTGATGAACCTGAGGAAATTGAAGTATTAACCTGGCGTTTAAGTGAAATCAGTGGATTATTAAAACATGCTGATTTTGTGGATACTAAGAGCATCGCTGCACTCTATATCGTAAGAGAAATGATACAAAATGGAAGCCTCCAATTTAATTAAATCGCTGGTAGCTATCCTTCGTAAAGCTGCTCTGGATGTGATGCGAATTTATAATAGCTCTCAAACCTTAGAAATCACATGCAAAAACGATCTTACACCAGTTACACAAGCAGACATTTTATCTCATGAGATAATATTAAATGAACTCAGTCATTTGACCCCTGATTTTCCAGTCCTGTCTGAAGAAGGCGCCGAAATTTCTTTTCATGATCGACAGGCGTGGAGTCGATATTGGTTGGTCGACCCACTCGATGGTACCAAAGAATTTATCCGTCACTCGGGTGAGTTTTGTATTAATATTGCTTTAATTCAAGATCATGTGCCTGTACTGGGGGTTCTATTTTCCCCTGCAACAATGACATGTTACACTGCTTGTCCTGAACTCGGCGCGCGGTTTATTGATCAGCAAGGGAAGGAACATCCTATCCAGGTTTCTCCTTGGCCAAGATCGGAACCTGTGCGAGTCATTGTGAGTCATGCCACTATGAAAGAGCCCGTTAAAGCGATATGTGATTATTTACAGCATTATCATCTAAGCTTACAAGGCAGTGCCATCAAGTTTGGTGTGATTGCACAAGGCAAAGCGGATATTTACCCTCGATTTGGGCCTATTTTTGAATGGGATACCGCGGCGGGACAATGTATTTTAGAATGCGCTGGTGGCGCAGTACTAGATTTAGAGGGGAATTCTTTAAGGTACAATACCAAAGATCCCTTATTACAGCCGCCTTTTATAGCGGTGAGTAATAGAAGTGTGGGTTTAGAACTCTTACAAAACTGGAGATAACAATGGCAAATACAATCAAAGTGGCAATCACGGGTGGGGCAGGACAAATCGGTTATTCTTTATTATTTAGAATCGCCAATGGAGATATGTTTGGTCCAAATACTAAGGTGGATTTGCATTTAATAGAATTAGAAGCAACCTTGCCAGCCTTAAATGGTGTCAGGATGGAATTGGATGATTGTGCTTTTCCATTATTAAATAAGGTAGTTTGTACTTCCAATTTAGATGAAGGCATGCGAGATGCGAATTGGGTCATTTTAGTGGGCGCTGTACCACGTAAAGCAGGGATGGAGCGGGCTGATTTATTGGGGATTAACGGTAAAATATTTACCGCCCAAGGACGTGCCATTAATAATAATGCTGCGGATAATGTGCGAATTTTAGTCGTTGGAAATCCTTGCAACACCAATTGTTATATCGCGATGAAAAATGCACCGGATGTTCCTCGTGATCGTTTTTATGCGATGACAATGTTAGATGAAAAACGTGCACGGGCGCAGTTAGCCATCAAAGCCGGTGTAGACATTAGCAAAATTGCGCACATGAATATTTGGGGTAATCATTCTGCCACGCAATATCCCGATTTTTATAATGCGACCATCGGTGGTCAGCCTGCTCTTAAGGTAATAGGTGATGAGGCTTGGCTTCAAACTGAGTTTGTGTCCATTATTCAAAAACGAGGAGCTACTGTCATCGCTGCTCGTGGATCTTCTTCAGCAGCCTCTGCAGCTAACGCTATAATTTCCAGCGTTTCAGCCTGTGTAAACGACACGCCTCCTTCAGAGTCCTATTCGATGTGTGTGGCCTCTCAGGGTCAATACGGTGTGGATGAGGATTTGATATTTTCCTTTCCTTGTCGTACGGAAAATGCTCAACTTAAGGTTATCGAGGGCATTGAACATAATGCCTATGCAAAGGAAAAAATGCGCTTAACCTTGGAAGAGTTGAGAGCTGAAAGAGATACGGTGAAAGAATTAGGTTTGGTGTAATCGGGGATTTTTTAAATCCAAGAGCCAACAATGCCCATCATAACGAGGCCGACAATAAATCCGGAGAATTCTCGTACTCGTTCCACAAAATGCTGTGGTTTAAGTTGTTTGCCGATGGTATCTAAGGTTCCAATATAAACGAAACTACCCGCCGTAATTGCGTTCAGCACGGCTTCAGCCATGATGCTCGCATCATGTTCAAGGGCATTTCCAATAAAGGAAGCTAAAAATATTCCTGCGGGAGTCATTAAGGAAAATAATAATAACATTCCCATCACGCGTTTTTTTGAAAAATTTGCTCGACGTAATGACATAATCAGTGCAAAACAGGCCAGACTCTTGTGGACGATGATGGCGATAAATATCACAAATGCTCCGGAAATCGTCATGTTAATACCCAGAGCTGCACCTTCAATCAGGGAGTGAATAGACAAGGTGATCGCGAGTAACATACCGGTGATTTTTGAGTGATGTGTGGTGTTATTGAGTGTGATTGAGGTTCTTTCAATCAGGACTAACATGATAAAGCCTATGACACATAGTAATATGGCCACACCATAGTTAACTTGTAATTGGCTAAAGCCTTTTTGGGCGTCAGGTAATATATGAAATAGGGCGGCTCCAATAAAGATGCCACTGGCCAGGGCTTCAGCAAGAAAGCGGGTTTTGGTGCTCTTTTCATCGAATTGAGCCGGTAGAATACCGGCAAAAAATGCGGCTGAAAATATAGCCAAAGCTGCAAGAATCTTAAAATTCATTAAAGTTATCATAGGCTAAACTATACCAATCTTTGTAATTAGAATCCAGAATTATCTAAAAGAAGCAGATCTAGGGTGCTATTTGCCAATTTAGATAGTTAAAGGGGGTATCTTAAGGACAATTGTCCTATTTTATAATACAATAGGTCTATCTAAACTACTGAGTACATGACATGCGGTTAAATTTCTTAGATTTTGAAAAGCCTATCGCAGAGCTTGAAGCCAAGATCGAAGAGCTAAGACGCGTTGGTAATGATTCTGAAATTAATATCATGGATGAGATCATTAAGCTTGAAAATAAGAGCAAGGAACTCACCCGTAAAATATTTGCCTCCCTTACACCTAATCAAGTGGTGAAGATGGCCAGACATCCACAAAGACCTTATGCCAAAGATTATATTGAGCGGATTTTCACGGATTTCGATGAGTTGCATGGGGATCGTCATTATTCCGGTGGTCATACGATTATTGGCGGTGTGGCACGCCTGGATGGTGAGCCTGTGATGGTCATTGGTCAGCAAAAGGGGCGTTCCACCAAAGAAAAAGTACTACGTAATTTTGGTATGCCCAACCCAGAGGATTATCGTAAGGCATTACGCTTGATGAAAATGGCAGAACGATTTTTTCTGCCGGTGTTTACTTTTATTGATACACCGGGAGCTTATCCCGGAATTGGTGCTGAAGAGCGCAATCAAAGTGAGGCTATTGCTCGGAATTTGTTTGAATTATCAACCTTGCGTACTCCCATTATTATTACCGTAACGGGGGAAGGTGGTTCGGGCGGTGCTTTGGCGATTGGTGTGGGCGATCGCGTTTTAATGTTGCAATACAGTATTTATTCGGTTATTTCACCCGAAGGTTGTGCTTCTATTTTATGGCGTAGTGCTGATAAGGCTGATGAAGCTGCAGAAGCGATGGGTGTAACACCTGATCGAATTATAAAGTTGGGATTAATCGATCAAATTGTTGATGAACCTTTAGGTGGTGCTCATCGAAATGTGGATGAAATGGCAGCGAAATTAAAGTCCTCTCTCAAAGAACAATTGCGAAAATTAAAATCTAAACCGATGGATAAACTATTAGATGAGCGATATAAACGATTGATGAGTTTTGGGCTTAAAAATAGCTGATCTATGAAAAATATTATCGGTAAAAAAAATATCATCGGATTTAGTGGTGGGATTGATTCTACCGTTTTATTACATCAATTAGTTCAATTGCGAGAGCAACATCCTGAAATTCACTTACGCGCCATTTATATTAATCACCAATTATCGGAGAATGCTGAAAGATGGGGCTTGCACTGTGAAAGCATTTGTAAAGATTGGGATGTTGAATTTGAGGCGATCTCTGTGAATGCTAAGCCAAACCCTGGAGAAAGTCCGGAAGCAGCAGCAAGAAATGCTCGTTATCGAATTTTTTTCGATAAAATTCAAGCTGATGAATATCTATTAACAGCACATAATGCGGATGATCAAGTTGAAACCGTTTTTTTACAATTACTTCGAGGTGCCGGACCTAAAGGTTTGTCGGCTATGCCTGAAAAAACAGAGTTTACTGTAGGATTTCATGCACGTCCTTTATTAAGTTATTCACGTGAGGAGATTCTACGTTATGCAAAAAAACACAATTTAGTATGGATAGAAGATGAGTCCAATCTAAATAATAAATTTGACCGAAATTTTTTAAGAAATAATGTAATACCCTTGCTCAAACAACGATGGCCACAATTAGCGAGCACCGTTAGTCGTTCTGCGCGGCATTGTGCTGAGGCTAAGTCTTTATTAGAAGAAGTTGGAATTAATGATTTAGTACTTTGTCAAAGTGATGATGAGGTGATTTTGATCAGCGCTTTAGAGAAATTAAGTTATAGCCGTCAGAAAAATGCTATTAGAACCTGGTTGGATGAAAATAATTTTCCGCCGATTGATAATAAAAAAATAGATGAATTACTGAAAGTTTTTCTTAAAGCGCGAGAAGATCAACAGCCATTATTATGCTGGGAAAATATTGAAGTTCGTCGACATAAAGATAAATTATTTTTTATGAATAAATTATTGTCTCATGATCCTAGTCTAATTATCAAATGGGATATGAAAAATAAAATAGAATTACCCAATGGCTTGGGGACCTTAGATCCGAAAGATTTTGACATTGTTAATCGAGATAATATCACAGTAAGATTTCGTCAAGGGGGGGAAGTTTGTAGGCCAGTGGGTCGCAAAGAAACACATACGTTAAAGCATTTGTTTCAAGAATGGGATGTTCCAGCCTGGTATCGAGATCGTATTCCATTAATATATGTTGGAAATGACATTACTTATGTAGTTGGTTACTGTAAGTGCAATGGGTGAATTTACGTTGTCATCCTGGCGAAGGCCTGATTAAGTTAAGACTGGATCCCGGCCTTCGCCGGGATGACAACACTTGAAGCATTGACCACTAAAAAACTAAAGCTATATACATCATGATTATGTTATAATTTTTTCAACCAAGGAGGTAATACCATGAAATCAAACATCGGTCTCAGTAATTCAATCAGTAAAGATCTTGCGGCTAAACTATCAGGCATTTTAGCAGATACCTATTTACTCTATCTCAAAACCCAAAATTATCATTGGAATGTCACTGGTGGAAAATTTTCCATGTGGCATTTAATGTTTGAAACGCAGTACCAGGAACTTGCCGCTGCTACAGATCTCATCGCTGAGAGAATTCGAGCATTAGGACACTATGCTCCAGCCTCATTCGCTGAATTTTTAAAATTGACCTCTCTTAGAGAAGCAAAAGGTCATCCGAGTGGGGAAGAGATGGTAAAGGATCTTATTTCAGATCATGAAGCTATCATTCGTGAGATGAGAAAATTAGCCAAAGAAGCTCAAGACGATGAAGACGATGTGACTGTTGGAATTTTGACCGATCGTATGATGAATCATGAGAAGACGGCTTGGATGTTGCGGAGTAGTCTATAAATACGCCTAAAGTCTGAGTGTATGTATTGATTTTCGGATTGTGATGTATTAACGTTTGTAGCAATAAAGAGAACATTTGCGCTTTAGCCAAGTGATTTTTATCGACAAAAGTTAATCGGGGCAGCAATTTGGAAAAAATGGACTTGTCTTCAGTTGTACAAATCGTGCTTTGTGACGATGTTCAGGAATATTGTAAAAAATTTAAAGAATCATCTCTCAACGAGCACACCGAAATAACTTATATCGTCGATCTATCCCATTCAAATCAAGTACTTAATGATCAATTAATCTTCGAAAAATTACAAATCACTAATGTTGTACTGGTGCTCACTGGATTATTGGATGATAAGAGCATGGATTGGTTTCATGGTTACTTAGAGCAACATAACAATAATATTAACTGGTCAAGATTGAAGATTGTCGTGATTGCGAGACGATGTGATTTATATCTACTACAAGAAAATTATCACGAATCATTTATTCCCATAGTGGGTAAAGCCTTTAAAGAAGATTGGTTGAAAGAGCTTGAAATCTCACCACTATCTCAGGAGGATGTGGTAAATGCTTTTGGAAAACATGTTTTGAATCTTAATAAATATCGGTATAAAAAAGAATGTCTACGATATATGAATGGGATAAAAGGTTTAAAAGATGTATTACGTTATCGACATTTTTTACATATTTATTTACATAAACTTCCTGAGTGGATTGAGAAATTAAAGGTAGCAAGACTTGAATTAAAAGGAAAAGAGAAAGTTAAAGAAGGATGTGTACGATTTATTTGTAGGGAATTGTTAAATGAATGGTATGTGCAGATAGCCGAACAAGAGAAATCAGGAAGTGAGAAAAAAAGAGAATGGGTATCACTTTATAGAGTGTTATCTGAAGAAATCGCAGGAGCTATGAAAGATTTTAGCGGGAGCTTAAGTCGTGAACAGATGTTAGTTTGTCTTGAACAAGGGAAAGATCAGTTATTATTAAGACGATGTTTAAGAGGAGTAGCACTGTCACTGAGAGAGGTTGGTAACGGAAAATTTGAATTTAGAATGCAAGGGGAGTTGTTATTAAATTATTTAGTGAGTGAAAGGAAGAGGCGCTTAAAACAGAATGAAGAGCAGAGAATAGTCTCCTTATTATTTGACAAGCCGTTAAAAATATCAGAAGTGAGAGATAATGATGAAGACTGGATTCGAGACCCATTAAATGTTAGAGAATTGTCTAAAGATGAATTAGAGGAATATGCAGAGAAGTTAGTACGAGAAAAATCATCAAAACTCTATTTTTGGGGATGGGTGTATAGGTCAAGAAAGGGGAAAGAGTACGTAAATGGAGGAAGACACGCCATCACGATTCTGAATTACAGTCGAGAAAGCTTTGAAGGTATTGATTTAAGAGGGATAAACGTTAAGAGAGCTGATCTAAATTCAGGAAATTTTAAACGTGCAAAGTTTGGATTTGCTGATCTTAGATATGTTAATTTATCAAATTCAGATGTTTCAGGTGCTGATTTTACATCAACAAAAATGAAGGGAGTCAATTTTGGACAGTTCCCACAGATTGTGACTAAAGAAACCATTGGATTTGCTTTTTCAAAAGATTTGAATTTTGCTGCATCATTTCATCTTAGAGGTGTAGTGAGATTATGGGATGTAAGGACATGTAGCGTTTTGGGCATATTTCAAAATCCGCGTTCTATTCAGAATGTTTGTATTACACCCGATGGTGAGTATGTTGCTGTCAGGATGGCACTTGCAAATGTTATTTTATGGCGAAAAAATAGAAGAAAATGTGTTCAATCATTTTGTGAATATGATAGTTTTGAATTTGTTGAAGGTGGCAATGAGACTACCATGACTGATGCCAGAGATGGATCCAAAATTAGTTATACTAGTATAAAAATGAATCCTTCTAAAAAGACAGCAATATCTTATGATGGTAAATATATTATTTTTTGTGAGTTAGATAAGCTTTACCTATGTGACAAGGATGGTATTAAAGAAGAATTTGGTGAAATTAAAGACCACATATTTCGGCGAGTAGACATGTCACATGATGGGAATGTCATTATATCTGCATGTAAACCTGGCCTAATTTGTGTATGGGATCGAGAATCCAGAAATATTATATGGTCTAAACTCATTGATTATGAAATTTCATTTATATACTTAGATAAATATGGTACTCACTATGTTATGTCTTGTAATAACGTTGTAATGTATGGAGATGTTAAAGAAAATTTACCTATAGTGGCTACATTTAACACTGAAAATAATAGCGATTTACCTTCATCACAAGAATTAGCAAATTTTCGCAAGCCTCAAGTCATTGGTGGTGTTACCGTAATTAAAGGATCTAGTTTTATTCATTCTTTGACTTTTTCGGAAGATGCCATTCATATTGGTGCATTTTGCAAAGATGGAAAGGTAGTAATTATAGATACCCAGGCCAATTCAAAATCGCAATTTACTACGAGTGCAACAAATTATGAAGGAAGTATTACATTTAGCTCAGATTTTTTGAAAGTTGCAGTGCTTGATACACCTAATGACATTTTAAAAATCTTCAGAATTGAAGATTTATCCAATACGATTGCACCTAGTGATTTAAGAGCAACAGATGCTCAGATATTAGATGCAAAAAATCTAGAGGCTGAAAATTTAAAGTTATTATTACAGCTTGGAGCACAATATTACACTCGTATATCAGATAGAAAATTTGTGTGGAAACGGATAGAGCCAAAAAAAGAATTATTATTTCTTTTTCGTGATTGCGACATTTATACTTCTGAATCAAATGATGCCATAAAAATAAAATTTGATGAAACATTAGATGACTATTATACTTGTGCAAGTAATATATTTTTCTTTATATTGAGAATGATAAATGATGGAAATTTTCCTGAAATCAAGTTTAGTAATATTAAAGTGATTGATGTGTCTGATAATAAGCTGGATGACACATTCGCCTATACATTGGCATTGTTGTTCATGCTATCAGATTTGAAAGTGCACCATAGAATATCGTTTTCCATATTTAGCAGATATAAGCAAATTGTTAAATTTAATTTAAATCTTATCGAGATCATCAATTTGTCTGACAATAGTGTATCTGTAAAAGGGTTGTTGGCATTAATCGAAGCATCAATACCAAATCCCAATTGGCATTCTTTAGTGATAGGTAATAATAATATTAACAATCGTAGTAGAATGTATCAAGGCACGGTAAAATCTACTTTAGGTAACCTGAAATTAAAAGTTTTTGGAGTGGTTTGTGAAGCTTGTTTACAATTAGATTGTTGTTGTGCATTATTAGAAGCAGAAATTGAAGCTGAGTTAAATTTTAAAATTAATTCAAAAGAAGCTTCACTTGTTTTTATTGAATATGAAAGTGAACATGATTTTATTGATGATGAACATCGAAGTCTTATTGTAGAATACATTGATCAAAATGGTACTTGGGAATTATATAAATTTGAATTTATTGTTGATGATGATAATCGAAATATAAGTAGAGTAATAGTAAAACACTCAAAAATGCAATACCTAGAATTTCGAATTTGGCTGTATTGTGGAATTTTGGGATCATTTTTTCCTCTTATAGTTGAAATCCAAAAAGCAAAAGATCTCATTGCATATTTATTAGAATATAGTTTGTCTAATTCATTTGCGATATTAAGTCGTTTTTCTAAAGCTAGTGAATTCTTCACAAATATGCTAATCACGAAATTTAAATTGGATCGTAATTTACCTAAAAAAAATCCTGCTGTGATTCCAAATATGGATTTCTCAGATGGAGTAAAGCCTAATATATATGCAACGAATATTAGAAAACTTGGATATTTGTCGAGCAATAATCAAAGTAGAGTTCCTGAATCACAATTATTGGAAGAAGATGAAGAGAGAGAAAAATATCTTAATCTTGATAGTGTTGAACATTTTACTACCTTGGCGGATTTGCTTGAGAATGATAGACGAGCTCTAAACGGTGATCCTGATGCTGATACTGATTCTAATGAACATTGGAGTCCGTTTATATGATAAAAAGCGGTAGGCAAGATTTGGTATATAATATACAATCTATTTCTGGGGATTGTTTTGGGGGAAATTATGGATATTAAAAATGATTTCGAAGAAAGCGACGTTGATGAAGCTTTGTTAAAGGAAGTATTAGTACAGTTATACGATAAACTTTTGAGAGGAAATCCAAATAAACATGATCAATTCGTTATTTTTATTAGTTATGCATGGGTTACTGAACGAGATTCACCTGCTTGGAAAAGATATGATGTCGTCAAGGATCTCATTAAATTAGCCTATTATCTCAGAGCAGCTTGGCCTGGAAGGGCGCGAGGTTTTAAGGTATTGCTAGATATTCAAAGTAATAGACCAGATGCTTCTCTGAATGAATATATAAATGAAATTAGTGATGCTGATGCTATATTGTGTATATTAACTCCTCCCTACAAAGCTAAATTTGATAACTTTGATTGTGCGCTTTTTCGAGAAAGAATGCATATCGAAGAAAGACGTAAATTGAAAGTAGCGAGAAGAGATCCTACCAGAGTATATCCATTTGTATGGAAGTGCGATGGAGATAGCGTTGCTCAACATATTGAAGAAAGTCGACCAATGTCTTGGACACACGACAATTATACCACGCGTTCTGTCGTTAAAAAAAGCTTTTTAGAGAAACTTGAAAACATATTAAAAGAACTTTTACTCGATAGAGGATTTGATGGCTATGATCCAAGAGATAAAAAACGATTTGACAAAATATGGAGTAGACTAAATCAATCTTCTTCAAAAGTAGTTTCACCTTCTCCCAAATCAGAAAAACCTCAAATCTTGTCTTTTATGCAAGCAGCAATATCCGGTGACATTAATTCGTTATTCTATCACCTTGAACAAACTCCACAGTTGTTAAATGCTCTTGATGAAAACGGAAGGTCAGCCTTATACCATGCATCATCAAATAATCAGCCTGAGGCAGTAGCATTATTGTTAGCTTATGAAGCAACAATCGATATTGAATGTACTAATTCAGAGAATACAGCATGGACGCCTTTATGTGGTGCTGTTTGGGGTGGTCATAGAGAAATTATCAGGATGCTTATCTCTCACGGTGCAAATTATAGACATCAAGTAAAAGGATTGCACAATGGAAATGATATATTTGCTTTGGCTCAAGATGCATTAGCAAATGCTTTGGCACGTCGTCCAGAATCTATAGAGAGACTAAGAGGTTTGACTGATTTTTTGCGAAAGGAAATCGATCAAATTCGATGTGCTCAACAAGAGGTATCGCTGACACATGACATTGAATTCGTATGTCCCGAAAATGGTCATATTGAAGTTATTGCTGAATTAAGTGGAAAGATTGGGCATTGGCATATAAAAGGCTGTGTAAACGGGAATGAGAAAGCTTATATTATGTTACTACATCCTGATCATGTGCGAGTTGGTATTGATGTAGGTGCAGATGTGTCTGGGTGTTTTAGCCTGGAAGTTAAAAAAGGTGATAAGGTCATTATTACATCGAGTGCAAACGAGAAAGATATTTTCGAAGAACAGCTCAACTTTAGTGCTATTTTTCATCCCATAGCGAACGATCACTCGCCGCTTCCACCTTCTCAAGTCAATCGATCACCTCAAGCTGCCGCCCCATTTTTCAGAGAACTTGCTCGGGACGGTAATACCTTGGGTTCAGTGGTTACAAGTCCTGAATTTAAATAAAATAATGATTCATAGCTTTCATGTTACCGTAAAATTTACGGTAATGTGTTTCTACAAGATTATTAAAATCGTGATTAATTATTTTAGTTTAACAATGTAGGAGAGTAAGTGTGCAAGGTCAAGAAGACGATGATGTTGTTTTAATACCTTCAGAGCAAAAAGTTGAGATATTAGTGTTTAGTTTAGAAGAACTAATTGGCCAAGGTTATGAAAAATTTTATCGAATGGCTAATCTCGACCAATGTGTAGAAGAATTAATAGAGACCACTGTACAAAATCCACTTGCTGGTAAAGCGGCAGCTCAATTGATAGGTATGATTAAGGGTGCGAAATATCTGAAGTATGGTCCAGCATTTATTAAAAATATTTATCAAGAGGAAAAACTCGAGCACGCATTTGAAAGAACAATATCAGACGCTACAGTGGAATCGGCTGTTGCTGCTTTAATCACTAGAGCTGCTGGCATTTCTTCTCTGCCGTTTTTTGTAGTGATTGTTGGAGGTAACGCGGCTTATATGAGTGCATTACATGCAAGCCAAGCTTTAGGTCCCTATGAATTTAAACTACATCAATCAGCCATAAACCGATCAGTTTACGAAGTAGATCCAACATTTAAACTACACATGTTATTAGTAGGAGTTAGGGGAATCTGTTATTTACCACATTTATTACATGAAGGATTATCTTACGTCCAAGATACTGTCTATGATTATTTTCGGAAAGTACCTCAAAGTACTGATGTTCAGAGTGCATATCATCCTGTAGGTACGATGTTGAGTCGTGAACGGTTTAGACGTCCATCCACAAATCATTTTGGTGTCAATATTACAACAGTTTCTGCTTCACAATTAAGACCCGATATTAATATTCCTGATTATAGATCTCCGAATTTGAAGATTAGTTCTAATGCTTTAGCTGGACAAGCTGTTAATCCTCTAAGTGGATTTAACATTGAAGGCGTAGATCAAAAAAAGTTTAGTTTACCAATGATAAATGGAGGGGGATTTAGTTTTCATAACTCTCAAGATGGAGTACCGAAATGGTTCGTTTATTTAGATGTTGACCCTAGAATTGGCATACCTATTTTTGTGGGATATTTATTAAAGGATGACATTAGATATATCTTCAACTATTCAAAAGCAGACCGAACAACTCAGGCGACTATGCATTTATTACGTACAGTACAAAAATTAGATTTAGCCTTAAAAGAAGAATTTCATTATTTCAATCTCCCCTTGCTCTGGAGCGGAAAGGATGCTCATGTTGAAAAAAGAAAACAGAAGGTTGAAGAGGCTATTCAAAGGATAGAGGAAGAAAATGATAATCCTGGTGTAAAACAGTGGGCACAGACGCTTCGTTTTGGTCTGATGACAAGAAAACCTAGGGATTTCGTTGATGACTTTCATCAATCAACTCGTGAAAATGATTTTTCAAAATTTTCAGGGTTCTATAAGAGAAGACAGGAAAGATTAATTTATGATTTTGAAAAAAATAGAAATAATATGGAGTCTGCAAAAATAATATCCAAAAAAATGATTGCTGAATTTCCAGATGATCCGACCTCATACGTTGCAAGTGCATTATCAAATAAAGATGATCCTGTCTTAGCAAATCAGCACTTCGAAGAGGCGATCAAAAAAAGTGAGAAGACACAAGCTAAAAAAATCGCACGTGAGCAATTAATGTTTAATTACCAACAATATAAACAATCAGGAGTCAAACAGCTATGGCGTAATGCTTTGGTTAGAGCTGCGAAATCAACCGTATTGGCAAGAGGACAAGCAGATGAAGATGCGCTATTAGCCAAAAGAATGTTAATTGAAGTTTATGGTGCTGAGAAACAATTAGATAAGGCATGTCGCTTGCAAGCACAGTTAAGTGAAGACACAAATGATAGTGTGGATTATTTTAATTTAGCGTGTCTAAAACTAGCAAAATCAGAAGATGGCAAAGCTGATTTATTGAAGTCTCTTGAAAAAAATCCAAATAATAAAGACAGCTTGTTCTTAATTGCTTCTTTATATTTCGATGATAAAGATTATCAATCCGCAGCTCATTATTTTGAGCGTTGTCAAGAACTTTCACCGGAAATAGAAGCACAAATTGGGTCTGCAAGTGCGTATTATCAACTTAAAGATTTTGACTCGGCTTTGAAAAGTGCAAAGCTAGTATTGATCAGTGACCCTATGGAATATAGAGCTTCATTAATATCTGCTTTGTGTTATTTGGAAAAAGGTGATTTAATTAACGCCAAAAAACATTTAGAAAATTGCAAAGCTCAGAAACCTTATGATGAGACTGTGCTCGAAATTCAAGAAGCTATTTCTCAAATAGAACAACAAAGATGGAATCAACAAGTTCGAATTGCTATTGAAGTGACTATTGGTCTGCTAAGAGTATTTACGGCTATACATAAATTATACTCACTCAATTCAATCTATGAGATGATGAAAAATTATCAAGTACGCCTACCTATTCCCGATTTGACTGCCCTAAATGCCTTAATACATCAAGATGTTCAGGAAAATTACGTGGATCATGACAGTATGTCACACTCTGTTATTGTGAATAGGGTAGCAGTTCAAGGAAGACATTCTTTTGTTTCAAATATAGGGAGTTTCACCTCAAATTATACCGCTGAACAAAGCTATGTTAATCCATTTTTTAATTTCAATAATTAATAGGAGTTTTTATGTGCGCTAAAAAATCATCGTTTGATTCAGGGGATTCAAATAAGAATAACTCAGGAACAGAGTTTACGCATAGAGATATATTCAACATGACCATGGCATTTGCTCAACTGCAACAGCAACAACGTGAGATGGATCTTAGAATACAAGCGGAGCGAAATCTTGAAAGACGTCGGCAAAAAGAACAATTAAGGGCGAATTATCTTCAACATCATAATGCGATGCAACAAAATTATCAGGCCTGTAATTATATTGCTGCAAGGAGGGATTGTGAGCAAGCTGTACGAAGTTATAGAGAAAGCTGTGATGCTGTGTTAACAGATGATGATAAAGTTGTTTTAGTAGGATTGTATTTTATAGCGGGAAGATGTTGTTATTTGTTGCGTCAGTATAATGAGTCTTTTCAGTTTTGTGAGGATGCATTGGTTTTATATGGAGGTGTAGAGCGTCCATATACTCACGATATATTGAAACTACGTGTATGCATCTATTTAGCGAGAGGTGATATTGATAGAGCTAGGGAGTCTATGGGGAATATACTCAGAGGACCTGGACATCATACCTATTTTCAAGTTGCACTAAATTACATTAATAATAATAACCCACAAGGTATAATAGCCGATATTCAAGTGTGGGAAGATACAAATGACCAATTAATACAGAATTTTTTGCGATGTGTTAATCGTAATGAACCCGCAATTGAATTGCAACGTCGTCAAGTAATAATCACAAATTTAAGACAACATCTAGGTGATT
This sequence comes from uncultured Gammaproteobacteria bacterium, assembly GCA_964651735.1. GTDB lineage: Bacteria > Pseudomonadota > Gammaproteobacteria > CAZYYU01 > CAZYYU01 > CAZYYU01. The sequence continues at coordinate 81,257 of CAZYYU010000002.1, read as the reverse complement.
TAGAGAATTATTATCTGATGAAGGCGCATGCATTAATGTCTCAGAAAAGTTTTCTCAAAGCTGCGAAATACCTTAACAGGATCATTCAGTTTATCGTTTTGACCACCGATAATGCTTGGATAAGTCGCCGATATGAACTCTTACTGTTGACTAACACTACAGCCTTATGTCTTTCATTAGAAGTTTGTAAGGATCACCATCATCCAAATCTTCTCCGTGCATCTTTGCGTAATTCAATTCGTGAAATAAAAGACCTGTTAAATGAGTATCACGAAAACACAGAGTTAGTCCTATATCCTGATCAATGTTTTATAAGATCAATGACACATTATCGATTACCTTTATGGCTGAGGGCTTTTGCGGATCCAATTAATTTGGATAATATGGGTGGAGATAGAATATACAATCAACAGGATAACGATACACTGAGAGAAATTGTTGTATCACAAGCAAATATTAATATAGCTGATTTTAATCAAGCTGAACCAGGAGTACGTATAAAAATTTTATTACGACATTTTTTAACTACCGCGTTTATAACGGATCATTACGATCCATTTAATTTGATATTATATTCTCATTGTACGAATCTAGGTTTAGCTAATTTGATACTGCATGAATCCTATTTGGCTAAAGCACATCTTGCATTTTGTTTTATACATGGGCAGAGAATTAAACGTAATTTGACAAAAGCATGGGATTTAGTCGTAGAATCAGGTGATGCAAACTGTGCACGAGGATTAGCAGAACAAGGGTTTATGTTATATTACGGATTAGGGGTGAATGCGAATAGAGATATCCCAGCGGCACGCCAACATTTAGCAAGAGCCATTGCAGCAGTAGATATACCAGAATTTGAGCATCTCATTGAATTAAATGGACGAGAAAGAGCAAATATTTATTTAGATATCGTCAATGCAGAACAAATCGAAGGTCGGCCTGATGGATTTAATATCGATCATGTTAGAATAAGACAACTGGATAGAGGTGATCAGGGATCTTTGCTGGCAAAAGTGCAATGTGCAGTCGTGGTTGCGAACAATAATGCATTACTGGATCAGGATCGCGACTTACCTGTTCGATTATTAGAAGAAGTGTCAGAAACAATTCATCCTTCCAACGTTCCGGATATGTCATTAGGATGTGTTGTTTTTACTCGTAGATTAAGAAATGCTAATGAGAGTGCTCGAGCCAGGAATATATTAATGCGTTCTATGCAGCTTGGCTCATCGGAAGCGAGGCTGGAACTATCAGCATTACTATTTAGTGGTTTTGTTCATGCAGATGGAACCCCTGCAGGGCAAAATGCACATTATTTGGCGAGTGAAGTAGATATTCTGCACGCAGTTCACTATGTCAAACCTGTCATCCGATTAAATTATTTCGATCGGTTTATCATTGATGATCAGTATAAATTATTATCATTGATGTATTTAGCGATTTATGATTTATCTACGCGAGCATCAACCATTCCTGACGCAATAAAAGTATTGAGAGTGTGTGAAAGAAATATCGCACGTCTTCATCAGACTTATGCTTCGGTGATACATTATTATCTAGGCTATTGTCTGCAATTTGGCCAATTCGCTAATCAACCTGATCATCTTAACCTTGCTAAACTTAAATACATCGATGCAACACAGGCTGCGAATGTTGATGTGAATAACCACATCAGTAGACCTATGCTACACAGGAGTCTTGCACGTTTAAGCTTCCTACGACAAGATCAACGGTTAACTGAAGCTCAACGACAAGAAATAGATGCAGTCTTACCCCAAAACCAACAAATTAATATTGAAACACAAGTAAATAATTTAAATTTACACCCACGAGTTTCCGTTCGTGGCACACGTATTGCACTTATTTATAAAGACCAGCGTGATCATGCGATTTATGTACATTGGGGAAACCTAAATCGACAGACGATGGACCTAACTTATGACATGCAAAATAATTTCTATCGTGTTTTTGATGCATCATATAGTGATCCTAATATTCTTATTTTAGAGAATAATGTTGCATTATGTACTGCTGGAAGAAATTTTAATATTTATTATCAGGTTCTTGAATTTGGAGCAAACAGAACAACAACAAAGTTGCAAACTGAACTCGTAGTAGAGGGGCAAAAATCTGCTATGGCCTTGACCTCAGATGGAGCAACTATTGTTGAAGCTCATCTTCATGAATCGAATAATGGTCAAGGTAAACGTCCTAAAGTATATTATTTTACTGCATCTGTTAATGCTAGACGTGTAACTTGGCACAGGACAAACTTTTTTGGTGATTCTGGTGTTGGGCACTGCACACGAAATCCAGCTATAGCAACTTTAGGAAATAATCGAGCAGTATTGCTTCAAGAATGTCCTAATACTGTTAATGTTCTCATTGGTTCTATTCAGAATAATACTATTGAATGGACAGTCGCAGGTCGACAACTTAGCTTAAATATTCTACATCCACAATTATTTAAAATGCCTGCCCTTACCTGCGATGCAGATGGAAATATATTTATATTAGGTTGTTCTGGTGCACAGAATGACGATAGTTTGAATTGTACTGTCTTACGAGTTGGAGGAACAGCACAAGTTCCCAACCTTGAAACCAGAGTTCAGCGGGTGCTTTATAGTGTAGGTTATGGACCAACAGTGGTTTGTGTTGATCGTAATTTGCTCTCCTTCCATCTCTCAGCTTTCGTCGTGAATAATACTTCAAGAGTAATGAGGAGAGATATTGAGATTAATAGTATAGTGCCGGCTGACAATGGGCAACCTAATCCAACGAGATATCAATTGAATCCCTAATTAGTTGCTATTGTTAAGATGGATCAAATATAGATCTTTATTTGATCTATTTTTATTGTTATGATACATAACATATTTTACGATAATTTATATAAATTACGGATAATATATGGCAGACTCGATTATACTCCCTCATGATCATTATTTTCTAAATCATGCAGTTGATTTGGATCATATACTATCTCCCTTAAAGCGTTTGGGAATAACGGTATTTACCTTTATGAGGAAATTTTCCGACACAACTCAAATCTATATTTCGAATAATGCCAATTGGGTGGTCGATTATTTCAATAATGCTTTATATGGACAATTTATTTCAAGGTCACTCTCTACCTATAAAGAAGGGTTTATACTTTATCCTTCAGACTCACCTTTAGATGTTTTTAAGCTTGCTCGAGAACGTTATGACAGTGTTCATGGGGCAACCTATGTGAAACCTTACAAGGATTTTGTGGATTTTTATTTCTTTTCGGGCAGTTATACACAACAACATCTTCTAGATCTTTTTGTGAATGATTCTGAGATTTTCAAAAAATTTATATTATATTTTCAAGATAGGGCAGAACTCATAATTACTAAGGCTTATGACCATAAAATATTACTTGAAAATACAAATCAGAAAAATACGGATTTAAGTTGGAGTTGTATTAACGAAAAAGATATTCACTCTGTAATGTCTGAAATGCGGGTTCGAAAATATCGTTTTAAAAATGATCCCTATAAAGATATCGTCTTATCAAGTCGTGAGCTTGATGTTATATTTTGTTTTTTAAATAGGATGGCTACAAAAGATATAGCGACTTGCTTAAATATATCACAAAGAACTGTTGAAGCGTATTTTGACAATATTAAGCTTAAACTATCTTGCTTTTCTAAAGCAGAAATTTTAAAAATATTAAAATCGGATGGGTTTCCAATCGATTAATTTATGACAATTTCTTTTTTAGAAGCTCATTCACTTGAGCAGGGTTCGCTTTTCCTTGAGTGGCTTTCATGGCTTGTCCTACAAAGTATCCAAATAGTTTTTCGTTTCCTGCTTTATAGTTTTTTACTTGTTCGGGATTTGCAGCGATGATTTCATCGATGATTTTATCGATAGCACCAGTATCAGTGATTTGTTTTAGGCCTTGTTTTTCGATGATTTCATCAGCGGAGCCTTCTTGGTTCCACATGGCTTCAAAAACGGTTTTTGCGATTTTTCCCGAGATGGTATTGTCGGTAATGCGATCTAGCATTTGTGCGAGTTGTTCAGAACTTACTGGAGAGTTTTGAATATCGAGGTTATTTTTATTGAGTAGGGCGGCGAGATCTCCGGCGATCCAGTTTGCGACTAATTTTGCTTCTGCTTTGCTGGCTTTTACGGTATTTTCGAAATATTCTGCTGATTCTTTGGTGGCTGAAAGTACTGTAGCATCGTAGCTGCTTAAATTGAATTGTTCCATAAAACGATTTTTCTTTTCCCAGGGTAATTCTGGCATTCGCTTTTTTTGAGTAGTAATGTAGTCATCATCAATTTCTAAAGGCAATAAATCGGGATCTGGAAAATAACGGTAATCGTTGGCGGCTTCTTTTGTACGCATAGATCGGGTTTCATTTTTTGCGGAGTCGTATAATCGTGTTTCTTGTACGATAGTTCCACCATTTTCAATCACATTAATTTGGCGTTCCACTTCATAATTAATTGCACGTTCTACGAATCGGAAAGAATTCACGTTTTTGATTTCAGCCCGAGTTCCAAATTCCTTCGAGCCTTTTTTTCGTACAGATACATTTGCATCACAGCGAAAGGAGCCTTCCTGCATATTTCCATCACTGATACCTAAATAACGCACTAAACTGTGTAAGGTTTTTAAATAAGCCACGGCTTCTTCAGCGGAACGCAGATCGGGTTCTGAAACAATTTCAAGTAGGGGCGTGCCTGCACGATTTAAATCTATGCCAGACATCCCTTTAAAATCTTCATGCAACGATTTTCCAGCATCTTCTTCTAAATGAGCACGAGTAATTCCAACGCGTTTTACTGTATTATTTATTTGTATATCTAGGTGACCTTTTCCAACAATAGGATATTCGAATTGAGAAATTTGGTAACCTTTGGGAAGGTCTGGATAAAAATAGTTTTTTCGTGCAAAGACAGAATGATGTGAAATTTCAGCTTCTAAACTTAGGCCTAACATCACTGCCATTCGTACCACTTCTTTATTTAATACGGGCAAGACTCCAGGATAGCCAAGATCAATCGTGCAGGCTTGGGTATTGGGTTCTGCACCATAAGCGGTTGGCGCACCTGAAAATATTTTTGTTTTTGTGGCTAATTGTACGTGTACTTCAAGACCAATTACTGTTTCCCATTCCATGTTATTCACCTACCGATAGTTATCAGGCATTTGTTGATGCCAATCAGTCACCTGTTGATATTGGTGAGCGACATTTAAAAGTTTGCTTTCTGTAAAATAATTTCCAATCAGTTGTAATCCGACGGGTAAATTATCGATAAAACCAGTAGGCATCGATAATCCAGGCAAACCTGCTAGATTAACAGATATGGTATAGATATCGGATAAATACATGCTTACTGGATCATTGGATTTTTCGCCAATTTTAAAAGCGGTGCAGGGAGAAGTGGGTCCTAAAATAAAATCCACTTCTTTAAAGGCTTTTTGAAAATCATCACTGATGAGTTGGCGAATTTTTTGTGCTTGTAAATAATAAGCATCAAAATAACCTGCTGATAGTGCATAAGTCCCAATCATGATTCGACGTTTTACTTCATGACCAAAGCCTTCTTGACGAGTACGCTTATATAAATCCTCTAAATTTTTAGGCTCATCACAGCGATAACCATAACGCACGCCATCAAATCGCGCTAAATTTGATGAGCATTCTGCAGGTGCAACCACATAATATGCAGGAATTGCCATATTAGAATTTTTTAAACTAATTTCTTTAAATTCAACACCCAGTTTTTTATATTCATCGATGGCTGAATTAATCAGAGCTGCCATTTTTGGGTCTAAGCCTTCACTAAAATATTCTTTAGGTAATCCTATTTTAAGTCCTTTAATAGAGTCATTTAGTGTTTTGGTATAATCTGGAGCAGGGGTGTTAATGCTTGTGGAATCTTTAGGATCGTATTTTGCGATAGGATTTAATAGCATTGCCACATCTTCTGCTGTTTGGGCAAAGGGACCACCTTGATCTAAACTTGATGCAAAAGCAATCATTCCATAACGTGATACGCGGCCATAGGTAGGTTTTAATCCGGTAATTCCACATAATGCTGCTGGCTGACGTATAGAACCACCGGTGTCAGTACCAGTAGCTGCGGGTGCAAGTCGTGATGCAACTGTCGCGGCAGAACCTCCCGAGGAACCACCAGCTACTCGTTCAAGATCCCAGGGATTTTTAACTGGGCCGTAGTAACTATTTTCGTTAGATGAACCCATGGCAAATTCATCCATATTGGTTTTGCCCAACATGACCATTCCAGCATTGTTGTAATGTTGAATCAAGGTCGCATCATAAGGTGAGATAAAGTTATCTAACATTTTAGAGCCGCAAGAGGTTTTTATTCCTTTAGTGCAAAAAATGTCTTTTTGAGCGATTGGAATTCCTGTGAGTGGAGTTGCATTTCCAGATTGGCGTTTTTTATCTGCAGCATCTGCTTGTTGAAGCGCCAGATCCGCAGTTACAGTAATAAAACAATTAAGTGATTCATCAAATTTTTTAATTCTATTTAAAAAATGTTCAGTGAGTTCACGACTAGAAAATTCTTTTTTTTCTAGACTTTTAGATAAATCTGCCAGTGATTTTGTGTGCATATTGTACTCGATTATTCGATAACTTGTGGAACTAAATACAAACCATGTTTAGCCAAAGGTGCAATTTTTTGGAAATCTTCACGTTCATTCACTTCAGTAATTGAATCCTCTCGCAAGGGGAGTTCAACTTTTTCTTGTTTGTGGTCCACATGATAAGACTCTATGGGGTGAGACATGGCTGTCACGCCTTGGGTATTTATTGATGCCATCTGCTCAATGATGTCCAGAATTTTGGTTAAGCTTTCAACGTGTTCTTGTACCTCAGCATCACTCACACCAAGCCTGGCGAGGTGAGCAACTTCACGAACTTGTTTTTCAGTAATGGACATAGTAATTCCTTAATGCTCGTAAAACTATGAATTATACGGCTTAAGGGGGAGGGGGTCAAACCGAGCTTCTTAAAAATTAATTCATTTAAATCAACTGGTTAAAGCGTTTAGCTTGCGGTCTTCAACAAGGCTTCTTATTTTGCAAGACAGTTTATATAAAGAAGCGTGGTTTGACACCGCAAGATGAGATGGCTAATTGGTTGATTTAATGGAAATTTTTTTTAACAGGCTCGGTTTGACCCCCATATCACCCTTATGTAAAATGACAAAATCTAGGTATAAATAAAAATTAGAGGGTATTATTATGAGTAAATGGGTCAGAGTTGAAGAGAAATCTCCTGTTCATTCGAGAAGTGAACAGGGTTCAAACATTTATAACTATCGTTATCAATTAAAAGATCACTCTGAAGTAGAATGCCTTTACTTTAGCGTCTTTTCTCATTTTTTTCCGGAATTATGCTTAGTTTTTAAAAATAGAAATGCTGCTCTTCGATTTTATAATCGTGTTGTAGCTCCCACTTTGCAGGTAAAACCGAGAAATACACCAGATGAAATGCCTTTAGGATTATCTTTTGGAAATCTTTTACCCTTGTCCATAGGTAAATTGGTCAGTCAGAAAGGGTATAAAAACCTTCTTGCTGCTATTGAAAAAGATCTCGGTGAATTTAGCGCGGGTATGAAATCTGTGGTAAATGATCAAATTATTCCTTTGGTTGATAAATGGAATCCTGCAAAAAACTACGGATCTTGGAAACGATCAGTTAACCTTGATTTAAAAACTGTAGCAACTGGATGTCGAAAAATTGACTATGTTTGTGAAGGAGAAAATTTATTTAGCGGAATTTCTATTTTTGGAGAGACCTACAGATGTACTCAAATCAAGCTTCATGGAGAATCCGCTGCTTCCATCAAGCAATTTTGTGACCGCGTAAATGCAAACCCGAAATTTGGGAAAAGATTATTTATCCGTTCAAATGCTGATCAAATTGAAATTAGCATCAAACATTTATTTCCTGAACATGAATATAATAATTTTCTGAATTCTATGGATGTGAATTATTTTCTTAATCTTCTCAGAGAATATAAAGATGAGTTAAAAATCTCTGATGAAATGTTGGAGGATATAAGCCTATCACTCTCTAATATTCAAAAGGATATGCACGACTATTTGATGCAAACTTTAGGAGTGTAGTGGAGGGGGTCAAGAGGAGGGGGTCTAACCGAGCCTCTTTACAATAAGTTCAATTAAATCAATTGCTTAGGACGTTTATCAGGCCGTCTTCAACCACGCATCTTATCTGATAAGATGCACAATATAAAGAAGCGTGGTTTGACACCGCAAGATGGGAAGGCTAAGTAGTTGATTTAATGAGGTTTTTTCTAAAGAGGCTCGGTTTGACCCCTTTGGAGATGCTGGAAGATGCGCAATAATGAGAAGCCTGGTTTGACACCGCAAGATGAGGAGGCTAATTGTTTGATTTTATGAGAAATTTTTTAAACAAGCTCGGTTTGACCCCTCTGTTAGTTGCTTTGATTTTGCCTTTGAACAGTTTGGCGAAAGATGAAGTACCTCCGAATGTGGGTAATTATGCTTTGCCTACTTCTCAGCAACCTGGGCCATTAGTCAGTATTGGGGAAAACATTATCAACAAAAACCAAACTCAGGTATTTCTTTTTGTTGATAAGTTTGGTGAGGGGGAGAATTATTTTGTTGATGTTATTCCAGCCATATTATATGGAGTGACGGATCAATTTTCTATTTTTGTTAACACGCCTGTTGCGGCAAGTTATAAAAAAGATCAACAGCGATCTTCGGGTTTAGAGGATTTCTCTTTGCAATTTGAATATGCTTTTTATGTTAAAAGCACTTTGCAGTATATGGAGGAAGCAACAGTACTTGCTAATACAACTATTCCCACAGGTTCAACTAAAAAACAACCTCCAACAGGTTTTGGCTCTCCAACTATTTTTTTAGGTGCAACCATAAATCGTATGTATACAGATTGGTTTGGTTTTAGTTCTTATGGTGTTTTATTCACAAGCTCTAATCAGGGCACAAAATTTGGCAATCAATTTTTATATCAAGGCGGATTTGGAAGAAATATTCTTGGCATTCCTTCCAAATGTATAGTGGCGTGGATGATTGAAGTGGATGGTATTTATATTGAAAAAGATAGGATCAAAGGCGTACGTGATGAAAATTCTGGAGGCAATACCATCTATGTGACTCCTTCATTGTGGTTTTCCACCCCAAAAATAGTTGCTCAGCTGGGCTTAGGATTACCAGCCTCGCAACATTTATTTGGTCATCAAACTCGCAGCACTTATCTATTGCTAGCAAATTTCGGGTGGACCTTCTGACTCACACTCTAAGTTCGCTGATTTCATCTTCTTCTACAGCCACAGGCTCATCAATAGCTTGCATGAAAAGTGCCGCTAATTCACCGACTTTAGAAATCACATATTGCTCATTACCATCCTCATCTTCAAAGGTCAAACCTTTTATCATCGAATGAACAATATATAAACCAGTACCACGATTTTCATCATGACGCTCTAAGTGTAAATAGGCATTTCTGATGCTTTCAATGGCTTTGGCGCTGCTTAAGTCAGATTGACTTAAAATGATGTTGATAAAATGATTCAATGCCGTTATTTTTGATTTTAAAGCGATTGAACTCTTTTTAGATTGATCTTTCTCCTTTATTTTTGAAGCCTCAAAAGAAAGTTTGGCACCATATTTAACAAGATTGGCATAAGCATTTTGAACGTTTTCTGATGCATCCGACAAATTTAACTTCGCGTGATTGTGATCTAATTGAGATACAAAAGCAGCGATTTGAGGTGGTTTAACCTTAGGCATGAAACCAAAAGCAGTCCAGTGTGGCTTTTTGATTATGGGGAAAAAATTAACAGCTGGCACAACCTCTTCCTTGTCTTCACTATCATGTTTTTTACTATGACCTTTATTTGGATCTTTAGGAAGCGGTGGCTTAGGATCTTCCTCAGATTCATTTTCGCTCAACGCTGTTTTATTTTTAGAAGAGATGAAATCAGCAAATTCCTTTTTACCGTCTTTTTGAGCTCTTGCAAGCAAAGCTTGGTATGTCATTGGAAATGCAGTAATATCAAAACCATTATCAAATAGCCAAGTTAGTGCTTGGAGATCATTATTTATAAGGTAAAATTCATAGACTAATGACAACAGATTTGCGTCATTAATTTCCTTATTTTCAAAAAACAGCTTTATACAATCCCTTAAAAATTTTCCATTGTGAGGATCTTGGAGTTTGAGTAATTCAGGAAGCACCCATGTGTGCATTCTATATTTATAGGGTATTATGTTAGCGTGAAGAAATCTTAATGTTTCTATATCTTTTCTACTCAACACCTCAATATAAAGATTATTAAATAAAGCGAAATGATCTTGGTCTGTATCATTGAGATTTTGCTCAATAAATTCTCGATAATTATTTAATGTTAAGACGTTTAAATCAATACCATTTTTTTTGCAATTATCTAATTTAGAAAGTCTAAATGCATCATGAGCACGTCTGATTTCTTCTTCTGCACGTCTGGCTCTTTCTTCTTGAGCTCGTTTGTTTTCATCTTCTTTAGCGCGTCTCTCTCTTTCTGCTTGAGCACGTCTGATTTCTTCTTTGTCTTCTTCTAAATCATGACTCGTATTATCTCCTCTGTGTGATAGCCCAAATCCACCAAATAAGTTTGTGGAAGAAGCTTTAGGTGGCTCAGCGAAAGATCCTCCAAATACGCTTGGCGGCACTGTTATAGTTGATGCATCTGTTGTCTTATCTTTACCAGTTAATAAGTTATATAAGGTAATATCACTATATTTTGAAATGTCAGCAAGAGTCGTTTGACTATATCCATAAGTAATAGTTTGATTGAGATCAACTCCTCTTTCCTTTAAATACTTAAACGTATCTAAATTTCTGTTAATTTTGTAATGGCTATACACTGCACTGAGAAGCTCAGGCGCTTGACTAAGATTTTCTCCTGCATTATCTAGCATCTCTACGACTGACTTTAGAAAATCACTAGAACAGTCACGTAATTGAGTCGAAATAAATTGTGTGCCTTTGTATTTTTCATGCTTTATATGAGTATGAAGAAATCGCAAAACATTTATATTTCCTGCTCTGATCGCTAATGTATACATTTGAAGGATAAGTAATTGTAAATTCTGAGGAAGGCTTAGAGTTGCCTCATCGTTTTCAGGTGAAAGATCAAAATATCGATCAATATATACTTGGAATTCTGCTAATTGAGGATCCGTCAAATCCAAACCGATAGCTTGGCTTTTTTCCAACCTTCGTTTTTTCAAGTAAGCTTTAAGCAGCTCTAGACATTCCGAAAATCTCCAATCAGATGCGGTATTCCAGCAAGAATTAGAGTGGCCATCTCCATAAGCTAGTAAATTAAACTGATAGGTGTCCAATAATTTTTGAACAATTACCTTATCTTTAGCGATAATTGCATCTTGTAATATATTTACTTCTTTTCCTAAATCTATTTTATGACCCACCTTATCTAAGAGTTCATAGAATATTTTTTCGCTTTGTTCTTTTTTTGCTTTATCGCCTAAGTTTTTGAGTGATACTTGAAATAATTGAACAATTAAGGTGACAGGAGGTTTACTCGAGGTAAAATAGATGTCAATGACTTCTTCATAATCTTCAATTCCACACAAATAGTTTAAATATGACTCATCAAGAATCTCTAATTTCATCACTGCTCTTTTTTGACGATGTTTAATGAATTTGCTGATGATACTCCAATCAAAACTGAGTTTGCTTGCGGTTGTATAGGCAGAATATAAACCATCAGCAGATATTTTCTGATCTATATCAAAATCATATTTCAATAGTTTATCGAGTACAGTAGTGTCTCGACATATCCCTGCATCTACTAGTAAAGCAGGATATTGTTCAATAGGAATATGAAATTCCTCAATCTTTTGAAGCATAAGATTAAACGCTTCGTCGCCAGTAGTGATATGCTTAAGTTGACCATAATCATATCTGACAAAAATATTTTTAATGGTATATTTTAATATTGTTGAAAATAATAAACCTACAGGGTCTTTGGAATCTTTAAAATCTCCAGTGGAATTTTCATAGTCATTGAGAGCTCTACCCACAAATGCCTTATCTTCAATTGCGGATAGAAGGGCTAAATCAGCCTCATTAAAATACTCGTTAACGGTTTTTTTGCTCATGTTGTTCCCCCTAAGATTAATGAAAGATTAGTAAAATTGCTTCAAATTATACCGTGCTTATTGGTTTGAGTCAAAAATTTTCAGTATTATTTTACCCCCCTCAGTCGCTGTGCGACAGCTCCCCGGAGGGGGCTTTTACATCACACTCTCGACTCTGATACTAAATTGTTCTACACTAACTTACCGCTCAAAATGAGCCGGACTAATGTCATATAAGAGGATAAACAGACCATGTTCAACGTCATTAATCATATTCGTAGTTTTGGTTCTAAGGATATTGCTATCGATTTGGGTACAGCTAATACTCTGATTCACACGCAAGAACATGGTATTGTATTAAACGAACCCTCTGTCGTTGCTATTCGAAAAGACGCCACCACGAATCAAAGTCGTGTGATTGCTGTGGGTATTGAAGCTAAAAATATGCTGGGTCGTACACCGGGCAATATTATTGCAACCCGTCCGATGAAAGATGGTGTCATTGCTGACTTTTATATTACTGAAAAGATGTTACAGCACTTTATAAATAAAGTTCATCAAAATAAATTTTTAAAACCCTCACCTCGTGTATTAATTTGTGTACCTTGTGGTTCTACCCAAGTTGAGCGACGTGCGATCAAAGAATCTGCTTTGGGTGCAGGGGCTCGAGAAGTCTTTCTTATCGAAGAGCCGATGGCAGCTGCAATGGGCGCTGGATTGCCTGTGGAATCTGCCAGTGGATCCATGGTTGTGGATATCGGTGGTGGTACTACTGAAGTGGCCATTATTTCATTGAACGGTATCGTTTATGCTTCCTCAGTTCGTATTGGTGGTGACCGTTTTGATGAAGCCATCGTGAACTATATTCGTCGTAATTATGGTAGCTTGATTGGCGATACCACGGCCGAACGTATCAAAAAAGAAATCGGAACGGCCTTTCCTTCCAGTGAAGTTAAGGAAATTGAGGTTCGTGGTCGAAACTTGGCAGAAGGTGTACCTCGTAGTATTACCCTAAATAGCAATGAAATTCTCGAGGCCTTACAAGAACCCTTGGCGGGTATTGTGGGTGCGGTACGTGCTGCTCTTGAACAAGCTCCACCTGAACTTGCTTCAGATATTCATGAACGGGGCATGGTGTTAACCGGTGGTGGTGCGCATCTCAAAGATATCGATCGACTACTGATGGAAGAAACTGGTTTACCAGTCATTATTGATGAAGAACCCTTAACCTGTGTAGTACGTGGTGGTGGTCGTGCTCTGGAATTGCTGAAAACCAGAGCTGCTGATTTCTTAGCGCGTGAATAATTACAGTGCTGTTTAACCGTCAGCGATTTTTAGGAATTCGGACGGGAATTTTCATCGTCCTGTCAATCGCATTAATGACGGTTGATCATCATTATAAATCAGCGAGTAGTATTCGTTCACTACTGACATTGGTGGTCACGCCTATCCAGTATTTAATCACGGGTCCTATAGAGTTAGTGCGTTTTGTTGATAATACTTTCACGACTAATAAAACGCTCAAACGTGAAAACACACAATTACGAGCAGAAAACTTTTTACTAAAAGCCAAGGTTCAAAAAATTCATGCGATGTATCAAGAAAATACTGAACTTAGAGCGCTGTTAAATACACCAAATCCTCTTAATGTCACTAAATACTTAGCTGCCGATATTGTTTCAGTGGATCTGGCACCCTTCATTCATCAAGTTGTCCTGAACAAAGGGCATGACGATGGGGTTTATCCTGGGCAACCCGTGGTAGATGCAACGGGAGTGATGGGGCAAATTGTCAGCGTTTCAAAACATACTTCACGCTTGATGTTAGTCACGGATGCGAGTTGCGCTGTTCCCGTTCAAAGTATTCGTATCGGTGAGCGCGCCATTGCCTCGGGTCAGGGTGATTCACCAAATTTAACACTTTTATATGTGCCAAATACTGCTGATTTTAAACGAGGTGATATTTTGGTGACTTCTGGTTTAGATGAACGTTATCTCACAGGATATCCTGTGGGTGAGGTAATTTCAATTTCACATAAAATCGGTGAGCGATTTACCAGTGTCATTGTTCGCCCTCTGGCAAAGTTAAATCGAAGTCGACATGTATTATTAGTCTGGCCTGAACACATTGAAAATAATAAAATTAGATTAGGTCCCGCAGAACCTGCAAAGCCTGAGGAATTAAAAGGATAATGAAAAAATGACTTTTAAGACTCGCTTGTATCTATTCTTAACGCTCTTGGGTGCCATGTTACTCACCTTTGTACCTTTACCGGAGTGGACCGTTTGGGTACGACCCCTGTGGGTACCCTTGGTGTTTTGTTTTTGGGCTCAAAGCTTTCCTGAACAGGTGGGTGTGGGATTGGCTTGGATTTTAGGGCTTTTGATGGATTTAATGTTAGGCACACTTTTAGGTGTTCACGCTTTTCTCTTAAGTTTATTTGCCTTTATTATCGCAAAATTTCACAAGCGTTGGCGTGTATTTCCCTCACTACAACAAGCCGCTGTTATATTCATTCTCATGTTATTGTATTTATTCATTCAATATTGGATTCATGGATTATTAGGTCGACCACCGGGAACTTGGAAATACTGGTTACCCGCACTGAGCAGTGCGTTGTTGTGGCCTGGTTTAAACAGCATTCTTTTGCGATGTAAACAGCAGTTGCAAATCAATTAGTAGTTAAATAATGACGAAACGCTTATTTAAACATACCATCAAATGGACTTGGCTTAGCCTTGCAATGTGTATAATTTTATTTGCTATTCTGATGACGCTTAGCCGAGTGATGTTTGTTTTTGCGGGTCACTATAAATCCAATATTGAACAATTAGCCAGTCAATTTTTTGATCACCCTGTACAAATTCAGCGAGTTCATGCGAGTTGGCATGGCTTGCAACCTGTTTTTAAATTACGAAATATCAGCATTCTTTCACCGGATAAATCCACAGTATTAAGTGAGGTTCACCAGCTGGATATTGGTCTCAATGTTTTTGATACTTTAATTCATCTGCTAACTAGAGAATTTACAGCGATGGGAGGTTATGCGGATTTTAAAAATTTAACCTTGCCTTCTCGAGTGGGTCAGGGAGTCGTGGATGGAAAACTGTGGTTTAAAATTAAGCATCAAAAAATTACCAAGGCTCACGCCATCATTAATGCGAAAAATATTATTATCAAGGCTGATCAATTAAAATCACCCCTCATCATTAATCAACTTAAGCTTCATGTCGCGTGGAAAAAAGAGATATGGAAAGGGAAATTTGAAAAGCTCGATATTATATATGCTGAATTACCCGAATTTCAAAATTTGAATGGTTCCTTTGAAATTGCCAAAGATCATGGAAAGTTGCATTTATTCGGTAAAAATGTACAGGTAGCTTATAAAGCGCTCTTTAATGAGCCCTTTGTATTTAAAAAAACCTTGTTGAATCTCATTTGGGAAAAAAATGAAGATGGATGGCAAATCTATTCTCCGAGCTTTGCTTTAATGGATAAATTTTCTACCGCCTCCGGTGAATTTCGTTTAGATATTCCACACCAGGGGAGTCCCATCATTAATCTACAAGCCAGAGCCTCCTTAAATGATGCTGATCAGTTTAAACATTATATTCCACATAAGATTACTAATCCCGACTTAGATCATTGGTTATCAAATGCATTTAACTCAGGGAAGGTTAGTGAAGCGCAAATGGTATTACGAGGTCCACTGGATAAATTTCCCTTTGACCACAACGAAGGTGTATTTGAAATCAATGCGCAGTTTGCTGATATAGATTTTCATTATAAAGATGAGTGGTCAGATTTGAATAAGCTCTTTGGTCAATTACTTATCGATGGTCGAAAAATGCAAATTAGTGCAGAGCAAGGAAAAATCGTGGGTCAGCCAATACACTGGGTGAAGGCAGAAATACCTAATCTCGCCATTCCTGATATTCATGTTGATGGTAGTATTCATATGGATTTGGCAGACGCCTTGGAATTTGTGCATCAAAGCCCCTTAGAAAATACGGTGGGCAAAGAATTGCGGGGATTAGCTTTAAAAGGACCTATGAGCTTAGCCTTAAAACTTGACATTCCGCTTCATGATCATCTTCCTGTCAGTGTACTGGGAGATGTGGAAATGAAAAATGGAAAATTAAACGTGCCAGATAGAAATTTGAAAACAAAAGGCTTGCAAGGGAGTTTTCATTTTACTGAAAATGATTTGAGAGCAGAAAATATTATGCTGCAGTTATATGGTCAGCCTCTGAAAATTTCAATCAAAACCACTCATCCAACTGACTCAGTTTTTGCAGAAACACAAGTATATCTTAATGGAAAAGCTAAAATCTCAGATTTGTTGCCCGATTATGATAGACTCAAAAAAGTGATTGAAGGAGAAACCAACTATAAAGCAACACTATTATTACATCGATCAGATGACAATAAAGTAGATACACTCACTTTTCTATCTGATCTCAAAGGTATCACAGTGAATTTACCGGCACCTTTGGGTAAAACTAAAAACCAAAATAAATCTTTACATCTGAATATGGATCTTAGTCAGGAGCCAACTTCTCTCATAAAATTTAATTATGCAGATATTATCAGCGGAGTCAGCAATTTTCAGGGCGATATGCACCTGAGATTGGGTGAACAGAAAGGATATTCTAATGAGATCAATGAGGGTATAAAAATTTCGGGAGAGCTGCCTGAATTAAATATTGAGCAATGGTACGATTTTTATAAATCTCTGAATATTCAATCATCAGGAAAAAATACCTTAGATTTTCTAAAAGCAGTGGATGTGAACATTGAAAAATTAAATTTTTTTAATCAACATTTTAATCAGGTCGGAATTAAGCTCAGCCATCAATCACAGGGAAAGATGATCAGTATTGATTCACCTTCTGCCAAAGGGGAGCTTATCATTCCTTCAACATTAACCTCCGATGAGATTATCGCTGAATTTGATTATTTGAAACTTTCACCGATGACAATAGGGGAGGTAAAAAATAGCCATCCCAAAAATGCCTTTCCTATCAACGCCATCGTCCATCATCTGTTTTATGATAAACAAGCCTATGGTGAACTAAAATGCAGCCTCACTCCCGAAGGGTCTATTTTACGGATTAATAATTTATCTCTAGTTTCAAAAAATATTAATTTTTCTGCAACAGGATATTGGCAAGAATTTTCAGATCATCAGGAATCACGATTAACAGGTGCTTTTCATTGTGATTCCCTCGGAAATATTTTAAAACAATTTAATTTCACCGATAATATAGCAGGTGGAAATGGGCAGGCGAAATTTAATTTAAGCTGGTCTGATAGACTATTGCATCCTTCTCTAGCGACGCTAAATGGTAGTATTAATCTAGAATTTCATAATGGACAAATTGTGAAACTCAGTAGAAGTACTCAAAGTATCGTAGATGTAGGGCGCGTATTAAATATCTTTAGTTTACAATCATTGCCTAAACGACTGTCTACCGGTTTTTCAGATTTCACCCACGAAGGATTCGCATTTGATGACCTTAAAGGTGATTTTGTGTTAGAATCTGGAAATGCGTATACGCAAAATGCATCTATAGAAGGCACTGTTGCACTAGTAGGTGCTGTTGGCAGGGTAGGATTGGCTAATAAAGATTATGATATGAAATTAATGATCACGCCCTATGTGACCTCGAGTTTACCGATTGTTGCTGCCTTAACTGGTGGACCTATTGCAGGGGTTGCCACATTTTTTGCAGAACCTCTGTTCTCAAAGGCATTAAATGATATAACCACCAAAAGCTATAGCCTCCAAGGTTTGTGGGAAAATCCACACATTGTGAAGCTTAATAATTAATGAGGAAGATGAATGGGTTTATTAGAACGATTTGAATTGAATGAAAATCACTTGTGTGAGGTATTGGCTCAGATGAGTGGTGGGGCAATAGATTATGCAGACCTTTATTTTCAGTCATTAAAATTTGAGTCTTTGGTATTAGAAGATGGAATTATCAAAGATGCAGTATATAGTCAAGAAACAGGTGTCGGTGTTAGGGCATTGTCCGGTGCAAAAGCAGGTTTAGCCTATTCGAATGATCTTATGTTACCCGCTATTAAAGAGGCGGCTTCTTCTGCTTCCAGTATCGCTAAATTTAGCCCTGGTGGAAAAATTTTGGTGTCGTCCCGTAATAATCACGAGAATATTTACCCAGCCATTAATGCATTATCCTCACTTTCTGATGCCAAAAAAATTGAAATTCTTCATAAAGCTGATGAAGAGGCCCGAAAAATTGATCCAAGAGTTAAACAAGTCAGCGTGAGTTTGGCAGCTCAGCATGAAGAAATAGTCATCATCAATAATGAGGGTCAAATCTCAAGCGATATCCGGCCCTTAGTGAGAATTTATGTCAATGTGATTAGTGAAGAAAATGGAAGACGCGAGTCAGGATCCGCCGGTGGTGGTCGACGGGGTAGCTATCGTTATTTTACTGACAATGATCATTATCTTTATTTTGTACGAGATGCGGTTCGTCAAGCATTAGTGAATCTTGATGCTCGACCGACACCGGCAGGTTCAATGCCTGTGGTATTAGGTCCGGGTTGGCCTGGGGTTTTATTACATGAAGCTATAGGGCATGGTCTTGAAGGGGATTTTAATCGAAAGGGAACTTCTGTCTTTACTAATAGATTAGGAGAAAGGGTGGGTACTGATGAATGTACTGTTGTGGATGATGGAACCGTTGCCGATCGACGAGGCTCTTTGAATATTGACGATGAAGGAACGCCAACTCAATGTACCGTACTGATCGAAAATGGAATATTGAAAAATTATATTCAAGATAAATTAAATGCACGGTTAATGAATATGCCTTTAACTGGGAATGGTCGTCGAGAATCCTATGCTCACTTGCCACTGCCCAGAATGACAAACACCTATATGTTAGCCGGTTCACGTGATCCTGAAGAAATTATTGCTTCCGTTCAGAAAGGAATTTACGCCGTTAATTTTGGTGGTGGTCAAGTTGACATTACCTCTGGAAATTTTGTATTTACCGTGAGTGAAGGATATCTCATTGAAAATGGCAAAATAACCACACCCGTTAAAGATGCAACTTTAACGGGGACCGGCTTGGAAGTTCTGAAGCGAGTTTCCATGGTAGGGAATGACCTAAAACTGGATGAAGGTATTGGGACTTGTGGAAAGGATGGTCAATCCGTTCCTGTCGGTGTAGGGCAACCAACACTAAAAGTTGATGAGCTGATTGTCGGCGGCGTAGGCTAATAATCCTTGACACGGCTGGTACTCCCTTGTATAAACCTCTCTGGGACAGGCAAGCTAGGAATATCAGACTTGCCTGGAATTATTTACAAAGGACAGTGTTGAGGTAGTTTTATGAACAAAAATGAATTGATTAACAAAGTATCCGATGAGTGCGGCACATCAAAAGCGCTTGCTGCTCGTTGCGTTGATACTGTATTAAGCACCATTATACAAGTCGTTAAAGAAGGTAAAAAAGCAACCATTCCAGGGTTTGGTGTTTTTGGTCCATCTCATCGTAAAGCTCGTAAAGGTCGCAATCCACAAAATCCTGATCAAGTGATTAATATTCCTGCTAAAACGGTTCCAACGTTTAAGGCTGGAAGTAAATTTAAAGAAGAAGTTAAAGATACTGAATGTGCTTGATTGAGATTCGCAATCACGTATTACTAAGTCCGGGTGCTTAGCTCAGCTGGTAGAGCGTCGCCCTTACAAGGCGAATGTCGGGGGTTCGATCCCCTCAGCACCCACCACGCGGAGTGGTAGTTCAGTTGGTTAGAATACCGGCCTGTCACGCCGGGGGTCGCGGGTTCGAGTCCCGTCCACTCCGCCATTTCTTGATGACTGAGCGCGCTAAATATAAAGCGCGCTCATCATATATGAACCATATCGAAGGTGAATGACCATGCTACAAAATATCAGACAACATGCTACGGGTTGGATATCATGGGTACTCGTTGGATTGATTTCTGCAGCTTTTGCCTTATGGGGTGTTCAAAACTATATTACGAGTTCAAAAAAATCCATTACTGTTGCCAAAGTGAATCATGAAAAGATCAGTGAAGAGCAATTAAATCGAGAATATCGACGTGTCAAACAAAACTTGAGCATGCAATATGGTGAGGGCGCTACTATCAATGATGAGATGCAAAAAATATTGCAACAACAAACACTTAATCAATTAATTTCAAGAGAAATTCTAGCTCAATATGTTACTAAATCCCATTATAAAATTAGTGGTGAACAATTATTGTATGCCTTACATCATGTCAAAGCTTTCCAATTTGATGGGAAATTTTCCTACCCACGATTTCGTCAAGTCATAGGGGCTATGGGCTACACAGAGCATGATTTTCTAAAAGGGATGGATCAAGATTTAATGATGGGACAATTGCAAGCAGGAATAATGAACACTGCATTTGCCACACCCAATGAGGTTGAGCAAGCCATTATTTTGTCTGAGCAAAAACGTGACTTTCAATATGCCATTATTCCAGCGAGTCAATTGATGGATAAGATTAAGCTGAGTGAAGAGGCTATTAATAGTTATTATGAACAACATAAAAACGAATATGTGACTCCGGATAAAGTGCAATTAGAATATGTGATATTGCCTGAAAATGAAGTGGCATCAAAAAGTGAAGAACTCACTGAGTTGGCTTATACCAATTCCGATTCTTTGAAACCTATTGTTGATGCGCTGAAATTACCTATTAAAACTACGGAAACAATTACTAGAGAGGGATTGAAGCAGGGAATAGAGTCCAATCCTAAAGTATTACAAGCCGCTTTCAGTGATGAGGTGTTAAATCAATCCAATAACTCTCAACCCATCGAAATAGAAAAGGGGGCTTTGATGGTGTTGCGAGTTAAAGAACGTTTTCCTTCCAAAGTATTACCCCTTGATAAGGTTCGAGACACTATCGTAGCTATCCTTAAACACAAAGAAGCAGTTCTCAAAAATAATCAACTTGGAAAAGAAATGCTTCAAACTTTACAAGCCGGTGGGGATAAGAAAGTGGTGTGGCATTTACAGAAGAATGCTTCTCGGCAACAGTTGGGTATCAATAAAGAAATTACGGATTTGGCGTTTAGACTTCCTGATCCCGATGCCAAGAAACAAAAATCCATTGATGGACAAGCATTGGCTAATGGTGATTTTGCGATCGTGCAATTGTTACATATTCTTCATCAGAACAAAGATCTGAAACTATCTGATGAACAACGAAAAACTTATAATAACACCATCAGATCAGGTTATGGTCAGATGGAATTTGACTTATTAGTCAAGAGCTTAATGGATAATGCTAAAATATCTATAAACTTGCCATCCCAATAATATGGTATCCGCAGTCTACGTGAACAATCTCTCCAGTAATACCTGCAGCTAAATCTGAGCATAAAAATGCTGCAGCATTTCCAACTTCTTCTATAGTCACGTTTCGACGCAGCGGAGCATTTTCTTCTTGATAGGTGAGCATTTTACGTAAATCTTTTACACCAGATGCGGCCAGTGTTTTGATCGCACCGGCAGAGATCGCATTCACTCGTATTCCCTTAGGTCCTAAGCTTGCAGCCATGTATCGTGTATTGGCTTCTAAACTCGCTTTAGCAATTCCCATCACATTGTAATTGGGTGATACGCGTTCAGCGCCTAAATAGGTGAGGGTAATCATCGCACCGTTTCGTCCTTCCATCATGGGGCGAGCCGCTTTTGCGAGAGCAGCAAAACTGTAACTACTAATATCATGAGCAATTTGAAAACCTTCACGAGTAACGCAGTCTAAATAATCACCTTCAAGTTGATCGGCAGGTGCATAGGCAAGAGAGTGAACCAGTATGTCAAATTTATCCCAATGATTTTTTAGAGTATCAAAGGTTTGAATGATTTCTTCGTCCTTACTAACATCACAAGGGATAACGATGGATGAGCCACATTCTTGCGCTAAATTTCCAACACGTTCTTTCACTTTTTCATTTTGACAAGTGAAGGCTAATTCTGCACCTTGAGCTTGCATGGATTTTGCAATTCCATAGGCGATCGAACGATTGCTGATAACGCCAAAAATTAATGCGCGTTTGTTTATTAAAAATCCCATGGGGTTCTCCGTGATTAAATTAATTATTTGATTGTAAGTGATGGACCTTTTGAGAGCAAACCATTTTGGTTTTTAATCAATCCCCCCCTCAGTCACTTCGTGACAGCTCCCACCGGATGGGGGAGTAATAAATAAAAAAACGTTAAATATCAATTCATTATCTAATTTAGTGATTAAGAAAGATGAGATTTCAGACGACAAATTTGTAGGATATGTCTCAAAGTACTGTAGGTAGTTGACGCCGAAATCTCAATGAATACTTTTTAAATTAATCGTAAGTGATTGATTTTAAATGAAATTATTATATTTATTAATTTATAGTGAAAATATACGGTATGTTTATATGTTCTAAATGGGGGTTGCGTGAATTTATACAATAGCTATAGTTGTAACTAATCATTCATGGATGAATGATGGAAGGATTAGCAAATACCCAAACAAGGATTGTTACCTCAAGGATTGAGGGCGGGTTAGACAGGATGTCATTGCTAGTCCTAAACATTTTAGCCTAGTCAGCTAGAATGTAAAGGGAGTGAGGTAGTCTGGGTCTGTTGGCACGGATGCGCTTTGAGAACAGAGCAAGGAAGCTCTGGCAGACCTTTTACCTTAGAGACTTGTGCCACTGGATACAAACGCTCATAGTTCGACAATCTCAGGTTAAAAATGCCCTCAAATATACTCATTTACTTCGTGTAAACTGCGCTTTTTGATGGCATTTTTAACCTGACCTTGACTAAAATCTGTGCGTTATAGCCGCGTAGAGAATGTCTTGATAAAATATTGATTCAAACATTAAAATTTTCTTTTTTTTCTTGGAGATCCTGTGTTAGACTCTCCTCTTTCCAAAAATTGAGGAGGTTAATTAAATGTTTAAAAAGGGTCTAATTGTTGCGGCAGCACTTTGTGTTGTTGGAACTTTTGTAGCATGTGAACGACAAAACAGTGAAGCAGCGGTAAGTGATTCTGTTGCTGAAGCAAGTGAAAAGCAAATGTCACCTGAATCATCCACAACGGGTCAAGCAGGTGAATCTGCAGCAGCTCCTGCACCAGCAGCATCTGAAGCGCCAGCAGCTACTCCAGCAGCTCCTGCTACAACCACAGCTCCTGCAGCAGCACCAGCTGAAGCTACACCTGAAGCTAGCAAAGTTCCTAGTATCGAAGAAAAGAAAGTCGCACCTGCTGCGAAGTAATGTCTGTCTTTCTTGCCGTAGAAACGTCTACTGCTGCTTGTTCAGTAGCAGTAGATGTTAATGGCACAGTTTCTGAATTTCATCAAATCAAACCACGAATGCATGCGAGTTTATTGCTCCCATGGATTAATGAATTATTACAGGCTTCCAATATTACATTAGATGATCTCGATGCTATCGCCTTTGGATGTGGACCTGGTGGATTTACCGGTGTTCGAATAGGGGTTGGGGTGGTTCAAGGTTTAGCGCTGGGAGCTGGTCTTGAGGTTATTCCTATTTCTTCTTTACAGGCCTTGGCTCAGCAAGCCTACGATGATCAAGGTTTCGAAAATACTTTGGTTATTCAAGATGCGAAAATGGGTGAGGTATATTGGGGTGCTTTTGAATTAGGAGCCGAAGGATTGATGGAAAGGGTGGTACCTGATCAGCTTTGTCCTTTAGGTCAAATTAATCCTCCGGATAGTAGAGAATGGATTCGACTGGGTGATATGACGGATTGCAAGGAATATTATCCTTCTGCGCGAGCTGTGTTAAAGCTCGCTCAGCCGGTTTTTATGCGAGAAGGGGCCATTGATCTTAGTCAGGCCTTACCTGTCTATTTACGAGGTGCTCAGGCTTGGAGACTTAAGGATTCATCTCCCTCTGCTGAAGCCTCAGATTGATCTACCTCAGCTTCCATGAGATTACCCAATTGATTGATTCCTGCGCTGCAGGTTGCCAGTAGCGCTGCCAGGCCAGCATGGGCCAGTGTAAATAGAATCTGTGATACTAATCCTAGGATAGTTAAGGGGAGAGCGAATAAATAATAATTTATGGAGGATAGCACTTCAAAGCCTTCATGCTTGTTGAGTTCAATGGAAATGATTAAAGAAATCAATGATAGTGGGACAAAGGGATTCAGGTAATGTAATACACCGAGATTTGATTTTAAGGCGTTTGGCTTGGATTCCTCAGAATGATATACCGTGGATAATCCGATGACGAGGCCAAAATACGGATCGACGCTTAGTAGTTTTGCCCAAAAGGAAGCATTTTCTTTAATGACTGATGTTCCACGCAAGGTATAGAAATCACGCAACCAGCATTCTTTGAAACTCATGCTATCGGTTTGTGAATTGTTGTTATCGTTTCTTGAAGGATTAAAAAATCCATAGGTCGTTTTTTTCATCGTTATGCTCCTCTGTTATGGTATTGACATTGATATTTCAGTTGAAAACATGTCTTCATCTATTTGATTTGTATAGATTTTATCAGAAAATGCTATTTGTGCAAGCGCTATAGGATACCAAAGACAGGAGGGGAGTGTAACCAGTGTGGCGGCTACTAATAGTTCGACCAGAACAAAACATGCTTGAGCGATGATGCTAAGGATAAGAAAAGGAGCGCTAATAATATGCAGGCCAATGAGTAAAATGATTCTTAGTGTTTCATCAGGTTTATTTTCCATAACATTTTCTAATAACTTAATTGAGGCAAATTCAAGTAGTAGGGTGAGTGGGACGGCTATATTCAGATAATGTAACAAACCTAGGTTTGAGGAGAGTGCTTGTTCTTCTGTGTGACTGAAGTAGCTGATTTTGCCAACTTTTGTGTAAAGCGTTGCGAGTGTCAGGCTTAATGCGAAGAAGGTATCGATGTTCAAGAGATCAATAGGGTCATTGTTGTTATAAGTACAGTTACAGGTGCCGATTAAAAAATGGTAGTACTGTTTCCAGATGGTTTTGTAGAGATCATTACTCTCTGATAGGGTGGTGGGTAGTGCTTGATGTGCTAAGTTGAGGCTTTTTAGGTTTTTTGTTGGGTTGAAAAAAGTGCCTGATATTTTTTGCATTTTATGGTCCTATTTTTATTATAAGGTTGAAATGCTGTTGTCATCCCGGCGAAGGCCGGGATCCAGTGTTTATAATAAGACTGGATCCCGGCCTTCGCCGGGATGACAACGTTTCTGAGAGAGTCGACATGGGTTTTAATCTACTTTTTTATATTCTAAATATTGAGGTGCCCACTGCAATTCATCAACCAGTCCTTCGATATCACTAACATCTGTTTGAGCAAGTCCTTGATCTATAGCTTGTTTTGCGACGGCTATAGCAATTTCTCGGGATAACCATTGGCAATCTTGTATGGAAGGTAACAAAGGGGCTTGTGAGTCTTTTAAAATTGGTGAGTGTTTAGCCAAGGTTTTACAAGCACTCCAAAGCATTTCATCACTGCAATATTTCGCTTTGACGGCGATAGAACCTATGCCGATACCTGGAAAGACCAGTGCGTTGTTACATTGGGCGATAGGAATTTTATTTCCTTCATATTCAACAGGGTCAAAGGGACTGCCGGTGGCGATTAATGCCTTTCCTTTGGTCCATGCGACTAAGTTTCTGGGATGAGCTTCGCTGTGTTCAGTCGGGTTCGATAAGGGGAATATGATGGGGCGTTCTACGTATTTGGCCATTTCTCGGATTATGGCTTCGTTAAAGGCACCTGCAGAGGTAGACGTACCAATAAGAATGGTTGGCTTCACATTTTTTACCACATCAAATAAGCTGACAAAATCTTTATCTTCTAAGGTCCAGTCTTTAATTTCTGAATGTGCTCTGGCAAAACGTTTACGGTCTTCCGATAAATCGGATGATTTATCCGTGAGTAGGCCACTGGTTGAGAGTAACCAAAAATGAGTGCGAGATTCTTCCTCCGTTAAACCTTCTTGTTTCATGGCGGAACAGATCTGGGAGGCAATACCGATGCCAGCGCTACCTGCACCAAATACGACGATTCGCTGATCTCTGATCTTGCTACCCGCAGCGTTAATTCCTGCGAGTACTGCCGCCAGACTCACGACACCAGTGCCTTGAATATCATCGTTAAAGGAGAGAAATTTTTCTCGATAATTATCTAAATTGGCTCTGGCATTGCGTCGTCCAAAATCTTCCCAATGTAAAAAGGCTTTTGGGAAGGTTTTTTTGACGGTTTCAACGAATTCTTTGATGAAATCATCGTAATCAGCGCCTTCGATTCGTGGGTGACGCCATCCTAGGTACATGGGGTCATCCAGTAATTTTTGGTTATTTGTGCCAACATCGAGCATGATGGGGAGAGTTTTGTAGGGTGGCATCCCACCGACGATGGTATAAACCATTAATTTAGCGATAGGTATATCCATTCCGCCAATGCCCTGGTCACCAATGCCTAAGACACCTTCACCATCACTCGTGACGATCAATTCAATGTCGGGATGAGAGCGGTTGGCCAGAATTTCTGCCATTTTGTGGCGATCGGGATAGCTGATAAACAAACCTCGGGGTCGACGGAATTCTACACTAAATTGTTTTACAGAGGTGCCTACGATGGGGGTATATAATATTGGGAGCATTTCTGCGATATGTTCTGATACTAATCTATAAAAAAGTATTTCGTTGGTTTCGTGTAAATTACGGAGATGAATATTTTTTTGTAAAGGAGTGTGGAAAGAGGAGTATTGTTCGTAGACTCGTTTGACTTGCTCGTCGAGTCCTTCGATGGCGCAGGGTAGTTTGCCTAATAAACCAAAATCATGGCGTTCTTGCTCAGAAAAGGCAGTTCCCTTATTTAATTGTGGTGTGGTGAGTAATAATTTACCAGAAATATTGGTTTCCAAGAATTTTTTACCCGTTTTCGGGTCTTTTTTTAGAGAAAAATTCAGCATATAGTGTACCCCATGTCTACTAGAACTTTAGCATTGAGCGACGCATTATACGGCTATTTATTAGAGTTGTCTCCTAATGAACATGAGGCATTGAAAGAATGTCGTCGACTCACCTCCAAAATGTCTACTGCACAAATGCAAATCTCACCAGAGCAGGGACATTTTATGGCTTTTTTGGTGAAATTATTAGGTGTTAAAAAAGCCCTCGAAGTGGGAGTGTTCACGGGTTACAGTTCTACAGCAGTCGCTTTGGCGCTTCCTGAAGAGGGTCAGTTGATCGCCTGTGACATTAATCCTGAGTGGACCAAAATCGCGAAAAATATTTGGGATCAAGCGGGTGTGTCTTCCAAAATCACTTTGAAACTTGGAGCTGCCACTGAAACTTTGCAATCTTTAGTGGATGAAGGTCAGGGTGGTAGTTTTGATTTTGCTTTTATTGATGCGGATAAATTGGCTTATGATCACTATTATGAATTGTGTTTAGCCTTGCTGAGGCCCGGTGGTTTGATTGTGATTGATAATGCATTTTTTCATGGGGATGTGGTTAATCCATCTAGTGAAAATTCTATGGCGATCAATGAGTTAAATAGGAAAGTTAAAGAAGATAATCGGGTTAATCATTGTATGCTTCCGATCAGTGATGGGTTGTTGATGGCTTTTAAAGTCTAGGACGCTTTTTCGTCGTCGTTGAGTTTGTCTACGTGTTGGACATTAGTACTTTGTTTATCAATCTCTTCCGACCAGGGCAAATTTTTGTAGGGTAAATTTTCGGCTAAGGTGAAAAAGGGATATTTTATAATGCTGAAATAAGGTGAGTAATCAAAATCACTGGGCGTAAATAATTTTGGATTTCGAGGTATCAATTGCACACCTTTATCATTCGTGTGTTTTACGATAGGTAAAATAGGAAATTGCACCGATTCAAAAGCAGAAGCGATCATGGAAGAGCAAATATCATGAGTTGGTTTAAGAGGGTTTGTTTCAAAGACCGAGGAGCGCCATTTGCGAGGCATGATTGTCCAGGGAAATAAAAACCTAAATAAATCGAAAATATGCCTAACGCTGTATTTCCCCCCTAAGCGTCCCACCGCAAAACTAATGACTTTTTGGGCATCACTACGGGATAAGCCTTCAGGTCTACAGATACGAATATGGTCATTAATATAGGTATTGATGGGTACTACAATCGTTCCTTTACCCAGAATACTTTCAATCAGCAGTTGGGTTTCGGAAGGTCCATGATAATATTGTCGGATATGTTGGCGAAGTTTAGGGTCATCAATATCGTGGATTCGACCGATATATAATGCAGCATGTGACCATGGACTTTGGGTAATATTTTTGATGATATTGCTGATATGATTTCGACCTTCAATCAGTAGCACATCACAGGGTCGGGTTTCATAACAAACACGGTCAAAGTCACATAGATAGTCGTGTTCAGGCGCTCTATCCTTCATTAACCATCCACCGATCTTAGAGATGATCCAGTTACTTATACCGAGTTTCATCAAATATCCTTAGCTAAGTCTGCTGCAAGTCCTATATAGCTTTGTGGTGTTAGGGCCAAAAGCCTTTTTTTAGCATCCTCTGGTAATTTTAGGCCGTAGATGAAGTCTCGTAAAGTTTCTTGGTCGATCTCCTTGCCCCGAGTGATCTCTAACAGTTCTTCGTAGCTATTGGGGAGTCCATATTTGCGCATGACGGTTTGAATGGCTTCGGCCAATATTGGCCAGTTATTCTCAAGGTCTGCGTTGAGGGCGTTGGGGTTCACTGTGAGGTAATTGAGTCCTTTAATAATGGATTGATAGGAGATCAAACTGTGGCCAAATACCAGACCTAAATTGCGCAAGACCGTTGAATCACTCAAATCACGTTGCCAGCGAGAGCAAGGCAATTTTTCACACAAATGGTGAATTAAGGCATTCGCTATACCCAAGTTACCTTCGGCATTTTCGAAGTCGATGGGGTTAATTTTATGAGGCATAACGGAGGAGCCGATTTCTCCGGGGACTGGTTTTTGTAGGAAATATCCCAGTGAAATATATCCCCACATGTCTCTGGCCAGGTCAAGCAAGATGGTATTGATCCTGGCTAAGGCATGGAGTAAGGCCGCTAATTGATCGTGAGGCTCTATTTGAGTGGTGTATTCATTCCATTCCAGGCCTAGGCCTTCTACAAAATGTTTGGATAGTTTGCGCCAGTTGATGTCAGGGTAGGCGACCACATGGGCATTAAAATTACCCACAGCCCCATTAAACTTTCCACAGACGGGTATGCTCGCAAAGTGTCGGGCTTGAACATCGATGCGTGAGGAGAAAATAGCGAATTCTTTGCCGATGGTCGTGGGTGTGGCGGGTTGTCCATGGGTTCTGGCTAGCATGGGAATGGTGGCATAGTTTTCAGCAAATTGATTTAAAAGGTCGGTCAGTGAGGTGAATAGGGGCAAGAAGAGTCGATGTTTAACCTCTTGTAAAATGACCCCATAGGCCAGGTTGTTCACGTCTTCTGAGGTGCAGACAAAATGGACCATTTCTTTGCATTTTTTTAGGGTAGGGTGATCTTTGAGTTTGTCTTTGATGTAGTATTCTACGGCTTTGACATCATGGTTTGTGGTGGCTTCAATGGCTTTGATTTTTAGGGCTTCTTCTATCGTAAAATTATCGAATAAGGCCTCCAGAAATTCATTATCACTCCGAGAAAACTTGTCTATTTCACTGATTTTATGTTCTTTTGATAGGGTTTGAAGCCAACGAATTTCGATGAGTAGGCGGTAGCGCATGAGTCCAAATTCGCTGAAGTAGGGCCGTAGCTCAATGAGCTTATCAGCGTATCGGCCGTCCAATGGCGATAGGTTTGTCAGGGGTATTTGTTCCATAAAATGATTCTACTTCATTTTATCTTGTTAATGTAGTGTTAATTTTTGGGGTTTAGACTTAGGGTTTCAACTTACAATTAGAGTGAAATATGTCTCAAACTAAGAAAATATTTGGTGTGGAAAACCCCGAGGTCTATCAGGATATTTTTAACTATATTTCTCAATTTGTACCACTCGAAGATCGACTTCGAAGTGCTACCGTTAGTAGAGCCTGGGCCTCTGCCCTTGCAAAAGATCCCCAATGGAAACAAGCTGGCGTGGGCGGATCCCATAACAAAGACAATTTTCATATTAGATTCAATGCATTACATCCACATATTAAAAAATTAGTTAAATGGGGTGCATGTGACCTTGTTACTGCAGAGAAGATCCATCAGGTATGGAATCAGGTTCCACAAGCTGAGTATATCAATCACTTACCTCTATCGATTAAAAATAAGCTTTTGGATCCAAACTATCCTCATCAACATCTCGTTCAGCATACTACAGGTTTTGCTTTATTGATGTGTGGATTGATAGATCCAGATGAAGCTCGAAGCGTACCCACAGAGATATTAAATGTCTTTCTCACTAATTGGGAAGGTTATTATAATGACAGCATGGCAATTTATGCTTTATCTAAAAAATTAATCACATTAAAAGTTGCAAAAACAATGACTTCTTTTTCATTATCTATTTTATTGAAAAAGCACGGCGTCAAGGCACTAGAAGAAGGCCTAATTACATTAGCCGATGTGCCTCATGCCATGCTTGGAGTATTTAATTTGTTTTTAAGTGATACTTTACAAGAACCCCACCAATTTTATGCAGTTCCGAATCCGAATAGAGAAAGGAACATCAAGGTTTTAAGAGATAAATTGCTTAGCTTCAAAGATGCGGCTGAAATGCCTATTGAATCTTTACGAGCGATACTCACTGATCTCGGTATTCAAATGCTCACTAATAAGTTGGTTAATGTAAATCAACTCAGAGCGATGCCAAATTTTTCATACGTGACTGGATTATTAAGCGCTTGGGGTAACTTTGCTTTAGAAAATTTCCTGGTAACGCCAGAAGAAATTGCTTTGATGCCAAATGGGGATTATGTTCACGCGACCTTGTCACAATGGGCTTGTGTGGCCTTGCGTGATGGTCTCATTGATCTTGCTGATATAAAGGCTATGCCAAATGCAAACTATGTATCTGCATTTCTCAATAAATGGGGTGTTCAGGCTTTAAGAGTGGAGCTCGTGACCCCTGAGCAAGTTCAAGCCTTGGCAGATTCCCGTTATGCGGCGGCTATATTTACACAATGGGGATTTGAGGCCTTGACGGAGGACTTGATTAGCATGGATTTCCTTAACTCCATACCTTACCCAGATTATTTGGAAGTACTAATGAGTGAAAACGGATTAAAAGCTTTACGTCAGAAATTGATTAGATTGGATCATATCACTGATGCAAATCTCAATCTCGATACCTTAAGGTATTTATTGGGAGAGGGATTTAGCAATTTAGAAAAAGGTTTGGTCAAAATAGATGATGTTATCCATTCAGAGGTTCATACCGTACGGGCAAATGTACTCAATATAAAAGCTGCTATCGATAATATCTGTAATTATAAGACGATGTTGTCCACGTTAAATGCAAAAAGATTATCTAGAAATAACAAAGTCTTAGGTATTGAAAAGGTGAAATTACTTGATAAATTTTTCACCAATAATTCTCTAAAAATTAATCAGCAGCAATTAGTATCCGTATTGGGAGATAAGACAGATCCTATGCTTCTGAATCGAAGTCGATTTCCTTTAAAATTTTTCAAAGTAAGAAGTTTCTTCAAAGGCCAGAAAAATCCTTTGTTGAACAATCGTTACTGTGAATCACAAACTGAAGTAAATTTAGTTCAACTCTATAATGCCTGCCAAGCCGCCCAAGCTGCTTAATATTCGGTGTCAGGCTTAACTTGTTAACTTGACATTTTGGGGTTTTGTCTTGAATATTGTTGCTTATTTAAGGCTTAGTAGAGATTCAATTTTATGCAATTTATTGACTTACATACGCAATATGAGCAAAACAAAGCGGCAATTAATCGTCGCATACAAAAGGTCTTGGATCATGGTCAGTATATTATGGGGCCTGAGGTTTTTGACTTAGAAAAGAAATTGGCCGACTACGTGGGTATGAAGCACTGTGTCTCTCTCTCAAATGGTACGGATGCTTTGATTTTAGCCTTGATGGCACTGGGATTGCAGGCTGGCGATGAGGTGATTACCACCCCCTTTTCTTTTTTTGCCAGTGTGGAAGTTATTGTTTTAATGAAGGCTATTCCTGTCTTTGTCGATATTGATCCTCTAACCTACAATATCGATCCCGCTAAAATAGAAGCAGCGATTACCCCAAAAACCAAAGTGATTATGCCCGTGAGTTTATATGGTCTCTGTGCTGATATGGATGCCATTAATGCGATTGCCAAAAAACATCATTTGAAGGTGGTTGAAGATGGGGCTCAGAGCTTTGGTGCAACTTATAAGGGTAAAAAGTCTTGTGGTCTGAGTGACATCGGTGCGACGAGTTTTTTCCCCTCCAAACCCTTAGGATGTTATGGGGATGCAGGGGCCTGTTTCACCAACGATGATCATTATGCGGAATTAATGCGCCAAATTCGTGTGCATGGGCAAAGTCGTCGTTATCATCATGTGGGTTTGGGATTTACCGCACGGATGGATACCTTACAAGCTGCCATCTTATTAGAAAAACTAGAAATCTTTGACCAAGAGATTAAGAGTCGATTGCAAGTTGCTGAATATTATAGAAAATATCTGCCAGAAAACATCGCAGCACCTTATGTGCCTGAGGGTTATAGGAGTGTCTATGGACAATATACTGTCGAGGTTGAGGATCGTGAGTTGCTGCAAAAGAAATTAGGCGAAGAAGGGATTCCTACGGCTATCCATTATCCTTGTCCATTGTTTGAACAGCCTGCAATTCAGGGATTGTTTCGTTGTGCGGGGGATATGTCGGTTGTGAGAGAAGCGGCTAAACGAGTGATTAGTTTGCCCATGCATCCTTATTTAACTGAAGAGCAGGTTCAGAAAATTGCTAGTGCTTTGAATGTGTTTTGTTTGGAAGGTGTTTAGGTATCCCCCTTATGCTAAAAATCCCCTTTCATATACCTGATATTGGTCCTCAAGATAATATTTATCTCAAGCAACTCTGCGAAGACAATAAACTCGACAGCTTAGGCCAGTACACTACTTTTTGCCAAGAATGGTTAGAAAAAAATACCCACACTCAACGAGCCTTATTGACCCATTCTTGTACCGCAGCCCTGGAAATGTCCGCTATTTTGGCAAATCTTCAGCCAGGTGATGAGGTTATTATTCCTACCTATACCTTTGTTTCTACGGCGACGGCTTTTACTCTAAGAGGTGCAGTGCCAGTCTTTGTGGATATTCGTCCAGATACTATGAATATCAATGAGAACTGCATCGAAGAAGCTATCACACCCAAAACCAAAGCCATCGTTCCGATGCATTATGCGGGGATTGCATGCAACATGGAGCGTATTTTAGATATCGCTCGTCGTTATAATCTTATGGTGATAGAAGATGCGGCTCAATGTATTTTGGCTTCTTATAAAGGCAAAGCCTTAGGAAATTTTGGAGCGATGGGAGCCTTCAGTTTTCATCACACCAAAAATATTACGGCAGGGCAGGGCGGGGCCTTGTTGATCAATGATCCAGCCTTAGTTGAGCGCGCCTTGATTGTGTGGCAAAAAGGAACGAATCGAGAAGCCTTTATTCAAGGACAAGTAGACAAGTATACCTGGGTTGATTTAGGTTCCTCTTTTTTACCCAGTGAAATTAATGCGGCATTATTATGGGCTCAGTTGGAGCGAGCAGAGTGGATCACCCAAGAGCGCATAAAAATATGGAATCGCTATCACGACGCATTAGAGCCTTTTGAAAAACAAGGAAAATTAAAACGGCCAACGGTACCCGAGGGTTGTGTTCATAATGGTCACATTTATTACCTACAATTACCTTCACCTGAATTGCGTGAACCCTTTATGAAAGCCTTAAAAAATAGAGGTATTCAAAGCACCTTGCATTATGTCCCTTTACATCAATCTCCTGCTGGACTTCAATTTGGTCGAGTTTCAGGAAGCGTCGAAAATGCCGAGTATTATGGTGCTTGTTTGGTACGTTTACCCTTATGGGTTGGAATGGAAGCGTATATGGATCAAATCATTGATAACTTGGCTGATGTTATTGTAAACTGCGCCCCATGAAAATAACGTTATTTGGAACAGGTTACGTCGGTCTTGTCTCTGGAGCATGCTTAGCAGAGCTCGGAAACGATGTGCTATGTATGGATATTGATGCTCAAAAAATCACACGTTTACAACAGGGTGAAATTCCGATTTTTGAACCTGGCTTGGATAAACTTATAGAGCGAAATACCACTGCCGGTCGTCTCAAATTTACATCAAATCCTCAAGAAGCCGTTTCTCATGGCATGATTTTATTTATCTGTGTAGGAACACCACCGGATAAAGATGGTTCAGCTGATTTAAGTGCTATTTATCGTGTGGCAGAGACTATTGGCCAACACATGCAAGATTATAAGTTAGTGTTGAATAAATCCACGGTGCCTGTGGGTACTGCAGATAGTGTAAGGAATATTATTAAACAAGAACTCAGTGCTAAAGGTGCCCATATTGAGTTTGATATTGCATCAAACCCCGAATTTTTGCGAGAAGGTGCAGCGATTTCTGATTTTATGAATCCAGATCGGATTATTGTTGGTGCTGATACCCCTCGAGCCACAGAACATCTACGTCGATTGTACACACCATTAATCGACGCGGGTCGTCGATTTATAGTGATGGATACTCGATCCTCAGAATTAACGAAATACGCATCCAATGCTTTTTTAGCCACAAAAATCAGCTTTATGAATGAAATGAGTCATATTGCTGAACGACTGGGTGCTGATGTGGAACAAGTGCGTATTGGTATGAGCATGGATCCTCGCATTGGAGAACACTTTTTATTTTCTGGTTGTGGATACGGAGGTTCGTGTTTTCCCAAAGATGTTCAAGCACTTCAAAAAACCGCCAAAGATTATGGTTATGAGTCTCAAATGTTAAGTGCGGTTGAAAATATTAATGCTCGTCAAAAAGCCTTATTATTTGAAAAAATAAATCGGTATTTTGAGTCTAATTTAAAAGATAAGGTGATTAGTCTTTGGGGATTAGCTTTTAAACCCAATACCGATGATATGCGTGATGCACCCAGTTGCGTGCTCATTAACTCACTGCTAGAAAATGGTGCAAGGGTTCAAGCCTATGACCCTATTGCCGCTGAAAATACGGCAAAAATTTACCAGGGCCAATCAAATCTAATACTCTGTGAAAGTCATCAAGAATCCCTGGAAAATGCAGATGTTTTGGCCATCGTGACCGAATGGAATGAATTTAAACAAGTGGATTTAAATCTGATCAAAGAAAAATTGCGATTTCCTGCAATATTTGATGGTCGTAATATTTTTCATCCTGATACCGTGGCTCAATTAGGCATCAATTATTATGCCATCGGTCGTGGTTTAGCGATTTGAGCGGATTATTGGTTAGTTTCCCGAGGTGTGGTCACAGGAGAGGTTTTTGCCTTAGCTTTTTCTTGTTGATCTTCATTCACTATTTTTTGAAATGATTTCATGAGGTTTTTAAGATCACCCGTCATTTCATTTTCCAACATTAATTTCATGACCTTAATAGCTTTATCTACTTTTTGATTTTTTAATTGATGAGCTAAAGAGCATAGGCGGTTAAAACTCTTTATGGTTGTAGGATCTTTGAAATGTTGCGCTTGTTGGAGAGTTTCGAGTATGCGAGAGAGTTCATCATAGTTATCTTTATGGCTTTTTTGAAATTGTTGTAAGGGTTCTAGAAATATTTTTAGTTCATTTAAGATGGATTCTAGCCTTATTTTTGCGGTTTCAAATTGTTCTAGGTTTTTATAATAGATGGCATTATTGATGGCTTGAACAGTATCTACGGCGTTTTGAATTCCCGATTTTCGTGCTAAGATATAAAGAATGTCGATATTGTTGACCACATCTTTGCCAAAATCGTGAGAATATTTTCCTTTCTTGCGTTCATCATTTTTAATGAAGGTATGAAGATCATTCAGTGCGATCATCATTTTGTCGATATCTTCTTTGTTCATAGGTGAGTTCTCATTAATTATATAATCAATCAGTCATTAGCTTTTCCGCGGGGAGAGGTATCAGCAACTCTAGCTTGTTCTGCTGTAGCTTTTACAGCGACTACAGCCTCTTTGCTTCCTGCTTTAACCCATTGAGGGGGATTAAATATATTCTTGATGTCTTGGAGTATCTTTTTTGCATTTTCAGTTTTACCTTTGAACAAAGCATCTGCAAATAGTGAAATTTGAGCACTTACTTGTTGACTGTTTGATATATTACTGAGTAATGGAGCGATTCCGTGAACTAATTGTCCTTGCTGTTTTTTGTCTTTTTCATTGATTAATTTCTCTAACAGGGTGATTAATTGTGTATTTGGAGAAGGAGTAGGTTCAATTGTTGGTGTAGGTTTGGATAAAGCCTTGAATTCACTCATTTTTTGTTCAAAGAGTCTTTTTGCTGCATTTACCTTATCAGCATCTTTTTGTTTAAGTTTTGCTCCGAGTCCAGCCAACGCTTTTTGCTGATTAAATTGTTTTTTTAGATCTCGGTAGTGTTCTTCAGCTTTGTTTGCACTCACAGCTGCATCATAAAGAGGTTTATTTTCTTTCAAATAAGTAGATGTTGCGGCTCGAGCTTGCTCGAATTGTTCTTTATCTAATTGTCTCTTGTTGTCTAGTAACTCACGAAGAGTCCGTTGCTTTGTTTCATAGCCTTGGATCACATTGTCGCGTTCATTTTCAGTAGGCTTTTTACTCATAAGACACCCCAAATTTAAATAATTTCACACTTAAATTATAGCATATATAGAAAATAGGTAGCTGTACTATAATTAAAGGTGATGGTAAAAAATGGGGGGGGTATGTCTAAAAAATCTTCTCAAAACGTCCAGCAAACGCCTAAAGAACTGGTCGATACTTTAATTCGTGAAATGTATGAATATGCAATGAGTAATTTACGTCAGAAGTTAAACCCACCTAATTTTGATTATTCAATGCTGACTAAAGACTTAGTTAAATCCTTGCAAACCAAAGCTTCCGATGATGTCGCAAAAACAGTAATAATAGATGCAAGTGAAACTTTAAAATTATTAGATGGTAAAATGAAAAACATCAAAGCTACTATTTCTTCATTGCCAACTGACGAACAGAATGAAGTACTACATCAGATTAATAAACAGAAAAAACAACTTTTAGCGATTATCAATTACAGCCAATTAGTCCTTAGATTACAAGAGCTTGATAGGGAGATATCCCTTTTATTAGTTAATATGCCTAAATCAAATCATAGTCAACTTCAATCTAAACTTGAGGTGTTAAAAAAGCATTTTGAAATATTGGATTATGAATTAACTTCGCATCAAATGAATTCTGTGCTGGTTTTTAAACTGAGGCAATCTATTAATATGAATATGAGTAAAGTGAGCTCAGCTATTGAAGATTCTAAAAGCTCTGCAGAATTTGAAGATTTTGATGAAAGTTTTAATAAATCTGAATCTTATTTAAGTTTTATGAAAGAGTCTACGAGTTCCTTACTTAATTCGGGTAATGATGAGAAAAAACGCAAGACGGTTGTTAAAGATATGGCCACTCGTTTTGTACATGAGGTTATATTAGAAGACATTAATTATCATGAGGATCTGAAAATTATTTTAGAAGCGGCGAGATCCAATACGATGTCTTTCGATCAGCTTAATCTCTATCTTCAATTTTCTAAATCAGTTTATGATAATTTTGTTAATAACAAAATATATACTTCAAAGATGCTAGATAGCTTGACGGGAGATCTTAAACAAAGAGTTCTTAAGGAATTATTTTATATAGAAGAAGCCTTGCTCAGTCATATTAAAGCCTTAGAACTTAAATCGGAAAATGCCATCAACGATAGAATTGCTTTGTTAGAAGAGAAAATGGTATTGGCAAATTTAGTACAAGAAAAAACATTGTTATATATACAAGCTACTCAAGATTCTATACAGGGATCTCAGCGCTCAGAGCCAAAATTTGTTGAAAATTTGCTCTATGGACTGAAAAAAGCAATTGAATTACTTCGAGAGGAGATGCAAGAAAACACAGTAATTATATCAAATACGGAATCCGAATTTTCCGCTTCTTCGGAAGTTAAAGCAAGTTTAGGTGAATTAATGCAGATTAACTTGAATTTCAAAAAGATTTGCAATGAAGACTTTCCTGAATTGATGAAAAAACTGATGAATTCCTTGGAAGAAAAGGGATATGCGGATATCAAGCTTAGAATTCAAGCTTCTAGAGATATAATAGATAATAAAAAGCAGATTCTGAGCAATTATAACCAATCACAAGAACCAACATTGGATTCTTTTTCAACGCTAAAAAATCTGATCGATCAGCTTAAATTGGAATATCAAAAAAATCAACGCATGATCAATGAATTAGATAAATTTCAGGGCTCATCGAAGAATATACAAGAGTTATTAACTGTACTTCATTCTTTGAACAAAGATTTACACAATGCAATGCATGATGTAATGGTTAAAATCAAGGTTTTAGGTGGTCAGGATGTGGTTTTATCGAGAATTTCTGAGATAAAACTCCTAAAACCGAATTGGGAACAAATTGATCATACACTTCAAAAAGTAGAAACTAAATTGATGTCCGAGGCAAGTCTACTGAAAATAAGTCAATATAAAATGTTAAATGCACAAGGGCCTCTCAAATTGACAGATATCAGTGCTATTAATTTAGAGACACTTTTAAGCCGTAGTAGTAGCACAAGAAGAGAGGTTTATCAGGCGATATCTTATCTTGATGGTTTAAAAAATCTGCTTCAGGAGCGTGGTACGGATTCAGTACTACTTTTGGAGATCAGTAAATACCAACACGCATTGCTTTATAAAGATCTTTGCATCAAACATCCGAGTATGAAAATGGTGTGTGATAAAATTATTGCTATCGTGATGGACAAACAGGACGCTAAAAAAGCCGACTTTAGCAAGTATTTTCTGCAGGCTTGTGATGAGTATGCCAAAATATTGATACCGAATCCTAAATCGCCTATGTCTACTGAAGAGGTGCAAAAAAAATTAGAGAAAATATCTGAGCTTCCGGCTGAAATGCAAATTCAAGTCATGAATAAATTCCCTCAATTTGATCAGCAGATGCAAGAATGGACACGTACCAGACCTGCATTTAAAGAGGAACAGAGAGCTGATACTCAGAATTCGCCTCGAGATGATACTAAGCTAGATTAGATAATGTTGTCATCCCGGACTTCGCCGGGAAGACAATGGAGTGGGATTTACACCTGTGACTATCGAGCAGCATCACTCTGGATAACAACACCATAGGCTATAATTACAGTGTAAAGACAAAGGTAGGAAATATGTCAAAAAAAGATTCCGATGATGAAAGTTCAGTAGATAAAACGGAGTCAGAAAAGCATAGGTATGATGAAGAGATCTTTTCTGATGAAGAATCCGATGCCAGTTTTTCAGAATCTTCTTCTGAAGAGAAGCCTCAAATATCTTCTGAACAAGCACTTCTCAATAGAGTGAAAGACACTTTAGCAACTCTGAACGCATTGTATGATGCTCTGAAAATTCCTTATGAGGATATGGAGAGAGCCAGCTTGCGGTTTAAATCGGGTTTAGAAGAAGATTTAAAGCAGTATTGTGAAAATCTAGAAAAACAAGTTTCTCATTTTAGAGCCAAACTTCCAGAGTATTTCAAGGAGATAGATCCTTCGATATTGAATGATGTCGTTGTTGATATTAATCATCAGATCATAGATCTTATTAATGCTGAAACCGCTAATCTTCAATCAATTGGGCAAGCTTCCTCGATATCCACAGAAGAAGGCAGGCTATTGTTAAGTACTTTGAAGACAATCACACTTGATTTAAGAGAGATCTATGAAAATACTGTACCTGATCTCATTAATAATCTAAAAAAATCTACCGTTATCGATTATAAAAAAGAATATTTGAAAATGGTGAGTGAACTTAAATCTGGTAAATTAAGGGTTGATGATGAGAGATTTAACTACAAATTTGATTATTTCCTAATTTATGTTAATTTTTTGTGTACTAAAAAAGACATTCATTTGGATGATGTGCTGATTGCTAAAGAGATGTCTGAAAAACTCAAAGTTATCTTATCTTCGGCTGAAAATATCTCTTCAAAAAATTATTTGAAAGATTTAGCAGGATTATTGAAGAACTTAGATAGCATGATTCTAAAAATCAGAGTAGAAAAGTCAAGAGCTGTACTTACAGAAATCCTACGGATACCTAAAGAAAAAGCATCACACGAACAGATCAGCAAAGCAATACTGATGTTAGGAGATCAAATCGATAAGAATCATGCATTACTGTCCTCAGATGCTGAATCGACTCAAATCTTAGAAAATATCAACGATCAATTATTGAATACACAAGAAAACTTGAGATCGATGCAAATTGCACGAAAAGAAAGTCCTGCTAAAAGGGATTTGCTCAGAAATAGTTTGAAAAGATTCAGTCGTGGTAAAGAGTGGGTTGAGAAAGCTAAAAGAGACGCACCTACAGTCGTTGGTGAACAACAAAAAAGTGACATGACGCCTACTCAATCACCTAAACAACGAAAAAAAGTCTAGTCGAGCACTGATTAAGGAGAAAGTATATGAGTCATAAAGAAGTCGATTTAGATCAGCAATTAGCAGAGGTAGTGCGTGTTTATGATGCTAATTTAGCTATGAAAATTGCATTGACCGATAAGCAAGAAGAAATCAGAGAATATGAAGATCGTTTGTCTGATAAAAAACTACACATAAGTCAACGAATAAACTTCACTCAAGAACTTAGCAATGCCCAAAAAATGCTTACAATTTATGAGGAAAGCTATGATTCTGGCGTTAATTTTACGCAACAATTCTCAATTTTAGTGGATGCATTGAGGAATGCAGGACCCAATGAAATTGACAAAGCGAAACAGATGGTTGAAGTGCTTAGAAATCAATTATCCGACAAATTTGCTGCACGGCAAAAAACGATCAATAATTTATCCCAGACATCAATCGCAGATTTTCATCAACAGTATCAAGATCAAATGCAAATTCTCAGTCAACTATCAGCAGACCTAGAACAAAAAGCTGAGCTTCAAAAGTCTGAACCAGTGGATTTAGTAGAGAGGGTTGAAGCCTCGATGGAAGTGCTTAAAAAATTTGAAGCCTTAATTGATGCCTTGGGCGATTCGGTCAAATTATCGAGTGCAGATAGTGCCGCATTCGATGATGTGAGAAACAAAGCTGAAGCGGTATTACATGAGGCCAATGAGACTAAAAATCCAAATGAACTGCTTAAGATTGAACTCTCGGAGCTCCTCAACATTATCCAAATAAAGGTCGATATTGTTCGTGAGCGCATAGCCAACACATCTCAGGATTTAAGTGCACAACTTCCAGCCTTGCAAGCACAACTCACACAACTGGTTGAAGCAGATCAAATTAATCAAAGCGCTCAGAAGTCTGCAGAAGCCTCTGGATCTATCTCAGAGAATAATCGTGATTTAGTAAAAACTTTAGAGACGATTGGAACAGCAATGAAAAGCTTTTTTACTGACACCATTCCAAATTTGCTTGACTTAATTAAGGTTAGGATTGATGCAAAACAGTCGACTAGGCTGTCTGTCCAGCATGAGACGGGCAAGGCATGGGTTGCCAAAGGTGAATCCTCTGTAAGAGCCTCTGATGGTCAGCAAAAAACGATCGATCCTGATTCGGCATCCCCCGCTAAAAAACAATAAAAATAAATAAATTTATTGGCTATAATTATAAAAAGAAGGTGGTATTTTGTTATATGTTGAAGCGTTATAAAGACT
This sequence comes from uncultured Gammaproteobacteria bacterium, assembly GCA_964651735.1. GTDB lineage: Bacteria > Pseudomonadota > Gammaproteobacteria > CAZYYU01 > CAZYYU01 > CAZYYU01. Next base: position 39,208 of record CAZYYU010000002.1, on the reverse strand, counting down.
TATTAGATAGCAATATCAAGGAATTTAAGGCCAAGGATAATCAACTTGGCTCTAAATTACCGCAGCCAAAAGGAAGGGGTGTCGCTCAGATCGTCAAAGAAAATCTTGTGACAGATTTTATGGATGCACTGATTGAGAGTAGGCAGTCATCTCGAAAAATCTATGCGGGTGAGGCACCAATGCAAAAGCGGAATAAGGTTGATCCTGCGAAGATTGATTTTATTGCCCTCAATAGAAATGCCATGTATTTCATGAATGGTGTTTTGAATTCAAAAAATCCGAGCGCTCAGCAGCTCAGTGAGGCACTACACTACGGTAGACAAATTATGGATCAGCTTCATGCTAATACTGATTTACTTCAGAAAGCACTGATCAGATTTACCACTGATCAGCAAAAAGAAGTTTATGAGAATATTCTTAAGGTGGTTGAAGTGATAAAGCGGGTAGAAGAAAAATTTATTTATCATCAAATGTCTGATGAGGAAAAAAAGCTTTATACCATTGATCAGGAATTAGATGCTCTTAAAAATAAATTTGCTGTTTTGGTGGCAGAAGAAGGATTAGAATTTGTGGAAGAAAAAATAAACAATCTACAGCAATCTGATTTGTCCCTAAAATCTAAAACCATTTCTCCTCTTGCTAGAAAATTAAGTGAAGAGGTTAAAACAAAACTCGCATTTTTAAAGGAGCTTTTTGATATTTATAACAACGATCCTAATCGGGAATCAACTTCTGAAAGAAAGTTACGCTTGGAAACTCATCAGAAAATGTTGAAGTGGGTGGAAGGTGCGACATTTATCGTGAAAAAAGATATTCCTGGTTTGCGGGGTGTCAAAAAAAGCGATGCTATACCTTCGCCCGAAACTCCTAAGAAAGATTAAGTTTGTCGGTAACTCTTGAATGTTCTCTAAATGTACTCTACTATGGGGTAATAAAAATAACATCGAGAACCCCATGTGTGAAGCAGTACTCTATCGTGACCCAGCAGCCGATTTCCGGGTTTATTTTAAGCAAACGGGTGCCAAATTGCCGGTGATGACGAAGCGGAGTGAGGTGAGTTGGCTCTCGTGGGGGCGACGTAAAGGGCAGGTTGGAGAGTTGCCGATGGGAGGATGGGCTAGGTTAGAGGATATATTGTCAGGTCAGTGGGATGAGTTTTTCCCCGTTCCCGTTAAGATACCCGTTCAGAGCTTCGTAGAGACGGATTTTGAAGGTAGAAGTAGCTGGTTTAACATTGTAAGCGGTCAATGTCTTCAAGGTTTGGTGGCCAAATATCAACGTGAGAGGCGGGTTTATGTGGTGACTATTATTCCTAAGCGGGATGATGTTCCTTATCCTAGGTGGCCTCGGTTGATCGCTAATTAGACTGTAAATCCTTTATTAAAGCAGCTAAGAACCGTGCTGCTTCACCACCGGTGATGGCTCTGTGATCAACGGTTAAGGAAATGGGCAATACTTTATGGACTACAGGTTCATTATTTAGGACCACAACTTGCTGTCTTAATTTTCCAACACCAATAATAGCTACAGTTGGTGGAACGACCATCGCATAGGCATAACGTCCAACAAAAACACCAAAATTTGATAAAGTAATAGTGGCACCTTGCAGATCTTCACGAGGAAATTCTTGGGCCTTGGCAAGTTCTTTAAACTTCTCAATTTTCTCTCGTAACTCTTTGTTATTTTTAGAAGAAGCATTTTTAATAACTGGGGCATAAAGTCCCTGAGGGGTATCGACTGCGATGGCTAAATTCACCTCTTCAAATAATTTACTCCGATAATTAATTCCATCAAAATGCGCATTTAGTACAGGCTCAGCTTTGCAGGCTGCACAGACAGCTCGAATTAATCGCAGGGTAATATCATCTTCTTTGGTGAAGTGATCAATATCAGCATCATCCATAATACAAATCGTAGGCACTTCTTGATGGGCTTTGGCCATGGCAATGGCCATGAAGCGACGAACGCCGTGCAAGCTTTCATAACCTTCTTCAGCGGGTTGAGGGACAGCCCTAGCATTATCAACGTCTTGTTGAGTGATGGAGCCATGAGGTCCTGTGCCTTGTACGGTACTTAAATCCACGTTGACGCTACGGGCGTATTTGCGGACTGCAGGTGTAGCTTTAATGCCAGCTTTTTCAACGGCACGGGCTGAAATACCCGTGGCAGATTCATGTATAACGGTATGTCCTACCTCAATATTGCCCACCACACTTCCCGCATCTGTCTCAAAGCCAACCAGGGGAGAACCCGTTTTAATGACGTCACCCGCCTGACCGTATAATTTGACAATTTTACCGGTAAATGGAGAAGGAACCTCAACCACGGCTTTGGCCGTTTCAACAGTGACAATTAACTGATCTTCTTTAACCGAATCACCTTCTTTAACCAGCCACTCTCTAATTTCAGCATCGGGTAAGCCTTCACCTAAATCGGGTAAATTAAAAATTGTCATGCCATCTCCATGAGTTGTTGAACAGTTTTTACGATACGTGCGGTACTGGGTAAATACTCTTTTTCGAGTTTGTAGTAGGGAATGATGGTGTCATAGCCCGTTAGGCGTTGTATGGGTGCTAGCAAAGAATGAAGTTCATGTTCTGCAATTTGAGCGGCAATTTCCGCACCCACGCCACAGCTTCGTGGTGCTTCGTGAATAATCACGACACGTCCCGTTTTTTCCACCGATTCTAAAATGGTGGCAATATCCAAGGGTTTAATGGTGGCTACATCGATAACTTCGCATTCAATATTGTGTTGGCTGAGTTCATGGGCTGCTTGTAGGGTTTCATGCAATATTGCACCCCATGCGATCAAGGTCACATCGGATCCCTCTCGTAAGACAAAACATTTTTCCAAGGGAAGGGCTTTGCCATCATCGGGTACGTCTTGTTTAACCAAGCGATAAATGCGCTGAGGTTCTAAAAATACCACAGGATCAGGATCTCGGATGGAGGCCAATAATAAACCATAAGCCCGTGCTGGAGAGGAGGGAATCACCACTTTAATGCCAGGAATGTGAGCAAATATAGCTTCCATACTTTCTGAATGATGTTCAGGTGCGCGAATACCACCCCCATAGGGTGCTCTGTATACCAGTGGGCAAGACAAGCGCCCACGGGTACGGTTTCGCAGACGGGAGGCGTGACTAATAATTTGATCCAAACCCGGATAAATAAATCCCATAAATTGAAATTCAGCAACCGGTTTAAGTCCTTGGGCAGCCATTCCTATGGAAATACCAGCGATCATTGATTCGGCAAGCGGGGTATCTAAGACGCGTTCAGGACCATATTTGTCATAGAGTCCAGCAGTTGTTCTGAAAACACCACCGTTTTTGGCCACATCTTCACCAAAGACAATCACATTTTTATCCACACCCATCTCATAACTGAGGGCTTGGGTAATGGCTTCAACCAGAGTAATTTCAGGCATGTTGCTCTCCCATTTGCTCGCGTTGTTCCAGGAGGGCTTCAGGTAATTCTTCGTAGAGATAATCTATCATAGATTCAACGGGTTGAGGTTGTTTATTCATGTAATTTGTAACAGCATTATCGACTTCCAAGGCCAATTGTTCTTGAAGGGATTTTTCCTGAGACTCATCCCATATTTTTTGAGCGATGAGGTATTCACGAAATCGTTTAATCGGTTCAAATTCCCAAGCTTGTTTTATCTTTTGAGGGTCTACATAACGGCTGGCATCATCCGCCGTGGTATGATCACAGAGGCGATATGTGACTGCTTCGATAAGAGTGGGTCCGCCACCATTTCGGGCTTTGTCCAAGGCCTGACGACTCAGTTCATACACCGCGATCACATCATTTCCATCAACTTGGCATCCTTCAAATCCTGCAGCGATGGCTTTTTGGGCAATGGTGGGTGAGTGCGTCTGTGCTTCACGGGACACTGAAATTGCCCACTGATTATTATTGACCACAAATACAACCGGCAGTTGCCAAGCACCTGAAACATTCAAGGCTTCGTAAAAATCACCTTCCGAGGTTCCACCTTCGCCGATACTGGCGATGACAGCACGTTTTTGCCGACGATATTTCATGGCATAACCCACACCAGCAGCATGCAAGCATTGAGTGGCGATAGGAACACTGAGTGGAAAATCTTCACGAGAGTTCTTAAAATCATTACCGCGTTCGTCACCACCCCACATCGAGAGGACTTCATCAGGCAAAACGCCACGGGCAAAAAGGGCGCCCGTATCTCGATAATAGGGACAGAATACATCAGATTCTGCCATCGCTGCGCCGAAACCAATCGACACCGCTTCTTGTCCTAAGGAGGAAGGGAAGGTGCCTAATTTTCCGGTACGTTGTAAGACGATGGCTTTGGCATCGAATTGACGGGTGAAACACATTAATCGATAGAGTTTTAATAGTTGAGTTTTATCTGAAGCAAATGCGGGAAGTGCTTGAACTACTTCAGATTTTTCATTGAGGTATTGGTGGTATAGGATCTTAAATTCGGCTACGGTTTTCATATCCCCCCCTCAGTCCCTTCGGGACAGCTCCCCCTTCAGGGGGATATTGATGATACTAAGCAAGACGCTCCTCCACAATTTCTAAGGCAATTTGATTCGTCGGTTTATTTTCCTTTTTCGATCGCTCTAACAAGTTGAGGGATTCATCATAAATCGCAAGTATCGAATCATGCGCTTTTTTAGCATTGCCAGATTCGTAGATCCCAGCCACATGTATTAACCCCCCTGCATTCACCAGAAAATCAGGTAGGTAAAGAATATCTCTATCATAGAGCTCTTGGTCAAAACGCATAACGGCGAGTTGGTTATTCGCAGCGCCAACAATCATTTTGGTTTTTAATCGTGATAGTGTGTAATCGTTGATTACTGCACCCAGGGCGCAGGGAGCAAACAGATCGCATTCAACATCATAAATTGCTTCAGGATCTACGACCTTAGCACCAAATTTTTCAGCACAAAATTGGGCATTTTCTGGATGGACATCGCAAACCGTTAATCGGGCTCCTTTTTCATGAAGATAGCCAGCAAGTTTAGAACCCACATTTCCCACACCTTGGATGCTCATGTGCAAACCTCTAAAATCGTCTTTTCCGAATTTAAACTTTACTGCTGCTTCAATACCTCGAAGTACGCCGGTAGCCGTGTGAGGAGAGGGGTCGCCATTTCCGGGACTGTCTGAGGTACAGGTGATGTATTGAGTGGTTTTTTGAATTTCATCCATATCAGCTACATTAGTACCGCTATCGATAGCAGCAATATAATCTCCACCCACTTCCTCAACGAATTTACCAAATTCTTGGAATAGGGCCTTGCGATCTCCAATCTTATTCGTATGCATAATCACCGATTTTGCACCACCGTGTTTGAGATTGCAGATGGCGGCTTTTTGGGTCATACCACGGGCTAATCGAAGTGCATCTTTGATGGCCGCATCCGTGGAAGGATAATCAATAAATCTCGTCCCACCGATGGCAGGTCCACGTTTGGTACTATGGATAGCAATAATGGCTCTTAAACCCGTTTTTTTATCGACTTTGAGATAGACGCTACCAAAACCTAAACGTTCAGCGTAATCAAAGAGATCGATGTCAGTAAAATCGCGGATATCATCAGATTTTTTTGCCATTTTTGCCTCATGATTGGGTAGATAGATTATAATACTATGGCGAACTCTAGCGAAACCCAGGGTTAATCGCAAGTGGAGCAAAAAGGAGTACATTATGAAAACACCCGTATTATCGCTATTACTTGGTTTAGGATTATTGATATCTCCCCTTACTAGGGCTGAGGATGTTGAAAAACCACTGTTAAACACCATTCATGTGAATTTATCGGGTGAAAAATGGGTGCAGAGCTCAACTGCAAAAGTGGTGGTTTCAGTTGATGCTGTCTTGGATAAATCAGGCTTAGAGCAAACGCATCAAAAATTGACTACAAAACTCAAGCAAATATCGGGCGCTGCCGAATGGCATATTACACTTTTTAGCCGATCCCAGGATCCATCCGGTTTGGAAAAAGTGAATGTCCAAGCTGAGGCTCGTTTACCGGAGAGTGAGTTGTCGGGCTTAAGAGAACATGCAGAAAAAGTGAGCAAACCGGGTGAGAAATTTGAAATTCAAGATGTTTTTTTTGAACCTACCTTAGAAGATATGGAACGTACACGCGATGCTTTACGGTCGGAATTATATGATAAGGCGAAAAAAGAACTTGAGCGCATTAATACCATCAGTCCCGAACGAAAATACTTCTTACATCGGGTAGTCTTCGATGGCTTGCTCCAACCGCTTCCACAACAGCCGAAAGCCTATCAGGCGGAAATGCGGGTTGCTGCTGTTGCCCCAGCCGCTGAAGGGGGAATTACCGTCAGTAATAAGATTCAACAAAGTGCTTATGTCATTTTTGGGAACAAAGTCGAATGAGCTTCGAGAGCTTAAAATCATCGAAAATTATTGCGCATCGAGGAGCATCAGGCTATGCGCCTGAAAACACTCTAATTTCTATGGATATGGCGGCTAGAATGGGTGCTATGTGGTGTGAATTTGATGTGATGCTGGAGCATTCCGGTCAAGCTATTATTATTCATGATGAAACCGTTGATAGAACCACGGATGGGAAGGGTGAGGTTGCCTCTTTTACGCTCGAAGAACTCAAAAAACTTGATGCGGGAAAATGGTTTGATCCCAAATTTTCGGGTCAACGAATTCCAAGTTTTACAGAACTTCTGGCACAACTGAAAAAACTCAAGCTGAATATTAATGTAGAGATCAAGCCTTCAATGGGTCAGGACATTCCAACTGCAGAAACCACGGTTAAGTGCTTGAATCAACATTGGAATTTAAAAGAATCTCCACCCTTAATATCAAGTCAATCTTTAGCGTGTTTACGAACAGTAAGACGTTTAGAACCCGATTGGTACTTGGGCTGTGTGATTCACGATTGGGCTGAGGATTGGTACCTTTGGGTCAAAGAATTAGATTGCACGGCCCTTTGTGTGAATCATGAAATTCTTGAGTCGAGCTTAGTGGCGGGGCTTAAGAATATTGTTCCCATGGTTTTGTCCTATACCGTAAATGATCAACAGCGAGCTTTGGAACTGTATTCCATGGGTGTTGATGCGATATTTACAGATTTTCCCGATTTGCTTAAATAAGTTCTCACCCTATAAATTAATTATCACTATTTAATATTTTCTTAAGATTTCAGCCATACAATAGCTAAAAAATAAAGCAATAAAGCGGTATTGAAACATTTAAAACGAGGTAAAGAGAATGAGTAAGGTAAAAAGTAATCATGAGTATTTAGCACGTCTTGTGGAGGTCAGTAGTCTGATTAATCCGCAACATGGGAATCGAGGATTTGCAGCCGTTCAATATACGAAAGCAAAGTCTAATTCTGTATATCAATTAGACGATGTATCAGGATCAAATATTGAAAGAATCCGTATAAAATTATTGGACGGTAAATCACTATCAAAAACTGAGATTAAAGTAGTGAGAAATGCCATTGAAGCATGGTATGAATCTCGAGAAAGAAACAATAAAGGTGCACGAATTGTTTTTAATGTGCTTGCTGGTGTATTCACGCTGGGATTCTTTCACTTGGGCTATTTTGTAGCCAAATTATTCAATAGAAGCCTAGCCACCGATCCTTCAAAAGAAATTTTCACTGTATTTCATTCCTATAAAGTCATGAAAACTGTGGAAAATTTTCTTAATGATACTAAGGATTTCAATGGTGAGAAAGAAGTAAAGGGGTCATTCGCAGAGACGTCTGAGTTGTTAGGTAGTCGTGAAGATGACAATATTTTAGTAAACTTTCCGGTTAATACTCAAGGGCTTGATGCGATATTAGCGGGTGAAGATAATTCGAGTTCTGAAGACCAAACGAATGCGTCTGCAGAAGATCATGATCAACCTGCAGATGATGAATCTGAGAGCTTCTCCTTCAATCCTTATTTATAATATCCCATCTGTTGTCATCCTGGCGGAGGCCGGGATGACAATAGAACGCACATCACTTAATACTGTGTTAATCTTCATATTGCACAATACCTAAGTTATCTGCAAAATATCCATAAATATCAATTAACATGGGGAGTACTGTTGATGAAAGCAAAAAGTTTTGAAGAGATCAAAGCCTATGATTGGTTACCCGAGAAACTTAAAAAAGATGATGCAGAATCACTAAAATCTGCTTATCGAAAACAAGCCGCCAAAACGGGTTTTGCTCGATTTTTTATCAATTTATTACCCATATTATTTTTTGGTCCCTTATTTCATCTTTTCTATTGGTTTATCAATGGGATCGTAGTAGCTGCTGCAAAAGGTAAAGAGCAGGAAACTAATTCCAAGCCCGATGCAGTGTTTTACTGGGATTGGAGTCGAGTATTTGATGGTATCAATGACAAAGTTCTGCAGTTGAACGAGGTCAAAAAGTATATTGAGGTCACAGCCGCTGATAATAATGCTTCTGAATCTGAAGGATCTTCAATTACCGATGAGTCAGATGATGATGATTCAGCACGTCCTAGTGAGGCAAGTGAAGAAGTTCGAAGTTCAAAATCCTCTTCAAAGTCGGATAAAGCGAAGGATAAATCTACCTCTGAAGAAGAAGGTCTGAGAGAAGCAGCAGAGGTTGAAGCAGAAAAGCAACGACAAGCTAAAGCAGCAAAAAAGGAAAAAAGAGTAAAAAAAGACAGCAAATCTGAAGATGCAGAATTGAAAAAAGGTGATACGAAAAAAGCAGGACCTAAAGAAGAAGAGCGTTTGAGAAAAGAAGCTGAAGAAAGTGCAAAACTAGAAGCTGAGCGTAAAAGAATAGAAGCAGAAGAAGTGGCAAGACGTGAAGAAGAAGAGCGTTTGAGAGTAGCAGCAGAAAAAGCCAGACTTGAAGAAGAACGATTACGTAATGAAAAAGAAGCTGCTGCAAGACGAGAAGAAGAAGAGCGTGTGAGAAAAGACGCTGAGGAAAGAGCACATCAAGAAGCTGAGCGTAAAAGAGTAGAAGCAGAAGAAGCGGCAAGACGTGAAGAAGAACGTTTGCGTCTAGAACAAGAAGCAGCTGCAAAAGCTGAGGAAGAGGAAAGAAAACGTACTGAAGCAGCAAATTCAGCACCTAAACCAGGTTTTTTCGCCTCATTTTTTGGAGGCTCTCAGCCAACTAGACCTGAAGCCCCAGCCCTTGCACCCTCGATGCCCAAAGAAGAGAGTGAAGAAGAAAAACGTTTGCGTTTAGAAAAAGAAGCTACTGCAACACCTGTGGATGAAGAGCATTTAAAAGCACAAGCTGAGGAAACAGCTAGACGTGAACAAGAAGACGCTTTGCGCCAAGAAAAAGAAGCTGCTGCAAAACGAGAAGAAGAGCGTTTAAAAGCAGAAGCAGATAAAACTGCTGCTAAAAAAGAAGGAGGAGAAAATCCAGAATCACCGAAGGCAGTAAAAATGTCAGATAGTTTGGGTGACTTGGAAGACAAAAAGGGTGCTGCAGGTAATACTACAGGTAGTGCTGAAAAACCTAAAGTTGAAGAGGCTAAAGGTTGGTGGGGAGCTACCAAAACTGCTGCCTCTAATTGGTGGTATGGTTCTGGTGAAAAGGCTCAGCCTCCAAAAGATCAAGTTCGTACTCCTAATAATTCTTACAATGGCATTGATAAAGATTTAGGCGGGCATGATCCTGATGCTGTGTCTCATGAGGTATCTACTGTATCTAAAGCACCTGTAGCTAGTTCTGCTAACGATGCTGTAATTGAAATAGATCTAGATTTGAGTGAAGGCGCTGATCCTACCTTGGTAGGTGGAGATTCAAACGAAGAAGACGAGCACGCACATACTGCCAATATGGCCTAAAGATTTTCCTCCCCCCTCCGGGGGGAGGTGCCCGAAGGGCGGAGGGGGGGAGTGCAGCGTCAACTCCAAATAAAAAATTGTAGCCCTTTTGAAATTTTTTAGAATGAAAGTGCTGTTAACATCCCCCTCAGTCACTTCGTGACAGCTCCCCCCGGGAGGGGGACCAACTTACTTACCCCCCCCCTCAGTCCCTTCGGGACAGCTCCCCCCGGAGGGGGGAGCAAAAACATTCTCTTAATACTTTCTTGATATTAAGTAATTAAAATACAAAAATAATTATTTAAAAATAGCTTTTAAAATCGAAACAATTAAGAGGTATGTATAATGACCATCGCAACCAGGCAAGACTTTATTGATCAATTCAATGAGATTAATGCTGTAATAAATTCGAATCATCAATTTATTAGTAATGAGCCAAATCCCAGTAAAAAGCGCAGCGCTATCCGCCAGATTAATACGATGACCGGATTTGATATTGAGCAAATTCGAGTGAAACTTGAAAAAAACGAGTCAGTGACTGAAGAAGAAGTTGCTCAAATTCGTACCGCTCTTGCAGACTACTACGCACCACGACATCGTAATAACGTTTTTGCTAGATTTGTTTTGAATTTTTTACCGGTATTACTCACGGGCCCAATATTCCATCTTTTCTATTGGCTAATTGATAAATTCGTAGTGCTTGGGCAATCTGCTAAAAGCTCTCTTTCTGATAGTTCATCTGTAGAAGAGGAGGAGTCTGAAAATAAAGCAGCAAAATTCCGATGGGATTGGACCAAAGCGATTCCAGCGATTGGTCGTTCATTTTCTACCTTAAAAGCAGTGAAAAGTTTTCTTGATGACACTGAAGATTTTGATATGGCAATTCTTCAAGATGAAGATCAATCTCAAAAAGAAGACAGTCATGTAGATACCTCAGAAGACGACGGGTCGAAGCAATCAAAAGATAAGTCTGGAAAATCAGAAACAGCTGAGGCTAAAGCAGCGAGATTAAAAGCGGAAGCAGAGCAAGCGAAAAAAGAAAAATCAGCAGCACGAAAAGCTAAAAAAGCAAAATCTACCAAAGCAAAACCAATCATATTTGATCCAGAAATTGTTAACCCAATGATTGTTGAAAATGCTGAATTAAAACCTTTGGTTGAAATGCCGAAAAAAGATCCTAAAGTCGAATTTGATCCAGTAATTGTTGACTCAAAAACAGTTGAAGCAGTTGTTGAATTGAAACCTTTAGTTGAAATGCCGAAAAAAGACCCTAAAGTTGAATTTGATCCAGTAATTATCGATCCAAAAAGTCTGGAAGTAGCTGAATTAAAGCCTTTAGAAGAAATTAAGGCTCAAAGCACTGATGCTGGTCAACTCGTACATTATCAGGCTGCTCAGCTACGCCCCAGTATTTTTCAAAGGGCCTCTGGATTTGCAAAGAAATTTGCTGCACCTTTTGTAACTGTTTTAGGATATTTAAAAAATCCAAGTACCTTAGTAGTAGATCTGTCTTCAATGGCTAAGAAGCTTGTTAAGCAACCTGTGGCTTCTCAACCCTTAGCACTCCGTCATGAAGAGACTGATAAAGCAGTCACGAAGGTTGAAATCGTAGAGCATAGTTATGAAGGCATCATTAACGGAAATGAAGCGGTTACGCTTAACTTATTCGTTATTTTTGAAGGTCAAAAAAGATCTGAACATGCATTTATCTATAATGTTCATGGCGATGTGTTGGGATGTTTCAATAATGCCGATGAACTTCGTTCTGCATTTCCTAACATTCAATTTGATATCGAAGTTGAGCGGAATTTAATTACTGGTGTACATGCACAAGCTCAGGCAGAAGAAGTTAAAGTAGTTGTTCTTCAAGATGAAGAAGAAGATAAATCTGCAATCGTTGTAGCAACTGCACAACCTGAAGATGTAGTTTCAACAGAAAGTGGATGGACTTGGTTTAGTAATAAGGTGAAAACTGGAGTTAATTCTTTAACTTCTAAATTTAGTTTTCCCACGCTATTTCAGAGCAGCTGTACAGCATCAAGACCCGATACTAATGCAATGCAACAGTCAGAGAGAAATCCTACAGGTCTGCCAGATGCACAATTAGCAATGCGTGAAGATCCAGATGATGTTAATTGGCATAATGAAGCTAGAGATAATCCATCAGTAGCCCTTGATTTAGATGCCCTTGAAGCAGCTGAAGAAGCCGATAAAAAGAAGGCTAATGGAGGCGTTTCTTACCAAACTATCGTCGAAGGTCTTGTGGTAAGAAGTGAAGATGGTACTGTAGTTCGTGCTGCTGGTAGTGAGTCCATTGCGATCGATTTAAGTCCTAATCCTTTTGATGGATTTGAATTTCCTGTAGTTGCAACAGCTTCTAATCCTTTTAGTGAATTAGCAGCTCCTGTAAGAGAAACAGGTAGTAATCCTTTTGATGGATTTGAATTTCCTGTTGGAGATACAGGTACAAGATCTGATGATGTATTTGTAGACCTGTCTACAAATGGTGAAGGTGCGGAAGATCCATCTCCTGATTTCTTTTAATCACATCAGAGTTAAATAATTTATAAATCCCTCACTTCAGTGGGGGATTTTTTCTCATAGTTGTCATTCCAGCTCCACGTTGTCATCCCGGCGAAGGCCGGGATCCATTCTTAATATATTAATTTTTTTGAAGGAATTTGGCTGATATAATAAGACTGGATCCCGGCCTTCGCCGGGATGACAACTAATTTATCTCCACAGGAACAACAGCAATTGGCAAGGTAAAAGAAAAAGTACTCCCCTGATCAACAACGCTCTCCACAAAAATCTCTCCTCCATGCAAATTCACCAACTGCTTGCAAATACTCAAACCTAAACCCAATCCTGCATTAGATACATTTTTGGCATTCTTCCCTTGGTATAAACGCTCAAAAATATTATCAATATCTTTTTCAGGAATTCCGCAACCCGTATCGGTAATGGAAATCTTGATTCGATCGGGTAGAGCAGGGTCTTCACTCGCATCGATAGTAATAGTGCCATAATTATCGGTGAATTTAATGGCATTACTGAGCAAATTAGTGATCACCTGAAGGATGCGTTGTTCATCAGCGAAGATTTCAGGCAGATCATCGGGAATATTGAGGGACAGTGAAATATTTTTTTGCACAATCAGTGAGTGAGAGGATTTAATGGCTTGAGTAACAATATCATTAAAATTCGTGGGCTGTAAATTAATTGACATTTTACCAGTGTCTAAACGGCTAATATCCAATAAATCATTGATATACAAGGTCATCAAGGAACAATTTTTTTTGGCGATCGATAAAAATTCCGTCTGCGGTTCATTCAGCGGACCTGCAATTCCATCGAGAATTATTGAGATAAATTCATTCACTGCCGTGAGTGGAGTTTTGAGTTCATGTGATGCCGTTTGGTAAAATCCCTGTATTTCAAAATTTTGTTTTTGCAAGGTTGCATTGATCGAAGTGAGTTTGTCCAGATAAATTTCCGCATTTTTTTCCGCATTTCGACGTTGTGTAATATCTTGGCAAACACCCGTTAATCGGGATAAATGGCCTTTTTCGTTATAGTCTAAACGAGCCTGAGCCCATAAAAATCGAATTAATCCATTTTTTGTACGAATTCTAATCTCATTTTCTAAAAAATTTTCTTTATTGAATACAGCTCGTTTAACATGCTGATCAATTTTTTGAGCATCTTCTGGTAAAATATGCTTTATCGTTCCAAGGTAGGTATTATCAAAAGTCTTTTTATCAATTTCGAACAATCTAAACATGGTATCATTCCAAATGATTTTATCGGCATTGATATTCCATTCATATACGCCTATACCTGCCGTTTCCATCGCTAAGTTAAATCGCAGTTCAGCGGCTTTGGTGGCAGAGCTTGCCATTCTTCTAGAATAAATTTGTCCCAGTTGTTTGCTAAACACCTGGGCGAGTTTAACTTGGTTTGGATCAAAAGGACGAGGTTTAAAATCGAAAAATTCAAATATCGCAATCACTTCTTCTTTGTATTTAATGGGTATTCCAAAACAGGATTGTAAATGTTTTGTATTACAGGCATTGAGTCGCGGTAAATCATGATAATAAGTCTGAGAGTGATCAACCCAGTAAAAATTGCCCGATTGAAATATTTTTCCGGGTAAATCCACACCCTTGTGAATAGGGAAATTCTTACAAACCTCGTAAAATTCCTCAGTTTTCTTGTAATCTTTGACAAACCAAATCAGCGTTGAATCCAATTGTGAAAAATCCACTTTAGAGGGGCGATAAACATGACCCACAGGCCAATCAAATTCTTCACAAAGAATATTTAAATAAGAATACATGGCTTGCTTAAAATTTTCAGTATGGCAAGCCACTTCAGTAGCATGTAATATTAATTCTTTTTGTTTTTTTTCGAACAACCATTCTTTTCTTAAACGAAAAACAGCAAAGGAACTGGAGACTATCAACAAAATGCCTAAATAATAAATGAGTTGCACGGTTAACTCATTTCAAAATTAATTAAGTGATGAGGCAATCGCAGATAACAATTCCGTTGAGTTATAGGGCTTTTCGAAAAAATACGCCGCATTAAATTCTTTGGCTTTTTCTCGATGCTGAATTTGTTTGCTTGCCGTAATAAAAATTAAGGGAGTATTTTTTAGCACGGGATGATTACGTATATATTCAGCGACCCTAAATCCACCGCCACCGGGCATTTCTATATCAAGGAGAATAAGATTTGGTTTTTGTTCGTAAGCGGTATTGACGCCTTCAATAGCATCCCAAGCGGTAATCGTTTCATATCCACTGGCTCTGAGGCGGATATTCAGTGCTAGTGAGATATACTTGTCATCTTCAACTATCAAGATTCTCTTCATGGCAGACTCCTTTTGTTAGGTTTCCCCCACCTAGACATAAGTGAGTTTACTCTTCTTGCGTAAAAATTCTAGATGTGAGTTATAATTACCTAATTAGAATCCACCCCCCGGAGGGGGGAGCAAAATATCAAGGAGTTTTAGAGTGCAAGATATATTATGGACAATTGGACTACTCATCATCGCTGGTATATTGTCCTACCACCGAGCAGTGTTATCCATTTGGTGCATCACCTATGTCCTAATACTGCCATTCCTCAGCTATTTTGCTCATTTACACACTATTACCTTGGTATTCTACTGGACGGTATTTTTTTCAACGCTCTTAATTTTTCAAATTTATTGGATACGCCGCCAGGTCATATCAAGAAATATATTTAAATTAATTCAAGGACTTATGCCAACTATCTCAGATACAGAGCGAGCTGCCTTGGAAGCGGGTTCCGTAGGTTGGGAAGGAGAATTATTCAGCGGAAAACCGAATTGGTCTAAGCTCTTGAAAATGCCAGCGCCCACCTTTAGCAAAGAAGAAACTGCCTTCTTAGAGGGACCTGTAAATACCCTCTGCAGTATGATCGATAACTGGGATATCACTCACCATCGCTTGACGCTTTCCGATGAAATGTGGCGTTTTCTTAAGGAAAATGGATTTTTTGGTATTATTATTCCTAAAGAATACGGAGGCTTAGGCTTTTCTGCTCATGCCCATTCGGCAATTTTAGTACGATTGGCGGGTCGAAGTACCTCTGTTGCTTCTGTCGTATCAGTTCCCAATTCCTTAGGTCCTGCAGAGCTACTGATGGAATATGGCACCGAGAAACAAAAAAACTATTATTTACCTAAGTTGGCCTCTGGTAGCGAAATACCTTGTTTTGCGCTAACAGGTCCCGATTCGGGTTCAGATGCAACGAACATGCCCGATAATGGGGTTATTTCTAAGGGACAATTTGAGGGTAAAGAAATCATTGGCATTCGTTTAAATTGGAACAAACGTTATATCACCTTATCACCAGTTGCCACCGTCATCGGTTTAGCCTTTCATTTATATGATCCTGATCACCTGATCGGTCAAAAAGAAGACATCGGTATTACCTGTGCACTAATTCCAACAAGGACAGCGGGTGTGGTCACGGGTCGTCGTCATTTTCCTCTTAATTCAGCCTTTCCTAACGGTCCTACTCAAGGCAAAGACGTTTTTATACCCCTTGATTGGATCATTGGTGGAGTAGGGATGGCAGGTCAAGGCTGGAGAATGCTGGTGGAACGCTTAGCCGTGGGACGGGCTATTTCTTTACCTTCATTATCCACGGGTGGTGCACTGGCTGCATCGGCTGCCTCTGGTGCCTATTCTATGATCAGAGAACAATTTGGACTTCCTTTGGCAAAATTTGGAGGTATACAAGAAGCCTTGGCGAGAATAGGGGGTTACACCTATATCATGGATTCCACTCGTTTACTCACTCTATCAGCCATCGATCAAGGTGAGGAGCCTGCTGTGGCTTCAGGAATTAGTAAATATCATGTGACGGAATTGGGCCGAAAAGTCGGGAATGATGCGATGGATATTCACGGTGGTAAAGGAATTTGTTTAGGTCCAAATAATTATTTAGGTCGGGCTTACCAAGAGTTGCCTATTGGTATCACCGTTGAGGGGGCGAATATATTAACCCGCTGTATGATTATTTTTGGGCAAGGGGTGGTGCGTTGTCATCCTTATGTCCTTGCTGAAATTAATGCCGTTAATCAAAAAGATGAAAAAAGAGCCTTAGTGGCCTTTGATGAGGCCATATTTAATCATGTTGGTTTTATGGTCAGTAATGCCGTGAGAGCTTTTTGGTTGGGAATTACTAATGCACGATTTGTGGATGCGCCTACGAAATATGGGCGTCGTTATTATCAACATCTCACACGTTTTAGTGCTGCATTAGCTTTTATGACTGATTGCACATTGCTGGCTTTAGGTGCAAGTTTGAAACGTAATGAGAAAATTTCGGCACGACTTGCCGATATTCTGAGTACTTTGTATTTGCTTTCAGCGGTGCTCAAGCATCATAGCGATAATGGTGAGACCAAAGATGATAATCCCTTAGTGGATTGGGCTTGTCATTATTTGTTGTATGAAACCCAAGAACATGTAGATGGCTTGATCAGAAATTTTCCCATTACCTGGATGCGTATTCCTTTACGATGGAAAGTCTTTCCTCGGGGTAAACGACTGAGTCGTCCCTCTGATGTGTTGGCAACCCGTATTGCTCATTTACTCACTACACCCAGTAAAGCGCGTTCGAATTTTATAAAAGAAGTCTATTTAGTCAATGAACCCACGAACCCCATCGGAAAATTGCAGGTAGTATTTCAGAAAATGATCGATACCAGTCAGTTACGTACTAAATTGGCGCGTGCTGCTCGAAAAGGATCGATCAGTGGTGTGACACTGACTCAGCAAATTGAAAGTGCACATCAGACGAAGTTTATTACGGATGCTCAAGCGAAAATGCTACGAGAATTAGATGAGATGCGAAAAGATATTATCGCAGTCGATGATTTTTCCCCAGAAGAGCTAATCTCGGGTTGAAAGTCATTCTTTTAATGTTATTATCACTCCTCATTCAAATGGAGATGATAATGAAAAAAATATCCCTGGTGATTTTATGTCTCATAGCATCAAGCACGGTTCAAGCAAACACTCCGACCAATAATCTCGAGAGTGGTCCTCATTTTAGTGGCGAACTTTCTCCTGGTTTTTCGCAAATGAAATATGATGAATTTGTTCGCGATGAAGCCTTTGTGAATGAAGATGGTACTGGGATTGGTCTCTATGCAGCACTGACGTATTGGGATAATCAATATATCCGATTGATCCTCGATACTTATTTAGCCCACACCGAATTCAATTACACCAGCAAATCCGGAGACAGCGCTGGCAATCCTAATAATTTATTTGAGATTCGTGGAGTTTTGGGTCATGACTTTTATTTCCTACATTCTCATCGCATAACGCCTTACTTAGGCGCTGGATATCGACGTTTCGCGGACAATTCAGGTGGAATGCTGACTAATTTAGGTGCAGTGGCCTATGATCGTCGTTCAAATTATTATTACTCACCCTTAGGTGCTGAAATCTCTGTGTATCATCAAGGACTTTTAGAGGTGTTATTGATTGGGGAATATGATTTTTTATGGAAGGGATATCAAAAAAGTGATGATGTTGATAGCAAATTTTTTGAAATTAATGAACAAGATAATGGCTATGGCTTTAAATTAAGGTTGCGTTTCGTCAAACAGTCTCGACGGAATACTAAAGTGGTCTTAGAGCCTTATTACACTTATTGGCATGTCAAAGATTCTTCAATCAATTGTAATCCCTATGTGTGTGTGCTTGAGCCTTTAAACACCTTTAAAGAATACGGTTTAAGAATTGGGTTTTTGTTTGCTAATCAATGATCTTCTTCAGGCAACATAACATTCAATTCAAGCTTTGAACCATCTTTGGCTTGCTGCAAATCCACCTTGAAATCCGACTCTTGTATATGCAAATGCTCAGAGATAACTTTAATAATTTTTTGCTGCAAACCCGCTAAATTAAAGCGAGAAACTTGTCCCCGAGTACGTTCATGGGCAAGAATGATTTTCAGTCTATCTTTTGCAACCTCAGCGGATTTTTCTTTACGACGAAATAAATTAAGTAATGACATTAGGCGGTTTCCTTTTCTCTTTGGCGGCCCAATAGGCGGCGAAATATTCCCTTTTTGGGAGGATTAATAAATCGGTGGGGTACGTCTTCACCTAAGAAGCGTGCGACGGCATCGGTATAAGCTTTACCCGCATCACTTTCTTCATCCAAAATAACGGGAACACCTGAATTCGATGATCGAAGTACGGCTTGTGATTCAGGAATCACACCCAGTAAGGGTATGGAAAGGATGTCGATGACGTCACTAACACTGAGCATTTCTCCACGTTCCACACGAGCTGGAGAATATCGGGTCAGTAAAAGATGTTGTGTGGGTGGGGTTTCGCCCAGTTCAGCTCGACGAGTTTTACTGGAGAGCAATCCTAGTATTCTATCGGAGTCACGGACAGAGGATACTTCAGGATTGGTTACGATAATGGCATGATCAGCAAAATACATAGCAAGATGTGCACCGCGCTCAATACCAGCGGGTGAATCGCAGACAATAAAGTCGAAAGATTGAGATAATTCATCCAGAACTTTTTCAACACCTTCAGCGGTTAGGGCGTCCTTGTCGCGAGTTTGAGAAGCGGGGAGAATAAATAAATTGTCAACGCGTTTATCTTTTATTAATGCTTGAGGTAAATTCGCTTCACCATGTATAACATTCACCAAATCGTAAACCACCCTACGTTCGCAACCCATAATAAGGTCTAGATTACGAAGACCAACGTCAAAATCAACCACAACTACTCTAAAACCGCGTAATGCCAAGCCGGTTGCAAAAGCTGCACTGGTTGTAGTTTTTCCGACTCCACCTTTTCCTGATGTGATAACGATTTTCTTTGCCATGTTGTACCTTAGTTATTCCTAAAAGCAGGTAGTTTACAATGTTTGTTTTTTGTTGTCTATTTGCTTAAAGACTCAATAATCAAACTAGCCTCTTTCAAATAAACCTTCACCGGTTCATCACCCGAATAGTTAAAATTATCTTTTAACTTATAGTTGCCAGCAATCGATAAGAGTTCCGCATCCAAGGACTGGCAAAAGATTTGCGCATTGATATCACCTTGAACTCCCGCAAGGGCTCGACCGCGCAGAGGACCATAGACATGGATGTGCCCATCGGCAAAAATTTCTGCACCAGGGCTGACTGAAGAAAGAACGATAAGATCTGTACCCTGAGCGTAGATTTGTTGGCCTGAACGCACAGGTGTACTAATTATTTTTGCACAGGCGCTGGACTTTTTCGTTTTGATCTCAGCCTCGAAGTTTTTTTTAGCGGAAGACATGACCCCCAAGCCGGCATCAATAGCAGCGTTTTCTAAGTTTGGAGAGGCATTACTAATACCTACTGGAATTAAGCCAGCCTTTTTTAAAATTTGTATCAGCCCAGGAAAATCAATTTCCTTCTCTGAAACATTTTGTAAGTCGATGACGATGGGCATATTATTAAAAAATTGTGGGGTGTTTTGTACTGTATTTTTCAGCTGTGTATCAATTTTTTTCAAATTCGTCGTTTGCAACAGTAACTGGGTCACTGGAAGCATGTTCCCTTTTAGGGTAAATGATGTGGTAGTGTTGTTCATTTTTTGATCGATTCCATGCTAATATTAATAGATCAGGATATGCTGAGGAAGGTTTTGGGTCAACCCCTATAAGGAGATAAGCAGGTGGAGCATATTTGGTTAAAATCCTATCCCAGCGGTATGCCAGCTGAAATTCCGGCCTCGCCGTTTTCATCGATTGCTGACATGTTTGAAAAATCGTGTCAAAAATTTGCGAATAAAAAAGCAGTGACTAATCGAGGTGTGTCGTTAAGCTATGCACAAATTGATGAATTATCAAAACAATTCGCTGCCTATTTGCAACAAGATAGAGGATTAAAAAAAGGTGATCGTTTGGCGATCATGATGCCAAATTTACTGCAATATTTTATTGTGATGTTTGGTGCATTGCGTGCTGGATTAATTGTGGTGAATATTAATCCACTTTATACACCTCGCGAATTAAGTTTTCAGCTCAAAGATTCAGGTGCTACTTCTATTGTTATTTTAGCGAATTTTGCTAATGTTCTTCAAAAAGTTCTGCATGAACATCCGATGAAAAATATTATTATCACTGAAATTGCAGATTTATTTCCCTCACCAAAACGTCAACTGATTAATTTTGTTGTTAAGTATGTTAAAAAAATGGTGAAAGATTTTGATATTCCCACAGCGGTGACTTTTCGTCACGCCATGAAACGAGGGTCGCAATTTACTTTTTCTAAGCCCTCATTAAAGAGTGATGATATCGCATTTTTACAATATACGGGTGGAACCACAGGTATTGCCAAAGGTGCCATGTTGAGTCATGGAAATTTAATAGCGAACGCTCGACAATGCATTATCTGGTCTGATGGTAAAATGCGAGAGGGTATGGAAATTGCATTGACTCCTTTACCACTCTATCATATTTTCTCACTAACCATCAGTTGTATGGCTATTTTGATGATTGGTGGTGAGGTGGTTTTGATCACAAATCCTCGAGATATTCCGCATTTTGTAAAGGAAATTTCAAAAATTCCTTATACCATGATGGTGGGAATTAATACGCTCTATAATGCACTGACCCATAATGAAGCATTTAGAAAATTAAATTTCAAACATTTACGATTAAGTATTTCAGGTGGCATGGCCACACAAGATGTGGTGGCAAATGCGTGGAATCAATTAACTCATTGTTATATTTTAGAAGGTTATGGATTAACGGAAGCCAGTCCCGTGGTGTGTATCAATCCATTTTCCCTGGATAAATTCACACACAGTGTGGGCCTGCCTATACCTTCAACCTTAGTGAGTATTAGAAATGAGGAAAATTCTGAAGTTCCGCTCGGTGAAGAAGGTGAGTTGTGTGTAAAAGGTCCACAAGTGATGACAGGATATTGGAATCGAGACGATGAAAGTAAAAAAATATTTACTGAGGATGGTTGGTTACGCACAGGTGATATCGTCAAAATGGATAAGGCCGGCTATATTTTTTTAGTCGATCGTAAAAAAGATATGATCGTTGTTTCAGGTTTTAAAGTTTTTCCCAATGAAATTGAAGAAGTCTTAGCAGCACATCCGGGTATTCGAGAAGCTGCAGCCATTGGTGTTCCTGATGAGTCTTCCACAGAGGCTGTCAAAGTTTTTATTGTCAGAAGTGATCCAAATTTAACGGAAAAGGATGTGGTAAAATATTGTAAAGAAAATTTTACCGGTTATAAACGTCCTAAGTATATAGAATTTAGAGATGAACTTCCTAAATCTAATGTTGGAAAAATTTTGCGACGTGCCTTACGTGAAGAAGAGGCCTAAGCATGAAACAAGCAATGATTTCAGAAAATCCTTTGCAAATCGTCGGCGTTATCAATGCATTGGCGGCAATTATGGCTGAAAATGCGGGATTTAAAGCATTGTATTTGTCAGGTGCAGGCGTTGCAAATGCTTCTTTAGGAATTCCAGATATCGGTGAGACGACCTTAGAAGATGTGTTGATTGATGTTCGACGAATTACTCGTGCGACTCAATTGCCTTTATTGGTTGATGTTGATACGGGGTGGGAAGATGAAGCGGGTATCGAAAAAACGGTGAATGAAATGATAAAAGCGGGAGCGGCAGGAATTCAAATTGAGGATCAAATTCCTGCAAAACGATGTGGTCATTTGGAAGGAAAAAAATTAGTGACAACGGAACACATGGTTGAGCGAATTAAAAGTGCCATAAAAGCCTGTAAAAATAGGGATTTGATGATTATGGCACGAACAGATGCAATCAGTGTGGAAGGTATAGAGGCTGCAATTAATAGATCAAAGAAATATGTTAAAGCCGGTGCAGATGCGATTTTTGCAGAAGCTGTATTGGGTGTTGATGATTATAAAAAATTTGTTGATCAGCTTTCTGTGCCCGTGCTTGCGAATATGACTGAATTTGGAAAAACGCCTTTGATGAGTGTGGACGCATTAAAAGCAGTTGGGATTAAAATGGTGTTGTATCCACTGAGTGCATTTAGGGCGATGAATGCTGCGGCGTGGGATGTTTATAAGGATATTCGTGAGAATGGGACTCAAGTGGCATCGGTTTCAAAAATGCAAAGTAGGGAAGTGTTGTATCGATTGTTAAAATATACTGAAGGAGAAAAAAAGTGACAGAAGGCCTAGCTGGCATCACCGCCGGAAAAACCGCCATCAGCTTCGTCGACAAAGCCGGTATAGGCTTAAATTATCGAGGCTATTCAGTCAATGATCTCGCAGAAAATGCGCAATTCGAAGAAGTGGCTTATTTGTTAACTCGCGGCACCTTACCCACCTTATCCCAATTCGAAAAATATACAGAACAACTCAGAAAGCTACGAACACTGCCAGAACAATTATGCAAAGTCCTAGAATTAATGCCCAAAACAGCTCATCCCATGGATGTATTACGCACGGGCTGCTCATTTTTAGGCACCTTAGAGCCGGAATTAAAAACACATGATCAAATAGCGATCGCAGATCGATTAATCGCTACATTTCCAGCAATGCTCTGTTACTGGTATCATTTTTCGCACAACAATAAAAAAATAAATACAGATATTAAAGAGGGAAATCTCGCTTTTTATTTTTTACAATTACTACACTATCGTGAACCTCAGGAAATTCACATTAAAGCGCTCAACGTTTCTTTGATTTTATACGCGGAACACGAATTTAACGCCTCAACTTTTGCCGCACGTGTAACAGCATCCACCTTAGCCGATTTTTATTCAGCCATTTGTTCTGCCATCGGAACCTTAAGTGGTCCATTACATGGAGGTGCAAATGAACAAGCCATGGCACTGATCGCCCAATTTAAAAACCCCGATGAGGCAGAAAAAGCCATCATCAAAAAATTAGCAAACAAAGAAAAAATCATGGGTTTTGGTCATCGAGTTTATCGAGCCTCAGATCCACGTTCAGATGTGATCAAAGTGTGGTCCAAACGTTTAAGCGAAATCGACAAAGAAAAAAATTTATTCGCCATCTCTGAACGTATTGAGCAAGTGATGCACAGAGAGAAAAATATATTTCCCAATTTAGATTTTTACAGTGCTTCAACCTACCATTTTTGTGGTATCCCAACACCGATGTTTACTCCCATTTTTGTGTTTGCTCGAATTGCCGGTTGGGCAGCTCATATCATTGAGCAACGAGCAGATAATAAGCTGATCAGACCTTTGGCGGATTACATTGGGCCTGAAGCTAAAGCCTTTGTTTTATTAGAAAATCGTTGATTTTGCCCCCTAAAATTCATTGAATTAAAGGGAAAAATACCGTATAATATAAATGTTTAAGTAAATTTATAGTGGATATTCCGGAGAAATTACAGTGAGCACATCCAAAGCAGGAAGTATAGACAAAGAACAAAGATTGGCAGAAATTAAGGCATTGATCGGCGAGGATAATCCTAAGGGCTTAGAAGAGCTCATGAATATTAATGAAAAAAACAAAGCCTGCGTTGAGGATTGGTTGAGTTTTTCTAATTTCCCCAATAATCAAATAAATTTCAGTGCAAAGCATTTATTTCAAATGATGTATGATAATGCTAAACGTGATGATGACGACGATACTATAGCATTTCTTGAACAATGTGGTGCACCCTATATTTTTGTTAACAAGATAGAAGTCGAGAATTCACCTCAGAGCGCTGCAAAACTGAAAAAAATTACTGATCTTATTGGTGAAGAAGGACTGGATCAATTAAGGGGATTTTCTAACTTTAATAATATCACTATCGTAGACTGGATAGGTGGAACAGGAGAAAATTATGCACTCATGGAACTTTTCGACGAATTGCTCCAACGTGCGACTGATTTCAAAGATGACAAAACCTATCAATTTTTAATTGATAATGAACTTTGTAATGTTAATAATCCAACTATTCTACATAATGCGATTATGCGTGGAAAAACGCTTGAACAAATCAAACAGTTGATAGCTCTAGGTTTTGATGTGAATGGATTTGTTTACCAATCGACATTGCCAGGTCGTGCAAATACTCATATTTTTATCGCCTATAAATATGCACCACAATTTATTCCATTCTTACTAGAGGCAGGTGCAAACCCCCATCAATTAAATGAAGCTGGATATTCATTATTTGCATTAGCGGAAAAAGATAATAATGAAGAAATTATTGAATTATTAGAATCGTATAAAGATAAAGAACCACCGACTCCCAAAGCAAAGAAAACAGCAGAGCATCAGACTGTTTCTGAAGTTATTCATCAAATATTATATGGTGAAACACTACTCGAGGAAGAAGAAGAGGAAGAGGAAACAAAGCGCAAATTATATCAGGGAGTAGTTGCTCGTTGGTCAGCTCATGGAACAGCTCCTAATTTTGACCCTGATATTGTTGATCATGTGGAATATTTCACGAAAACTTTAGGTGGAAATATTGGAAGAGTAAGAATGCAACCACAGTTACAAGTCGATAAATTATCTGAAGAAGTTAGATTCGCTCTTCAAAATATGATTGCTTACGCAGGGAAATTGAAAACCCTAAGCAATATTGCTTATGCTGATAGAAATATGAGCAAATTCAATAAATTGAATGCAAAACTCGCTGCTTTAAGTGAATTTGTCAATGAAATTCTACATCAAGAAACCTTAACCCCTGACTCTATTGAGCAGGCTTATAATACTTTTGAAACAAAGGACAAAAACACGGGGCTTGGTGTATTTAGGGTTTATAGTTTTTTTTATGGTTTTTTTCAAGGAATGAGATATACCGATAAAAATGATGTGAGTCGATTGGTAAAGTCTACCTTAGGTCAGTTAGTTTTTATGTTTAAGGAAGCCGTCAAAGCCCAGTATGAACTCGTGGATGATGAGGTATCTGAACACTCTGATGATAGTAGTCATAGCGCTAGTAACCACTAATTCTAGATATTGAACCCCCCTTTGAAATCGTTTATAATACTGAAATTGTCTTAAATTTATATTAAATATTGGGGAGAACAGCGATGAGTCATCAAAAAGCAGAATTGCAAAAGGTCGTCTATTACAATACGCAATTACAAGATGATAAGAGTGTTGTTCGGTTTAGGGTTTATTTTGTGTCGCTTGAGCATAAAGCTTCAGATGTTGAAAAATGGTTTGATGGTAAAGCCGTTGTTAAAAAGTACCCAAATAATAGCATAGAAATCAGTTTGCGTTTTAAAGACCCTGATGCTCTTAGTTTAGGGGATGTGCTTGGCAGATTGGCTGATAAGGGTTTTGCGCTCACTGATGAGGCCTTTGCTAAGCTTCGTACCGATGATGTTGAGGTTCAAGCTAAACTCCAGGCTATACCCAAAGGTACTCCTGTCGACCCTTATTTACATTTATTCAGGGATATCAAAGATTTTCTCAACCCCACAGCAAAAGCGCCAAAAAAAGCTACAGTAGAGTCTAAAAAAACCACTACTCCATCAACAACATCTTCCGACCAAAACAAAGCTGCGAAACCACCAATTAGTCACGATAAGCCTAAAAAAGTAGAAACGCCTCCTGCGAAAGCAAAGCAAACTCAGCCATCTGAGCATCCTAAAGAACCGGTCAAAAAACCGGTTGCACACGAACAACAACCTTCGAAAACGCTTACAAAGCAGCCAATTATAGAGTCTATTAAGATCCACAAATCACAAAACGGGGCTTATATTCGAATTAAGGACGATTCAGAGAAATTAAGCCTTGAGCAACTTAAAGAATGGTTCAAAACCTATACAGGAATCGAAATTATTGAAGTCCGAAAGGGATACTTTGTCATTGAATTACTTGATGAGGAACTTATCCAGCTTAATTCTATTAGCCTGGTGAGTGCGCTCAATCTTCTCAAAAAACATAAGATTGAGATTGCTAAAGAAAAATTACTCGCACTTCCTAGAGAGAAGTATTCGGAGGTATCTTTTGTCTTAGGGGGATTTGAGGAATATTTAGAATCTCTACACTCAAATTCTGAATCAAAGACTACAAAGTCTGCCAAATCTGCAGAGAAAATATCACAAAGTGTTTCGTTTAAAAGGAATCCTGTTAGTGGAAAATTTAGCTTTTCATTTCCGATTCCAAAGCGTAAGACTAAAGATAAAATATCGAAATGGTTTAAAGATCGTGTTTCAGTTCAGTTGATAGGAAATAATGTAATACTTGAATTGGGTGAGAGTGTCGATGGAAAAGAGATCATGTCTATCTCAGAAGTTTTGGATCGCTTAGAACATTATGGCTTTGCGTTAATACATGATTCCTTGGTCGATCTCCAAAATGCTTATCATGATATTAAATCTCAAAAAACACCTCAGGTTCAACAATTAATTAAGGGTTTAGAAAAACGCTTTCCGGAAAATTCCTGGTATCTTAAAATGGTCGATTTTACTGAAGAAGACATAAAAAATGCCATTCCTATGCCTGAAGGTGGCTTTGTTATCGGAGAAGATGGATCAGTAAGACCGGCAAGAGAAACCAAAGCAAATAAGGATAAGAAGTCAAAACCTGTGGAGGATGCACATCCTTTAGCCCCTGATTTAATGCGTGATACCATCGATGCCAATGATGAACAAAAACTTCGTCGATTGTTAGGCGCAGGTTTATCGCCAAACAGTGTTGTTAAAACTTCAACAGGTTCTGTGCCTTGTTTACTGTATGCTTATCAGAAAAATGCTCTTAACCTTATGAAAGTGTTAATCTTGGCAGGTGCAGACACAACAAATATCTTAGACTTTATAAAATCGGATACTGAAACTGCCTTAGCATTAGCTCAAGAAATAACACGTGTCAAAGAACTCTCAGAAAGAGAAAGAAAAATTTTACTTTATCTTTCTTTTGATAAAATTCATGAGTTGAAAGGTTTCAGTGACTATAATGCTAAATCCATAGAAGATTGGATAGTGACTAAAGGTCATCCTTGGAGCAATAAAGACTGTTCAGTTTTTCAACTGTTTGGTGCTTTACTGGAGACTGCCACTCAGAAAGATAGTGAAGGCAATAATAATACCATTGATTTTTTATTAGCTCATAATCTGTGTTCAAAAAACAATACTTGGGCACTGTTCAATGCGATTTGTGCTAAAAATGAAGCCTTAGTTTTAAGATTGCTAAAATATGGTTTTGAAGTTAATGCTAAGGTCGCTTTCGATGCTGAAGATGATAAAAATGCGATGTGGCATATTCATGCAGCCTATATTCATGGTACACCAACTATTGTGAAAATTTTATTGGAAGCAGGGGCTGATCCTAAGTCTTTAAATTACGATGGAGAAACCTTGTTTCAAGTAGCGAAACGAGAGAAGAGAGATGACATTCTTAAGTTATTCAAATTTGATCTTCACTTTGAGTTAGTTGGAGAGAGTGAAAATCGTGTAGCTATTCTACGTATTAATCAGCCTTATAAAAAATATAAGGTGGATGATATTAAAAGCTGGTTTGCTGATTCGAAATCTAAGGCGCCGCTTTGTGAAGAAAACGCTAATGGCATAGTACTTCGTTTTACTGATGAATCCGATGTTAGTCTTTGCGATGCACTGAATGTATTAGCTAAAAAGAATTTGAAATTAAACAATCTCTCCGCTCGAGCACTTTATAGAGGAGCACTGGAGATATATGAACAAAATCTCAATGCGGATGATCCCATTGATGTGGAAATTTTTGAAGATTTGGAGCGTTGTATTGAGATTTTAGCGGATGACCATCAGATAGACTATAAAGACGGTATTCATAAAATTAATGAGAGGATGAAAGACGTTTTACAGGAAAAGGAAGTTAATAAGAAAGCTAAAGCAGATTTAGCCTTAGCGAAAATGATTTATCCCTTTATCACCTCAGTCACACCTCGACGTCAATGGAAAGCCTTTGGTTCAACACCAAAAATTAGTGAAGCTCAGCGATTTGCTTTTATCAAGGCATTAAATCTTGAAGAAATTAATTTGGATACTGAAAGTTTATCCGATGAGGTGAGAATTGCCTTAAAGAATATAGCTATTTATGGTGCGAAACTTTTGAGTGATATGGATAAATTAGAAGGGACTAAAAAAGCGGAGTTGGAAACAAAATTAGAGGCAACCTACGAATTTTTGAGAACGGTATATGCTCAAGAAACTCTCACTGAAGACTCATTACGAGACGCTTATAATGAATTTGAGCAACAAGATGTGAATCGAGGAACGGGTGTTTTTCGGGTGTTTTGTCTTTTGAAAAATGAATGGTATGCCGAAAAGAAAGGTGAAGAGGAAGTCAGTAGATTAGTGAAATCAAAGATGGGTGAATTGGGATGTATATTTTATAAGGCAGTGAAAAAACAGCCGGTGATAGTTGAAGAAGTTGAGGAAGAAGTAGATCATAGTGCTTCTTTTAGTGGTTAATAGCTGATTTGAGATCCCCCCTCAGTCACTTCGTGACAGCTCCCCCCTCCGGGGGGAGGTGCCCGTAGGGCGGAGGGGGGTGTTTAAAATTAAATTGTGAGGATAAACCTGTTATGAAATCCAAAGAACAAAGATTAAAAGCGTTAGTGAATAGAATCGGCGAAGATAAATACGCTGCACTAAGAGAATGTACCAATAATAATAAAATAATCATCGACAATTGGTTAGAGGGTAAAGTAACCTATCCTCTCAAATCAGAAAATCTCCCGCCTGTAGATGCTATTAAAGAAAAAAAAGTTCAGGCTGAATTGGAAGGTCTTTTACTGTATTTACTACTAAATGCAATTTATAGACATGATGCGCTTAAAACTAATAAGGATAAATCCTTAGCCCTACTTATCGATATTAATGATAAAAATCAATTTGTAAGAGAAAATGATATTGAGTTAGTCTCTGAAGCCATAAATACAAAAAATCACTGGTGTATTTTTCAAGTTCTTCATTTTTTAGTTAGTCTGAAGACACCACTGGTGAGAGTCAAAGATCCTGATTCAACAGCTCATCGAACTAATATTTTTGCAGCCTATCACTACAATCAACCCAACTTAGTGAGAGCAAAGTTAGATGCTGGAGGAGATCTTAATGAAACTAATGATATGGGTGAAACTTTATTGCAAATTGCAAAAAGAGAGAAAAAACAAGCCTGGATTGATCTTTTGGTTTCTTATTATCCTCCCATGTTTCACGCTTATGAGCTAAATGATATTAACATTATTGAGACCTTAGTTTTTTACAAATTTGGAGAACATTTAGATCAAAAAGGTCCCGAGGGTTTGACACTGTATGAATTGGCTCAACGAGATAATCGTCAAGATATCATTAAGCTAATCGAAATGAGTATGGAAGAACATAGTGACGCTCTGCATGAAATTGAAGACATTAAATTACAAGAGGTTAAAGAATACACTGAGAATATTTGTCTTGAAGTTATTGATGAAAGTTTTCTTTCTGATTTAGCTGAGCACAGTTGTTATTTGGATCTTGTTATTGAATATTGGTACTCAGGTAAAGATAAAAGATCAGTTGAAGAATTTTTAAATGGACTTTTAGAGTATACTAAGTTCACTCATGATTATGAGAATTACGCTTCTTTATATATTTCACTTTTAAAACAACCGAAGGATAAGAGTAAGGAAGAATTAGAAAAGTACTCTGAATCAAGACAACAGGAAATTCAGGAATTAGGCGATGAATTAGTTGAATTATTTGATCGATTTTCTGATCCTGATGGTTTTTATAATGATTTGACTGAGACGAATGTGAATTTTTATATCTTCACTAATACTTGGTTGAAGGGAGTAAATTATAGAGAGTATTCAGCAACCCTTATGTTTAATGTCTTGTTGCAAAAGATAATCTTTGCTAACGACGCTACTGCATTCAAAATAATGATAGATGCACATAAAAAACGAAATTTCATCAATATTGATAACAAGAGTATGTTAACGAGTGTTATACGTACTAAAAATATTGAGTTTGTTAGAGAACTATTGGACTTGGGTTGTGATCCTAATGGCGATATTGATGACTTGCCCTTATATTCGGCATGTGTCACAGGTGATTTGGAAATTGTTAAATTGTTGGTTGAGAAGGGCGCAAATCCACATCTGTTAAATGCGAATGGAAAATCATTTAGCTTATTTGCTACTGCAATGGAATATAAGAAAGAAATCGTCGAATATATTGAACAATATATCAAGGAGCATCCTCCAATTTCTAAGCAATCGAAGAAAGGTCATCAGCCTAAAAAAGAAGAAGATGCGAACAAGGATGATAGAGAAGCAAGATTAAAAGAAATGGCAGCCTTGGGAGTCACTGAGAAAGATCTCACAAGATTAGCTCAGGTAAATAGAAACATCATAGGTCAACGATTTACAGATTGGCTAAAGGGTAAAGGTGAAATTGCTAATGTATCGGCAAGAGAACTTTTTATAAGTCAACTTGATACCATCGTTGATGTTCCTCCACGTAGCGAAGGTGAGATTCTGATCTTTAAATTTATCATGGGTAAACAACTCTATCCCATGGATGAATTGACTCAGTCAAGTCTTGTAAATAGGGCAGTATTTTATAACTTAGAAGATTTTGTGGAGCCAATGTTGGAGGCTGGATTTTCTGCTAATGGGAATAGTGGTTCGGGGAGTACATTACAGAATGCCTATAATAATAGCTCACGTAGATTGATTAAGCTTTTACTGAAACATCATGCTGTTGTTAGTCCAGAGCTCTTAGAATTAGCACGTTCTGATAATAACCCTTCAATGCTGAAATTATTAGATCCGGATTATCTTAAAGAGAATAAAGAGAATAAATCTTCAAAGCACGAATCTAAAAAGACGGGAAAAGCAGATGTGAATAAAGTTTCAGAAGATAATCTAGATTCAGTACACGAATCTACGAAGTCGAGTGAAGCAGATGAAGATAACAGTAAAGAAGATAGCAGTGATCAAGAGTCATCTTCCGGAGAGGAACCGACAGCACTTGAACAATGTATTCGGGGAATATTCTCAAATGTGGCGAAGGGAACCGATACCTATGAGCACATCAGTGATCAATGGACAGCACGAGGGAAGAGCACGGTGAGTGATGAGGATATGAAAGCGATGCCTAATTTTATTGAAGAAAAGCTAAACGGTGATAATTTTGAGGTTCACTTAAAGACAGAAGACTTAGATATTCATGTACGACGGGAATTGCAAAATATGCTAGCGTATACCTCGAAGCTGTATCGAGAGTATCAGAATGATGCTAAAGGAAATAAGAAAAAAGTGTTAGGAGAAAAAGTTGACGCAGCGACGGAATTTATCAGGAAGGTATTGAGCCAAGAGGAGTTAACGGAAGCGTCGATAAGGAAAGCGTACAATAGCTTTGAACAGAGAGATAAGAATCGAAGTACAGGGTTGTATCGCTTATATGCGAGATGGCATGATCAATGGTATGAAGAAAAGAAAGGGAAGAAGAAAACAGAGCGCTTGGTGAAATCAACCTTGGGAACATTTGGGAATTTATTGTATAAGGCAGTGGAGAATCAAGTTGTAGAAGTCAAGGAAGAAGAGGAACAACTTGAGAGGAGTGGAGCACCAGTAAGTTCTGGTGGTTAATACAGTTGTCACCCCGGCGGAGGCCGGGTCGGTATGACAACGATCTGCCTTAAAAGGGTTTGAAATTGGCAAATTATTCGAGAATAGATTGGAGAAAACAGTAATGAGCAATAAAAGCGTAGATGAAATTTATGCCTTAGGTATAAGTGAAAAAGAACTTGAGCAATTTAGAAGATTTGATATGTATAATACTGCTGGAGTTATTGATGATTGGTTGAGAGACGCAGAAAAATATCAGAATTTCACTGCCGAGAAACTTTTTCATTTCATATTTTCTGTGACTCTGGAAGATAATCGTGATGAAAATTTTTTTAGAGACACCTTCGATTTTATTATTGCTAAAAAGCTTTATCCAAAAACAAAAGAAGAACAAGCTAAATTATTAATTACTGCAATGCAGAAAGGTAAAGCAAACTACTTAAGTGCCTTATTAAAGGAAGGTTTTGATCCAAATCAAAAATATCGTAATGAGTTCCCCTTACATTACGCATTACGATGCCAAGATCCAAAATACCTAAAATGCTTGCTTGAAAACGGCGCTGCAATATCGGTATTAAATGATAAAAATAATACGGTTCTACAACAGGCTGAGGAAGATCTTAAAAAAGAAAAAACAGGTAGTTATCTACATGGGAAACTTTTAGAAATAATTCGGATCTTATCTCAAAAAGTAGATGAGAAAGCTTCTGTACAGTCTACAGAACAAAATTCAAAAATGCCTGTAACCGTGCTTGGAAGTACTGTTGACTTAGCAAGGCTTCAAGGGATACGACAAGATCGTTTAAATCGAATTTGGGATTATACAGCCAAGCAATGCAATAAAAGTATTGATCTGGAACGTCTTAATCAACTTAGAGGTTATAGCGAATACAATAGAGACACTATTGATACTTGGTTAGCAGGAAAAAACGAACTTTCAGCTGAAGCAATGTTAAATAATCTTTATTTACATGCTAGAAAAACAAAAGATCAGGACACTCATAAATTCCTTATACACGTTCTTATGGAACCTTATCGATTTAATGATGTCGATGCTGATGAAAAAGCAAAAATTAAACGTTTAAGCATGGTTAAGAATTGGTTTTCTGAGGACTTTTTCAAGCGCTTAAGTGAGTGTAGTGATTTCAATAAAATTGTAATTGATCTTTGGTTGAATATGACTGATAAAATAGTAAATTCTTGTTATTTCACTGTTAATCATCTTTTAGATTTACTACTTTATGTTGCCGAAATTTACGATGATAAAAAAACCATAGAGCTTTTGAAAGAAAATGCACCTTATTCACCAGACCTTTATTCCCTTATCCATTATAAACTAAATTTTGAAGACACTCAAAAAGCCTTGGTTGAAAAATATCCTGACGCTATCAAGAAATATAGAGATGTAAAATTACAAGAAATGTTAGCTTTGGGTGTCACTGAGGAAGATCTTACAAGACTAGCACAAGCTAATCAAAACTACATTGGTGAACGATTTAGGGATTGGTTAATGGGTAATGGTGATATCGCTAAAAAATCTGCCAGAGAATTTTTTGCAATGCAATTTAGTTCGACAATTTATTGTCCTCCAATTACTGAGGGTTGTGTTCAACTGTTTAAATTTATCATGAGTAAAAAACTTTATCCTTTAGATGAAAAAACTCAGTCTACATTAGTGTGTAATGCTGTGGTTTATATATTGTATGATTTTGTTGAAATGATGTTGGAGGCAGGATTTTCTCCAAATGGGAGTAATATTTTAGGTTCCGCATTGACTAATGCATATAATAAAAACTCAGTTAAGTTGGTTAAACTTTTGCTGAAGCATCATGCGGTTGTTAGCCAAGATTTGCTAGAGTTAGTACGATCTGATAATAATACTACTATGCTTGCATTATTAGATCCAGATTATCTTAAAGGTAAGAAAGAGGAAAAACATTTAGAGCACAAACCTAAAGAATCAAATGAGAATAGTAGTTCAGATGGTTCCAATGAGGAAGAGCCCATAAAAAGTAAAAGAATGAAAGAAATATTAGCGGTGCTGACGCCAGAACAATTTGCTCAATATTCACGTTATATGGAAGAAACTAAGGTTGATATGCAGAATATCCTTTTGGATTGGTTATCGGGTGCTGCTCACGTCAATAAATTTTCCTTGGATGATCTTTTTAGAATTTCACTTCATTTGGCAATAGAGAATGAGAATGAACCATTTTTTGATTTTTTAGTGAAGAATAAAATTTTTAAAGCCGAAGATTGTGGAGGGAAATTAGTTGCTGCAATAAAAGGTCATAATACCAGGTTTCTTCGAGAATTATTGAAATATGGTGTGGATCCAAATTCTGATGTAAGGCTGTGTTATAAAGATGAAAATCCAAGTAATACGTGCTTGTTTTGGGCTTATCACTGTAAATCGATAGCCTGTATGAAAATTTTGCTGGAGGCGGGTGCAAAAACGAATACGGTTCATTTTAAGACGAAAAAAACTGTATTAGAAATGGCGCGGGAAGATGGAAGAGACGATGTTATCGCATTGATAGAGAAGGTAGAAAAAGAAAGAGGGATTGTTTCTGGTAATAAAGAGAAGGAACCCTCAGAACACAACTCAGAGAAATCAAGTAGATCAGAAAAGACGAGTGAAGCGGATGAAGATAACAGTAAAGAAGATAGCAGTGATCAAGAGTCATCTTCTGGAGAGGAGCCGACAGCACTAGAACAATGTATTCGGGGAATATTCTCAAATGTGGCGAAGGGAACCGATACCTATGAGCACATCAGTGATCAATGGACAGCACGAGGGAAGAGCACGGTGAGTGATGAGGATATGAAAGCGATGCCTAATTTTATTGAAGAAAAGCTAAACGGTGATAATTTTGAGGTTCACTTAAAGACAGAAGACTTAGATATTCATGTACGACGGGAATTGCAAAATATGCTAGCGTATACCTCGAAGCTGTATCGAGAGTATCAGAATGATGCTAAAGGAAATAAGAAAAAAGTGTTAGGAGAAAAAGTTGACGCAGCGACGGAATTTATCAGGAAGGTATTGAGCCAAGAGGAGTTAACGGAAGCGTCGATAAGGAAAGCGTACAATAGCTTTGAACAGAGAGATAAGAATCGAAGTACAGGGTTGTATCGCTTATATGCGAGATGGCATGATCAATGGTATGAAGAAAAGAAAGGGAAGAAGAAAACAGAGCGCTTGGTAAAATCAACTTTGGGAACATTTGGGAATTTATTGTATAAGGCAGTAGAGAATCAAGTTGTAGAAGTCAAGGAAGAAGATGAGCGACTTGAAGAAAGTGGAGTAAAGCTTAGTTCTGGTGGATGATACCCCCTCAGTCACTTCGTGACAGCTCCCCCGGAGGGGGAGCGGCTCTGAAATAATCTAATTCACAAGGCATTTAAGATAAGATAGACTTGGTAATCATTACATTTTTCGGAGGACTGATATGAATAAAGAACGTTTAAAAGAGCTGACTGATCTCATTGGTGAAGACGGTCTTGCTCAATTACTATCATTCAGACCACTGAATCAAGATCTTACTGAAAAGTGGACAACGACACATCCTAAGGATTCCACTGCTCAAGATCATTTAACGGTTTTATTGAGACATGCAATTCTCGACAAAGATGATCAGACACTGAATTTCCTCATAGAAAAAAATAAACGCAGAAAATTTCTCGATACTGACTCTGCAATAATATTGCATTTTGCCATTCAATCTCAAAAGGAAAGCTATGTTGAGAAACTCCTTAAAGCAGGTTTCGATCCTAATGGTTCAATATTAACATCGAATAGTTCGAGTCAACCTGCAGTGACATCGCATCAATTTACTGCCTTAGCATCTGGTACTGAAGGGATCTTGTGGTTGTTGCTGCAATATGGTGCTAATCGAGATCAAACTAATCAGGATGGATTTACACTTTTAGAGATAGCAGAGCGATCAGCTTCAAAAGAGCAATTTCAAGCATTTAAAGAAAAGATGGTTTCTGTAAAAAAAGAATTCCCAATGCTTCATCTTATCCACAGCGGAAAAGTTGAGGCTGTTCAAGCGCTGCTTGAATCTGGTTATGTGCCAAATGATTCAGTAGATACCTCAGATCTCTTTGCTGCCTTATCTATACCTTCCATCGAAATGATTAAGTTATTACTTCTTCATGGTGCGAATCCATTGCAATTGAACAGTGAGGGTGTAAGCTTTCTGAAAGCAGCAGAATCTCTATTAAAACCCGAGGAACTTAATACTGTATTAATGAGTTCAATACCTCGTCCTGTCATCCTGGCAATGTCCGAATTAATCGGTGCAGATGGGCTTCATTGCTTAGAAAAATCTCGGGCACTCACTGTGAGGAATGTCCAGACTTTTCTAAATCTTGAAAAAGAAAATCCTAGTCCTTCAAATGAGTCTGCTAAATATTTTTTACAAATTTTATTTTTGCTTTCAGCTAAAAATGAGACTAAAGATTTTTATCAGCTCCTTCTTGAAATGAATGCAAAGAATAATTTTCTGGAGAATAGTGAAATAGTTCAGGTTGCAATTACTCAGGAGGATGTATCAACCTTAAGGCAAGTGCTGGCCTCTGGTTTTGATATAAATAGCATTACAGCACCTATACCACTCTTTAGTGCTTTATCTCTGGGTTCACTTGAAATTATTCGGGTGTTACTAGAGCATGGTGCTAATCCACTACAAAAAAAAGATAAAGATGAGGTCACTTTTTTAAGAGCAGCCCAAAGTAAATTAACTGAAGATGAATTTAATAAAGTATTATTTTACTCAATACCTCGGCCAATGTTCCAAGAACTTTCTAATCTGATTGGTCAAGAAGGACTCGATCTATTAGAAAGCGCTAAATTGCTGAGTGTGGGATTTATAGAATCCACCTTGAAACTTGAAGTGGAATCACCATTGCCATCCGTAGACTCCGCTAAAGACTTCTTAAATAATTTATATCTACTTTCAAAAAGAGGTGATTTTACTCAGTTTACTGAGCACCTTCTTAAAAAGAATGCTGAAAATAATTTTTTAAACCTAGAACCTACTAAACCTTTAAATCTTTTGGGTTTGCAGACTAAGGTTAAGTATGTACGAGATTTTGGAGTACCGGCAGAAGTATCTCTTTATTTTACATATCGCGATCAGGAACTTGACCTAAGTGTTGTCAATGAATGGTTCACTTCTAAAGGTATTAAAGGTGTTGTCGTTTATAAAAAACCTTTAGAGCAAGAATTTGATATTCGGTTGAATCATGATAATAGTCAAGGATTTGCAAAACTTATCGATGTCATCACTGTTTTAGCGGAGCACAATTTAGGATTAACCGATCAAGCAAATAAAGAAATGCACATGGCTTATTTGGAGGCCAAACTAGAGATTGCAAATAAAGAATTAACTGAAAAAGATCGTGTAGCACGTACTCGAGTACTAAGGCCATATTTAAGAGGAGAAGAGGAATTACAAACTTATTTCAGAATGTTTCCTAATGACTTTGGGCCAAGAGAAAAGAATCTCTTTCGTTACTTTGATTTGTTTGTAGGGTTGGATACCTATTTTACTCAATTGGATACACGTTTATTTCAAGCTTTATCATCTGATGGTTACTCACACGTTCTGTCATTACTTAAAGAAGGGGCTAATCCTCTTCAAAAAAATCCTGATAATGCTGAGCAAAGCTTTTTGGCAGCTGCTGAGGATGCCTATTGGCCAATGGAAAGTGAAAAGTTTTTTGAGATATTGATGCGTTCTTTATCGGGGCCTATATATCATGAGCTTTTTGAGCTGATTGGTGAGGAAGGTATTAGTCAATTAAAAGCCTCAGAGGTGCTGAGTACAGATTTAATTGAAGAGTTTTTAATTCGCATTCGGAAAACACCCGAGCCTTCGCTGGATTCTGCTAAATATTTATTAAATAGATTATTTAAAATTTCATCGGAAGATAAACGCGATCGGTTCTGTGATTATCTGATTGAAAAAAATGCAAAAGAAAGATTTTTAGATCCAGAAAATCCTTTTGTTTTAGATTATGCCATTACTCGGAAAAAGCCTGTGATTGTTGGACAGTTGCTTGAAATGCGATTCGATCCTAATGGAAATAAATCAGACCTATATCCTGCAAAACGACATCTTTTTTCAGCCTTATCATCTGGTGTATTTGGGAATCTTCAGCTATTGCTTCGATTTGGAGCAGATCCTCTGCAAACAGATCAATATTTCAGAACTTTTTTCCAAGTAGCGAAGGAAGTCTATTCAGTCACTGAGCCAAAATTACTAGTTGCGCTCTACTGGGAATCCATACCTTCTCGAATTTACGAGGAAATTGCTCTTCTCATTGGTTATAATGGTAGAGATCTTTTACGAGCATCTGACTTACTTGATGAGAACTTAACAGAGGATTTATTGAAAAGGGTACGAGGTAGTTCTGAATCGCCTAGCGATTCTGCAAAATATTTTTTAAATAGGCTATTTGAACTAACTAATGAAAGCGAATATCATAAGTTGCGTTCTCATTTTATTGAAAATAATAGAATCACACCATTTTTAGAAAATCCTGTGCCAGAAGTACCCAACTCCGAAGATCCAGAAAAAAATGAAAGAATGAAAGAAATTTTAGCGGTGCTAACTCAAGATAAATTTGATCAATTTAAACTTTTCCTGGAAGAATGTGAGATTGCTCAAGATAATATTCTTCAGAATTGGTTAAGGGGTGCTAATCATTATAATAGTATTTCATTGGATCATCTTTTTGGATTATCGCTTCATATTGCGATAATGTATAATCATCATCAATTGTTTGATTTTTTATTGTTAAATAAACTCTTAACAGCCCAGGCTTGTGTGGGATCCTTAATTACTCCTATAGAACGTAAAAACAAGCATTTTCTCCAATGCTTATTGAATTACGGTGTAGATCCAAATGCTGATGTACGTCAATGTCGAATTCATGATAATCCAAATAATACTTATTTATTTTGGGCTTATCACTGTAAATCGATAGCCTGTATGAAAATTTTGCTAGAGGCAGGTGCAAAAACGAATACGGTTCATTTTAAGACGAAAAAAACTGTATTAGAAATGGCGCGGGAAGATGGAAGAGACGATGTTATCGCATTGATAGAGAAGGTGGAAAAAGAAAGAGGAATAGTTTCTGATAAAAAAGACGAGGAACTCTCAGAACACACCTCTGCGAAGTCGAGTGAATCGGGGAAGGATAAGAGTAAAGAAGAATCCACTGATCAAGAATCATCCTCCGAAGAGGAACCGACAGCACTTGAACAATGTATTCGGGGAATATTCTCAAATGTGGCGAAGGGAACCGATACCTATG
>CAZYYU010000001.1:0-304957 GCA_964651735.1 uncultured Gammaproteobacteria bacterium | reverse complement strand
CCTTCGGGGCACCTCCCCCCGAAGGGCGGAGGGCTATATTATTTAGTGCATTCTTCTAAACTTTCTGCAATTTTACTCTTCTGAGCTTCTTCAGCAATTTCACGAGTGATGGTAGGAAATACACCTATATTTTTCGCGGTGGGATGCGCTTGATCCCACAATTTTAAAATGCCCCGTACATCTTCGAAAATTGCCACTTCATATTTATCAAGTCCACGTACCACTCGACTGTGAAGGGTTTGAAAATTTCCGTTTTTATACTCACTGGTGGAATATAAAATCAGCGGTTCTGTTTTTTGCCCTTTTAGCAATAAACGTAAATTTGGCATTAATCTATTGTTATATCGACAACGAATGGTTTTATGCATGCAGTGAGTTAAGGGATAAGCGCAATCATAATGCTGTAAATTTGAAAGATTCATATAAGTGATTTCAGCTAATCGAGCACCTTTATCATCTACTAAACATCGCTGTAATGATTGAATACTATCAGGATTAAAAAAATCACAAGGTGCAGCAACAAATTTAATTTTATTTGCCGCAACTTTACAACGCTGAAACCGTTCTTCGATTTTTTTGCCCTCTGTTGATTTGGGATCAATCGGTCCATAAGGAGAATATTCATTTAATTTATGCCAATTTGAAGCGATGCAGTGCAATAACCATTGCATATCTAAACATTTAGAGGGTGCGTTCAAGCTGGAAGGCATGCTGACGGCTTGCCCTGTCCTTGGGTCTATTGTTGAAATATTTTTTGCCGGAATCTTCGCTAAGATCACAGGGTTCGACAAATAATTTAAATAATGCGTGCAATAGTCTTGATAGTCACTCGCCAATCTGAGACAGAAAATTTGATAAAGAATATGTTGCGTGACCAAAGCATCAAAATCCGCCAATATCATCACATCCACCTGATGACACAACTCAGGTAACATCGATAAGATATGAGCTTCCCCTACCATAATTCCAACACGAGGCATATTCGCTGGGACCGGTGTGGGTTTCGTGTTTTCTACAATTTGGAGGGTGGTTTTTACATCCAGTTCGTTACAAATGACAGCAGGCACTCCACCGTTTAGATTTCTATATTGATCATTATGAGGGAATTCACCTTTCATTAAGGCTAAAAAATTATATTGTAAAGCGGGTGTTTGCCCTAATGCCCTCAGAAACTCTGCTGTCTTTCCAGCCTGATACCAATATTCACATTGATCAGCCATCGTAAATTGTCTGCGTTGTGCCATTAGTTGATCAACAATGGGATAAGCTTCTTTGACACCAAAGAGACGGTTAATGTTTGCATCTATCGCTGGGAGGACACCTGGATCTTGCTGCCGCATTTTTCACCTATTGATAATATTGACGAAAGTTATTAATTTATTTATTAATTGTCAATATTGTATGGGTAAAAGCTGCTTTATTCAATACCTTGGCGTTCACGAATCTCATCGTAGGTTTTACAGTCTATGCAGAGCTCAGCCGTAGGACGCGCTTCGAGACGACGAATGCCGATTTCAGCACCACAACTTTCACAGAAACCATAGTCCTGATTGTCCACGCGCTCTAAGGATTCTTGAATTTTCTTAATCAATTTGCGTTCACGGTCACGCGTACGCAATTCCAGATTGAATTCTTCTTCTTGCACAGCTCTATCAAGAGGATCTGGAAAGATTGCAGCCTCATCTTGCATATGATGTACGGTCTTATCGACTTCTTCCATCAGCTCTTTTTTCCAAAGGTTCAGGATGGTACGGAAATGATTCAGTTGATCTTCATTCATATACTCTTCGCCACGTTTTAGCTTATAAGGCTTAAATTCTAGCGGCCCTGTAATTACTGATCGTGTCTTAGTTGGCATGCTCTCACCTCCGAATCCTTTGTAATATAATTTACTATAAGTATAGTCCCTTTTAGACTTATCTAATGCTTCTCCTGAAGTCATTACACTAATTGCAAAAGCTGCTATTGATACCAAAATTGGACTCTGAGCGCAACCTAATTATTCCATTTCCCTTGATAAGAAAAGCTAATAGGTCCCATTAACCAAACGGGTTTAGTTTCTCCTTCCCAACTGACCTGTAGCTCTCCACCTGGCATTAAGACCTTTACCGTGTGATTCAATAAGCCACGTTTTATCCCTACGATGACTGCTGCTGAGGCCCCACTACCACAGGCTAGGGTCTCACCAACTCCCCGCTCATATACTCGTAGTTTAATTTCATTAGGATTGAGAATTTGCATAAAACCAACGTTGACCCGGTCGGGGAATTTTTCGTGATTTTGTAGGGATGCTCCCAAAGTATCCACGGGGGCTTCAGTGACATTGTCTACTAATAATACAGCGTGGGGGTTACCGATGTTGAGTGTGCTTAAAACGTAACCCTGATAATTAACATCAGGGCTAAAACTGGGAATACCCAGTGTGGCAGCTGCCATATTATTTGGAAGAGGCTTTAGGGTCATCTCGCTGATTTTGGTGGTGACTTGAATTTCATTGGCTGAGCTTAGACCGGAATGACGGATAAAATGGGCTAGGCATCGGGCGCCGTTGCCGCATTGGTAGGCTTCGGTGCCATCGGCGTTGAAAATTTTATAAAGGAAAGGTTTATTAATCCCCCCCTCTCCCTTTGGGAGCTCCCTCCTGGGGTGGGAGCAAATTAGGAGTTGGTCAAAACCGATTCCTGTGTGGCGATCTCCCATTTGTTGGATCAGTTCTGGGGTGGGATTAAATTCTTGGCGTACACCGTCAATAATAACGAAATCGTTACCCAGGGAGTGCATTTTAGTAAAGCTTCCATCCCAAGGCTTTTTGCCATTCCATCGACTTTCTTTGGCGTATAAACTTTTGAGGGTTTCACGCTGCCTCACTTCATAGGCTTGGTCTCCATCCACCATGACTTCTGCGGCGCGTGGGCGAGAGTTGTAATTCGAACTCATCGAAAATCCATAAGCGCCGGCAGTACGTATGACGAGGTATTCACCTTGCTCTAAAACCAAGGATCTTTCTTTGCCCAAAAAATCTCCTGTTTCACAGACCGGACCCACGACATCATAAATTTCAGGCTTTCCTTCACGGGGTATTGCAGGAATAATATTTTGAACGGCATCGTACAAGGCTGGGCGCATATAATCATTCATTGCCGCATCAATGATGGCAAAATTTTTGTGCTGGGTTTTTTTGAGATATTCCACTTTAGAGACCAGAATTCCGGCATTAGCCACGATTGCACGTCCGGGTTCTAAAATAATTTCTAAATCATTATCCCTAAAACGGTCACGAATTGCAGTCGCATATTCACCGGGTGATGGTGGGGTTTCTTGCATATAGGGCACCCCTAAACCACCCCCTAAATCTAAGTGACGAATATCAAATCCTCGGGATTTTAAGGATTTCACTAGCTCGTAAACTTTATCAAAGGCTGCCAAGAGAGGAGCAAGCTCCGTAAGCTGTGAACCGATATGGCAATCCACTCCCCGGAAACGCAAATGGGGGAGCTCAGCCGCCTTTTCATAGAGAGCCAGTGCAGCATCAATATCGACTCCAAATTTGCTCTCCTTGAGCCCAGTAGCGATATAGGGATGGGTTTTAGCGTCGACGTGAGGGTTAACACGCAATGCTACTTCGGGCGTTTTGCCCATCTGAGCTGCGATCTCATTGAGTCTCAGCAACTCAGGCCAGGATTCGGCATTAAAACAATAAATACCTACTTCTAAGGCTCTTCTGATCTCCCAATCTAGCTTTCCCACACCCGAAAAGACGATTTTTTTAGGGTCCCCACCTGCCGCCAGAACACGTTCTAACTCACCGCCAGAGACAA
Organism: uncultured Gammaproteobacteria bacterium; assembly: GCA_964651735.1. Lineage (GTDB taxonomy): Bacteria > Pseudomonadota > Gammaproteobacteria > CAZYYU01 > CAZYYU01 > CAZYYU01. The sequence goes on along the minus strand of CAZYYU010000001.1, from coordinate 301,139 downwards.
TATCAAAACCCGCGCCCAATTCAGCGAGCACACTCAACACACCCAAATTGGAATTGGCTTTTACCGCATAACAAATTTTATGAGGATGGGTGCCCAAGGATTCATCAAAAACCTTGTAATGACGCGCTAAAGTAGCTTTTGAGTAAACATAAAGCGGCGTGCCAAATCGTTCAGCCAAGGCTTTGATTGACACATTTTCAGCGAATAATTCGCCGGATTTGTATTCAAAATAATCCATTTACTTTGTTTCTTGTGGTTGTTTAGGCAAGTACAAAGAACCGGTCTGCCCACAGCCCGTTAGAATGAGTATAGAAAAAAAAATGGCAAGAATGTTTTTCATAATATACCGCGAAAACTTTAAAGCAGTATCACATAATCGATTAATGGTGGTCAATGGATACTATCACCACCCTGCATCCTTGATCAGCACATCATATAGCAGAATTAATGCGCATCCACTTTGTACACTAATGTCTACAAAGGGTTGATTAGCACGATTAAAACAAGAGTTTTTTCCGGGAAAAACGAGATTTTCATGATTGATATCCCATTTCAAACCTTGAGTGTGAACCATAGCTGATGGAAGCCCCATGAGTGAAATCTTAGCGCCAACCTCAGTGATGATTCGCTGTTTTTCTTGGGCTTTTATTGTGAATCCCAAGACCGGAGGTGCATAAAATAAAGAGTCGGTTTGGGTGAAAATATTCACATTATGCAAAACATGATCAATAAATCCTCCTTGAATTCCAACAATAATTGCAGGAAGCAGATTTTCTTTTTCCATATATTTCAAACATTTTTGAAAATCTGAGAACGATTGATCGGGATCATATTGATGTGGAAAATCTCGCAATGTTCTTCTATCAACACTGTCAAAATCACCAATCACCATATCCGGATTTATTTTCAATGCCTGCAATTTTAAAAAAGCACCATCCGCTGCAATGATAGGCAAATTTCGCTGAAAAAAAGCCTTGTCTGGCAGATCACCATTCAAACATAAAATGGATCGAAATTTTTTATTATTAAGCATGATCGTAATACCGTTTCTGCGCAATGAGCAACAAACAACTCGCCAATCCCACCAAATTACTGGCCACCACAAAACCGGCTTGAATACACATTCCATAAATAATCCAGGCTGCTGAACACAATAAATAATTCATCAGCATTAACATGGAAACATCGTGTGTAGAACGTGTTTTATAGGCTTTATACGACTGCGGCAGCAAACCAACAAAGGATGTGATAAGCGCCAAAGCGCCAAAAATAGATTGAAAAACTAACATAACATTTTCCTCCGCTCAGATTAATGAGATCAGGTTCAAAGGGTTAGCCCAATGCTTCTCAGCGCTAAAAAAATGTAGCGCACCCCTAATGTCAGGCTGCATTGTAGCGGACTGAGGTGAATCCGTAAAGGTGAAATATGCCGATGATTTATTAGATATTTAAGGGACTTGCACCAGCATCAACAGATGCTTCAGATTGTTCTGATGTTTGTGCTTTTACAGCGGTCAAAGGTAAACGCTTATGATATATCACTTTAGCATCTCCATTAGGTCTCCAAAAAAGTAGATTCCCATTACTAAAAACACTCGTCGCATTTTCTAGTTGTTCTGAAGCTTCTGCACTGTATTGAAATATGGATGAAACAGGCGATTGCGTGAGCGCATCAATATTATTGACTAAAACGCTTCTCGTAACACCAAAACCTTCTCCTATATCATACTCATCGGTTCTAAACTCCACTCTATTTCCATTAAAAAATGAAGAATATTGCATGAATTTATTCTCAGAAAAAAATGAACCAAATAGATAATCTTTTTCGTCTCGTTTTTTTTCGCCATCACTCAAGGCATAAATACTCGTGGAATACAGGGTTTTCTCGGGAACCATGCATATCACTTCCAACTCTTCATCGGATATTATTTTTAAACTGACAATAGGAAATAATAATTTTTTTTCCCACAGCACTTCCCAACTAGGAGTGTTAGAATAATACCAACATATTAATTTTCCACTTTTATCTGCTGTAAAAAAATGTCCGATATTGGATCTTGTGATAGCAGAAATTTCGGTAGTATGTTGTGGTCTTTCACTATTAACCAATGCTTGTTTTTCGAAGCCTGATTCGGTTTCAGTCCAAATTAAAACTTGTCCTGATTCATCGCCTGAGCCTAATAAGTTTGCTGAAAGGGGTCTTAAAACAGTGACCCTTGTTTTATGCCCAACCAATTCACCATTAAATTGGCAGCTAATCGTAGTACCTTTATCCTCTAAACGTAGCGATTTAAGCTCGATGACATGGTCTTGATCTCGACACAGGCATAATTGACCCCCAGGCCATCGGTATTCACCTCGCTGATCAGCATAATAATAGGTGCCACCAGTACGAGGCGCTCCAAGATTGAAGGGTATTGGCGCTTTGTTAGTTAATCCGCTGACTGTAGGCGGTTCCCAGACAAAATAAGGATTATCGACTAAGGCTTTGAAGGCTTTGCAAGCTAATCGGAGATTAAAAAAGCTATTTTGAGGTAATTGTCTAAGAATTAATAACCAGAGAACCATGAGTATTCTATTGAGATCCCCATTTTCCTCCTTCCATTCATCACTTCGCAAAAATGCAACTGCTAGCTTATCCTTCATATACCCTCTCAAGCATCAAAATTTGCTAAATAATAACAATCATACCTTAAAATAGCATTAAGAGATAGTCTGCGAATATATGCTATATTCATAGGTAATTAGCGTCTAATTTTAGATTTTTCTACTATAATTAAAGTAGGAAAGTGAGATTTTGGGTGCCTAAAAAGAGGTGCAACATTATGGCCAACGTTAAAGATGAGTTCCTTAATAGGGTTGTGGAAATCAGCACAAAGGATTTGCAATCCAGATATCCAGAACGTTTTAAACCAGAGAATGTAGAAGCTACCAAAGCAATGATGAAAAGTGCGGCCAGCGCAAAGTATGATGTTGCTGCCCGTGAAATCACCGCTACTATCGAATCTGCACTCGGAAATGATAAATATCAACAAGATGTTACTCAGCATGGAGTCAACACAGCAAATAATAATGTTGCCTCAACAGCAAGGCAAAAAGTCAGTCCGATGTTTGCAGAGCAGATGCTAGTAATGAATAACAAAGAGGCTGCGCTTTCAAATGCAAGAGATAAAATTGAACTTCAAAACGAAGTCATCAACGCAAAAACTGAACTAGCCATGTTAAGAGATATTAAAAATAACTATAACATAAAGAATGAAGTTGAAGAAAAAGCTGCAGCAATGGTAATACCAAAACCAGCGGAACCACCATTAGCAGAAGCCAACAAACGAAGTTCCATTTTCCGTAGATCATCTTTACTGAGAAGGTCATCGCGGTCTTCTACGATTTCTCCATCAGAAACTCCTAAGACAACACCTGCAGCAACGCCTACGGCAACTCCAGAACAAACTCCCACTATGCCTAGAAAAGGAGGGGCAGGGGCACAAAATGATCTCTTGAGACAAGCCTTAGAAAAATCTGCAGCTAAAGCGGAGCCAGAAAGGGAAACACGCGCCGATAATACAAAACTATGGAAGGAAATTGAGGACCTTCTCGATGATGAGAATCCACTCAAACCCTCCGAGGAGGAAGACTTACATCAAGTTTATGATCCACGGGAACATGTGGATGAAATTGTCTCCCCAACCAATACAGCAACACCTCAACAATCAAGGCGACCAATATCTCAAACTCCTCCTAAAAAAGCACTTCCTACACCCCTAGAAGGAAATTCCCCCACCCCGCCCCCCAGAAAAAATGCGGAAGCACCTATTCCACCACCCAGAAGCGGAACAGCAACACCGACCAGACAATCTGCAGCTGTAGTGGCTCACCAAGGATCTCCCCGAGGTTCTAATCGTGTTTCTAGCATGATGAATGATCCTGATTTACGAAGACGTCTGGACGAGGCTGTACAAAAAAGTAAAGCCGCATTAGAAGGTAGTGCATCAAAAATTGATATGGTCAAAAAATAATGGTTGATACAACCTTAAGGAAGTAATAATCATGGCAAAAACAAAAAAAGAAGTGGTTAAAGAAGTCGTCGATCAAATCATAACTGAATATGCTCACTATTTATATAATCCTCAAGATATGGAGGCTATTTTGTATCTCAGAGAATTTGTTAAGGCTCAAGTGGAATTAGAGTATGATCGCGCGATGGTAATTGCAAACATCATCAATAACCAACCTTTATCTGAAGTAGATAAAGCTTGGAAATTTAACGAGCTTATGAATCAGAAAATAAGCGCATTAAAATCCACTATAAAACAACATCAAACAGAAATAAGGGAAAAGACACCGAAAAACTGGGGAGATTTAGAAATTTACTCAGAGAATACTAGCGATGAAAAAAAGGAAATAAATGATGAAGAATTTCCAGATGAGATGATGGAGTTCGTACTATCTTCCTCAGATAGCTTGGATGAAGAAGAAGAAAAAAAATACTATCAATCACAAAGTGAAATTTTCAATGATTTACTCTCAAAAATTATAAAACCATTGAGCACACAAAAATTATGCGACAGTCTTTTAAAAAATAATCCTCTAGCAAAACCAAATACACCAGCCGAAGCATCAAAAAAATCCCGCACGACTACCATAAAAGATAAACGAGATAAATTGATCAAGGAGGTGGTTGATAGAATCATCGAAACCCATAGAGAATCTTTAGCGGTTGATGAAGCATTTGCTAGGACTTACTTAACGAGCCTGGTTTCAAAGCAATTGCACCAAGTTGCAAATAGTGTCAATGTAAAAATGTTAGGCCAAAATCCCAATGACAAAGATTGGATAAATCAGACTCAACAACAAATTATTGATGAGAATTCAAAAATAATAATGGAATTATCAGCCAACATTGACCGCAGTGAAAGTTTACACGCAGTACTTGATACACAAATTGCTCATGCTGATAAACACAGTGGCCCCATGCTGAAATTAGAGCAACAAACAACTTACCTTGTCGACATAATAGGACCGCTGGCTAAACTTGAAGTACTTTCCGAGTTGAATAAATTTGACATTTCTTTGGCTGAACTCACTAAAGGTCGAACAGTAATACCAAATTATCCACCACCAAAACCACCAGCAACCGTAAAAAAACAGCCACACCAGGCTTACACCCAGGCACAGTCTACTGTCAAAAAAGTTATGAGTGCCAACAAATCCACTGCTGATCCAGGTGAAGTCAAGCCCTCGAAAAAATAATGAATTCAATTCGGAGAATGGATTTTATACTATAATTTAAATGAGGAACTATTAATATATCTACTGAGAGGTGAGTCATGAGTAGCTCAAGAGAAGAACTAATCAAGAAAGCCACAGAAAGTGTCTTAGATAACTTTTCTGATTATTATAAAGAAACTGCAGGAATTAAATACCTGTTAATTGAAACTGCACAACAACAACTTAATGAAGTTGGTCTTTTAATAAAAAAATTCAAAGAACAAAAGCAAAATTTTTCTGAACAAGAACTCAAGAAATATGTTAGTGATGAATTAAGAAAAAAAATAGGTAGCAAAGCTAAACAAATTGAAGAAGCTGAAAAAAAATACTCATCTTTTGAAGCCGATCTTGCTGAAGCACGAAAAGCTAATAATGAAGGGAATATAACAGCTTTAACTCATGGTTTCCTAGTTGATTACTTGATGCCACTAACACAGCAACTTATGTTGCGAGAAATACAAAAATATAAAAGACCCCTGAGTGAGATTCCTAATGCAATTAGCATTTCTCCTCGAGAAGCGAGAGGACTAAGAAATCGGCCTAAAGCCAGAGCAGATACACTTGAAGCACCTACAACAGAGGCCCCGCTGCCTCCAAAAAAAGATAGCCCTAGAAAACCTACTACTTTAACGAGTGATAAACCCGCTTCTCCTCGAACATCACAAGAGATAAAAGCTCAACCCATACTCTCAGGTCACCGTAAATCGCCCTCAACTACGACTTCAACAACTGAACTTCCGCCCGTACCTAGCCGTGCTACCAGACCACCATTAAGCTCTACTACAACACCGATATCATCGCACACTTCAAGTGAGAGTTTGAGCAGAGCCTCTGGAAAACCCCCTGCGAGACCAACAACAACGCAACAACCGAGTTCAGGAGCTCAAAAGTCTGCACCACCTGTTCCAAAACGACCCGTCAGTCCTACTCAACAAGAATGGACAACGAGTCGTGAAAAAATGGCCGCTCAGATCACACAAAATCCCGAAATAAAAAAACAAAGAACAAGCCCACCAACTCCTCAAAACATTGAAGATGCAGAAAAAGCTGCAAGAGAAGCTAAGGCTGCAGCAGAGGCTCAAAAAAAAGCTGAGATTAAGAGACAGGAACTAGAAGCAAGAGCTAGAGAATCGGGTAAAAAATAATACAGCCCGCTGCTTTACAATCAGAGTGGTATATTAGAAACTGTGTTTTTTAGACCAACTGAATTAATCCAATGAAGCAACAATTAGACTATATCGACGTTGAAACCACAGATTCACCCACAGCCACCGTAATTTGGTTACACGGCCTTGGTGCTGATGGGCATGATTTTGAAGATATTGTGCCCATGCTGGGCTTACCAAAAGACCTAGGTGTTCGCTTTATTTTTCCTAATGCTCCGATTCGACCCGTGACCTTGAACGGTGGCATGCAAATGCGTGCATGGTTTGACATTATTTCCTTATCTGAAAATCTTGAAATTAATAAGGAAGATCTTGCTGATTCGCATCAAAGTATTCATCAATTAATTTTAAGCGAAATTGAACGTGGAATTGATCCTGAAAATATTGTCTTAGCCGGTTTTTCACAAGGAGGTTCGCTGGCGCTTTATTGTGGATTAAGTTTTGATCAATCCTTGGGTGGAATTTTAGCGCTCTCCACTTTTTTACCCGATCCTGAGCAACTGACTTTTCCTATCAATGGAAATAATATTAATACACCAATTTTTATGACGCATGGCATTTTAGATCCACTCATTCCTATTGAATTTGGGAAGCACACCTGTCAAATGTTGATTGATCAAGGATGTAATGTGGTGTGGCGAGAATATCCTATGTATCACAGTGTTTGTAATGATGAAATCGATGATATTGGACACTGGTTGACCGAGGTGTTGACCTAATTTTTTATTGAGCAGATAAATACCGATTTAAATCCTGCAAATGATTTTCTTTATTGATGTTGTACCAGGCATCATTCATCACTTCCCCACTCACCATCCCTTTTAATGCAGCTTCATCGATGAGCGGTATAAAGCTATATACACCTGGCTTAGCATTTTCAAATAATTTTGGATGATAGACACCGATACTGGCAAAAGTGTAACGCGGATCTTTACGAGTCAATAAATTTCCCTCTAAGGAATAATCCGCTATATTTCCATGCATTGGTTCAATCAAAACAAGATGCGCTAAATTTTTCGGTTGATTTTTCAAGGTTGAAAAATCGAATTCAGTATACACATCACAACCCATTGCTATAAAAGGTTGATCACCCAAGAGAGGCAATGCTTTGTACATCCCCCCACCCGTTTCCAAGGCCTGATCACCCTCTATAGAATACTGAATATTGACACCAAATTGTGAGCCATCACCGAGTGCATTGATAATTTCATCTCCTCGATAAGCAACATTAATCACGATATCTTTAAATCCTGCTTTAGCCAAAGCTTTGATATTGTGACCAATCAAAGTTTCACCGCCCGCTTTGATTAAAGGCTTTGGTAAATTATCCGTTAAATGTGCTAATCGCGCACCTCGTCCAGCCGCTAAAATCATGGCTTTCATTTTTCTCTCCATGCGATTAACCGTTGGTTGAAGTCTTGGAATTCAGGGTATTTACTCAATACTTCATCCAAATATTTCATGATTCTTGGGAAATCATTTAAATATGCGGGTTTATTATCTCGTATTGCCAGTCGTGAAAATATTCCTATCACTTTCAGGTGACGCTGCAAACCCATCCAATCAAACCATCGTTCAAATTGTTGAGAATCTATTTTCGGAATGATACCAGCAATGGTAATAACCTTTTGATAATTACCAACCCACTCATACACTTTTTCTGAAGGCCAAGCGATATAACAATCTCGCAGTAATGAAACTAAATCATAGGTCACAGGCCCCACAACGGCATCTTGAAAATCGATCACACCCAGGGAATGTCCAACCGCCAATAAATTTCGTGAATGATAATCTCGATGCACCAAAACCTGTGGTTGACTTTGCGCTTCTTCAATTAACAAATTAAAAACATTTTTTAGGACAGACTCATCTGAAGCCGACAATGAAATGTCTAGTTTTTTTTGCAAATACCAATCGGTAAATAAATCTAATTCATTTTGCAATAAATCCTTGGAATAATGTGGGATATCACTATGCTCATCGATTTCGCAGCTCTGTAATTCCAATAAACTATCCATCGCTTTTTCGTATAACTCATCAGCGGTATTCTCATTCAACAATGGTAGCAAAGTTTTAACACCCAAATCGGATAACAATAAAAAACCTTGAGAAAAATTGACGGCCTTCACTTCCGGCACGCAAATATTTTGCCTCGCAAGAAGATTGGCAATTTTCACAAATGCCTGATTATTTTCACGAGCCGGATCGGAATCCACAGCGATTAAATTTTTTCCATTCATACTGAGTCGAAAATATTTTCTAAAACTCGCGTCCCCCGATACAGAGTGCAATTCTTGTACCGGTGTTTTTAATTGTTGGCTCAACCATGTTTTTAATAAATGTGTTCGTTCGTTGTTCATGAGTTTCTCTTGGTGATAGGAAAATCAAAATAGGTATCGCTAAAGGGCTCATCCACTAAGCTAAAATGCCACCACTCTTCGGGAATGACTTTAAAACCATATTTCTCCATGAGCTTACGCAAAATTCCTCTGTTTTGATAAGCTACAATACTGATATCTTCTCGCATCGCATGCGAGTGCTCGTCCATGTAATCAAAATCCGTGCCCATATCAAGCGTATTTTTAGCCGGCAAATGAACGATGCTTAAATCAACGGTGCTCCCACGAGAATGCCCTGATTTTTCAGCAACATATTTCAAAACAAATAAATCTTTTTTGTTCACCTTGGGATAAAATTCTTTTTTCATTTTATTATCGCGAGAATCCTTAGCCCACTCCATAAAATATTTTACGGTTCGCACTGGACGATAACAATCATACACCTGCAAGGATAATTTTGACTTTAGCAATTCTTTTTGGACCTGAGATAATGCCAAGGCCGCTTGACGCGTTAATAGACATTCAGAAGCTTCATAACCTACCAATGGATGACCCACAAAATTATGTGAACCTGCATAACGAATATCTTGAATGATGCTAGGATCAATATCTCTTAAGTACACAAAGTCTTTGGGAATTTCGGATGCACCGGCAGCCACTGAGAAAATCCCCATCAAGGTGAATATCAATTTCTTCATTTGCAGCTCCGCATCGTGTTAGACTCAGCTTCTTTTATTTTAAGAGCGTAACAAGGGTGCAATACAAATACAAGATTATTGGGTTTTTAGTGCTCATCATAAGCTCCACATCCCTGGCCAAAACCTCAGTCATAGACTTACTGGATTGGCGAGATGACCCTTTATCGCACTCCTTATGCCGAGGTTATTTTGCTAAAGCTTCAGAACTCAGCACCGATAATCCTTCCAAAGATATTACTCACACCAAAACCACCATTACTGCAGAAAAATCAGTCAGCTATTCACACCGAGGTGATTCAGCCTTAGAAGGTGATGTGACCATCACCCAACCTGGACGAATTTTAAAAGCCGACAGCGCTTGGTTGCGTAGAGACCCAAATACTCACTTGATCTCTACCATTGATTTGCAAGGCAATGTCCGTTATCTGGCGATGGATGGAAACCTTGCCTCTCATCGAGCAACCGTACAACTGGATAAAAATACCGCTGAATTATGTGGAGCGGCTTTTCACATACCCAATTTTACCACCACTGAAGGAGCCGATGGCTGGGGAACTGCTGATAATGTGGTGCGCGATAAAGAGGGAAATCTCCACCTTATTAATGCAACGTATAGCACCTGCGCACCAAATAATAAGACATGGAGTATCGCCGCCAACAAATTAGATATGAACAAAGAGAAGGGCATTGGATATGCACAAATTGCCAGATTTCGATTGTACGACATGCCAATTTTGTATTTACCCAGCATCAGCTTTCCCTTGGATCAACGTCGTAAATCAGGATTTCTGGTTCCTGGCATGAGCTACTCTAATGAAAATGGCTTTGAAATTGTCATACCGTATTATTTTAACTTGGCTCCCAATTATGACACTACCTTAACCGTGAGAACCTTGACCGAACGAGGGATACAATTCAGCACACAAACACGTTATTTAACAGAAAACAGTATTGGAAAACTTAATTTAAGCATCCTGCCTCATGATTCTGCCTTTGCTAATTTCAAAGAAAATGCGCTGGAAACTTTCCGTAACGATCCCCTGCGACAACCTTATTTATCACGTATCGATAATGCGGATACTTACCGCGCCATGATTCAGATTGAGCATGTTTCTGATTGGCAACCACATTGGCGAGCCGATGTGCTTTATAATTGGGTTTCTGATGATTATTACTACCATGACTTTGGAACTAATCCCGTCATCAGCAACACAGACCAGCTTCCACAAATCGCACAGTTGCAATATCAAGATTATTTTTGGCGTATTTTTGGGCGTATCGAACGTTATCAAACGCTTCACCCCTTAGATACTTTCGCCCGGGAACCTTATAACCGTATTCCCCAAGTGCTGGCAGAATCCTATATGCCCCATCAACTCTTGGGCGCGGATATTAGTATGTATGCTGACTTCAATCGCTTTGACCATCGACGTTTTTTTATCACCGACCTTCCGGTAATTACCGGTGAACGCTTGCACATTCGACCCGGCCTTACTCTGCCCTACCACAAAGCCTATGGATATCTTGAGGCAAAAGCCCAACTGGATGTCACCGGATACTGGCTGCACTATGAACCTCATGAGATTCCCAACAAAACCTCTCGAGTACTGCCCATTTTCAGTGTGGATTCCGGCTTATTCCTAGATAGAAATACAACATGGTTCAATAGGCCTTATGTTCAAACCCTTGAACCCCGCGCGTATTATTTGTTCGTACCTAATTCTAATCAAAACGAGATCCCTATTTTCGACACGGCCCACCCACCGGTTAATTTTGAACAAATGTTTTATCATAATCGATTTTCAGGGGCGGATCGCTTAGGCGATGCCAATCAAATTGCCTTGGCACTGATGTCGAGAATTCTGGATGATTTTACCCATGCTCAAATGTTGAGTGTTCACTTAGGATCCATTGTCTATTTCATGGATCGGAATGTATGCTTAGTCCCCAACTGCGAAGATGACCCTACCTCAGAGTATAAAATCTCCCCCATTATTGCCGGACTTAATGTTCAATTTACCGAAGACTGGTCATTTAATGGCAACTTTTCATGGGATCCCAGAAACTACCTTACCGACACTGCCATTGCGAAATTCCATTATCAACCCACACCTGATGGAGTGATTAATGTGGGTTATGAGTTCGTTCGTGACGGGGACATTCAGATAGGTGGAGCCAGCAAAAATTTAAGCCGCTTAGACATTTCATTCGCCTGGCCTATTACTCAAAACGTTTCTTTGATTGGGGATTGGAACTACAATATGAGTCACAGCTACCCCCAAGCCTACTTTGCTGGCCTGAGTTATGAAAGCTGTTGCTGGGCCATTCGAGCGATTGCAAGCCGGACAAGACTTGACACAGACCTGAACGATAACGCAAAATTCGATACCAAATACTATTTACAGATAAAATTGAAAGGCTTGGGCACGATCGCTAATGATGATCCCCATTCTTTATTAACCGATGGGATCGACGGGTTTTATGACAACTTCTAGCCCGACCAGTCAACCAACAGGAATTACTTATGAAAATTCATTCTAAAATTGCCAGCGCAATCCTACTCTGTCTCCTTGCCTTAACGACCTTGGGAGCAGCAGAAACCACCGAACGACATGAAGTCGACAAAATTGTTGCTATTGTGAATGATGAGGTAATTACACGCTCTGCCTTAGATAAAGAAATAACCTCTTTCACAAAATCTTTTAAACACGACAAACAGCAACTTCCGCCTAAACATATTATCGAAGAAAAATTATTGGAGCGTCTGGTTTATAAAAGCATTCAACTCCAAATTGCTCATCGTGCAAACATTTCTGCTTCTGATGAAGATGTTAATAAGGCCATTACTCGAATTGCAGACGCTAACAATATAACGCCTGAGCAACTTAAATTTTCTCTGACCCGAGAAGGAATTGATTTTAAAGAATATAAAGAAGACCTTAAAAAACAAGTGATCATCAACAAAATGCAAACCCAAGCCATTCAAAATAAAATTAAAATATCAGAAGAAGAAATAGATAAACTCCTTAAAACTGAAAATGAAACTGGTGGTTCAGCAACGGAATATCATATCAAACATCACTTAGTGGAAGTTTCTGAAAAACCCACACCTGAACAATGGCAAGCTGCTAAACAAATAGCAATGACCTACTCCACACCTGAGACAAACAATAAATCCAAATCCAGCAAACTGGACTTTGAAGATTATGGATGGAAAAAAGCCTCAGAACTTCCCATTTTGTTTACAACTCAACTGGCAAAAATGAAGAAAAATGAGGTATCTCCACCATTGCGCGCACCCAATGGATATCATATCATCAAGCTGATCGCTTCAAAAAATCAAGGCAAACAAATCACCAGAGATGAGGTTAGCAATATATTATATCGACAAAAATTTGAAAAAGAATTGATGGAATGGTTGGAGAAAATGAAAAAAGGTTCCTATGTCAAGATTATGTTATGAAGGACCTTCCCCATACACCACGTAAAAGTTTAGGACAAAATTTTTTACACGATCGCAACGTTATTGATAGAATTGTACAATCGATACACCCCCAAAAAAATGAGCATTTTGTAGAAATTGGACCTGGATATGGGGCCTTGACTACAAGCCTTCTTCCTCTGGTAGAAAAGCTCGATGCGATTGAATTAGACTCAAACCTTATTCCTGAACTTGAAAAAAATTGCGAGAATCTTGGCAATCTTCATATTCACAATTTCGACGCACTTAAACTTGATCTTCAACAAATTTATCAAAACAAAGCGCTGAGAGTGGCGGGAAATTTACCTTATCAAATTTCTACACCCTTGATTTTTCATTTGCTTAAACAGGTAAAATATATCGCTGATATGCATTTTATGCTGCAAAAAGAAGTGGTTGATCGTATGACTGCAAAACCGGGTTCAAAAATTTATGGGCGACTCAGTGTGATGGTGCAATATCATTGCACCGCGAAATTTTTATTTAGTGTACCCGCCACAGCCTTCACACCCAAACCACAGGTCGAGTCTGCAATCATACGATTAATTCCACACCAGCACTTACCTTACATCGCAAATGATTATGAAAAATTTTCTCTCTTAGTGCGAGAAAGTTTTAATCACCGACGAAAAACGATTCGCAAATCTCTAAATACATTTGTGAGCTCTGAACAACTTATTTCCATTAATATAGACCCGCAAATTCGACCCGAACAACTGGGTGTCGAAGAATTTGTGCGCATTACTAATATTACAATGGAGGATAAATAACATGGCAACCTATGCAATTGGAGATATACAAGGATGTTATACAGCATTGCGAAATCTTCTCGATGAGATAAAATTTGATCCTGAAAAAGATACGCTATGGCTTACCGGCGATTTAGTGAATCGCGGTTTAGAATCTCTGATGGTTTTAAAATATGTAAAAAGCTTGCCAAATGTGATTACTGTTCTTGGAAACCACGATTTGCATTTATTAACACTCGCTTACTCAAAAAATCCCCCGCCCAATAAACACACGATGCAGGATATTTTAGAGGCACCCGATCGAGAAGAATTATTATTATGGTTAAAACAACAACCTTTTTTACACTATGATTCTCAAAAAAACACCGCACTCGTCCACGCAGGAATTCCCCCACAATGGACTATACAGGAAGCCCTAAAATACGCAGAAGAAGCCCATCTAGCTTTAATGAGTGAAAATTTTAATGAATTTTTCGATGAACTTTACGGCGACGAACCTTCAGAGTGGAATGAAAATTTAAAAGGCTGGGATAGACTGCGTTATATCGTAAATGCATTCACACGAATGCGATTTGTCACAAACACTGGAAAATTATTACTAGAAGTCAAAGGAAAAATTGGTACCCAACCCAAAGGCTACGATGCCTGGTTCAGAATCCCCACTCGAAAAATCACTCAACAAAAAATCATTTTCGGCCACTGGGCCTCCCTAGAAGGCGTCCAAGAAAACAACATCTACGGCATCGACACCGGCTGCATCTGGGGTGGAAAACTTTCCCATCTACTGGTGTAGACTTAGCTTAATAGCTTAAATCGAATATTTAGGCTAACATTCCCTCATCATCCAATTTGGAAAACTCACTATGTCCTTAAAGATAAAAACGGTCCTAATTACCGGCGGAAGTCAGGGTATTGGACTTGCTATTGCACTGCGTTTTGCATCCAGCGGGTCGAATGTTGTCATTCTATCTAAAGACTCAGCTACTAATATCGATAATGCTGCCGATCAAATTAAAAAAGCCGGCGGCCAAGTATTGGCACTGCCTATCGACGTATCCAATCACAATGAGCTTAAATCCTCTGTGGCTAAAGTTGTTGATCAATTTGGCGGCATTGATATATTAGTCAATAACACCAGCGCCACTCGCTTTACAGACACCCAACATACAACACCAGAACAATTTGACCTTATGATCTCAACCAGTGTTCGGGCAGCCTATTTTTTATCTCAACTTTGTTACCCCTACCTCAGAGAAGCAAGCAATCCACACATCATCAATATATCTCCACCTTTAAACCTCGACACTCATTGGTTTAAAGACCATCTGGCTTTTTCTATCGCCAAATACGCCATGAGCCTATGCACCTTAGGCATGTCAGCGGAATTTCTCCCCGCAAATATCGCCGTGAATTCACTGTGGCCACAAACAACCATCGCCACACAAACCATAAAAGACCATTTCTTACCTAAGGTCTATTCGGGCAGCCGCTGGCCTTCGATTATGGGTGATGCTGCTTTTGCATTAAGCCAAAAAACCGCTGATGAATGGACAGGACAATTTTTTACTGATGAATCATTATTACGTAAAACAGGCGTCACAGATTTCACTCATTACGCCGTGGACCCTTCTGTTCCACTGATGCAACCCTTATTCATACCATTAGAAAAAGGCATGACTCCAATATCTCTCGATTTATTTCTTTAATTTCGGTTGGCTTTTAAGATGATAAATGAGTAGGGGTATTCATTCTCTGTATCGGCATTGTGATTTTCTCGTGAGACTTCAGTCCATTTTGATTTTTCCCAGGTGGGAAAGAAGGTATCACCTTGCACTTGTGCGTGGACTTGCGTGATATAAAGTGTTTGGGCATAGGGTAAAGCTTCTTTATAAACCGACTCTCCCCCTATAACAAAAATTTCCTTTGCATCTTTTAGTTTTTCAAGTGCAGCCTCCAAAGTACTGAACACTTCACAACCGGGAACTGCAAAATGTTTTATTCGAGAAAGCACTATATTTCTACGACCTGGCAATGGCCGCCCAATCGACTCGTAGGTTTTGCGCCCCATGATAATAGGACAAGCCATGGTGATTTTCTTAAAATGTTGCAAATCTGATGGTAATTTCCAAGGTAATTTGCCTTTTAAACCGATAACACCATTATCAGCGATTGCTGCGATCAGTGATAAATTCATAGACTTCTCATTTAATGGAATTCAATGTATTATACGCGCACAAATATCGAAATAACAGCAAACCTAGGTCGAAGAATGTATTTAATTATAAAGCAATTAAGAATTCGGTTTTTCATTTTATTAATATTATTGATTTTTAGTGGCTCCATTTTTGCTCAATCCATTTCTGTGCAAGAATCCGTATTGGCAGGTCAATATCCTGATTATCCGACAATAAATTATGGAACCGGTGAAAAAGCGGCGCGAATTAAGCGCGGAGAATATCTCACCAAAGTGGCAGATTGTATTGCCTGCCACACAAAACCAGGTGGAAAAGCTTTTGCGGGGAGATTAGCCATTAAAACACCCTTCGGTAATATTTTTGGACCGAATATTACACCTGACAAAGAAACTGGAATAGGTAATTGGACAGAGGAAGAATTTTTACGCGCACTCAAAAAAGGCATCAGTCCTAAAGGTAAACATTACTTCCCCGTATTTCCCTATCCCTATTTTAATAAAATGCCGGATCAAGATATTTTGGATATCAAAGCCTACCTCGATGCGATCCCTGCTGTGAATAGCGAAAATATTGAACCCATCATGCCCTTTCCCTTCAGTTGGCGTTTTTTACAGATCGGCTGGAAAGCATTATATTTTTATTTTGATCAAGACATGATTAAGCCTGACTCCAATCAATCTCAGCAATGGAACCGTGGCGCTTATATCGTCCAAGGTCCAGGTCATTGCAGCATGTGTCACACTCCTATGAATCTTCTTGGGGCGCCTAAAAAATCTTATTATCTCACCGGTGGGTTTATAGAAGGATTTTACGCACCTAATATTTCTTCAACTCGACTCGGTCGTACAACCATTAAAGAAATTCAATCCGTTTTTTTAAAAAATAAACGTATCGGGGGTGGAGAAATTGCTGCAAACCCAATGTTAAAAGTCAATCACGACAGTTTGCGACATTTAGACCCCGAAGATCTGAATGCCATCGCCACTTATATTAAAACCGTAAAAAGCAAAACCCCACCCATGCCTAAACCCACTGGCGCTATCAATAAAAAAACAGGCCAAAAAATTTATAATAAGTATTGCGCAGCCTGCCACCTCAATGGTTCGGGCGGCGCACCAAAATATGGAGACGCCACAGAATGGGCTCCTTTGGCAAACAAGGGTTTGAATGAGCTTTATTCTCACGCTATCGTTGGTGTAGGCGGAATGCCACCCAAAGGTGGCTGCGTAATGTGTTCTGACGAAGAGGTACAAGCCGCCGTAAAATATATCGTAGAAAACAGTAAAGAAGACAACAGTCAAGGGGCTAAACCTTTAAAGATAAGCCTACCCAAACCTACCCTAGCCCATGGCAAACGCGTGTATGAACAAGTTTGCGCAGACTGCCATAATTCAGGTAAGATAGGCGCTCCAAAAATTGGTGATAAAAATTCTTGGGCACCATTGCTTAAGAAAAATATGGACGTTCTGATTAAAAACACCCTTGAGGGATCCAATGGGAATCCACCGATGGGCGGCTGTGATAATTGCAGTGATACGGATGTTATTGCCGCAGTAAAATATTTGGTGCAAGAAGGCAAAACAGAAGGGGATTTATCATTGTGGTAGACTCGCAAAGTTGTCAGATGAAGTAAATCAGAGTAAAGTTTTAAAGTTAATGGAGAGAAAGGGAATGCGCGTTCAGCGGTTAATAATAAGTCTACTGCTATTCTTAAGCTCAGTCGGAGTCCTGGCACATGAAGGCTCATTTAATGTGCGCATGGGTGTCACACCAACCAGCCATAATATCTATTACCTGCACATGACCATTTTTTGGGTCTGTGTTGCGATCGCTTCACTTGTGTTCGGCGTCCTTATTTTTGCTCTGATCACTCACCGTAGATCTCATGGTCGTAAACCAGATACTTGGCACTCTAGCTTAAAAATCGAGCTTATTTGGTCAATCATCCCTTTTTTAATTCTTGTGGCGATGGCTGTTCCTGCTACTCGAGTTTTAATACATATGGATGATAATAGCGATGCTGATATTAATATAAAAATTACTGGCTACCAGTGGAAATGGAAATACGACTACCTTGACCAAGGCATTAGCTTTTTCAGTAATCTTGCTACCACTCAAGATCAAATTAATGGCCTAGAACCCAAAAGCAAATGGTACCTCTTGGAAGTTGATAACCCCGTGGTCGTACCAATTTATAAGAAAGTTCGTTTTCTTGTCACCTCAAATGACGTAGTCCATTCATGGTGGGTACCTGAGCTTGGAGTAAAACGCGACGCCATGCCAGGTTTCATCTATGAAGCTTGGGCAAGAATCGATAAACCCGGAACCTATCGTGGTCAATGCGCAGAATTATGTGGTGTAGGCCACGGCTTTATGCCCATCGTTGTAATCGCAAAAACCCAAGCTGATTACGACGCGTGGGTTGCTGAACAAAAAGGTGAGAAAGCTAAGAAAACAGAAGATACAACTAAACAATGGACCAAGCTTGAATTAATGAATCTAGGTAAGCAAATTTACAATAAAACCTGTGCAGTTTGTCATAAACCAGATGGTTCTGGTATGCCACCAACCTTCCCAGCCTTAGCAGGAAGTAAAGTGACAACCGGTGGCGTTGCTAAACATATGGACACGGTAATTAACGGTGTCACAGGTACTGGTATGCAAGCCTTTGGCAAACAATTAAGCGACACAGAAATTGCCGCCGTGGTTACTTACGAACGAAACAGTTGGAGTAACGATGATACTGCTAAACACGGTGCACAAGCGGGTGGTCTCATTCAGCCTGCACAAGTAGCTGAAGCCAAAGGTGAAAAGCCAGCGGCACCTGCTGCTAAAGAAGCTGCTAAACCTGCTCAAACAGCGACACCAGAAACATCAAAACCCACTGCGGTACCTGCAGAAGCGACTAAACCTGCTGCTACAGCCACTCAGCCCGCTCCAGCTCCAAAAGAAGCAAATAAAGCTGCTGGAGCAGCCATTCGAGCGACTCAACCAGCATCTGTAACAGCACCTGCTGCTCCAGCCACAGTTAATCCTCAGCAACCAAAAACGGAAAAAGGTAAGTCATTATGAGCATTTCAACAACACTTGATGGTGGTTGGCCAAATGAAAAAGGCCTCATTAAACGAATCTCACGCTGGTTATTTACCACTAACCACAAAGATATTGGAACACTGTATTTATGCCTCAGTTTGTTCAACTTCTTTTTAGCGGGTGGAATGATTCTGATTAATCGTTATGAATTATTTGCTCCAGGTCATCGTCTGATCACACCGGATTTTTTCAATCAAATGACAACCTTACATGGATTTATCATGGTATTTGGTGTGGTGATGCCCGTTTTTGTGGGCCTAGCAAACTGGATGATACCCATGATGATTGGCGCCCCCGATATGGCTCTACCTCGTTTAAATAACTGGAGTTTCTGGCTACTGCCTTTTGCTTTTTCAATCCTGCTTAGTACCTTATTTCTGCCAGGATCTGCGCCTAATTTTGGATGGACTTTCTATGCTCCCTTGTCAACAACCTATGGGCCACCCAGTACAGACTTCTTTATTTTTGCAGTTCATATTGCCGGTCTTTCATCGATTCTTGGCTCTATTAACATTATTGCAACCATCCTTAATATGCGCGCTCCTGGTATGACACTCATGAAAATGCCTATGTTCGTTTGGTCATGGCTAATTACTGCTTTTCTAGTCTTGGGCGCCATGCCCGTTCTTGCAGGATGCGTCACCATGGTATTAACTGACCGACATTTTGGTACCAGTTTCTTCACCGCGGCTGGTGGCGGTGACCCTATTCTTTTCCAACATATATTTTGGTTTTTTGGGCATCCTGAGGTATATATTTTGATATTGCCTGCCTTCGGTGTTATTTCAGAAATCATCCCAACCTTTAGTCATAAAAGATTATTTGGTTACCATTTTATGGTTTACGCGACAGCCTCCATCGCTATTCTTTCTTATTTAGTGTGGGTACATCATATGTTTACCACCGGAGTACCTTTAGCAGCTGAATTATTTTTCATGTACGCAACGATGTTAATTGCGGTACCCACAGGCATAAAAGTATTTAATTGGGTTGCTACAATTTTCAGAGGTTCCATTTCCTTTGAAACGCCGATGTTATTTGCATTAGGATTCTTATTTATGTTTACCATCGGTGGATTTTCAGGGTTAATGTTATCTATCGTCCCATCTGATTTTCAATATCAAGATACTTATTTTGTGGTTGCTCATTTCCATTATGTACTCGTGCCTGGTGCCGTTTACTCCGTAATTGCTGCTGTTTATTATTGGCTGCCAAAATGGACTGGCTATATGTATAACGAAACCTTAGGTAAAGTGCATTTTTGGCTAACAACCATTTCTTTAAATATGACCTTTTTCCCGATGCACTTTTTAGGTCTGGCAGGAATGCCTCGTCGAATTCCTGACTACGCATTACAATTTTCCAATTTCAATGCGATTATCAGCGTCAGCGCTTTTGTATTTGGCTTTACTCAGCTCATCTTTGTTTACAATATCATTCAAACGGTAAGAGGCAAAGGTAAAAAAGCGAGCATGCACGGTTGGGAAGGATCTCATGGTTTAGAATGGACGGTTCCCTCCCCAGCGCCTTATCACACATTTGAGACACCACCAAAGATTCTAGACTAAAATGCATGACACAAAAAAGAAAAACACACCCCATAAAAAACTGATCAGAATACTGGGCCTGTTTGTGGTAGGTATGTTTGGTTTTGGATACGCATTGGTGCCACTTTACAATGTGCTCTGTAAAAGCTTGGGTATTAACGGAAAAACCAGCAACCAAGTTGCACTCAACTCAGAATCTATTGATACGAGTCGAAGCATTACCATTCAGTTTATATCGACTCGAAATGCAGAAATTCCTTGGGAATTCAAACCTGGTATCCAGTCAATAAAAATCCATCCGGGTGAAAATAAACGCATTACTTTTCACGCCCATAACCTAACTGACAAAACCATGACTGTTCAAGCCATTCCTAGCGTAACACCCGGTTTATCGGCGAAATATTTGAAAAAAACAGAATGTTTTTGTTTTACACAACAAACCATGAAAGGGCATGAAGAAATGGACTGGCCTTTGATATTTCACATCGATAAAGACATCCCTAAACGATATCGAACAATCACACTTTCATACACGCTGTTTGATATTACTAACAGTGCAAAAAACCCACCAAAGGGTGTAACATTAGGACATATTAATTAGTTTTATTAATGAGGTAAAAAACCATGGCAGGAAAACCAGGCGCATATTACGTTCCAGCACCCAGTCATTGGCCTTTATTGGGCTCAATAGGATTATTTCTTTCTGCGCTCGGAGTTGCAAATTGGTTGCATGGTCACGTATTTGGCCCCTTTCTCTTTTTTATAGGAGCTTTGATCACCTCATTTATGCTATTTGGCTGGTTTGGTGCAGTCATTAAAGAAAACCAAGCAGGCTTATTATCCTCCGCCAAAGAGGAACGTTCTTTTCGTCTTGGGATGATATGGTTTATTTTCACTGAAATCATGTTTTTCCTTGTGCTTTTTGGAACTTTATTTTATGCACGCGTATTTTCAGTGCCATGGCTCGGTGGTGAAGGCGTGGGCCATATGACACACTTATTATTATGGCCAAATTTTGAAGCAAATTGGCCACTTTTCCATAATCCTGATCCCAATAAATTTATAGGCCCACAGGAAGTCATGCATACCTGGGGCATACCTGCTCTCAACACCCTGATTTTGCTTTCCAGTGGCGTGACGATCACTATTGCTCATTGGGGAATGCTGAAAAATTTACGCAAACAACAGATTATTGGTCAATTACTCACTATTATTCTTGGTATCACTTTCCTTTGCTTCCAAGTCTACGAATATGGTGAGGCTTACACAAAACATGCCTTGAAACTCAGCTCTGGCATTTATGGAACCACATTTTTCATGCTAACAGGGTTTCACGGTGCTCACGTCACCTTAGGCACCATTATGCTTATCGTGATCCTTTATCGAATTCTTAATGGACACTTCACCAAAGAACATCACTTTGCCTTTGAAGCTGTATCTTGGTACTGGCACTTTGTGGATGTAGTGTGGTTAGGACTCTTCATTTTTGTTTATTGGTTATGATGAAATGCTGTTGAGTATCATTCTCATTTGAGATATAGTACTCAATACCCACATTATCTACTAAGAACAAGGACCTCTTATGATCAATTATAAGCCACTGCGCTATTCATTAACTGCGCTATTCTCCCTTGGCGCAATCGTATTGGTCGGTATACTCAGTTTCTCAGGCATGCTCTATCTCACCAACAATATAGCCCTCAGCCTGGCTTCCTCTGTCTTAGCAGTATTGATAGAAGGCGAAATATATAAACAAAATATCTTTGGTGGTATAGGTATGCTTCTGCATTTAGGAACCTTTATCAAGCGTAATAACTACTGCAAAAAATTAAAAAAACTCGCTGAAAATGAAAAACTGCGTAGTAATTGCCCACTTTTAGATGACTATTATCAGCTCCTTCAATACAAAGAGGCATTGCTGCACGCTAATTTCCTGGACAGAATCAAATATAGAGCCGACTTAGAACAAACAGAAAAGTCTTTAGCAGAAATGGAGGATATATTCATTCGTTACCTCCAAAACGATATTGATCCAAATGACCATAGTGCGATGAAATTAGTCTCTTCATTATTTTATACAGACTATCAAAAATACCTCATGCAGCAGGAATTGGAAAAGACGATAAAAAAAGAAAAATTATGGCTATGGATCAGTATGCCTATCACTGTAGTTGGTGGCGCCTTGGCCGTACTCGTCACCGCATCCCAATTATCCGCTGCATTTATTACCTTTGGTATTGTACTCACCCCAGTGCTCATGGCTACTGTGGTATGGCCCATCGCTATCGTTGCCGCTATCGGCTTCACTATTATGATCTACAAAACTTTTGTGGACGTCGTACACAATAAAGTACTACAAAAGAACTGGAAGGCCTTCAAAAAATTATTCTCTAAGGAACAAAGCACCATAAATAAAGTCTTGTATGTGGTTGGCATTGTCCTATTAACGGCATTGGCCTTTGTCGCTACGATTGCTACCGCTGGTACTTGGTGGTCAGCTGCAAAAACCGGATTATCTCTCATCCCCTTTATCACTACTTTTTCTAATACCATTAAGACCGTCATCGTATCGATAGGAATGTCATTGTTAGGCATTGCTTTATTCGTCTTTGATTACGTCAACAACTTAGAATCCTTTAAGATATTAACCTCAACCCTCTCACGAGCTCATGTCCCTACAGACCAGCTTGATGCGGTTGAAAAAATGCCTCAGATTAAAAAACTGTTCACCATTATAGGATACAACTTACAGCACGCTTTTATTGAATGGACTAAAAAGCCATGGGGTGTAATGTTCAATCCTTTCACATGGCTCAACAAAATCATCGCACTCCCCTTTAGAGCAGTACTGTTTGTTGGGCACTGTGTCAGTATCGGTGTGACAAGTGACCGCTTAGGTGATCTCAATGCAGCAATACCTGCAACCATATGCTCTTTGCAAGAAGCCACCACTGACCTACCCTATGTTGATAAACGAGACGATCTTCATGACAAAGCGCACCAGCACGCACATCATCACGACCATAATCACTCTGATCTTGCTGGTTATTTCTTAAATGTGGCTTTGTTTCCAACCAAGTTAGGTTCTGCCTTATGGAATACCGCTTTTGGAGACAAATCATTTAAGTCTTATTTTTACGAAGAACTGGGTATCAACAAAAGTGTATCGATAGAAACCCCTGAATTTTCTGTGCAATGGCAGAGCTATAAAAAACTTCTAAGCCCAAAAATAGAAAGCCTTGAAGAAAATACAGATACACAAACGGATAGTCTTGAAGAAGAGTCAAACAATTCTAATAAAGATAGTGTTCCCCTTGCAGAATCCGATGAATTAGCAAAATTAAGCCATCACCGCAATTCCTTTTTCATGCACAAAGATGCGAAATCACTTCAACCAGACATTGGCTTAATGGAATCCTCTCGTTCATTAGCATGCGGCTAATTATTTAATGTGTCGCCAATACTCTTTTTTCAATAAGTAACTGATTACTAATAAAACCAGTAAAAAGAGGAGCACCCATTTCCCGAGTGACATACGATCAATTTGGTTAGGATCACTTGCATAGACTAAGAAATTCACAACGTCACGTGTATGTTGATCAAATTCCTCTGGGGTCATACTGCCTTGTTTTTCCATGCGTAAAACTTCGTAATAATAAGGCTTACCGGAAAAAATACCATGTAAGGTGTGAATTTTTTCTTTGGGAACTGATAACTCTTGCTCGCCCTGCATCCCAGCAAAAGGATTCGGCATACTACTGTTATCAAAGATCAAATTATTACTGCCTACTTTACGGCTTTCATCTTTATAGAAGCTGTGTAAATAAGTATAAATCCACTCCGGTGATCGTATACGAGCTTCTAAACTTAAATCGGGTGGAGGCACACCAAACCACCAATCCTGATCTTTTAATGGCATTTTCTCCAGTACAATACCCAAGCTTTGAGCAAACTTATCATGTCGCAGATATTTTACCGAATGGCAAAGCATACAATATTGTGCAAAAAACTTCCCACCACGTTTCACAGATTCTAAATCCTGAACATCTACATTCGGATTTTCTAGATGAACAGGCACCGCATCCAATGATGCAAACACTGAAGGTGTGCAAACAAGCACTAAGCCTAAAAATAATATTTTAAATTTACCCATGGTATGTCACTCTCTTTGGTGCAGGTTTACACTTTTCAAATCGTGTATAAAGGGGCATTAAAAAGAAATACCCGAAATATCCTAGTGTAAATATTCGAGTCAACACCACGCCGACAGGGGTTACGGGTTGGGTACCATAATAACCTAAGCCCAAAAAGCTAATCGTGAAAATGACTATCGCTATTCTAGAAAAAATTCCTTTATATCGTATGGATTTGACAGGACTATGGTCTAACCAAGGCAAGAGATATAGCACAATAATACCTGCCCCCATCGCAAAAATACCTAACAATTTATTAGGCACCGCACGAAGCACCGCATAAAAAGGTGCTAAATACCACACGGGTGCAATATGAGGTGGTGTGACCATGGGATTAGCAACCTGAAAATTTTCAGCCTCAAGAAAATTTCCACCCAAGGTTGGGGCAAAGAACATGACCACACAAAACAACACTAAGAATGCCAAGGTTCCCACCATATCTTTGACCGTAAAATAGGGATGAAAAGCCACACCATCTTTGGGAATTCCTTTGAAGTCTGTATTTTCTTTTATTTCTATTCCGTCAGGATTGTTGGATCCACTTTTACGCAAGGCCATAATATGAAGAATAACCCACAATACGATGAGCATAGGAATGAGTGTGACGTGGAAAGAAAAGAAGCGATGGAGGGTAATTCCAGACACGCTATAATCACCCATGACCCATACGGCTAATTGTTGACCAACAAAGGGGACACCGGCAATTAAAGAAGTAACTACTTTACTCGCCCAATAAGACATTTGTCCCCAGGGCAAAATGTAACCTGTAAAAGCTTCACCGATGAGCAAGGTATAAATCACCATTCCGAAAATCCACAACAATTCGCGTGGTTCTTTATAGGATCCATACAACAATCCACGATACATGTGAAGGTATATGACAATAAAGAATGCTGAGGCACCCGTTGAATGTAAATAGCGTAACAACCAACCAAAATTCACTTCTCGCATTAAATATTCAACGGAGTCAAAGGCTTGTTCGGCAGTTGGAATATAGTGCATCGTTAAATAAACACCAGAAGCTAATTGGTTGATGAGTACAACAAAGGATAAGACACCAAAAAAATACCAAAAATTCAAATTCTTTGGTGCATAATATTTAACCGCAAGATGGTCCCATACTTCCTTACGAGGAAAGCGTTTATCAATCCAATTGCGGAAATGAGATCCCCATTGTTTCATACTATTATCCTTATTTAGCGGTTAAGCTGGAGCTGGTGTTGGAACATCAACACCGATCAAAATTTCATTATCATTAATATAGGCATAATGAGGAACTTCCAAATTAATTGGCGCCGGAACTCCTTTAAACACTCTGCCTGCCAGATCAAATCGAGAACCATGGCAAGAACAATAATAACCGCCCTTCCACTCCTTATCGACTGAACCTACCTCTGGTCTAAAGGTAGGAGCGCAACCTAAATGAGTACATACACCTATTAAAACCAAAAATTCTGGTTTAATGGACCTATAAGCATTTTTTGCATAAGGAGGTTGTTGATCGACTTTAGAATCTGGATCACGTAATTCATTGTCAAGGGATGCCAGCGTTTTTAATTGATCCTCAGTACGTCGCACAACCCAAACGGGCTTACCTCTCCACAATACGGTTTTCTGTTCACCGGGCTTGATGTCACTAATGTTGATACGTACCGGTGCCGCAGCAGCTTCTGCATCGGCACTTGGCAACATTGACTCAACAAAAGGAACTGCTACGGCTGCCGTTCCAACCGCACTCATCGTCGCCAAAGTATTTATGAGGAAATCTCGCTTTTTCTGATCTACTTTCGCTGTACTCATCCGTGTTTCCCATATAAAAAATTGAGTGACATAATGCCATAAAAACCCAAGGTGTGTCTAGCTCGGCAGGATTTACGACTCGTTGTCATCCCGGCGAAGGCCGGGATCCAGTCTTATTAAATGCCACTCGGAAACACGCCAGTGAAAGTAGGATCCCCAATCAGGACACGCCAAAATACCCATCCATGGGGGCTCGCAAAAAAACATCCTGTTTTTTACGGTCCTGATTGGGGATCCTACTTTCACTGGCTAGATCTAAAATCTGGGTTGCGGTGTTCTAATCTAAGTCTTAGATTTGGGATTTAGACTAGGATTGAAATTATTTCGACTTTGATTTTGAGCACTAACATAATTCAAAACCTTAGCCATCACGTCAGTGATTTTTCCTAGATTAGCGATCTTTACATTTTTAGTATCTAAATTCCCACGCAACAAATGCAAAGCTTCTTTTATTTCCCCAAGCACACCATGAAAACGTTGACCGGTGCCCAAACCTAACTTAGTGCCACCCATATAGTCAGGTTTTTGCCCCATACTGATGTCCGTGATATTTTTTAGATTTTCATCTTTAACCATCTTCGCAACCTGAAGTTCTGCCTTAGAGCCTTTCATAATGGGTTGCTCTCTATTTACTAAAGCAGCAAGTGCAATGACATCCACCGCTTGTTGTTTAAGAGGTTCTTTTTTTTCAACAGCTGGTTCAGGCTTTGTTAATTGTGTGCGAAGATCTAAAATTTGTTGGCGTTCTGGTTCAATATCTCTTAAATTTAGCTCACTCATGAATTGTTTGACTTCTGGTTTTTTATCCAATTCTTTGTGAACTTTATTTGTTTGTTCGAGCAATTCATCAAATTGTTTTTCAAGACGTTTATATTCTTCGGTCCTTGGATCCGTTTTTTCTAATTTTTTTAAGAGCTCTAACAATTCATTTGAATCGCCAAGCACTTGCTCTAATTTAATACAATCTTCTCTGTCAATCATGTTACCCCCTATCTCAGATATTCTATTATAGCTAATATCTGTAACGATGTGGTTTATAAGGCCCTTCTGGCTTGCACCCAAGATAAGTGGCTTGCTCAGGGGTTAATAGTGTTAATTCCACACCCAATTTTTCAAGGTGCAATCTTGCCACTTTTTCATCTAATACTTTAGGTAGTATATGTACCCCTAGTTTATAGTTATTCTGAAACAATTCCATTTGGGCAAGAACCTGATTCGTAAATGATGTGGACATCACAAAACTACTATGTCCTGTTGCACACCCTAAATTTACCAAACGACCTTCGGCTAAGACAATAATTTTTTTCCCATTTGGAAAAATGACATGATCAACCTGTGGTTTAATATTTTCCCAGGTATATTTTCTAATCGATGCAATATCAATTTCAGAATCAAAATGTCCAATATTACAAACGATAGCCTGATTTTTCATTTTCAGCATATGATCATGGGTAATCACATGAATATTTCCTGTTGCCGTTACAAAAATATCGGCTTTATCGGCCGCATTATCCATAGTAAGCACAGAATATCCTTCCATAGCAGCTTGGAGTGCACATATAGGATCGATTTCAGCAACCATAACTTTGGCACCCATTGCACGCAAGGATTGTGCGCAACCTTTTCCAACCTCACCAAATCCTAAAATCATCACTGTTTTAGCAGCAATCATGATATCGGTTGCACGCTTAATTCCATCAAATAATGATTCACGACAACCGTAAAGATTATCGAATTTGGATTTTGTCACTGAGTCATTGACATTAATCGCAGGAATTTTCAGTGTATTATTTTTTTCCATTTCATACAAACGATGAACACCTGTGGTAGTTTCTTCAGACACACCCAAAATATTTTTCAATAATTCTGGAAATTTCTGGTGTACAATTCCCGTCAAATCACCACCATCATCTATTAACAAATTAGGTCGCCAATTGTCAGGACCAAAAATAGATTGCTCTATACACCACAAATATTCTTCCTCAGTTTCACCTTTCCACGCAAACACAGGGATATTTTTAGCAGCCATCGCCGCTGCTGCATGATCTTGAGTAGAAAAAATATTACAAGAAGACCACCGAACTTGTGCACCCAATTCAATCAGTGTTTCAATCAGGACAGCGGTTTGAATGGTCAAGTGCAAACAACCCGTAATTTTCGCACCAAGTAATGGCTTCGTTTTCCCAAATTCTTTTCTCAAGGCCATCAAACCTGGCATTTCTGTCTGCGCAATATTAATCTCCTTCCGACCCCATTCTGCGAGACTAATATCAGCAACTTTGTAATCTTTAGACAAAAGCTATTCTCCAAAAAAAAAATAACGTTGCTACCAAGAGAGTGTTGTCATTGAAAAAATTGGTACAATTTAATTTTAGAACATGTTATGTTACATTTCAAATTCACATCTCTTCAGACTATCGGAGCTCATATATGAAGCTAAAAAACATCATACTGATTGCAGACCCCAGAATCTTGGCTGTCACAATTAAAGAAAACTCAGACCCTATGGTTGATCTAAGGCAACAAAAAATAATAGCTCTTGGACCTTCACCAGAAATCCCAAACAATACCGATTACACAAAAATGCGAAAAACAGTGTATGAAAAATTAGTTCAGGCACAAGAATTGTTGCCGAAGGGATTGTTCTTATGTTTGTATGAAGGTTACAGAAGCTTAAGTTTACAACAACTACTTTTCCAAAATCGTTATAATGAAATTCAATTCAAACATGCTAACTGGACTCAAGATGAAATTTTTGAAGAAACCACCAAAATGGTTTCTCCCGTTATAAATAGAGATCACACTAAAAATGTTCCACCACATTCAACGGGAGCTGCGGTAGATGTTTATCTCATCGATGACAAGGGAGAAGCACTTGATATGGGTATTCATCCCAAAGATTGGAAAGAAGATACAGAGGACACTCTTTCCATTACTGATTCTCAAGTGATTTCAGCTGAAGCTAAGCATAACAGAAAAATAATGAGTGATGTTTTAAAGCAAGTTGGATTTGTAAATTACCCTACCGAATTTTGGCACTGGTCTTATGGAGATCGTTACTGGGCCTATTTCCAAAAAGAACCGCATGCTCTTTACGACACAATAACAAATACTTAAGTAGGTTTACTTCACTAAACTATATTGGTAAATTTAAAATCTTTTTACACAGGTAAGTGAATATGAAAACAAGACAGTTAGGAAATACCTCGATTCGAGTCTCTGAAATTGGCTTAGGATGCATGGGGATGTCGGAGTTTTATGGACCAATCAATGATGAAGAATCTTTAAAAACGCTCGAGCGTGCCATTGAATTAGGTGTGAGCTTTTTTGATACAGCAGATATGTATGGGAGTGGCTCTAGTGAATTGTTAGTTGGAAAGGCCCTTCAACCATACAAAGAGAAAATTATAATAGCCACTAAATTTGGTTTTCAACGTGAACCTAATGAACCTATCACATTAAGTGGCCGCCCAGACTATGCAAAAAAAGCCTGTGATAAAAGCTTAAAACGACTGGGCGTTGAAACGATTGATCTCTATTATCTTCATCGAGTAGATCCTGAAGTCCCGATAGAAGACACCGTCGGAGCAATGTCTGAATTAGTTAAAGAAGGTAAAGTACGTTTTTTAGGCTTATCAGAAGTTAATACGAATACTCTAAAAAGAGCTCACGCCATTCATCCTATTACCGCAGTGCAATCCGAGTACTCCTTATGGACTCGAGGTCCAGAAAAATCGATGATCCCACTGTGTGAAGAATTAAAAATTTCTTTTGTCCCATTTAGCCCACTCAGCAGAGGATTTCTAACAAATAAAATCACGTCCTCCGATGATCTTGATCAAAATGATTTTCGCCGTCATATACCCAGATTCAGCGGTGAAAATGCAAAGAAAAACGCGATCTTGACTCAAAAATTATCCAGCATGTCCCAAGAGCTAAACTGCACACCGGCCCAACTAGCACTAGCTTGGATTTTAAAAAAATCACCCTGCAACATTCCAATTCCAGGTACAAGGCATATAAAGTATCTTGAAGAGAATGTTGCTGCCGCATCCATTCATTTGACAGATGAAAATGTAAAATTAATTGATGCGGTATTTAATCTAGATTCCGTATTTGGAAGCAGACACACCGACGATGGAATGAAATTGATGGAATCTTAATTTAATAAAGCGAAGTTATTCTCATGTTTGATTTTTTGCAAAAAGGCGACAAAGTTTCATTAATCTCAGCTGCATCATTTGCAGATGAAAAAGCCGTAAAAATTCTCTCTGAACTTTTGCTTCAATCTGAGTTGATTCCTATATTTCATAAAGATATGAATAATTTAGAAAGTAGCCCTTATGCCAATCAATATGCTTTGATGCCTTATGCAAGCTCAGATAATAAGCGCTTGAAGGGTTTTCAAGAAGCTTTAAATAGCGATTCAAAAGTGCTTTGGATCCTTCATGGCGGACAAGGCTGTGAAAAAATCATTGCCGCGATTGAAAGAGGAGATGTCACTTTATCTCAACATAAAAAAATGATTATTGGTTTTAGTGGCGTAACAAATTTGCACTTATATTTTCTCAACAAAGGTTGGCCTTGTTTACATGGACCTGTGGGCACAATATCAAAAGAGACTTTTGATATCACAAACATGCCTATTAATGCTGAAGCATCTCTAAAAAAAGTTATACAACTCGTTACAGGAAAAATAAAAACACTAAACTACGCTATTTATCCAATCAATGATCAGGCGAAACAAAACACAACTATTATTAATAATACTTCCATCGTGGGAGGTTGTTTAAATATTCTGGTGACTCATCTTGGCACACCCACCCAATTGCGTGGCAACAATAAAATTGTATTTATCGAAGATGAACCACAACGACCGGAACGAATCGAAACGATGTTCATGGGCTTAATTCGAAGTGGTACATTTACTGAAGCAAAAGCAGTACTACTCGGCAATTTTAGCGATCCGAATTTTGACACAGAACGCTTTAAAACAATTCAACCCAAATTACTGGAAAGAATCGCAGCATTACTTTCTGAAAATGGAATTAAACTTCCTGTTTTTCATTCAGATAATTTTGGTCATGGTGATCTAAATGATCCTTTACCGCTTGGCACTCTTGCCAGCATTCAAGCAGGCAATCCCGCCACCTTAACAATATCAATCTCCGATGAGTTGATCTGATTCAGGTAGAACTTGACCACCATCGACAATCATCGACTGACCCGTCATAAATTGAGATTCATCGGAGGCAAGAAACAAATGTGCATAAGCAATTTCTTCTGGCGTTCCCAATCGTCTCAGCGGAATACCTGAGGTCATAATTTTTTTGCGCTCACTACTCTGCTCTTCAAAACCTTCAGAAATAATATTTCCAGGTTCAACCGCATTAACAGTGATATTATATTTTGCAAGCTCGATGGCAATGGTTTTCATAAAGCCATTCATACCTGCTTTTGAAGCAGTGTAATGCGATAATCCTGGTAGACCCACTCTGGGTCCTGATATTGAAGAGGTGAAAATAATACGCCCTTTATTTTGTTTTTTCATCGAAGGAAGACAAACTTTCACAGCATTAAATGTGCTGGTCAAATTTGTATTCATCACATGATGCCAATCCTCAGAACTCATATCTTCAATCAAAACTTGAGGATAAATTCCAGCATTATGAATTAAAATATCGATTCGCCCATGATCTTTTAAAGTCTTCTGTGCTACTTTTTCCATATCGCTAAGCTGAGTGACATCTGTAACCACATAAGATGCTTTTCCACCTGAATTATTAATATCGTTAGTAACTCTTTTCAGATCGCTTTCCGTACGACTCGCCAACACAACATTGGCACCTTCTGCAGCAAAAACTTTAGCAATACCTTCGCCAATACCTTTGCTCGCTCCGGTAATAATAGCGACTTTATTTTGTAGACGATTTTTCATAACAACTCCTCTGTATTGTAGATATAAAAAGATAGAAAAATAAATAACAACTCTTAAACTCCGTTATCATCCCAGCGAAAGCCGGGATGATAACAATTTTTTAATTCAAACCAGCAGCGTATCTAAGATCTTTAACCTTATCCGTTTTTTCCCAAGTAAATTCAGCTTCTTCCCGCCCAAAATGCCCAAAAGCCGCGGTTTTTCGGTAGATTGGTCGTAATAAATTGAGCTTATTGATAATTGCTTTAGGCCTAAAATCAAATTGCTCATGTATGATGGATTCTAATTTTTGTCGATCAATTTTTTCAGTCCCGAAAGTTTGCAAGTGAAAAGATGTTGGTTTAGAAATCCCAATGGCATAGGACACTTGAATTTCGCAACACTCCGCTAATTCTGCAGCAACGATATTTTTTGCCACATAACGCGCCATATAGGCGCCTGAGCGATCTACTTTAGTGGGATCTTTGCCCGAAAAACTTCCACCACCGTGATGCGCCATCCCCCCATAAGAATCCACAATAATTTTGCGACCTGTCAATCCACAATCACCCATCGGACCACCGATCACAAAACGCCCGGTAGGATTAATAAAATATTCGGTGTTTTTATCTAACCAGTGCACGGGTATAACAGGTTTAATAACTTCCTCCATCACACCTTCAATTAATTCTTTATGAGAAATTTCCTCTCGATGTTGGGTAGAAAAAACAATGGCTGAAATTCCAACAGGTTTACGATTCTCATAACGCACAGAGACCTGACATTTTCCATCTGGACGTAACCACGGTAAAATTTTCTTAGTTCTAACTTCAGCTTGTCGCTGCATGAGTCGATGTGAATAAATAATGGGGGCAGGCATTAACACATCCGTTTCATTCGTTGCAAAACCAAACATTAAACCTTGGTCCCCTGCACCAAATTCATTTTGTGAATTGAGATTAACACCCTGAGCAATATCAGGTGATTGTTTTCCGATAGCCGTTAATACGGCACAAGAATCCCCAGCAAAACCCATTTCCAATTCGTTATATCCAATCTCATTAATGATTTTTCTAGACAGTGCTTCAATATCACACCAGGCTGAAGTAGTAATTTCCCCTGCAATCAAAACCATACCCGTTTTAACTAAGGCTTCACAGGCAACCCGTGCTTGTTTATCTTGTTCTAAAATGGCATCCAATATGCCATCGGCAATTTGATCAGCGACTTTATCAGGATGACCAGAAGATACGGATTCTGAGGTTAAAATATGCTTATTCATTATGAGGCCTTAAAAGGGTAAAATAGTAATTATACCGATGAAGAATTGATTTGGGGAGATTTGGTGGCATGGGAGTTGGTAACATGTTTTTCCAAGTGGGGAGGGGAAAAGGACACTTACCAACCACCTGCCTGAACCACAGGATACAAAATCACTGTCTCTATGTCAGTAGTCAAAAGCTGAAAGAAGATGCAGTTATGGCGCACACGGGGTTATTTCTTTAGCGATTTACTCTACAATAATCCTTAACTGGTTCAATTTCTGGGAGAAAAACATGTTTGATTCAAAATTTTTCGAAAAATTAAGCAAAGACCTTGTGGGTTTAGTACCCAAGGGGGCTGCCACTACATTTGATGATCTGCAAAAAAACTTCAAATCCTTACTCCAGAATAATCTTAATAAACTCGATCTGGTCACACGAGAAGAGTTCGACGCACAAACCCAAGTACTCAAGAGGACCCGTGAAAAACTCGATGCCATAGAAAAACGACTTGAACAAGAAAATCGATGAGTTTTGCCCTTACCTTTGCGCGTGCCAGCATAGGCATTCGCGCACCTCTGGTGTCTGTTGAGACACATATAACTAATGGCTTACCCGCTTTTCACATTGTTGGATTACCAGAAACAGCGGTAAAAGAAAGCAAAGAGCGAGTACGAAGCGCCTTGTTAAATGCACACTATGACTTTCCAGATCAACGTATCACAGTAAATCTTGCCCCTGCGGATCTCCCTAAAAGCGGGGGACGTTTTGATTTAGCCATTGCTATAGGAATTCTTGCAGCCTCATATCAGATTCAACAGGAGACTCTTGATCAATACGAATTCGCTGGTGAATTGGCCTTAAGTGGAAGTATTAGAGCCATCACCGGCGCCCTTAGTTTCGCTATCGGTACCCAAGAAGCCGGACGTTATCTAATACTTTCGCAGAACAATGCATTTGAAGCTGCATTCGCCAATAAGAAAGGCGTTTATCCAGCGGACCACTTATTATCCGTTTGCGCCCACCTTAATGGAACTACTCTATTGAACCCTTTTCCACAAACCTATCTTGAACAAAAGAGAGTGAATTCGCCTAAAGATCTTGCTGCTGTTATGGGACAAGAACATGCAAAACGTGCCCTTGAAATTGCGGCGAGTGGTGGCCATAACCTTTTATTTCATGGTGCACCAGGTGCAGGAAAAACGCTCATGAGTGAGTGTCTTCCTGGCATCTTACCGCCACTGACAGAACAAAAAGCCTTGGAAATTGGCGCTGTTCGATCCCTATGTGGACAAGCCATTAATTTGGATGAATGGCTCAACCCACCCTTTAGAGCTCCACATCACAGTGCCTCTACGGCTGCCTTAGTCGGCGGAGGAAATCCACCGCGACCCGGTGAGATTTCTCTGGCCAATCATGGGGTCTTATTTCTCGATGAGTTTCCTGAGTTTAGACGCGATGCCTTAGAAGCCCTTCGAGAACCTATGGAATCGGGTAATATCACCATCTCCCGAGCAAATGCCCAAGAAAAATTTCCAGCACATTTCCAATTACTGGCAGCCATGAACCCTTGTCCCTGCGGATATTATGGCAACAACCATCAGACATGCACCTGTACACCACAACAAATCAGTCGCTACCAGCGCAAAATCTCGGGACCGCTGCTCGATAGAATTGATTTGCATGTGAATGTGATGCCCCTCTCAAAGCAAGAACTCTTGAGTTCTTCAGATAACTTATCGGAAACTAGCGAAAATGTTCGTTGCAGAACTCAAAAAGCGCAAAAAATTCAATGTGAGCGCAATGGAAAATTAAATAGTCGCTTAAACCGCGAAGAAATTAAGCATTTTTGCAAGCTGGACCCCCCTTCTCAACATCTGCTTGAAAATGCAATTGATCGATTTCACTTATCGGCACGTAGCTATCAGCGAATATTACGATTAGCCAGAACCATTGCCGATATCCATGAACTGACAAATATCGAGGAAAGCCATATCGCACAGGCGCTTGGCTTTAGACACGTCTAACGTTACAATTATCAACCCACCTTTATACAAGGAAGAGCAAATGAACTTGCTAACCCTGTTAGTACTTTTAATAGTTTCTGGATATGTAGCCACTATTTATTTCAAGCTTTCAAGCCTTGCCAAGCAACATCGCCTACAAGAAACCGAAATAGACAATACCCTAAAAAAACGATTTGAGATTTTCAGCAAACTCATTGAATCTTTAAAAGAAGGCATGGATATTGAAAAATCTAACTTAGGCCAAGTTCCTATTCTCCGTGAACAAGCCTTAACCGCTCAAAAAAGCAATGATCAAAAAACGCGCATTGGCTTAGAAGATGAGATTTCAAATATTGCCGTAGGAATCAGTTTTGTTTTTGAACAACATCTCAAATTAAAAGAAAATCAAACTGCGCGTGAACATCATCTGGAATTAATCAAAGTTGAAGAAAACTTGGCACACCAAAAAGAAAAATCAAACGCCATCATTGATAAATATCAAAAAACAAATACTGGCATAATTCCCCTGATATTAAACAAGTTATTTCCCAAACAACTCACGATCAACTCAGAACATTGGAATATCAACAGTGAAGCGCTTGAGGGGCGAGAAAATTATTCAGTACAATTACGATAAGTAAAAAGGAAAATAAAATGATACTATCAGCAGAAACTATCGAACAATTAAATAATCTGCGAACGGCTATTAATAACAAAAATGTCACGAATTTTGAGGCAGCTCTTGAAGAATTAGTCAAACAAAATCAAGTTAAGGCCATCAACCATTTTTTTGATGCCGCAGGATTAAATCCACTCCATTTGGCCCTTGCATTACCTAACGCCGCAGATATCTTTGATAATGCAAATTTTAAATTTAATGATTTAAAAGTGTCATATAGTAATGATGACACCTATGGCAAATTTACAACCGCTGAAAAAATAAAAACCCTGCGAATGCTTGGCATTAATGGCCCCAAATTGCCGCAATATCATGAAACGGTAAAAACACCTTATCGTCTTTACTTCCTATGGCGACTCCTAAGTTTTCCTGAGATAAATCCAAATATCAAAACCCAACCACCAAATGCAACGGATATTCATCCCACTGCCTTACATCGAGTCATTCCATTAAATGATCAGCTTTGTTTTGAACTCTTAATGAATCGACAAGATCTTTGCCTTAACGTGGCAGGTCTTTCAAACATTTTACCCATTCATGTCGCTGTGGATTGCCAAAGTCTAGTTATGGTCAAAGCCTTAATCGAGCGTGGTGCAAATTTAAATCTTAAAGCACATATTGGTGGAGGAAATTACAAACCATTAGCACTGGCAACTGTGAAATTATATCCCAACATTGTTGAAGTTTTATTGGAATTTGGTGCTGGCATTGGAGCTAATATCAGCCTTGGAGATCTACTCACAGCTGCAGCCAATAGCACCATCAATATTGATGATTGCGCGTTTTTTGGAGCCAGCATTAATAACGTTAATTATAATGGCGACCCAATCTTTCATGCTTGGGTTAATAATGAAACCCCGGGCTTTGAATACACGGCGATATCGTCCCCATGGGAAGAAAAACTGATACCACTTGAAACAGACGCCAACAAATTCACCCTTGCCAAACCAAGCTTCCCTTTTCTCAAACATTATGACCACTTACAACAACGCTGTTTTGAGCTGATTAAAGAGCAACCCGATAATGAATACTTTAAAAAACTTGCCTTGTATTTTGGCGCTTTTTTAACCACTAAAACGATTATTAGCAAAACCGTGAAACACGAAATGATTGATGGCAAAATTCAAAAAAAAATCATTGAAGAAGAAAAAACCGTACATGGCACATTAAAATCTTTAGCGGCATACACCTTAGCCACTAACAAAGACAAACATCAAGATGCCCTGGACCATTATGCTGAACAACTGCAAAAAAGACAGAAATCTGCCCTAGCTTTCAAGATACCGGATGAAGCAACTCTGGCAAAAGAACTCGAGAAAGTGGAAATCCAAACAAGGGAAAAATTAGAAAAAAAAGATCCTGCATCTCTCAAAGAGCCCATTGAAATCACTGTTGCCAAAGCTGTCATTTCTAAGAAAATTGATATTACAGCAAAAACACATTTAAAAAATCAGATGGAACCTTTCGATTGCGAATCCGCTGTTAATTGTGCGAATGATGTTTACAAACAAGCTCTTGAACCCTTCAATATTGATGATGTGCAAGATAAAATTAACTTCAAAAAAATACTGACGCGCATCGATCAACAACTTCACTCACTAAACTGGAACCCCATCTTTAATCTTTTCCATAGTCACGATTTCGGAGATATTCAAAGAGCAGCCTTAATAGTATTAATATATGTTGCCATCATTGGTGCCGCTTTATTCCTACTTGCATTTTTAGTGGGCTTTATTATTACCGCAGTATTAACCTTGCCTATTTTTCCGGCCATTATGTTCGGGTTATTTACTGCGCTTATTTGTGTAGGACCCAGTTTTCTTGGCGGATTAATAGTGCCTGCTGGGATGGCAGGAGTTAGCGCAGCCATTGAAGTAATCGATTATTTAATAGAATACATTAAAATCACCAAATCACTCAACGAACTGGCAGATGAGGTACGAATATTACCTTCGCTCATGTCGGAGCAAAGCCAACATCTTTTAGCAGATCTTTTGGATGGCCCACTTAAGTTACAAAAATTGCGTGATTTCATCACGACATACCGCGCCGAAATTCAAGAAAAGCTAAACAGTAATTTTATTGACGAACTGAAATTAGAAAACCATATACCTGAGGCCGGAGTAAATTGGCAATTTTATCCTCCCAAGCGTGAAAACAATGTCAACATTGACGAGGAATTCGTCAAAGAAGGTGATACTAAAGAAATGGGGTTGTTTGAAGGTATGATGTCAGCAGCCGGATAAGACCTTTAAAACCCGTGCGATCTTTTATCCATGCTTCAAGCTGCGGTTTTGCCGTCGACCACAAATCCAACTCGGGATAAAGTTGACGCCCCAAACCCTCAATATTCAGCAATGTTTTTTGCAACAATAATAATTGAGGCTGCACGACCATATTAAATCGAGTTGCCGTTTGAAAAAGACGCAGCAACAACAATCCAAATGAAATGTCTTTTAAGGGTTTTTCGAAGATGGGCTCGGATACCGCACGTATCACCGATTCAAATTCTTCAATACGCGTGTTAGCTGCCACCCAGCCTGATTCAACATGCAAAGTAGCCACTCGACGATAATCACGCTGAAAAAAGGCCATTAAATTTTCCGCTAAATATCGCTGATCACGCGGACTTAGACTTCCCATAATTCCAAAATCAACAGCAATATATTGGGGCTCAGTGGGATTATCGGGAGATACAAAAATATTTCCCGGATGCATATCGGCATGAAAAAAACTATGATCAAACACCTGAGTCACAAATATTTTTACACCATTTTCAGCCAATTTTTTCAAATCAATATTGTGTTCTCGCAAAGCATTAATATCTGAAATGGGAATGCCAGAAATTTTTTCAGTCACCAAAACATCTTTACGGCAATAATCCCAAAATACTTTGGGCACAGTTAATAGGGGAGAATTTTCAAAATTTCGACGAAGTTGAGAAGCATTAGCGGCTTCAAACAGCAAGTCTAATTCATCAAAAATTGTTTTTTCAAATTCCTTCACAACTTCTCGTGGTTTGAGCCGAGGCCCTTGAGACCATAATTTTTCAACCAGAAAAGCCACAAAATACATTAATCCAATATCACGTTTGATGGTTTTTTTAATATGAGGCCGCAATACTTTGACGGCGACTTCTTCGCCAGTTTTTAAGGTCGCTACATGCACCTGAGCAATAGATGCAGCAGCCAAAGGAATCTTATTAAAGCTTTCAAACACTTCTGAAAGCGGCTTTTGATAAATAGCCTCTAAAATTTTTACAGCCTCATCTCCAGAAAAAGGCGGCACACGATCTTGTAATTTTTCTAATTCATCCACGATATCATCTGGAAAAAGATCGCGACGTGTTGACAGAGCCTGACCAAATTTTACAAAAATAGGTCCTAATTCTATCAGCGCCAACCGAATGGATTCACCACGCGACAATTTTTTTGAAGCAAACCAAGTCCAAAAGCACAAATAACGAATGATGCGTATAGGATGATAAAATTTTCTAGGAAAAACAATTTTGTGAATACGATATTTTTGCAACACATAATTAATGTATAAAAACCGATAAAATTGTGTGATGGCAATCATTAAGACTCACCTTTAAGACGATTTATTTTTAGGCTCACTCGCTCCACAGCATCTCGCAACTCATCAACCTCATCTGAAAAAATATTCATTTCATCTCGTGTCGGAACTAAACGAATCTCATCGGTCAAAAATGCGGACATATCCCACCCCATTTTTTCAGATGAAGAC
The DNA here is from genome assembly GCA_964651735.1 of uncultured Gammaproteobacteria bacterium. Taxonomy (GTDB): domain Bacteria; phylum Pseudomonadota; class Gammaproteobacteria; order CAZYYU01; family CAZYYU01; genus CAZYYU01. Next base: position 260,999 of record CAZYYU010000001.1, on the reverse strand, counting down.
TTAGCCCATTGCATTGTCCCGCGAAGACCATTTTCAATTTGCTGAGCCAGCACATCACCAAAGATATTCGCCAACAAGGCCCCTAAATCAAAACGATATTTTTTTGTAAGTTGCATCAGTTGCTGCATGAATTCAATATCGCCCTCTAAAGAAAGTGATTTATTCGAACCCAATTGACTCAAAGCAACCGTAGTCCCTCTTACTGAGGCTTGCGCAGAGCCCTCAAAATTATCCATCAATTCAATACCTTTCTCCGTGATTTTCAAAAAAACAATTTTCTGCAAATCCACAATATCGATCTTTAACACTTTATCACGAAAAGCAGAAAATTCTTTTTGAACTTCCGGATCCAATGTTAATAAATAATTCACGGCACCTTGAGCAAGATGTTGAAAAAATGGAATTAAGGTTTTCACCATTTGTAACCTCTGTGTACAGCAACCACACCACCCGTTAAATTATGAACATCCACTTTATCAAAGCCTGCATCCCTCATCATTTTTTTTAAAGTCTCTTGATCAGGATGCATCCGAATAGATTCAGCCAAATAACGATAACTAGCCTCATCCTTAGCCACATGCTTTCCTAGCAAGGGTAATACATTAAAAGAATAAGCATCATATATTTTTTGAAAAAATTCTGACTGAGGCTTAGAAAATTCCAAGATCAACACTCGCCCCCCAGGCACCACAACCCTTCTCATTTCTGCTAAAGCCTTATCAATGTGTGTGACATTGCGCAACCCAAAAGCAATGGTGATGCAATCAAAATAATTATCCGCAAAAGGAAGTTGCTCAGCATTCACCAAAAGATATTGCGTATTTTTAATTAAGCCAGCATCAATCATTCGACGACGAGCGATATCTAACATCGAGCTATTAATATCCGTAATGAAAATTTCACCACGCGCCTGTAATCGTTCAGCCATTTTTATGGCTAAATCACCCGTACCACTCGCCAAATCCAATACTCGCTCGCCCGCCCTCACTGCAGCCATATCCAGGGTAAAACGTTTCCACCATCGATGGATCCCAAAAGACATCAGGTCATTCATCAAATCATAATTTTCTGATACTGAATGAAATACCTCAGCAACTTTCTCTGTTTTCTTTTCGACAGGGACTTCTTGGTATCCAAAGTGTGTGTGTTTTGACATATCTCTACCACAATTTATACAATATTCAGCGTAGCTCTTTATTATGCCATCTATTTGGGATATTATCGACTTTTAAGGATTGTTGCACAGGGAACACGTATGAGAATCCTCCATACCAAACTATATAATGCATTGATGGTGCTAGGCGCCGTTGCCTGCCCGCTAATTGTGGCCCGCGCCGATATATTCCCAACTCCACTGGTCGTGTGTGACCGCTTTGCAAATATGTATGGACCCATACACATCATGGGTGAAATGAGTACCCGATTCGGATTAGTCATCGACCCCAAATATACCAATAGTATCGGACCCTATGATGCCATGTCTTTTGAATTCGCCTTCGGTGGCGCTGAATTCCGTGGCGCAATCTCTTGGGGACACGCCATTTCTGAAGATACTTTTATAAAAGCCACCGCAGAGTATTTTGCTGAAGAACCCGATTATCATTTTACAGGCATCGTTATGGGTGGAAATGCTGAAGTAACACACCCTGAATGGGTTGGCCAAGCTGATTTTGGCTTTGATTTCAATCAAAAAATTCATTGGCTCAACGGTATTGAAAGCTATCATGTGACTTTACAATACACCACTGCAGAAAGCTTTTTGCTAGCCTCTGCCCCAATTTTGCCTCCCGGCAATTTCAGCCATCGAGCCATCGAAGGTGATAGAGACTATGGAATCATTGCAGGCCTACGAGTATCCCCCTGGATGGATGCTGCTTTTGACCTGGATATAAATTACGATATTCTTGAGCGCAGACGAAATCTAGGTAACCTTGGCATGTATAAAGACGTGGTTTCCTCTTCGGGTATTGGAGGAACCGCTGCTTTTCATCAACTCATCGATGGCCAATGGAAAGTAGATCTGAGAGTCACCAACAGACTACCTTATTACGAATATTATGCAGGTCTGAGTTATTTGACATTAAATGTTGCACCGGGATCTCGCTTAGAAGTGACTGCACATGCCAGTCTTTCCGGTGGAGATGTCCCTGAATTTCACGATTTTCGCTATGGATTGGGAATTGATTATACCTTGGGTGGAAGCCGTTATGCCTCCGCTAGAAATGACTACCGCAGTGATATAGGTCAAGGATTAACCAGAGAAGTGGTTGAATACACCAATATCCCTGCTGTTCGTCCACCACAAATTCAGGCAATTGCTGAAGAAGTATTAGGTCCTTAAAGGAGTATAGGGAATGATGAGACGATTTTTGACCGTGAGCACTATTGCGGTCCTAAGCAATTTTGGATTAATGAATGTTGTTCAGGCAGGTTTGTTTAATCAAACCCCTCAAGTAGCTGCCTTACCCAAACATAATCTCATACTCGCACAAACCTCAGATATTCCACCTAATCCTATACTGGCAAAGACACCTGCAAATCCGAATAATCCCTCATCCACCGATACACCTCCTTTACCCACTTTTGCTAAGGCACCAACAACTCCTGCATCTACTGATACACCCCCTTTACCTACCTTTGCTAAAGCACCCGAAAATCCTGGCACAACGAACACTCCATCCGCAGATAACCCAACAGTGATACCTAAACCAGCTGAGACACAATCCACACCTGCCGTCCAAACTCAACAATTACCACCACAACCAGTTACTGAGCCAGGACCAACGAGTGACCCGACGACCACTGGAACGCAAAATGTGGATCCACAAGCCAAGATATTACCACCTCCTCCAATTACTCATGCCAAAACCAAAGCCGTACAAACACTACCTGCCCCTAGCCATATGCACCACAAACACAAACATAAACATCATTATCATCATCACGCCCATAAACTACCTCTCCCTGGCTTAGAAGAACCCAAGGGGCTAGTTGCTTTTACACGATATCCCATCGTCATCCCTACACCTCACTTCAAACCTGCCAACGTGCTCAAGCCACTCATACCCTTTAAAGGGATTGCTGCTGATGGAAATATTCATGTTGTGGTGGTACCGGGTAAATTTAGATCCGTACAAATCATGAATAAACATTTCTCAGGAGACAAATTGGTCTCTACCAGTGTTTCCAGAGGGGTGCTCGTATTACATGACGTATCTCGTGATAATTTAGAAGAGAAAGCCCCACGTATCATTAAAGTTAAAGTGGTAACCCCCACCTTAGGTGCCATTCACTTAAGCGGTAACAGTTGTTTGTCAGCTAAAAACTTAGCCTACAATATTGTTGATATCGACACTGCCACCTCAGGCTACCTCAAGATTCGTGGTAATGTTTGCCTACACCACATTCTACAACGTGGCCGAGGACCGATTAATATAGAATGGACAAATAGTGATCATATCAGAATCATCAGTACCGGCCCTGGCCCTATTCATATCGCTGGTAAAACCGATATTTTAAATATTCGCGCCAGAGATCATGCGGATATTGATACGAAATTCCTAAGAGCTAATTCTGGTTTAATTCAAACCTCTGAAAATGCTACTGTCGCAGTCACTGTGGTCGATGCTCTGAGTGGATTTGCGACAGGAATCAGTAATATTTTCTATTACAAAACTCCTCGACATCTGACGCGACATACTTATGATATGGGTAATGTGATTCAGATGAATTACTGGAATTAATCTAAAGTCCTCCCCCTTCAAGGGGGAGGTGCCCCAAAGGGGCGGAGGGGGGAGAGTACAGCCTTAACTCTTTTTAAAAAATTTTAGCCCTCAAATGAAGCCCTTCGAAGATTCCCCCCTCAGTCACTTCGTGACAGCTCCCCCCGAAGGGGGGAGCAAAAAACTTAATTTTTTATTGATGAACCTGAAGACTCTTCACTATCAACGATATCTTCATCTGGCTCGGAAAAGGCATTATAGATCTGAACCAATTTCCATTCCGTTTCTGACTGACAAGCACTATCTTCTCTTAAAGGATTAGTATGCCCAAGAATTTTGCTTTTTATTCTAAAAAAACCATTGCCTAAAATATTTCTATTTCTCACCAAAGGATCCTTCTCATTTTTCAAGATCTTTTCTAAAGACTCTTTTGTGATTGTCTTAGCCAATAAAGCATTTATTGCTTTAGCTTTCTTTTCAGGCCCACTTGAAAAATATTCCTTGTTTTTTAAGCCTTGTAAAATTTTGGAATATCCTCGTAACTCCGCTATTTTTCCTTTAACTGAATCAACACCCGCTTGAGTGGATTTATCTTTTGATTCTTCGGGTTGCTCTTCTGTAGAAACCACTTTATTTTCAACTTCTTTAATCACGATATCAATGTTCTTTCCATCCTTTGCAGACACCTCCATGAAGAACCCTTTATTTTTTTTAGCAAACTCCCAAGCTTCTTCTGATGTGACTTCACGTTCTTTATTTAAATCTAATTTATTACCAATAATAAACAGTTGGCAGTCTTGATTCGTTGCTCTCAGTAGTTCCAACCAATGTTTCAAATGATCAAAACTTGATTTTTTGGTGATATCATAAATTAAAAAAACGATAGCAGCATCGCGTACATACATTGGCACAAGGGATTCAAAGCGTTCACTACCAGCAGCGGTCCATATTTGAAATTTAACTGTTTCACCAGCGATATTTCTTATAGCAGTAGAAAAATCGACTCCAATCGTTGGAATTAAAGCAGCTGGTTTTTCCCCTCTAAAGGCGAATGTAAAATGATCCTTGCCCACACCAGAATCACCCAAAGTTACTAACTTTATCACCTTATTCATGGTTCACCCCCTTCATTTAGTACCATTTATTCTAATCAATTTGCTTTGGAATGGGTAGCACTACTTTCCAGAGAAGACTCCGAGTCTTCAACAGACTCTACCTGAAAAGCATTATACATTTTTACTAATTTCCATTCTGTTTCTGATTGACAGGCACGACCCTCTCTTAAAGGGTTAGTATGCCCAAGAACTTTGCTTTTTATTCTAAAAAAACCACTGCCAAGAATATTTCTATTCTTCACTAAAGGATCTTTTTCATTTTTTAATATTGCTTCTAACACTTCTTTTGTGATTGGTTTTTCTAATAAGGTTGTTATTGCTTGAGCTTTCTTTTCAGACCCATTAGAAAAATATTCCTTATCTTTTAATTTTTCTAATATATCGATGTAACCTCGTAACTCTTCTAATTCTTCGTTAATGGGTTCATCAGCCTGAGTTAAATCCCCTGACTTACTTTCATCTTTTTCTTCATCTTTTTTCTCTTCCATAGAAATAATTTTCTTTTCTACCGCTTCTAATAATTCAGGGAGATTGGTTCCCTCTTTTGCAGACACTTCCATAAAGTGCGCATTATTTTCTTCAGCAAATGCTCTTGCCTCTTCTTCTGAGACTTCACGCTGTTTCTCTAAATCCAATTTATTCCCAATAATGAACAGCTCACAGTTCTGATTCCATGATCTCAGCCTTTTCAACCATTTTGGCAAATTCTCAAAACTTACTTTATCCGAAATGTTGTAAATTAAAAATATGATTTGCGCACTCTGCGAATACAATCTCATTACCTGTTCATTACGAGGACTAGGTGTCCATAAGAAAAAAGTTCTCAGCTCACCCGCGACAGTTCTTTTCATACCATTAAGATCCACAAGAAAGTTCGAGAAGGGAAGATCTATTATTACTCCTCCGGTAAAGGCTTTTGCAAGATGATCTTTACCGACATGGTTATCTCCCAAAAGGGTTACTTTTACATTTTTGAGCATGCTTTTCTCCACACGTTAAGACCTTGCATTATAACGTCCAGACTTAGTGGCGGCTAGCACTACTATCAACTGAGGATAATGACTCTTCTTCAGACTCAAAGGGAAAAGTGTTAAATATCTTCACTAACTTCCATTCGGTCCTCGATTCACAGGAACGCCCCTTGAGCAAAGGATTTGTACGCCCACGCACCCAATTCATGAAAGTATAAAAACTGAATGGCAATCTGGATCTATTCTGGAGGAGAATATGGTGAGAATCTTCTAAAATCGCGGTAATTTCGTCCTTGGTGGGTAAATTATTAGGGGGGAATAAATCGATTATCGCGTTCATTTTTGGTGTAGGATCTTTCAGTAAGGGACGCGAGTTTTTTAATCCCTCTAAAATTCCCACATAACTTCGTAGCTTAGCTACTTTTCTAGCCAAATCTGAGTCTTCTAAAGGGGCGGAATCTTCTTTCTTTTCACCCAAATAGTGATTCGTTACTTGTTGAATACAGTCTCTGACATCCGCCCCAGTTTTAGCGGAAACTTCGAAATACATTGCATCATGTTCTTCCGCAAATTTTTTTGCATCTGATTCAGAAACCACACGCCGATCTTCTAAATCAACTTTATTGGCAACAATTACTTTTAAGGCATTTTCCGGCGCTGTAGAGAGATCCATCCATTCCTGTAAATCATCATAGCTTTGTTGTTGAGTAATGTCATAGACATAAAAGAGGATATCAGCAGTGCTAGTGGTAAAAGGGATGAAACGCACAAGTTCTTTTTTACAAGGCGTAGTAATCAATTGAAGCCTAATGTTTTTTTCTGGCAAGTCATAAAAATTAAAACTGGGGCCTGGGGTCGATGTATAATGTTTTGAAAAGGCAAAGCCTTGAATTGCAGAAGCAATAGCATCTTTTCCAACACCTGAACTTCCTATGAACACCAGTTTAAGCATAAATACTATGCTCAGTTCATCATTCGAATTTCAATTCTGCGATTCATGAGATTGCCGATGGGTCTGTCATCCGATGCAATTTGCATATGATCGGCATGCCCTGTGATAATGAACCTATCCCACCCGATACCCATGGACCAAAAATAAGAAGCGATGGCAAAAGCTTGGTGCTGTGACAGTATTAAATTATCTTCATAATTACCGATGTCATCAGTATGTGCTGTAATAGCAATGGGAGAGGTAGGGCAGTCACGTAACATGGTCCATATATACGCTAAGATAGGACGACAAGAGGGTCTGAACTCAGAGCTTTTAATTTCAAAGAAATGATCGGTCTGTAAAATAATCCGGGTTTGATCACCGATAACGGTCATCTGAACGCCATAATTGCGTAGCCATTCTGATTGGGCATAGCTTTCTTGCAGATCCGGATAAGGATTATATGCCGTGCATGAAATCATCAAGAGAGAAATTAAACCCGCCGTGATATGACGAATAATAGTCCATTTGTGCATGAGTACATTCCTTTGAGTTCCAGGGTGCCATTGTAACATATTAGTTTAGAGATCCAACCATAATTGCGTGCCTATACAGCCTGAAAGTCCTGCATCTTCAAAAAAGTGCTCTGAGATAATATTCGCAATTTCATCCAAGGGGACACTGGGAAATACTTGTGACAAGATAGTCACCACACTATCCACACCATCATCACTGAGCAACACTCCGCGAATTCTTAAATAGTTCAGCAGGCTTTTACAGACATCAATCACTTTGAATATCGGCGATTTGATACCATGACGCTCAATGGACACCTTATCGACAATCATCTGTTGCTCAATTTTTTCTGCATTGATCTCTTCAGCCAAGACACTCTCTCCTTTTTGCAGATTCTCCTTAATCAAACGATAACGCTTCATGGTTTTTCTTAATTGACGCAATGGTTTTACAATTCGTTCATGCCAATATTGTATGCTGTCTTCAATGGATACGAGTTTTTTTTGAGATAATCTGCCCTGACCTTCTACACCGTACCAACAACAAAATAATAGTATGTTCACGTTACAGCCATAATGGTCTTGTAGAAATAAGAGGTTTTGTTCTACCGCCGACTGAGAGTAGAGCCTAAGAGAGAACTCCCAGAATGACTGGTCTTTTGTTTTTTTCATTAGTAATTCCATAAGAAACGCTATATAATTGGCACATTATCCATAAGTTAGAGTATATTGAGATGCGTCCAATTTATTCACCAAAATTCAAAGCAATATTACTGTTAATTACGCTTGGTGTCATCTGGGGATCAGGTTTCTCTCTGGCGCGATTTGCAACTACTCATGGCGTCAACCCCTTGGGTTATGCATTTTGGCAATCTTTAGGCCCTGCAATATTCACTTTAATAATTTCGCTTTCTAAAAATCGTCAATTTCCCCTCTCCAAAGAATATATACGCTATTATGCCATCTGCGGACTTTTAGGCATTGCTATTCCTAACACTAACATGTATTTTTCTGCGCCCCACTTACCTTCAGGATTACTGGGCGTCCTTGTCAATACGGTACCTATTATTACTTATTGTCTTGCCTTTTCTTCAGGTCAAGAACCTTTTCGATTATCTAGAACCTTGGGTGTATTATTTGGATTTGCTGGGATCATGTGTATCGTTTTACCAAAAGCCACACTACCTGGCACAACCTTGCTCCCATGGGTTATCACCACCTTGTTGACTCCTCTTTGTTTTGCAAGTTGCGCCGTCTATGCAGCCAAATACCGCCCCGAAAATGCTGACTCGATGAGCCTTTCAGCGGGTATGTTAATTTGCTCCTCTCTATTCCTAGCCCCATTGATAATAAAAACGGGTAGCTTTTATCCCCTAAATGCACCTTTTAATGCAGCAGATTGGGTTGTGATTTTAGAAATGATGTTATCCAGCATGGGTTATGTGGTCCTATTCCAACTATTGAAAATAGCCGGCCCTGTTTACTACAGTTTGGTGGGTGGGGTCGTGGTACTCACTGGACTCACCTGGGGCAAACTTGTTTTTGGTGAAGCTTTAAATATGTGGACTTTCCTGGCGACTTTCTTAATTCTACTGGGGATCTATATGGTTAGCCTCTACCAACAGAAACCCAACAAAAAAATCAGACTTCAGGAAATCAGCGCCTAAATCAAAGCTCCTTGCCATAGTCTATAATATTCAATATTAGCTGCATGGAGTTTGCATATGACTGCTTTAGGATCATTTGTAATAGAGGTGGATCTCTCAGATCGGACTTGGAAATATCTTGATACTGATACCTTTACTATGGACCTTGTTAACTTAAACAAAATTTATTGGGTGCATTGTGATTTAGCCCATCCTAAAGAGCTTGATAAATTTAAAGCAAAATTACAATTAACAAAGGAAGTGATTGGTTTGTGTCATGGAAGTGAACGAATTTCAAAAACCATCGAAGCAGAAAACTATCTTACCCTTCAAGTTCAGTGCTTACTAACCTTAGGAAATAAAAATGAACGTAGTACAAATTTGCTTATCCATTTAACCCCTCGTTATTGCTTCACAGCATCGAACCACCATCTGCCGACCATGAAAAAACTGTTGGAAAATTTCCAGATTTACGTACATTATGCTCATACTCCTTGCTTTATCCTTTTTATCATGCTCGACAGTATTGTCTCTCTTTATTTAGATCGCTTGTATGAATTTGAAATAGAAGCTGAAAAAATGGATTTGTCGATTAATGATTTAACCTATGCTCAAGTTGCGAATTTAAAAAATCATGTCATGCATATCAAACGTCACTCTGTCGCCATTTTAAATATTTTAATGCATACCTCCGCACGTAAAATTCAGGTCATATCTGAACATTGTCGAGGCTCATTAATCAATTTATTAAATAACGCGCAAATGGTGGTGAATGAAGCGGATTCTATTCGAGACATTTTAAACGGAACACTGGGGAGAATTGACAATAACTTAATGCATGGAGTGAATGGCGCTATGAAAATACTAACAGCCGTTGCCACTATCTTTATGCCACCCACATTAATAGCGGGAATTTATGGTATGAATTTTATTATTCCAGAGTACCACTGGAAGTATGGTTACCCAATGTCCTTAGGAATGATGTTAGTCTGCGGTCTTTCTATGTTTTATTATTTTAGAAAAAAGAAATGGATTTAATTTTTTCATTGCCGACATTTTAAATATTGATTTATCAATCCTTGCGTCGATGAATCGCCTGCATGAATCTCATTTTTAGTTATTTGATTCAGAATATCATGTGCAAGATTTTTCCCAAGCTCAACACCCCATTGGTCAAAGGAATTAATTCCCCAAATCACACCTTGCACATAGACTTTATGCTCATATAACGCGATTAATGCACCTAAAGTATAGGGGGTTAATTTTTCGAAAGTGATCGTGTTACTAGGACGATTTCCAGGGACTATTTTATGAAGGCTTTGCCCTTCATTTTCGTTGGAGAAATTTCCACACATTAATGCCTGACTTTGACTTAAACAATTTGCAACCAAAGCTGCCTGATGATCATACAGATTATGATGAGAGGTCAGAGGTAAAATAAAATCAACAGGAATTAATTGAGTGCCTTGCATAAATAATTGATGGAAAGTATGTTGACCATTACTTCCAACAGAACCCCATACCACAGGGCTGGTGTGGTAATCTACGAGGGAACCATTATGCCGTCGAGATTTGCCATTACTTTCCATTTCTGCTTGTTGAATATATCCTGGAAATCCGGATAAACATTGGCTATAGGGAATGATGGCGCAACTTCGAGCGCTAAAAAAATTAACATACCAAATTGTCAATAATGCCATCATCACAGGCATATTTTTTTCATACCTGGCATTTCTAAAATGCTCATCCATAGCATGAGCACCTGCCAAAAATTCTTTAAATTTTTCCATACCAATCGCTAAAATCACTGGCAATCCAATCGCAGACCAAATTGAAAATCGCCCTCCCACCCAATCCCAGAGGGGATAAATATTTTCTTCTCGTATTCCTAATGCTTTTGCGGCCTCAGCATTTGCAGTGATCGCAACAACATGTCTTGATATAGCGGCTTTTCCCAAACGTTCAACCAACCATTTCATTGCGGTTTCTGTATTTTTCATGGTTTCTTGAGTAGAAAAGGATTTCGATGAAATAATAAATAATGTTGTGGCTGGATCTAATTTTGATAACACTTGTTTGATTAATGCACCATCAACATTGGAAATAAAATGAAATCGTAAGGGAGAATCATGGTAAGGCTCTAAGGCTTTAGTCACCATTTCAGGACCTGCATCAGACCCACCGATTCCAATATTCACAATATCTCGAAATGTTTTGTTGGTGTAACTACGAAACTCACCTTGTCGAATATTCGCGGAAAACTCAGCAAGCCTTTTCCAAACCGTGTGAATTTCTGGCATCACATTATTGCCATCGATGCACATGGGTTTATCCGTTAAATTTCGTAAGGCGACATGGAATGCGGCTCGATTTTCGGTGGTATTGACTTTTTTTCCAGAAAACATATCTTCGATAGACACACTCAAGTGAGCTGCCCTGGCCAAATCAATTAATAAGGCTTGGGTTTCTTCATTAATACGATTTTTTGAATAATCCAAAAATAAGGGCCCAGCCTCAATAGAAAACTGATTGAAACGACTCGGATTTTCTTCAAACATCTCTCGAATATGCAACTTAGCGATATGATGTTGATGCCGCTGCAATTCCCGTACCTGATTTTGCAAACTGTGTAACATAAAATAACCTAATCTCGAATGAGCAATAGCCAGGAAAGTACTGCATGACTCAGGCTATGTCAATCCAATGACCAGGATGATATCATCATCCCATGACACAAAACGCATATTTAATTGAAAAGCTCAACGACCATCAACGCCAGGCTGTCTCAGCACCGCTGGGTAATATGATGGTATTGGCCGGTGCCGGCAGCGGAAAAACACGTGTGCTAACACATCGTATCGCTTGGTTGATGCAAGAAGAAGGTTTGTCTCCTCATGAGATAATGGCGGTGACCTTTACTAACAAAGCAGCTCGTGAAATGCGGCACAGAATTGAAGAACTGTTGGAGGTCAATGTGGCGGGTATGTGGGTGGGCACTTTTCATGGGCTCACACATCGGATGCTACGCGCACATTGGAAAGAAGCCAATCTGCCTGAAGAATTTCAAATTATTGATTCTGAAGATCAGCACCGCATGATTCGTCGTATTCAAAAAAGTTTAAATTTGGATGAAAGTCGATGGCCACCTAAACAAACTCAGTGGTTCATCAATGGACAAAAAGACAAGGCCATACGACCTAGTCAAATCCAAGCCAATGGCGAATTATTTACCGATATCATGCTGCAAGTTTATAAAGCTTATCAAGATCTTTGCGACAGAAATGGCCTGGTTGATTTTTCAGAATTATTACTTCGCAGTTATGAGTTATTAAAAAATAATCCAGATATTCGCGCGCATTATCACCGACGATTTAAAGCAATTCTAGTGGATGAGTTTCAAGACACCAATTCACTCCAATATTCCTGGTTACAATTACTGGCGGATAATAATGCAAGCATCATGATCGTGGGCGATGATGACCAGTCTATTTATAGCTGGCGTGGCGCAAAAGTTGAAAATATTCATCAATTTCAAAAAGATTATCCTGGCACTCTGATTGTGCGACTTGAACAAAATTATCGATCTACTCAAACTATTTTGAAAGCGGCTAATTCAGTCATAGCAAACAATGACAACCGCATGGGTAAAAATTTATGGACTGAAAGTAGTGAAGGTGAACTTATCTCAGTATTCTCGGCATACAATGAAGCGGATGAAGCAAAATTCATCGTTGGCCGAATTAAAACCTGGATTGATCATGGTAATTTACGTTCCGAAAGCGCTATTTTATACCGCTCTAATGCACAATCTCGAATACTGGAAGAAGAATTAATTCGAGAAGGGATTCCTTACCGAATTTATGGCGGATTAAAATTCTTTGATCGTGCAGAAATTAAAGATGCGCTTGCCTATATGCGAATGATCGCCAATCGAAATGATGATGCCGCATTTGAACGCGTGGTCAACACACCAACTCGCGGCATAGGAAATACAACCTTAGCGATGTTACGAGAATATGCAAAACAACACGAATACTCACTCTGGCGAGCAACTCACGCATTAATTGATGGGCAACTTTTAACCGGCCGCGCTCGAAATGCATTGCTAACTTTTACGATGTTAATTGACACCTTAGAAAAACAAACTGCTGATATGCAATTGCCCGATCAAATGCAACATGTATTACAGGAAAGTGGATTAATAGAATTTTTTGGAAATGAAAAAAGCGAAAAAGCGCAATCTCGCGTTGAAAACTTAGAAGAATTAGTCAAATCAACTTACGGATTTGATCCGCATCATATCGAGGTTGAAGGTCTCACTCCCTTGCACGCATTTATCACTCACACTGCTTTAGAAAGCGGTGACAGTCAAGCCGATAAATATGAAGACAGTGTCCAATTAATGACACTACACTCAGCCAAAGGCTTGGAATTCCCCCTCGTATTTATGTGCGGCATGGAAGAAGGATTATTTCCGCACAAACTTTCTTTGGATGACCCCACGGGATTAGAAGAAGAAAGAAGACTCTGTTATGTAGGTATGACACGCGCCATGCAAAAATTATATTTATGCCACGCCGAATGCCGCAACATGCATGGCAAAGAAAATTATCCCAACGAATCACGATTTCTAAAAGAAATCCCCGCGGAACTCAAAGAAGAAGTCCGCATTAAAACAAAAATTCGCTACCCACTGAACACCCCCACCTTTAATCTAACCACACCCACTGTGCCAAAATACCAACCTCAAGTATCTGACACCGGATTTAAATTAGGCCAACAAGTCAAACACGGAAAATTCGGCGAAGGCACCGTCATGAACTACGAAGGCAGCGGCCAGCACGCCAGAATACAAGTCAGATTCAATCGCCATGGAACTAAGTGGCTCGTTGCAAGTTTTGCAAAACTCGAAGCAGTGTAATAATAACTCAACGGTGTCGGGCTTAACTTGTTAGCTTCATGAAGTTAACAAGTTAAGCCCGACACTATATCATTCAAGAATGGCTACGGGCCCGAGACATCAGAAGTTCAGCTTTCTATGTTATAATGCCATTTTGATAAGTCAGACTCTTTTATAGAGTTAATACCTAATTATTATTTACAAAGACCAATTAAAAGGTGAAGGTAATATATGCGTGGGAAGGTCAATCACGTCTCCATGGTGATGGGTAGCAATATTAATCTGGTCATTAAACGATTAACACATCGACATGAGCGGTTGCGTTTTGAATTTAAGTTTAATAACCAGCATGATTATTCCAATTCCTCAAACCATCAACAAAGACTGCTTCCAATTCTAGGGCTTGGTCTATTAAGCACAACGGCTTTATTAACTGCTTTAGAATCAGAAGAACCACGAGATCCTAAAATGTATAGCCGCAAAGCTTATCTGACGAACATGGAAACACTGATAAGCACTTATTACCCGCGCATTTCAAATTTATCTGAAGAATTATTAACACTTATTATTGAGCAGTTGGATTGGGTACAACAAAACACTTCTTTCACTCCCCAAGCTTCAGTCATTTATGATGCTTCTGATAATAAAGTTAATATTAGCAATCATCTTCATCGTGAAATACTCCGAGCACTCACTCGAATTGAAATGCTGTTGTTGATCGCTCAAACAGATCCTAATAATCTAAGTGAGGTAAGTGAGAGTTATCAAATTTTTACTCGCGATCAACCTGAGTCTGAAAAATTATCTTATTCTGATTTTTGTCAACTATTAAATGAATTCCAACTAAATGACAATGAGCTTGAGGCACAAATTCGCGCGACATTAATCGGAGCCGTCACATTATCACCCACAGCCTATGCCTACCTTGCAAATACCAAATACGCCAAGCTGTTTCCTTATGATAGCGTACAATTTAGCGGTTTTACTGTGACCTTGATACCAGAAATGTATCCTGCATACACCAGTGCAAGTTCTGAAGTTAAGCGTTTAATCCATTTTGCTTTCCCTAATGACAAACAACATTGGCGACATATGTTTTATTTGGAAAATAATTCGGCATTTGAGGATTTTGAACGAGCCAAATTATCTCCAGAAACTTTATCATTTTGGAAACATTATTGGTTAATTAATGCCTTTGGTTTTAATGGCCACATCAAACTGGCGAGTGCAGTTTTTTTTGATAGCAGTGTTGCAATACGCGCAGATTTATTACATGAGGCGATGAATATTCATCTTCAAAATTCTTCTATTAACACAGCAATAACCTATGCCAAACTCTGCGCCAAACATCTTCAAATACAGGCAACTGAAGACGAATCATTATTATTAACACGAATGATGACAATGACCAATCTCATGTCTCCCACTGATGCTACTAAAATGTACCAAGCATTAGAAGAATATGCTGATCGAGATGCTCTCCTCCAATTACATCAACAAACTTTTAAAAGTAAAACGATAGTCACTTATTTACCCGCTCTTTTATTCAATGCCTGGTCAGTTCGACATCAAATGAGCGATGTGATAGCCGCATTTCATTGGGCCAATAAAATCATCCCGGGGTTTAATCACAATTACCCATTGAGCTTCAGAACCATGGATCGAATCGCTGTTGAAAACCTAATTGCCTCTAATTTTTCCGATGAGGCCCTCGTCATTAACGAAAAAGGAGAAGTCAGTGCACAAAAGCTCTCCCACAAAAACCTTGAGAAAATACAATAATAAAAGTGTCAGGCTTAACTTCTTAGCTTTCTAAAGCTAAGAAGTTAAGCCCGACACCGAAAAGAAAATCTATTCTTTAATTGTTGGCTGGATTCTTTTGAGGAGCGGATTTGTAAAAATTATCATCAGGGACAACAATATAATGATGATCAAAATGTCGTGAAAAATCTGGGATCATTTTGTCAAAATCCGAAAATTGATTCATCATATTATTAAACATTGACCTCATCGCATCATGAATTTTCGCTTGTTGTTTTTCTATTTTTTCAAACATTTGCTTAACCTGCTCATCGTTTAATTTTTCGGTTCCTTTATATTCGTATACTTCATGACGATAAGGCCCTTTTTTCTTATCGCCTGATTCACGTTCAATGCGCTTTTCATACATCTGTGGTGATTGATTGAGGCCGAGATCTTGTCGTTTTAACCAACCCACATTTCCGTTTTTAGGATCGGCGACTTTTATCCAATCACTTTTTTCCGGTGTATAAATAGGAATGAGGCGATCTCCAGATTGAACGGTCGCAACACTGGTTGCTTGAGCCTCCGGTTTAGATAATAAGACTAAGGATTTAGCATGCGCTGCTGTTGAAACAAATGTCATCACTACTGCAAATATAGAAATGTATATCTTCATCGTCATACTCCTTTATAGTGCTAAGGTTGAGCCATTAATATTATTTCAAGAGAAAGATGACATCAACAAAATTTGAGCTACTCTTATTAAAGTACTGTAATCTAAAGGATAGAAAAGCGTGACATCAGGAACAGAACTGCATAAAGATGCCCTAGGCTTAGGAGAGTCGGTGATCATGGGTGTGGCTGGAACTGCCCCAGCCTTTAGCGTGTCTGCAACCACAGCAACATTGATTGCCGCTGTGGGGGTGCTCTCTGCTGCTAGCTTGTTGTACTGCGGTTTGATTATGTTTGGAATCACCCTTGCCTTCATGCACTTAAACCGAGTGATTACCAACGCTGGAGCTTCCTATGCTTGGGTGGGACAAGTCTTCCATCCAATATTAGGATTTTTGGCAGGGTGGGCATTGTTGGTGGCCTCAGCTGTTTTCATGGTATCGGGTACCATTCCTGCTGCTACCGCTACTTTAACCTTGTTCGCACCAAAGCTTGTCACTCATACAGGCACTGTGACTTTTGTTGCTGCTGGCTGGCTATTATTAGTGGGAGCAGTGATCGTTAAGGGAATTAAACCGACTAGCTACACACAGGTCATCATGACTACCATCGAGGTAGGTGTGCTGATCGCTGTGATTGTCGCCGCTCTCTTATATTATAGTCATCAACCTACTCACGCTTTTTCATGGCGCTGGTTTTTACCAAGCGAGTTCACTCCTACCTTGTTTGCTACTGGCGCACTGGTCTCGCTGTTTTTCTTCTGGGGCTGGGATGTAACCCTTAACCTTAATGAGGAAACACGGGACGCCGCACATGCTCCCGGGCGAGGAGCGATATTGTCCATGATCATTGTCCTATTACTATTCATGGGCTTTGCTCTGTCTGTTCTTTTCGTCTTGAATGATAGCGAGATTCAACACTCCGGCACTAATATACTTTTTGATTTGGCTTCTAAACTCTTCCCTGATCCTTGGAACTATATGGCGGTAATTGCTGTTATGGTCAGCACTGTCGGCACCTTAGAAACCTCTATTTTACAATTCACTCGCACCATGTATGCCAAAGCTCGTGATGGCGCTCTTAAACCACGTTATGCGATATTACATACTCGCTGGAAAACGCCCTGGGTTGCTACCAGCATTATTGTAGGCCTGGGCTTAGTATTACTTTTTCTTTCATCCTATTACCAAAGCATCAACCTGATCATCAAAGACTCCATCAATGCCATTGGCTTTCAGGTAGCTTTTTATTATGGACTTGCGGGCTTTGCCTGCGCATGGCATTTCCGTAAAAAAGCATTTCATCATTTGAGTTCTTTTTTCATATTATTCTTATGGCCAGCTGCCAGTGCAAGTTTTCTGCTATTTATCGCTTGCTACAGCATCCCTACTTTCGATCTTGTGACCGTACTGATTGGAATAGGTGGCATCGCTATTGGAATTGTTCCCATGTTGCTCAATAAGCTGCGCCCCTAGATTTAGAAACAGAAAAATATAATCCACTAACAAAAAACAATATAATAAAAATGGCCAATGCCCAGGAAGCCATGCTAAATCCAAAAAATTTCCAAACAATTTGTGCACACTCACCTGAAGTACCGTGAATAAGATCACGAACACTATCCATCATAGATCCTGCTGGCAAACACATTCCGCCTTCTTCTGCGGGCTTATGCTGCAAATATACTTGCCATCCTGATACGATAATTCCAAATAAAGAAAAAACGATGGCAAAAAATCCCAAAAAATAATTATTCGTTTTTTTCTTGAAGCTTGCGATGAGAAGGGCGATTCCTACCAATACAAAAATAACTCGCTCAGTGTTGCAAAGCAAACACGATTCCAAATGCTTCCAATATCCGAGCAAGATACTGCTGACAACAACACCAAGACAAATTAAAAATCCGCTCAAAGCAATCCTTCGTATTGAAAGCATAGGATCCTCGTATTTCATTAGGAGAGAAATGATACGCCATTTTTCAGTGATCTGACAAACAAATGTTTAGCAATAGTTTGCCCAATATCAGCAAAGGTTTCACGTCGACCAATCTCACCTGACTGAACACCTGGGCCATAAGCGATAACAGGGATATGCTCTCGTGTATGATCAGAGCCAGGCCAGGTTGGATCACAACCATGGTCTGCGGTAATAATGACCAAATCACCTTCTTGTAACATATTTTCCAGCTCAGGTAATCTCGCATCCACTAATTCTAAAGCTTCTGCATAACCTGGAATATCTCGACGATGTCCATAATGAGAATCAAAATCTACAAAGTTGGTAAAAATTAAACTTTTATCCTTGGCACTTTTTAAAGCGATCAAAGTTTTATCAAATAAATCATGCAAACCGGTAGCTTTAATATTCTGACTAATACCCTGATGAGCAAAAATATCAGCGGTTTTTCCGATCGCAATAACTTCTCCGCCATCTTCAATCGTGTAATCAAATAATGTTTTATCGGGTGGTGGCATAGAATAATCTCTACGATTTCCAGTACGCTCAAAACTGCCAGCTTCACCAATAAATGGTCTGGCAATGACTCGACCGATGTTGTAAGGATCCACTAATTTTCGTGCAACTTCACACAAGTGACAAAGACGCTCTAATCCAAAATAATCTTCATGGGCGGCAATTTGAAATACACTGTCAGCCGAGGTATAAATAATGGGTTTACCACTTTTGATATGTTCAGGACCCAAATCCTCAATGATTTTTGTTCCTGAAGCATGATAATTACCCAACACTCCCGGAATATTTCCTTTTTCAATTAAGGCATCAACTAGGGATTTTGGAAAACTGGGATAATCATGCTGAAAATATCCCCAATCAAACATCACTGGAACCCCTGCAATTTCCCAGTGACCACTGGGTGTATCTTTACCTTTACTTTTTTCAACCGCATAACCATATTTTCCAGCCACCTGATCTAAAACAGGCAATCCAGATGCATATTCACCCACACTGAGCTTTAGTGCATGGTTGAGTCCTAAGCGACATAAATTGGGAATATTGAGGGGCTTTTGTCGTCGCTCCACACACCATTGAGCGATATGAGCAAAAGTGTTGGAACCTTCATCACCGTACAAATTCGCATCTGCTGATGCACCAATACCAAATGAATCGAGAAGCAGTACTATTGCGCGACGAGTCATTTTTAAATATGGGGATTTTTGCAATGTGTTTCCTTAATCAAAAACGCAGCAATTAAACTAACGCAAAATCCAATAGGAAATAACCACATCGCAAAATGAAAATCACCGCTAGAATAAACACGAACACCTTCAGACATGACACCACCGCTTTGTAACCAATGCATGTCCATGAGTTTTCCAAAAATAGGTTCGAATACAGCACCTCCACCAATGGTTGTTAATGAAACAACACTGACGCAAGTTGCCGTCAATAAACGTGAATTACTTTCTGCGACCACAGGATAACTGATCACCTGTGTGCTGGTTACAAATCCAAGCACTAAAAATAGTAGCATTAATCCTGACACTGAATGCACAGGAAGAAACATTATCGAAAGCATCACTGCAATCGATACGATTGCACCAATAATCATAGGAGGTTTTCTCAATCCAATTCGGTCAGATAACCAACCCATAATAGGACAACCAACAATAAGGCCCATAAAAATCATTGACGTTACATAAGAGGCAGTGGTATGCGTTAAACCATGCGTAGTTTCTAAAAACATACTGCCCACAAAACCACCTAATATGAACAAGGGCAGATTCAGTAAACAGGTAAAAATTCCACATAACCAATTACGTGTGGTTAGAAAAGCCGTTTTCATGGTTTGTAGCAAACCCAATGCATTGAGTTGTTCTTTATCGGATTTAGCTTGTTCAACCAAATTCAGCGGATAATCTTTTACCACACTCCAATATAACCCCAAAACCACAAGTCCTAAACCCGCATCAATCTCTAAAGCTCGACGCCATCCAAAATGTTCTACCAATAAAGTTAAGGGGGTTTGCGCAACCATTCCACCAATCATCGCCATTGTAACAATTAATCCAGTAATGAGCGCCAAACGATTTGCAGGAAACCAACGAGAAGCTAGACGAACACAACTCAAGAAACAAAAAGCACTTCCGATTCCCGTTAAAAATCGACAAAAGGTAGCCAGAGGGACAGAGCTGGATACCGCAAAAGCATAGGTACCTACCACACAGACCGAGAGCGCAATAATAACCACTTTGCGCGTTGAAAATCGATCAAGAATCATCCCCGCAGGCATTAAAAACAGGACATTAGATATAAAATAAAAAGAAGACAGCTTTCCTAATTGATGAGCATTGAGTCCAAAATCCTTCATCAGAGAAGTATTAATGGCATTGAACATATTCATTTGAATAAATTCATAGAAGAAGAACAAAGACGCTACGAACACCACTAACCAAGGCGCTAATGCACTGGTCTGCGCTTCTTCTCTTCGCACCATTTCAACCCCTTCAATGCTCATTTGTTTTCTCCCCTTAATCTTTAGGAATACATCGTGTCTCTTTTAAAAGCAGTACACAAACCAATCCGATAATGCAGGCGATCGGCATCACCATCATCGCAGAGTTAAAATCACTCAAGGAATAAATAGGTACACCATCAATTATTTTATGATCCCAATGACGTTCCATTAACCAACCACAGAAGGGTTGAGATACACCACCAGACATAATTATTGTAGAAGCAATCCCCAACGAAGTTCCGGTTAAAGCACGAGGATTACTTTCGGCAATCAAGGGATAACTGATAATTTGAGCACTGGTAAAAAACCCGATAGCAAAGAACAGAATCATAAGACTGGGTAATGACCAGCCAGTCACATACATCACCAATAACAAGGATATCAATGATAAAACCCCAAAAACAAACATGGGTAATTTACGCAATCCAATTCGATCGGATAACCATCCTACAAAAGGTGAACCAAAGACGGTACCGAAGAAGATCATTTGAGTAACATAAGTGGTCTCTATACGAGTAATACCATGGACTTGCTGAAGATACATTGAACCCCACATCGCACCCAAAATGAAGATGGGGAGGTTCAGCAAGCTAGTGTATAAGCCAGCCATCCAGGTTTGAAGATTTCCTAAGGACATTCTTAAGGTGTGCCAGAAACTGATTTCTTGTTTGTTATGTGAAGTGAGGGAGGGTTTTACAAAACCAGCAGGATAGTCACGTACAAAGACATATATGAGGAGTACCATTAAGGTTCCTGAACAAGCAATGGTAAATATAGCCTTTCTCCAACCAATAGCTTCAGTTAAGAGAGTGAGAGGAGTTTGAGCAACCACACCACCCATCATTGCAAAAGTCACAATTAAGCCGGTTACCAAGGCCATCTTTGGTGCTGGAAACCAGCGGGAGGCTAGGCGTAGACAGCTTAATAAGCAGAATGCACCACCAGTACCGGTGACAAAACGTGCACCCATGGCCACATAGATATTTGGCGCGTAGGAGAACACAAAGGTACTCAATACACAGGTACTCATCGCTAAAAGGATAATTTTTCGGGTAGAGAACCGATCAAGAATGATACCAGCGGGGAACAAGAAACAAAGGTTGGCATAAAAATAATTAGCAGAAAGTTGGCCTAAACGCTCAGCGCTGACCTGGAACTCTTTAATTAATGGGACATTTAAGGCATTGAAGCTATTAAGTAGCATAAATTCATAAAAGAAGAAGAAAGACGCACAAAATGTAACAACCCACGCAAGCCACTTAACCGATTCTGAAGACTCTTTCACATCACCTACCGCATCAAACGAATTCGCTATTATACCCATATTGACCTCAAGTGTTATTTAACTTGAGAGGGTATTCTACATTATGCGTCTTTCAAAGTATAGAGAAAGAGATTGATTAATTTTTCATAATTATAAATTGTTTGAATACTGGCTCATTGGATCAATCTGGAATACCTCACATAGCTGATCGCAGATCTCTGGCAACAGTTCGTACAGTTTTGCACGAAAAGCAGCATCATTCATTAGAGAAGCTAGTTTCTGAATGCCGGGTTCGGTTTTGAGTAAGGCCTGTAGTTTCATAATTAACTCAGTCCTTTGAGCTCTGAGCTCATCTAGTACATCTGCATCAATATAAGAAAGCTCAACGAATCGCCGCTCATCACCTTGATTGTCGATCTGAGCTTCTGTTTCCTGCCGCCGCATACTGCGAAGATGATTCAAATCGACCTTTTTTACGTTTAGTTGATGCTGCCGATTCAATTCGGCTTTGATCAATTCGAATTCCTTCATAGTTAATAGCTGTCGACTTTTGTTGTAATGAACAACTACATCTTTTTTCGCCTTATTTGTATATTCTTGCAAACTTCTATTCATAATTGACTACCTCACTTCCCATAGCTCGGATAGTACGTTTCATAAGGTTTTTCATTTCCTTGAGCAGGTTTAAATGTTGGACCATCGGCTTGCTTAACCGGTTCATTAAGCTTGAACTGTTTCATGACTCTTTCCTGAGAAGACAAATATCGATCTTGAATCGCATCTCTTTCACGATTTTCGCGCCAACGTGCTTCTGCTTCTTTTTCTCGATAATACATTTCAGGGCTCTTTTCGGGTCCAATCTCATCCGTTTCAAATATCATATTTGCTGCAAGTTTTGCTGGGAATGCTGCAAACCAACCTAAGCCTCTACCAAGAGCCGGAAACACACTTCCACCCGCTTTTTGCAAACCAGACGCCGCTGCTTTTGAACCATCTTCGATAATTGTTTTACCCAGAGTTTCTACCGGCTTATTAACAAAATCATCTACTTTACCTGCATGTTTAATGGCTTTAGCTACTGCACCTGCTTTGCCAGCTTTATTTTTCGCGCTATCAATTTCTTTTCTATTTCTCATATTTGAATCTTTTGAAACTTCACGCAAATCCTTTTTCGACATTCTATCTCCCTTCGTTCTCGCATCAACTTTAGCTTCTTTTTTTGCCTCTTTAGATCGCAGAGTTTTGTTTTGTGCTAAATCATCTGCTTTTTTCTCGTTTGCTCTCTTTATATCTTTTGCAGTTCCTTCTCCTATTTTTCTCAATACTTTAACCACTTTGCTCTTTTTCTCTTTAGGCGTATTGTTATTCGAGCTTGAATCCTCAAAATCATCTTCGCGATTATCGGTAGCATTGTTATTACTCGAATGAGAGTCAGAGTCTGCATAATAAGTTGCATTATTATTACCCTCACTCTCGTCACTATCATTTGCTCTCTTCTTAAATTTTTCACCACTTTCCTCGTAATGTTCAACCATATCCATCTGATCTTCATCAACAGGCATATTGTTAGACTCTTTTTTCTGAATAGGAGTTTTTGGTTCAGTTTCGCTTTCTTTTTTAGGCACTGGAATTCTCATCGTGAAATTATATTCTTCATCATTATGAACTGTACGACCTCGTCCATCTAAGGTTGCGGTGTAATCACGGTGTTGAACTCCAATTGTTACTCCACCCGCAGTTTCACGACTAGCAAGTTGCCCCGGATTAAATGAAACACTATAAGATTCGACCTTATCATGCTCTTCAAGAGCAGTACGTTTAATAGGACCGTTTGTTTTTTCGTAATTATTGATCCCATCACTGGTAATTTGTCCTGCACCATTGATTTCAGTTTCACCTGCTTTAAATTGTGGGCCACCTTCTTTATTAATACCATCCCGAACATGAAGTCCGCTGGATTGGCGTACTCGTTTTGAATTTTCATTCGTACTACCAACACCTACTGTTCCGTCCGTACTACCACTATAACTTTCTCCTTTCGCCTCATGCGTGTCCATCATGTCATTCATTCGGTATTTTTTAACTTCTCCGCCCAGGGTGTGAGCATAGGTATTTGCTCCATTCATATTCCAGGATTCAGCATCGACATCGAGGTGTCCTGCAACATTTAAATGATTGTTGATATAATTCTTATCTTTGCTCTTTAAATGACTGTGACTTCCACCATAAGCGGGACCACCCGATGTAGCACTCATCGATACTGAAACACTATTTTTCTCATGTTGAAATGAACTATGTAATTCAGTTGCGTTTTGCATAAATGCTTTTTTAGCTTTAACCGAAGCATTGTGTACATTTGCATCCATACCTAATATGACATTTGCTTCTTCAGATTCCAGATGCATATGACCAAAACCATTAATTCTGCCAGGACCTTTGGTTTCATAATTTAATTCAGATTTTTCTTGTGAATAACTCACGCTAACTTTTGCGTAACGATTGACTGCTCCATTCACAGGATTTCCATCTTTAAATTGATCATAGACCGTCGCAGCTTCACCTGCCGTATTCACTACATTCGCACCTCTTTCAACATTATTATGCGATTGTGCTGTACTACGAATACTTGATAATAAGGGATCCTCATCGACTAAACCATCACCGATTTTTCCTTTCTGAGCTCCGTCTGCAAGCTTCAAACCAGGTGCATCTAAACTAAATCCTTCACTCTGAGTTTTTACTTGATGCTGAAGTTTTTCGCTGGATAAAACAACATCTTTCTTGGCCTTTATCACTAAATTAGCTTCAGATGTTCCTAAAATTTCTGCGCCTTTTGCAATAACATCGTCCTCAAAAGATCGAATATACACAGTACCATCTAATGTCGCCACAACCGTTGGTATCGCACCTTCGTTGTGAGATTCATGCCGATCGTTCTTAAGCCCCCATCCCCCACTACATCTTTCAATACGAGTGTCATTATATACTGCAGCTAATAGCTCCACCTTATCTCTTGCAACAATTTGTGTTCCGTGCGGTGACAAAAACTGAGTGCCGATCGATTTAATATAACCACGCTCTGAAGTAATACTATTTTTACCATTTTCAGATTGAAATTTTGATTCATACTCATCGGTATGAGTGGAATGTCCACGATTTCGTTTATGACCACCGATACCACTTCTATTATCCCATCTATCATTAACATAAGTATTATACATTGCAGTACTGTGAACACCTTCTTTACCATCAACGTGCAAGTCAGCGATTGCCGTCATTTTCGAGGCTTCATTATAAATCTGTTTTTCAGAGGAAATAGAAGCACCCACACCACCTGTTTCAGCACTTCCAACACCACCTTGCATAACTGCTGCATCATAACGAGTAATAGTGTCATATTGTCCATTTTCGGTGTATTTTAAAGCAGTATTTCTAATATTTCCTTTAGCTTGTACACCTAAAAATTCCGTAGCTTTAAATGCTCCATTATTATCCACATCCCCTTCGGTAGCCTCTACTAGTACTTTTCTACCAGTAATTTCTGCGGAAGCCTCTTTATGAGTGCGTTCATTTTTAACGGATCTGGCTGATACAGAAGCAGTCTCTCCCGCATTAATTTTTGCATTTTTATTATGGAACCCACCCTTAGCACGCGCAGCAAAATTACCCGAGGCTTGTACACTGACTTCATCTGGTTTAAGGTCTTGGGGTTCAGGTACCTTAATACCAAATCGTTTAAGGAAAATACTTTGAGGTGCTGGCTCCTGTTTTTTGTTATCCCCACCCCGAATATTTATATTTCGCTCTGATTCCAAATAAATATTTCCACTTCCATTTCCACCAGCTTGATTTTTCACCGCGGAAATATCTGCATTAATATTAATATCTCCCTGAGTACTCTTCAGTCTCAAACCTGTACTATCTACTTTTTGATTAACATCAATTGATGCCGCCTCGACATCATAACTCATCCCCGGACCTCGATTTAAACCGCTCATACTAATATTATTTTTTGTTTTAACTCCCAAATTTCTCATTTGTATCCTTGAAAATCGACCATTTCCACGAATTAATTCTTGCGCGTTGTTTCTTCGAACATGTCTGATCCCTCGTCTCAAACTTAACTCAAATTCCATCTCAGCATCAGTGTCAAATTCTTCTATATCAAAATTCATAGAATCACCCGCATGATGTCCTTGCATATCTTCGCGTTTTGTTTTCAAATCAAATTTTGATGCACCATGACCCTGCATCCGGCTGTTTTGCCCCGTTGAAAATTTATCTTCAACATCAAAATCCAGACCTCCTTCATAGTTCCAGGCATCATTTACTGAGACGGTTTTTGCTTTGACATGTAGATCTTTACTCTTCGTATTACCATCAGAAACAAGATTTGCAGTATCAACAATAGCGGTATCAAGATCAGCATCAGCACGATTGTGCAACTTTTCTTTGAGATTAACTGAAGCGCTTACCGTTGTTCCCTGAGGCCCCTGTTCCAAGCGTCCTTTGACATGATAAAGCCCATCATTGTCAGCACTATTACCCTCATGAGAGGAATCAATAATATGTAACTGCCCACCCTTTTTAATATGTGTATATCCCACAGAAAATTGTGAACTTTCTTCAGCAGAAAATTTACCTTCAATATCCGCTGTATCACTTTTTACTGTTGATCTTTTAAAATTCGCGTCTGAACCATTTACCGACGAAATACGATCTGTCTCAACATAAGCACCGTGACCTTTCATTTTTCCTTTATTAGTTAGTGTATTTGACTTTAATACACCATTGATTTCTGCCGCACCTTCGACATCAAAACTTTCCATTTTTTGAAGCCTTGTTTTTCCTTCCGCATCTTTGACTAACTGACCTGCCTTACCATTACTGCTATATTCCCCTACAATTCTTCGCTTCTTCCCAAGATCTAAAGACGTTTCATCAAAGGTACCTTGACCCTCTTTTTCAATTGTAGCTTCTTCCATTTCAAAGCGACCTTCATTCTTGACATTCAATTTGCCTTTAATGCTTGCTTGATTTCCTTTAAGTGTCGAGCCATCTGTTAAGGTAGTTTGCCCATTAGCACCTTGATTATAGGAATTTGATACAACAGCACTTTTTTCTACGGTATTTGTTCCATCATTGTCGATCGCATTGGCTTTCATAAAAGAACCATTTTGCAAATCTGTACCAGCACCCTTGGATTGAGTCATTTTTTCAGCCAAAACCACACTGGCATCCGATGTGATTTGACCTTTATTATCTGTAGTCTTGGTAGCCATCACTGCTTGTTTTTGAAGTGCTATTTTAGATTGAGGACCATTATCTAGTTCATTTATAACTAACTTACCACCCTCTGATTTTAGTTCTCCACCATTTTTCACTTTCGATGCTTTAAAGCTTCCATCCAATTCTGCTGTTGCCTCTTTTTCAATATTAAATTCATTCATCGCTACAACAACACTCTCACCCTTATCATTTGTCACTAACTTTCCAAGCTCTCCTTCATTTTTATAAGATCCCTGAATGTTGCGCTCATCGCCATAATCTCGAGAACTTGCATCTGTAACTGTCCTTCCCCCTTTATTAACATTCATTTTTTTTGCAAGAATTGTACTTTCTTTCTCTGCTTTTATTTCTCCTGCTGATTCAACTTGCTCACTAATCAGCGTGGAATTGTCACGAAGTTGAGTCTGACCTGATGCGCCTTGTTTTAATTCATCATTCTGCAGCGAACTATTATTCGCATCGATGAGGCCATCGTTTTCTGCTATTTTACTTTTCACTTTAGCTTCTTGAGACAATACTAGCTTCGCATTTTTATTTTGTTTCAAATTATCTGCAAAAATTTTGCCGCCCTGTGATTTTAGGTCTCCACCATTTTCAAGCTTTTCGGACATCAATACACCATCGATTTGTGCTTGAGCTCCCGCCTTGACACTCAGCGCTTCCATTTTTTGAATTACAGGTTTTCCATCTTTCCCTTGTACAATTCCACCATGTACCTGACCTTGCGCCTCATATTTTGCACCATGCTCAACTGTGGTTTTCTTACCCATATGAGTTGCGCCTTTAGCAATTCCTAAAACACCATCTTCTTCGAGCACTGTGTGAGCAACTGCGTAGGTCGATTCATCTTTGGCTTGGGTTAAGCCCGATAATTTTGCTTCTTGACTAAAGAAAGCCGATTGACCTTCCAAGATTGTTTTACCACTTTTTTCTTGAACAACTTTATCCGTATGAACCATACCGTTTTTAAGGTCGGCCTCACCGGCATTTTCTATTAGTCGACTTTTTAAACGGGCCTCTTCAGTTAATACAAGCTTTCCCTTCTCGGCCTGACTCAAATGACCCAAATATAATTCACCACCAGCTGATTGTATTTCTCCTGCATTCTGAACTTTATTCGACATCATTCCGCCATCAATTTGGGCTTTTGCACCTTCCTTTAACTGAACTTCTTCCATCGCCTTAACAGCAACTTTCCCATCTTCAGTTTGACGATATCCACCATGCGCCACACCATTTACATTATATTTCGCATCTTTTTCCACTATTGTCTGCTTCCCAAGATGTGTGGCTTTTTTAGCCACATCGAAACTACTCTTTTCAGCGATTAACGTGGTTTCCATACCAAAAACCGCTTCATCATTGACTTCAGTTGTGCCTGCTAAATTCGCATGTTGTCCGCTTAATTTTGATTGATCATAAAGATAGGTTTTTCCTTCCGGTAATTGTTGAAAATTTTGTACATCAACCTTCGCTTGATCCATTAATGTTGTATATCCTGCAGATGTCATCTGCTCGATATCTGCCTCACCTCGAAATAGTGACCAAGCATCTGCAGAATTATTATATTGTTTCGTTGCAATGTGTGAGGTTATTTTTCCTTTTTCATCTCGAACAACATCCCCTAAACGACCTTGGTTTCTATTGGCGCCTTCATTGTAAACTTTTTCGGAATAGTGAGCCGAAGATGAATCGACTTCTAAGGTACCATCACGCTGAATATGAGTTTCGCGTGCGTCTAAAACGCTTCCTTCTGCAATATTTGCACTTGCTCCTATTTTTGCTTTTTTAGTCGTTGTTTCTACTCCACTGACTTTAAAATTTGCATCTTCTCCTTCAACAGTTAAGGTGTCTCCCACTTTAATTTTCCCAGCTACACCTTTGGATTTATCACCCAAAATGGCTTGCCCCTGAATATCAAGATTACTTCTCACATGAAGATCAACCTGACCTGAGGTGTTAAAACTTGAGCCTTTTCTGAGTTGGGCCTCGTGAAAATCACCTTTTAAACGAACACTTGCCTTCACATCTCCATCATTCACAAATTTATTGGCGGTATAAACAACTTCTTGTGCTTGTGATCTTCCGCCGTTAAACATAATATTTGAATTATGATTAAGTCGATTGAATGCATATTCATAACCCAAATTCACTCCGAGATAATCGCTTTTACTCACATTGTAAGAACCAACGAACCCGCCATTGAGGCTCAACAAAGATTCTTGATTAACCATTGGCGCTAATATTCCTACAGATTCTGTAGCAACAAAATTCGCTGCTTTAGATAATCCTTCTCGAGTCAAATTTTCGCTCACTCTATCTTTGACATCAGCCATACTAATATCCGAATTAGCATAGTGATAGGCATCGCTCGCCATTTCTGTGAAATCTGTTGCTGTATTTGCCATTGAAACTGCAATATTTTTTGTATTTAGAACGAGCGGAAGTGCAGATCGTAATCGGAAATTATTTTGTCCTCCATGATACATAGCATCCGCTTGATTTACGATTCCCTCTACTTGACCGGGCAAACAATAGAGACGATGACCTATGTCCAGTAAATTGCCGATAGGGGCTGAAATTGACTTAACAGCCATTTTTGTAACATTCCAAACTTTTCCAGGCGATAAAATATCATCTATACTTGCGAGACTTGGAATTTCTAAGCCATAATTCAAATCAATCAGCGTATTTTTATTGAGATTATAGGCGCTAACGACACCACCTAAGTTTAAATAAACCAATGCGTTAATCGTTGTGTTGGGTGAATACAAGGTTCCACCAAAAGCATTTGTAGTGACTAAGCTTGTAATATTCAAATTTGAATCTGCACTTAATAATCCTTGGTTAGTTAAAAAATCAGCATCCAAATTCATTCTGTCTGCATACAAAAAACCTTGATTAAATAAAGAATTATCAGCAGTCACTGATAAATTGTCAGATGAGACCGTCCCGTAAATAGAAGTATTCACGGATTTTACCGCTACACTTTCAAAATCTTCTAGATCCCCATAAAGCATTACATCATCAGCATTCAGATTTAAATGATCGCCTGAAATGTGGCTGGCAACTTTTGTATCAAAGGATTTTTGCGCATTGATTTCTGCACCATTTTTTACTTTCATGTCTCCTGCGTGTGTCATGACTTTTGTATCGACTTTTGTATGATCTAATTTCACCTCCGAACCTATTCCCGTAGATATACTCTCATCATACTGCGCAGTACCATTTTTTATTTTTACTTTGCCGCCTAATTCAGCATGCTTTCCTTTGAGTGCTGAATCATGTGAGGTAATTTGAGATCCAGGCGCTGCCTGAAGTTTTTCTATTCTGGCCTCTGAGTGATTAGATAAATTCATTCGACCATTAACCACACCATTTCTTGCAACAAATTGTGATTGATCAGCTTGCATTCTGCCATGATTAGATAATTTCTTGCTTGTAACTTTAGAGGCTTCTTGAGCGTTAATCGATGCTCTATATCGAACTTCGAGTGCGTTTATCACATCAATGGCACTTCCCCCAACCATCAAAGCCTGACCTTGATGATCTACATTTCTACTGGTAATTTTTGTTCCATTTTTAAGAACAACTGAGGATTGAGGACCCACTACCACATTTTGCCTATTATGTAATAAGGATCGATCTAAAGTAGTTGCGTTAAAAAATCCTGCATTTTCAGATTCGATTTTTGACAGCTCAGATTCAAACAATCCCATTGAATTCAATTGCAAACTACTAAGCTGAGACCTTTGAAATTGACCAGAAGAACTATCAGAAAAATAGATCTCATCATCAGCTGATAATACGGATTTTTTAGCTTCTAATGCATTCCCTTCTTGCCAATAATTACTTGAACTAAATCTAGAATTATCTAGCTTAATGTTGCAACCAGCTACAAAATCACCTTGGGTTGAAAAATCAGATCGATTTGTTTGTAAAGACCCTGATTGATCAATAAAAGCGCTACCCTTCACATTCACACGAGTGTTATTTAATGTGGCATGACCCCTTTGGTCATAATTTACACTTTCTACTCTTGAATTATTTGCATTGAATTGGCCCGATAATATTGCTTGTCTACTTCTAAACTGTGAATTGTTCAACAGTAAATTGGAATTTTTCGAGGTTCTAAATTCATCATCTATGTCCAATGTTGAATTATCAAACACCACCTCACCTCGTCCAACTGATTGCAAAGCACTCAACTTAACTTGATC
The DNA here is from genome assembly GCA_964651735.1 of uncultured Gammaproteobacteria bacterium. Classification (GTDB taxonomy): domain Bacteria; phylum Pseudomonadota; class Gammaproteobacteria; order CAZYYU01; family CAZYYU01; genus CAZYYU01. Next base: position 229,537 of record CAZYYU010000001.1, on the reverse strand, counting down.
AAATTTTGATTTTCCATACCACTGAGCAATATTTAAATCAAACAATGCATTGTCCGCTTGAAATTTTCCATTTTTATCCACCGAAAAATAATCTCTAGAATGCAACTTAGAATGACTGATTTTAGATGATCCATTTAAAATAAATTTATCAGCATTTAATGTACTAGATGCTGCAACTAAGCTGGCTGACTGATCTTGAATAAGTGATCTATCGATATTTAATCCCGATTTATCTGCATGAAAACTACCTGCCTTTAGATCGACATTTGCAAGATCTACTGTACTCAGATTTGTCTTAATCTGACCAGATGTGATCAAATTTTGTGCCTTTAGCTTTGATTTATCTTTTAAGGAAAACTTACTATCTTTTTCTAAAGTTATATTTTGAACAATTGACATAGTAGATTTCGCAACATCAACTGTACCTTTCACAGATAAATTATCTATATTTATTTCAGAATTATCGAGTTTAGCTTGACCATTAACATTCATGCTTGGTGCAGAGATAGCTGATGCTCTCGAATCTATTAACCCAGAAGCGTCTACCTTAAGATTTTCAATGCTCTTTAATGCAGACTTATCTAAACCCAGCCTTCCACCTACTATGAGGTCCTGAACATAGAGTGAAGATTCTTTTTCTAGTACCAGATCACCATCGATTATTACTTTGCCATTTGCTTTTAATTGAGTGTGATCATCAAAATGAATATCTGAGCCCTTATTAAAATCACCCTTAGTCTTTATTTCTATTGTGCTTTGATTGACATCAACTTTTCCTTCACTGTATATTCGCCCCACCTTTATTTTAGATTCTTTTACTGTTGTTTCACCATTCATCGCAAGATCTGATGCTTTTAAATCAACTTTATTATAACTTACTGAGGTATTCTTGTTTTGAATAAATGTGTTGGCAATCTCTAAATCTGTGTAATTAAATTTTGCACTTCCACCCTCCAGACTCATTCCATTCACTGATATAGAGCTCTCTTGAGTAACCACACACCCACTAGAAATTACACTCTCACCCAACCATCGACAATAACTGGTATCCAATGATCCGGTTTCAGACACATGGGTAACACCCATATTTTTTACAGCAGAATCATTCGCAATGAATTTCCCATCAATATTAATATCCCCTTGAATTTCAGCTTGTGTCTGATTCAGATTTAAACTTGAACCCTTCGATATCACAACACTTTCTCTCACCTTCAATGAATGAGGTCGGACTGGTTGATCCAAATCATCTTCATTGGGTTCCATCGCTGGTAAAACAAGCTTCGCATTATTGTGCAAAGACAAATGGCCTGTATCTATATTAATTTTTTTAGCTTCGATATTCGTTGATAATCGCAATCTATCAGAAACTGCCGTGAAATTATGCGCCTTTGTCTCTCCTGTAAACTCAGCTTTTTTGGCATTGACTAATAATGATTTTCTAGAGCTTAATGCCGAATTTTTTGCATCTTTATAAGTATTTACCCTGATGACATTATGATTCGCGCTTGATATCCTTCCCTTATTGTAGAGAAAATCCGCCCGAATATCTGAGACCGTATGTGCAGTTATTTTTCCCTCTTCATTTAAAAATTGCTCTTTAACATTGGCCACGAAAATATTGGCAGACAATCCGCCCTTGTTAATAATATTTTTAGCCTCAACATTCAAGCCTTGCTTTGACTTAATTACCCCTTCATTTTTTAAAGTATCACACTCCACTTTAACGATGGGAGACAATATTTTTGTATTTTTTGCGATTTGAACAGACTCGCCACTTATGTGAGTCAAACCGGATGTTATAGTGCTATTTAGAGAGACAGATTTTGCCTTTATATCTACAGTCTTAGCCATAGATATTTCATTATTGAGAACAACCTTGTCTACAAATATATTACAGCGACCCCTTACTTCTGATGCAGCATCTAAATGTAAATTTCCTTTGAATGAAAAATCTACATTTTCTGTTTCTAAAAAACCATCGATTTTCACATCCAACTCACTTTCACTCACAACACTGAGCTTTTCGCCAGTCCACTCTAGTGTTACTTTTTCAGTATCGCTCAGTTTAATTTCTTGATGATAAGGAATCTGTACGCTTGTATTATTTAAAAAACAAATTGTGTTTTGACCTGGTAATTTAATTTGAAGTGAAAAATCAGAACGATTTTTATTGATCGTATTAGTATTAAAAACACCGCCAACTTTTTCTGTAATTAACTTGGCTTCTTCAATATTTTCATTTTTTTCATTTACCATCAACATTTAAATGACTCCATTTTATAACATAATTAATTTATTTATTAGAAATTACTTGGTTTTTTTTTAATTAAAGATAAAAACCTTGCCTTGCTTGCTTAAATTTTGTTCCATGCATCTCGTCATCACGAAAATTTCTCATATTTTCATTCTCTGCTCTTATTCGATCTCTAGCTTGTCTTATGGCTTCCGCATTTTCTTCATGTCTTCTGATAATTTCTTGCTGTTTACGAGACTGTGCTCTGCTCGCCCTAACTTCTGCTTTTCTATTTCGATAATTTTCGCGTCTTTCCTCAAGTGTTTGACGATGTGCATTTACCTCGTTTTCTTGACGCTCAACTCTATTTTGTTTATCAATACCCCATGCAATTCCACCTACTACCACACTAATAACAGCACCCACTGCCAAAGTTACAGGATCCATATTTAACCTCACTTTACTCAAAAAAAATTTTTATCATCACAATAAATAATTAACTATCTATATATCTAGCCACCAAATGAGCCGCCGTATGAATAACCATATTGTTCATTGTTCCTATTCTCAAATTGCCTATACCATCTTCGAATATCTCGTTTAACTTCACGTATTCCCAATTTTAAATCGCGATTTTCTCGACCATAGAAACTACACTCATTACTTAGTCGTTCTATCATTCTTTCAAGTTGATGAATTCGACGTATATGAATAGGCTCTTGAGCATCAAATCGATCATGAATCACATTTAAACGACGAATAATAAAGTCATATCGTTTTATTTCTGCTTGATAATTAGCGATTATTTGTGCATGTTGACGATTACTTTCAGTACTTTCTAACACATAACCCAAACCCATAATCAAAGCACCAATAGTCATCCCTACTGCGACACCCGCGGGTCCGGCAACTGAACCCCCAATCAAAGCGCCTACCTTATGCATTCTCTCTCTCCTCTTTTTAAATTTTTCACTTTCAACTTTTTGTTTCGGGTAAAAAGCCATCTAATTACTGTAACTTCCCCAAATATATTTAAATCAAACTATATAACCACTACTTTGCTTAAAGCTTTCTTGTAAATATTGTTTTTCTTCTCTGATCTTCTCAACATCATGCTCTAACTTATCTACCTTCAGGAAAAGAGGCTTATTTAAATACACTCTCGGATCAAATTTCTCTCTAGCACTCTTACATAAACTTTCCGCCTCACTTAATGTTTTATCGCTTATAGTCTCAGACGAAGATAACAATAAAATATCTGATATTCTTTTAATCTTTTCATAAAGCTCTTTACGTTCTCTTTCGACGTTAACTGATGAAGTATTTTCTTCACCACCACATAAAAAATACCAGAGAGTACCCACCACAGCTGCACCACCTACTAACATCGCCCCTAGCACTAGAGGACTGACATAAGACACTGCTGCTTCTGAAGCAGTGGTTACAAGTTTCTCGTTCATGTTTTAACTCCTATTTTATTTTGAAGACCTAAAATCTCATTTAATCACTCTTAGAATTCATTTCATTTTTTCACTCAAATGCTTTGTTGTTGCGTTCTTCATCTTTTGTTGCAAAGCTACTTACAATTTCCAAATCTTTGTCTTCAAGAAAGACTCTATAAAAATTCGGCTGCCCTTCTTTACCAGACACTGAGTCAGTATATTTGTACTCACTGATTCCCAAAGGCACTACCACGCGATTAAATATGGAACAAAAAAGGATTGAATCATTAACATTACTAAAAATAATTTGATGCATTTCTTTACCTTTAATGAGTTTTGATCGAGTAAAAATATCTATTAACTCACTCATTTCTCGATCAACGTTTAAATCATCGACGAGATCTTGTTGTTCAACCAAAGGCTCATCACATTCTTCATCACACTGAAAAGTATTCACAATTGAAAAGCGGTTAAGGCCTGATGCATAATCCAAGGTAGTTTTATGTCGACTTACAGATTCATAAGGATTAAAAGTTGTCTCAGCTTGATTAGCAGAGAGTTTCTTAACCTCGCATTTCTCCGCAGCTTCTCTCTTTTTTTCCTTGCGCTCCCGCTCAAATCGCTCCTTCATTTCACGTAATTGTTCTTGATGTTTGCGTTCTTCTCTCTCCATTTCCTGCTTTTTTGCTTTCTCTGCGAGTCTATATTGTTCTTGCTTATAAGCATTAATTCTTTCCATTTCTTCAATTTCTTGATGACTTTCAAGCGCGATCATCCCTAATGCATTTCTTGCTTCTCGCCGAACTGAGCTCATTTGACTTTTAACGACTTTCTCCTGCTTATCTAATGCTTTTTTCATCTGTTTAGCATCTCGAATTGGTTTGGCAACTTCATTCCACGCTCCTTGCACACCATTTCTCATTTTATTGAAGTAAAATCTCGAGGTTTCCGCATAATTTGCGTCATTACCAAGCTTTTCTTCTTCTTCCATTATTTCAATTTGAGGCCCATTTCTTCCTTCAAGAATACGTTGATATTCTTCCACGCCCTCATCTACCGCATCACAGCCATCAACCACATCTTGAATCATTTCATCAGCATTTTTCTTTTTATTGCTCTTATGTCGTGGAATACCCTTAGCATCCATTTGATCATCGCCTCTAAAATGCCTTGTCCCTTTTTTCATAATGCCACCTTTAAAATATTTACGTTTATTGAATTTACTTCAAATCCGTTATTTACGAATTAAATAAGAGTGGCGTGCGGAAATATAATAATGGTTTTTTTTCACGCCACTCTTCAACACCTTAACAATAATTAATTATTGTCATACCCTTGAGCTTGTTGAGCTTCATCATCTGCATCACGACGACGCTCATTAAAGAATCCAGGACCACGTGCTCTTTGCCCATCTTCCGGAGCAGCTTGCCTAGCTCTACCTGCTTGCCCTCTCATTAACGCAGCTTGCACTTGCATGGTTTCGATCTCTAAACGAGCTTTCTCACGCATTAAACCCAAATCTCGATTTGCAGCACGCTCACCATTTCGATCAGCAAGATCTGCTTTTTGAACTTCCATCGATCTTTCATGGTTTTGCTTAGACTCTTCAAGTGCTAATGTATGAGTTCGTTCTTCTCGTTTCATAGCAGCATCCATTTCTTTCATGGTTTCTTTATGAGATCTTTTTTGTTCGTTATCATAAAGTTCTGCAGCCTTAAGACCTTTTGTAGTATTTGCTTCAATGGTTTTGATCGTTAAATCACGTGCAACTTCTACTCGTTGTGTTGCAGCAGCATGATTGAGTTCTAAGGCTTTCATTTGACCCTTAGCATTATTTGCATCAGTGATACGATTACCGATTGCTCGTGAAAGTCCTGTTAAGGGATTAATCCACCATCCTTCTTCCCGTGCTTGCTCTCTGTATTGATAGTTTTGATTTACTTCACCAGCTTCACCCACTTGATCTAACATCATCTGAAGCTCATTACCCTGCGGTCTAAGATGCGCTGCAAGCATGTTATTTACACCATTATTTGGAACGAGTGCTTGCTGACCATAGCCTTCAACACCTCGTCCATGATGATATCCACCATATTGATTATCATCATCACGTTCTTGACGTTCTCGACGATTTCTTGCCATATTTTACCCTCTACTTATTTTCATAATTAACAAGCCAACATTATTGGCCTCCATAAAACGGTTCAAAAATTCAAATATTTATTTTTTAATTTCTGAACTGTTGGGTAATATTATATTTTTTATTTTTATTTTTTTTAATCCGTAAAAATTACTTAGCTATTTTTTTATTGAACAATAAAAAAAGGGGCTATTAGCCCCTTTTTATTTTTTGAAAATTTTCATATTTATACTTTAATATATTGGCCCAAAAATATCCGTGCTGATTTCTTTATTGGTATCCTCAACATAAGTAAAAACATCATTAATACATTCCAAACCCCAATCCGGATAATCTTCAAAATCATCGTTAATACTGTCTAGTTCTATAACCAAGGTCTTATTAAATCCGCTCATATTTAATCTCCTTTAAACATTTCAAACCTTGAAAGTATTTTTACTTTCATCCACGATATTGATAATAAAACATTCTTGAAAAAAAAATATTCGTAAAAACTACGTATTAAAATAAGACCTTCCTATCGCAAAGTTCAAAGCATTTTCATTACATCATTAAATTTATCGGATCTTCTGCTATTATCAATTATTTGCTTTTGAAGCCTAATCTCTTCTTCTAAACGCTTCACCCGATTTTCCAGGTGTTTATTTCTATCTTCTAATCGTAGAGCTTCTAGATCTTTTTCACGCATTGTTATGTCATGATGTTTTTCTAGAACGAGAAATTTCTCTTCGGATGCCATCGCTCTTTCAGCTAAATATTGAGTTTGCATTGCGCGTTCTTGCTCTTCTTCCTCTTCTTGCACAGAGCGCTCAACCCGGACCAATGCATTTAAAATTGCTGCTGGCCCAAATAATAATGCATTCGTGCCTAATCCAAGAAGAAGACCTATTTCTTTATTCATGATTACTCCTTAAAAATTAATTACCTAAAACAATAGTAACTCTGAAGCATCATTTTTAAAATAAGTAAAAATTACTCAGAACCAAAATTGGCTCATTTATCAAATTAAATATTCATTAATATTTTTAAAAATTAACTTTGTTTAACTCCAAATTTTCTACTTGTATTTGATCATTAATTGCCTTGATAATAAATGAATCGTGCTTCAATTTTTTATTCAAAAACCGAAGTAAATTTTGAACAAATATAACGTGAAGCTCACATTCCATATCTATTAACCCAGAGCCATTAACACACATATATATTTCCGATTGGATTTTTTTAAGTGTTTTTTCTGAGAAGCTATTTTCAAGCTCATTTATTAATTGATAGACGCGATTTACACATTGATTATATTGAAGAATCAACCTGAAATCATAGGCTAATTTTCTAATTTCCAACTCAGGCAATATTAAATTGAGGTCTGGATCGTAAATTATCCAGCTTAACAAATTAATGGTATCAACATCTAAATCTACAAACCGTCCATTTTTATAGTTATTTTTTATAAGCTCAAAATATGAGCTTAACAAGATTGAAATATTACTAGAATTACTGCTTCTCAAATAGTCCACAATAGATTGATCTGAACCAATAGCATGCTTAATCATACGCAATTTTCTTAATGCTTCACGATCTAATCGAGTTGCTGATTTAAATTTGTCCATAATCATCTCCATTACTAACACAACTAAATATTATGAATGTGATTATGAGTATAAAAAATCCGAAAAAATACGGTAATAAATACGTAGATAAATGAAATGTGTCCAGGGCTATAAATCACTTGCCACAGCTAGCGCATCAATGCTGTGAACGCAGTCTTGAGCGAGAGTGCGATGTCAGCATTGTGACAACGCTCAGCTTTGAGACTATGTAATAAACAACCCCGGACCCCACGAAAGTTAAACTGGAATAATAGGCAGGGGTATACGTAGAAATTACGTAAAGGATCGTAATTTCCATTGATATGATGGTAATTTAAAATGCAAATATGCTATTATTTACTTTATTTTCATTATATTTACCCGAAATTCGTTTGTTCATTTTCATGCCAAAGTTCGACTAATTGATTTTTAGTACTCAATCCCAGCTTTTCTTTTAGATTACGTATATGTTGTTCAACCGTTCTATGTGAGATCCTCATTTTTTTTGCGGCATTTTTCATGGTATAGCCTTGTGCGATGAGCCTTAAACATTCCTTCTCACGCAGGGTAATCTGAAATGGATTTTCTATCGAAAAATCCAAGTTTGATGCATCTATAATTATCTCACCACCCTTCTCAGTTTGCATAATTTTATGATGGTAGTTAGGCAATATAATTTGTCTTTTCTGAACATTGTATTCCATTAAAAGCGCTGTCTTATGCTCAAAATACTTGATAAATTGTTGGAGATTGGCCATGAAGTTTAAATAGAAGTTGAAGATCGATGTAGTTCCAGCCTTAACTCCAAATCCACATGCTCTGTAATAATTAGATTGTTTTTCTATAAAATAAAGGCGGTGATAAATATCACATTCGGCTGCACATGATATTATCTCATTATATTTGTTTGAATTTACATCACGAGCGCCGGGTGGCAATGGCATATGATGCGATAAAAACGTTGCTTTTAAACCACTTAAGCTAAATAATTTCAATTCCTCTTCTGTAGGAATTAAATTATGAATATATGTTTTCGTCAAAAATTCAGGTGATGTTCCTAGATAAAGCATTTCACCTGAGTCGTAAAATTTCACATAATCGAAGTAGTTAATTGGTGAATTTTTAAACAAGGGATAACAAACAGAGTTGACCTCATCAACTGATGCATCTAGAACATTCCTTATTTGATTAACGGTTTTACTTTCATTTCGTATACTCATTGTCGATATCCTTGCCTAAAATGTTGTATCATCTTTAAATCGAAGGTGCCAAGCTTCCACTAATTGATTTTTAGTATTCAGCCCCAACTTATCTTTTAAATTACGCAAATGTTGCTCCACAGTTCTATGAGATATATTTAGTTTTATCGCAGTATTTTTCATCGTATAGCCTTGTGAAATTAATGTAAGACATTCTTTTTCTCGCTGAGTAAACATTGACCCACGATGTATTTCTTTTTGTGTCTTCTCATTCAAAAAGTCGAATGCATCTTCTTCTACAATAAAATCGACTGCCTTCACCTCTGCAATCTCATGCGCATTATAATATGGCAAAAGGATATTATTATGTTCAATTTCCAAGAGAGCTTTGCAATTATTCTCAAAATAGTTAATAAACTTATTGATCTGACTAAAATTATTAATATAAAAGCTAAAAATAGATTTATGAGGAACAGTTACTGCAAAAATACAGTAACGATAATAGTCTTTAAAACGATCAACAATCAATAATGCATTATAACTACCATGATCAGACGCGTGTGAAATTATCGTATTAAACTTCTCGCGATCAATATCACTTATCCATCCTGATAAAGGGACGTTATGTGATAAAAACGATGATCTAATACCATACTTACCAAATATCGACAAATCGTTATATGTTGGCATTAAATCACCACGTAAAATTTTCATGGTCAGATCAGGATCAGAGACGTAAGAGCTCATTACACCCCAATCTCGAAATATAAAATAACCGAAAAATTTAATGGGTGTATTTTTAAATAAATGATGGCAGGTACTATTTACCATATCAGCCGAACAATCCCATGCCTTTCCCATATTTAGCATAATCTCTTGGGTCATGATATTCCGCCTTCACGTAATTTATTTTTGTGCCATATCTCCACCAACTGACTTTTTGTCTGCAAGCCCAACTTATCTTTAATATTACGAAGATGTTGTTCGACTGTTCTGTGAGAAATATCTAATTTTTTTGCTGCAGTTTTCATCGTATAGCCTTGCGCAATTAATGTTAAACACTCTCTTTCTCGATGAGTCATCAATGTACTCTTATCTGAGATACTTTGAAAATTACCTTGCAAAAAATCAAAGCAATTTTCTTTCAAAAAAGATTGAGTTGTATCGAAATCTAAAGCAATAGATGGCTTCGAATTAGGTAATATAATTCTACTATCCAAATCTTCTGATATTGCTTCACGACAATTTTCCTCAAAATAATTGATAAATTTACTGAGCTGATTAAAGCTATTAATATAAAAGTTAAAAACTGATTCATGCGATATATTAACAGCAAAAATGCAGCATCTGTAATAATCGTGAAAACGATCAGAGATTACTAAGGCATTATAGCTTCCGTGATCAGCTGCGTGAGAAATTATTTTTTGAAATTTTTCAAAATCAAAATCTGCGACTCCCTGTAGAGGCGGCAAAATATGTGAAAGAAAGATAGATCTAATTCCATATTTCTGTAAAGCTGCAAGATCCCCATGGTTTGCTAGTGCATCATCATGAAAAAGGTCGACAGTCAACGTTGGATTAGAAACAAATGAACCTAAGGTGCCAGAATCGTAAAATTTATAATAAGCAAAATATTTAATAGGTGTATTTTTGAATAGCTCATAGCAAGTCTTATTAACCATATCTGCGGATAAATCCAATATTTTTTTCATATTATGAATTGTTTGCATACCATAGCTCCACTAATTGACTTTTAGTTTGCAATCCTAACTTATCTTTAATATTACGAAGATGTTGCTCAACAGTTCTGTGAGAAATGTCTAATTTTTTGGCGGCAGTTTTCATCGTATGCCCTTGAGCCACCAGAGACAAACACTGATATTCCCTAGAAGTCAGTGATGAGTTCATCAAACCATTTTTTAAATCGAAGTGCAAAGGAAAATCAAAATTCAAAAAGGTCTCAGCTAAATTTTCTATTTCAGGATTTATAGATTGAATCATATGATATCTAGGTAGATATATCAATTTAGTTTCATTGTCTGCGTTAATTAATTCTATTGCATTTTTCTCAAAATAAGCAATAAATCGTTGCAATGTTGTCGCGGCATTAAGATAAAAGTTCAGAATAGACTTATTTGATTTTTTTACTCCAAACCCACAAACTCGATAATGAGTTGTAAAACGATCAATAAAGAAAAGAGTATGATATAAATCACATTGAGAAGCTATGTCAATAATTTTTTCATATTTTTGCGCTAATTGATCAATCACAGGAGGAAGTGGGCTAAGATGTGACAACAATGCTGTTTTTAAACCAATTGATGAATAAAGATCAAACTCTTCTTGAGTGGGATGTAAGTCATTCTTCACCCAATTGATTAACACATTTGGGGCTGAGCTTAAGAAAATTGCTTCTCCCGAATCATAGTAAATTTCATAAACGAAAACGTCCACAGGGGTTCTCTTAAACAATGGATAACAAATTCTATCGACTTCGTCATGACATCTATTATTATATTGACTTAACTTTGTTACATCCATCATATCTTAGTCTCCGATAGCTTTGTTATAATTGAAATATATATGCCACAGTTCTACTAATTGATTTTTTGTGTTAACTCCCAACTTATCTTTAACATTTCGTAAATGTTGTTCAACCGTTCTCGGTGAAATACCCAACATACGTGCAGCATTTTTCATGGTATATCCATGTGCTATCAGCTCTAAACATTTTTTTTCTTTTGGCGTAATCAAGTTATATATGTCTTGATCACTACTCTTTATATAAGTGCTAAAATTTAAATCGGAAGGATTTAATAATGGAAATCCGAAATCATAGGATTTTTGTATTAATATTTCATGGTAACCTGGCATTATGAATTTATTTTTCTGAGAATGATAATGAATAAAATCCGAGGCATGAAATTCAAAATATCTCAGAAATTTTTCCAAATGAGGAAGAGCATTCATATAAAAATTAAGAATAGATTTGATATCTTTTACCACGCCAAAGCCACATGTTATATAATAACCCTTGTGACGTTCAGTGATATATAAACGATGATAAATCTTATTATCTGTTGCATAACTTAAGTTTTTCTCATATTTTTCTTGGTTTAACAAACACACTCCTGGTGGAAGGCTTGTAGCAGTTGACAAAAAACTTGCCTTTTGCCCAAATAAACTCGTAATTTTAAATTCCTCGAAGGTCGGCAATAAAGATTCAGATAAGGTATATGTGGAAAATTCTGGAGATGTGCTAAAAGCTATAGCTTCACCATTATCGTAATATCGCACATAATCAAAGTAATTAATTGGAGTATTATTAAATAGTGGGCGACACGATTTACAAAGATCATCATAGCTATCATTTAATAATTGAGAAGCGGACTCTCTTGATAAAGTTTGTGTCGAGTTCATTTCATCTACTCCCAAATTTCAATCCGAAAATTTCTCAGGATTACCATTATGCATATGCCACATCTCCACTAATTGACTTTTTGTGTTGACACTTAACTTCTCTTTAAGATTACGCAAATGTTGTTCAACGGTTCTGTGTGAAATATCTAATTTTTTTGCGGCAGTTTTCATCGTATACCCCTGAGCCACCAGAGATAAACATTGATATTCTCTTGAAGTCAGTGATGAGTTCATCAGACCATTTTTTAAATCAAAATCCAAAGGAAAATCTAAGTTCAAAAATGTTTCTTCTAAATTTTCTAAGCCAAGATTTATAGATTGAATCAAATGATATTTAGGCAAATATATTAATTCACTTCCATTGTCTGCATTAATTAATTCTTCGGCATTTTTCTCAAAATAATTTATAAATCGCAGTAGTGTCGGGGCTGCATTAAGATAAAAATTCAGCACTGACTTGTTTGATTTTTTTACTCCAAACCCACAAACTCGATAATGAGTTGTGTAACGATCAACAAAGAAAAGAGTATGGTATAAATCACATTGAGAAGCTATATCAATAATTTTTTCATATTTTAGTGCTATTAGATCTATCACTGGAGGAAGCGGGATAAGATGTGACAACAATGCTGTTTTTAAACCAATCGATGAATAAAGATCCAATTCTTCTTGAGTGGGATGCAAGTCATCCTGCGCCCAATTGATTAGCACATTTGGCGCCGAGCTTAGAAAAATTGCTTCTCCCGAATCATAAAAAATTTCATATACGAAAAAGTCTACCGGTGTTCTCTTAAACAATGGATAACAGATCCTATCGACTTCATCAAAATATCTATTGGAAAATCGACTTAACTTTGTTAAATCCATCATATCTTATTCCTCATTAGCTCTGTTATTATTGCAATGCATATGCCACACTTCTACTAATTGATTTTTTGTGTTGACACCCAACTTATCTTTAAGATTTCGCAAATGTTGTTCAACCGTTCTGTGAGATATTTGTAATTTTCGTGCGGTGGTTTTCATAGTGTAACCTTGTGCAATCAAACTCAAACACTCATATTCTCGATCTGTAAATATTTTATTATTATGAGAATACTGGCCTTGCATCATGGAAAAATCCAATCGTGGTATTTCGAAAGATAATTCAGAATTTATATGCTCTAGGTTTAATTTTTGATGATAATTAACCAATGAAATGAGATCATCTTGATGATACCCCTCAATAAGATCTCGCGCCTGATACTCAAAATAGTTGATAAATCGTTCCAAGAGCGGAACCGCATTAAGATAAAAATTTATAATAGAATATTTACTAATATGCGTTCCAAAGTAACATATTCGAAAACAATCCAGTCCTCTATCCACAATAAAAAACCCATAATGCAATGACAATTCCGCTGCTAATAAAATCATTTTCTCATACTTTTCCCCCGAAACCTCTGAACCCAAGGGCAAAGGCATATTGGTAGAGAGCAAGGTAGTCTTCAAACCAAATGACTTAAATAGATTCAATTCTTCGAATGAAGAATAGGTGCCTAGTTTATATAATTTAACTGCTAAATCAGGGTAGGTATCAAAATACATCATCTTCCCATTATCATACATTTTTGCATAGGAAAAATGGCTAATCGGTGTTTTCTTAAACAAAGGATGGCAAATTTTAGAAACCTGATTTTGGGTTAAATCCACAATGCGCCCAAAATCTGATAATAATGGCAAAGGACTTGAATCATTTAACATGTCAAAGCTCCTCATTTTTTTTAAAATATTCATGCCAAATCTCTACTAATTGATTTTTAGTATTGACTCCAAATTTATCTTTAATATTTCGTAGATGTTGTTCTACTGTTCTATGTGATATTGCCAATTGTCTTGCGGTATTTTTCATGGTGAAACCTTGCGCAATTAACTTTAAACACTCTTGTTCTCTACTAGTAAAACCCTTAATTCCATGGTTGGAATTTCCACCCTGGTTCAAAGAAAAATCCAACTGAGGAATTTCTAGAGATGCCTCATCTGCATAAGCATTGACTATAATTTTTTGATGATAATTATCTAAGGATATAAGATCACTTTTACTATAACTCTCAATGAGGTCTCTTGCATGATATTCAAAGTAACGAATAAATCGCTCTAATAGAGGAAACGCGTTCAGATAAAAATTGACCATTGAATTTTTATCAACATTGGTTCCAAATCCACATATTCGATAATAACCTAACCCCCTATCTACAACAAAAAAACCATAATATAAGGATAATTCTGCTGCTAATAAATTCATGCGATTATATTTTTCCTTCGAAGATTCTGCACCAAGTGGCAAAGGCAAGCTGGGTGACATTAAAGTTGTTTTTATACCAAAGGAGTTTAAGATATTTAATTCTTCGAGAGTGGCATAGCACCCCGTACTAAATAACCTATCAGCCAACACAGGATGCGTATTAAAAAACATCATTTCACCAGAGTCATACATCCTAGCATAAGAAAAATAACTGAGTGGTGTTTTTTTGAATAACGGATGACAAATGCTTGATACTTCATCATGAGTTAATGACACGATTTTTTCAATCTCTTGCATCCTACTATACCTCCTCATTTTTGTTTTTAGTATATTCGTGCCAAATTTCCATCAACTGATTTTTGGTGCTCAACCCTAGTTTATCTTTAATATTACGCAGATGCTGCTCTACGGTTCGATGAGATATTGCCAATTGTCTGGCAGTATTTTTCATAGTGAACCCTTGTGCAATTAATCGCAAACATTCTTCTTCTCGGCTTGTAAAGCCTTTAACTTCATAACCAGAATTACCAACTGTTTTAATGGAAAAATCCATTCGAGGAATTTCGATTGAGGGCTCAAATTGAGAATTAACCCCATGAATTTTCTGACTATACTGATCTAAATAAATTAAATCGCTTTTACTATATCCCTCAATTAGATCTTGAGCATGATGTTCAAAATAGCTAATAAATCTACAAAGCAATGGAGTTGCATTCATATAAAAATTAACGATGGAACTCTTGTCTATTCTCGTTCTAAAAGAACATAACCTGTAATTATCTATACCTCTATCCAAAATAAAAAAACTATAGTACAACGACATTTCCGCAGCTAATTCAATCATATTTCCGTATTTTTCAGCTGAAACCTGAGCTACCAAAGGTAATGGCAAGTTTGGAGACATTAAGGCTGATTTAAAACCATTTGAATTAAGTAAGTTCAGCTCATTGAACGATACATTGCAACCTGCATTAAACAGCTTTTCAGCCAAATACGGTTCAGTACAAAAAATCATCAATTCACCGCTATCATAGATTCTTGCATATGTAAAATAACTTATTGGCGTTTTTTTAAACAATGAATAACATATTTTAGATACTTTATCTTGATTTAATGACACAACTTGAGCAATATCGTTAACAACAACATTTGACATTGAATCACTCATTATATTATGCCTCCTCTTTTTCATTTTTATTAAATTCATGCCAAACTTCCACTAACTGATTTTTGGTGCTCAAACCCAACTTATCTTTAATGTTACGGAGATGCTGCTCAACGGTTCGATGAGATATTTGAAGTCGTTTAGCAGCGTTCTTCATGGTATAACCCTGTGCAATTAACTCCAAACATAATTTTTCTCTGGGCGTTAATTCTATTTCTATAATTTTTTTATCTCCTTGACCATTCGAAATGGTTAAATCGTTTGCATTTAGTGGAGGCAATGAAATATTAAATTTTTCTTTAACCATTTTATTTAGGTATCCAGGCGATATTATATTGAAATCTTGCAACTGAGATTCGATGATGTTTGTTGCATGAAAATCAAAATAGCGGACAAATCGCTCTAAATAGGGCAAGGCATTCAAATAAAAATTGATAATTGATCGATTATCATTACTGACACCAAATCCAAAAGTAACATAATAATCCTCTCTTCGCTCTACAATATACAAGCGATGATAGATATTATGATCAGCTGCATGGGTGATATTTTTTTCGTATTTTTCAGGATCCAAATCAGCCGCACCTGGAGGTAAGTTCGTCAGTGTAGATAGAAAAGTTGCTTTTTGGCGATACAAACTAAACAGCTGAAATTCCTCTAAGGTAGGCAGTAAATTTTGGGACAAAATTTTAGCGACAAAATCGGGATCCACACCCATAGAAGTAATTACACCATCATCGTAACAACGCAAATAATCAAAATGACGAACCGGCGTATTTTTAAATAATGGATGACATATTTTACACAAATAATCATGGTTTGCATTTAATGTTTCATTAACCAGATCTATTGGAATTTCGATACTCATAACTTAAGTTCCCTCATTAGTATTCACCATAAATATCTTCTGATTTATTTTTAGTGTATTCATGCCAAATTTCTACTAACTGATTTTTAGTGCTCAATCCTAGTTTATCTTTTACATTACGAAGATGCTGCTCGACCGTTCGATGAGAAATTTGAAGTCGTTTAGCAGCGTTCTTCATGGTATAACCCTGAGCAATTAACTCTAAACATAATTTTTCTCTGGGCGTAATTTCTATTTCTATGATTTTTTTATCTCCAAGCTTACTCTCGATTGACAAATCATCTGTATTTAACGCAGGTAGCGTAATGTTAAATTTTTCTTCCACTGTTTTTTGATGATATCCGGGTAATACAATATTGAATTCTTTTAATTGTGCTTCAATAATACCGGTCATATGAAAATCAAAATATCGAACAAAGCGCTCTAAATAGGGCAAAGCATTCAAATAAAAGTTGATGATTGACCGATTGTCATTAGTAACTCCAAACCCGAAAGTGACATAATAATTCTCACCCCTTTCTACAATATATAAACGATGATATATATTATTATCGGTCGCATAGGCTATATTCTTTTCAAATTTCTCAGGATCCAATTCCGAGGCACCTGGAGGTAAACTGGTCAGTGTGGAAAGGTAAGTTGCCTTTTGTCGAAATAAGCTAAATAACTGAAACTCCTCTAAGGTAGGCAATAGAAATTCGGATAATATTTTTGTGACAAAATCGGGAGATACACTCATCGTTGTTGTAGTACCATCATCATAACAACGCAAATAATCAAAGTAACGAAGAGGAGTATTTTTAAACAGCGGATGACAAATTTCACACAAATAGTCATGGTTCGCATTTAAGGTTTTGCTCGCTAAGTCCTCAGGAATGTGAATATTCATGCAATACTTCCTCTTCAATTATTCCTCGTGAATAACTTCTACTTTGTTTTTAATTAATTCATGCCAAATTTCGACCAATTGATTTTTGGTACTCAATCCAAATTTATCTTTAATATTTCTTAAATGTTGTTCAACAGTTCTATGTGATATATCTAATCGTCGTGCTGTGTTTTTCATAGTGTATCCTTGTGCAATGAGTTCTAAGCAAGCCTTTTCGCGAGCTGTCATAAATGGTATTGCCAAGGAATTCATTCTCCTTGATTCGACTGAAAAACTAAGATCCTTAGGATTTAAAACAGGGAAATTAATCTCCTCGTCTAAGACGACTAATTTATCATGGTAATTCGGTAAAATAAGACCTGCGCTTTGAAATTGAGATTCAATATATTCTTCAGCATGGAATTCAAAATAATTTAAAAATCTTTGCAAGTATTGGACCGCATTTAAATAAAAATTTATTATTGACTTGTTATCAGCATCAATACCAAAGCCACAAGTAATAAAATAATCTTCTCGTCGGTCCACCAAATATAATCGGTGGTATACCTTATGATCAACGGCATAGGCTATATTTTTATCGAATTTATCCTGATTAAGTTTGCTGACTCCAGGAGGTAGACTTGTCAACGTTGATAAAAAACACGCTTTTTGCCCAAAAAGACTAAATAGTCTAAATTCATCTAAGGTAGGTAATAACAACTCACATAGTGTCTTTACTGAAAAATCAGGTGACATACTAAAGCCAACTGCATCACCGTTGTCGTAGTATCGAAGATAATCAACATAACGTATTGGCGTACTTTTAAACAGAGGATGGCAAATTCTCGCTAAATCCTCATAACCAGCATGTAATATTTCACTGGCCTTTTCTCGCGTTATTACTTTTTCTTCTACCATACACCCTCGCCCAATCAAAAAACCAAATAGGGTACAAACCGCGAGCGAGAATTTTGCGATTATATTAGGTAAGAATGCGAATATTTTGAATAATTTTTATTATCGCACTCTCTGTTTAGCCCGCTCAAGACATGTTCTCATTTTTATGCAAAAAATGCATCAATCCTATAAGTAAAAATTACGTATATACCTCGGCGGCTTTAAACCAAGCCATCATGCCATATTTCTACTAATTGGTTTTTGGTATTCAATCCATACTTATCTTTAATATTTCTCAAATGCTGCTCAACAGTGCGAGGTGATATTTGTAATTTTCGAGCCGCATTTTTCATGGTATATCCCCGAGCAATTAAGGATAAACACTCTTTTTCTCGAGATGTCAGGATACTGCAATCGTGAATGATCACATTGTTAGTAACTGCTAAGGGAAAATCATCGCTAATCGAAGATAAATTTTGATGATAGTAGGGTATATTAATGCTCAGTTTCCGACCCTCTGCGGATATCAAGTTTCTGGCTTGAAACTCAAACTGTTTGACGTATTCTTCCAATAAGGACATGGAATTAAAATAAAAATTAAATATGGATTTTGAACATTTGCTCACACCGTATCCATAAATCTTAAAGTAATTTTCACATCGTTCAATGAAATAAATACGATGAAAGATGTTGTAGGTAGCGGCATTGGCAATGTTATTTGAATACCTTTCCGCATTTATCCCGCATCCTCCCGGCGGTAAATCCATCTGATGAGAAAGACAGGCTACCTTGACTCCAAATGAATGGAATGAGTTAAGCTCTTCTAGTGAAGGTAATAGGCTATTTGCAAATGAATTAATAACGCAATCCGGTGAGGTGCCCAATAAGAGCATATCACCCGAATCGTAAAAACGAACATATTCAAAATAATCAATAGGAGTTTTGGCAAATAACGTTTTACATATCCGAGATACAGCATCATAGCTCGAGTTCATAATCTTAGAAATATCACTCATTCATCAGACCTCATTAAATGCCAAACTTCTACCAACTGATTTTTAGTATTGATCCCTAGTTTGTCTTTCACATTTCTCAAATGTTGCTCGACTGTTCGATGAGATATTTCAAGTTTTTTTGCTATGTTTTTCATCGTATATCCCTGCGATACAAGCCCTAAGCATTCTAGTTCACGTGCAGTCATTATTTTTCCATCAAAACTAAGATTTCTTTCAGGTTCAATGGAAAAATCGAGCTTAGAGATATTTAGCATATCTTCTAATATTTCACTATGGCGCAATTTTATCTCATGATAATAAGGAATAATGATCCGGTTATTTTGGTCGGCTCTTCCAATTAACTCTTCTGCATGATATTCGAAATACAGTGCGAAATTTTCCAAAACCTTAAGTGCATTCAAATAAAAATTTAATATTGATTTTTCCTCTTTAATAACTCCAAAACCATAGGTCGTAAAATAACCAGTGTATCTCTTCACAATATAAAGACGATGAAATATATGCCAATTCGCTGCATGATCTATGCTTTTATTATATCTTTCTGGATTAACATCACCAGCACCCTCTCCAATACCAGGAGGAAGAGGCATAAAATGAGAAAGAAAGGTTGTAGTTATTCCGAAGGTATTGAATAGCTTAAATTCCTCAAAAGAGGGATACAAATTCTCAATATAATACTTTTTGACAAGATCGGGTGAGAGAGTGCCACAGTTGATCATTTCACCAGAATCATAATAACGCCCATAATCAAAATATTTAATGGGCGTATTCTTAAAAAGTGGATAACATATTTTACTCACGTGATCGTGATTAGTTTCCAGAAAGGTTTTAATCAAATCACCCGATTCACTTGTCTGATGTGCCACCATACAGCGTTAACCTTATAAAATTAATTAATAATTTCATGCCAAATCTCTACAAGTTGGTTTTTGGTATTT
This sequence comes from uncultured Gammaproteobacteria bacterium, assembly GCA_964651735.1. Lineage (GTDB taxonomy): Bacteria > Pseudomonadota > Gammaproteobacteria > CAZYYU01 > CAZYYU01 > CAZYYU01. Next base: position 209,481 of record CAZYYU010000001.1, on the reverse strand, counting down.
AATCCTAACTTATCTTTAATATTTCTCAAATGCTGTTCAACGGTTCTATGAGATATCTCAAGTTTTCTTGCGATATTTTTCATAGTATATCCCTGTGATACCAGCCTTAAGCATTCAAGTTCTCGTGAGGTCATCGATTTCCCATCAAAGCTAATATTTTTTTCAGCTTCGATTGAAAAATCGAGCTTAGAGATATTCAACATCTCTTCAAATCTTTCACAGTTTCGAATTTTTTTCTCACTATAATAAGGCATAATAATACGATTATTTTGTTTAGTGTATTCGATCAATTCACTCGCGTGATATTCATAGTATTTGATAAAATCCCTTAGGATGGGAATTGCATTTAGATAAAAATTAAAAATCGATGTCGTTTCTTTTATTACACCAAATCCATATGCTGTGAAATATCCTGGGTATCTTTCTACTATATAAAGACGATGAAAGATTTTCCAGCATGCAGCACTCTCTATATTTCTATTGTATCTATCTGGATTAACATCACAAACACCGGGAGGTAAGGGCATAATATGAGAAAGGTAGGTCACATTTAGTCCAAAGGAAGTGAATAATTTAAATTCTTCGAATGATGGACATAGCTCATCATGGTAATACATTTTTACCAAATCAGGAGAGGTCGTTCCACATATTACCATTTCACCCGTATCATAATAACGTCCATAATCAAAATATTTCACAGGTGTATTTTTAAAAAGTGGATAACAAATCTTGCTAACCTGATCACAGTTTCTTTCTGCAACATTTTTAATTAAATCACTCAAATCAACAGTTTGATGAGCTTCCATTTTGCTTTAACCTCTTAAAATAAACACCTATACTAATTAATGATTTCATGCCAAATTTCAACAAGCTGATTTTTTGTATTTAAGCCATATTTTTCTTTAATATTTCTCAAATGCTGCTCTACCGTACGCGGCGAAATTTGTAATTTTCGAGCCGCATTTTTCATAGTGTAACCTTGTGCTATCAGTGACAAACACTCTTTTTCTCTAGAGGTTAATAACATATTATGATCCGAATCAATTAACCTTGTCTCAAATAGCATTGGACCATTTTGTCCTTCCTCAGTGAGTATTTTATTGTGATAATTAGGCACTATAATTGTGCTGCTTTCGCTGTTTGCTGAATATAGTTCCTCAACCTTAGTTTCAAAATGTTTGATGAATTTTTCTAGAGAACTCATAATATTCATATAATAAGTAAAGATGGATTTGGTACTCTGATTAACACCAAATGTACATGCTCTATAGTAATTAGACTCTCTCTCTACAAAACAAAGCCGATGGTAAACTGCGTACTCAGCACCCTTTGAAATTACTTCATAATATTTATCGGGATTGACATCCCCAGCCCCAACTGGTAAAGGCAAATAGTGCGAAAGAAAGGTAATTTTTAATCCCGATAAATAGATTAAACTTAGCTCTTCTTTAGTCGGAACAAGATTATTGATATAAGCCTTCGTTAAAAACTCTGGTGCTGTACCAAAACTCATCATCTCACCAGTATCATAAAATCTAAAATAATCGAAATGTTTAATATATGTTTTCTTAAACAATGGATAACAAAGCATTGCAACCTGATCATAGGTGGAATCTAACATTTTTCTTACAGATAGTTCAGTATCCATCTTTCTCACCTCTATCCTTCACTTGTATGCCAAAACTCAACCAGTTGGTTTTTAGTATTCAAACCAAACTTGTCTTTGATATTACGCAAATGCTGCTCAACAGTTCTATGTGATATCTTCAATTTAATGGCTGCACTTTTCATGGTATATCCTTGTGCAATGAGCGATAAGCACTCTTTTTCCCTTATCGTAATCAAATTTGCATTAAATTGATGGGGCTTATTATTTTCAAATTCCAGCTCTGATTCAAATTGAACCACCTCAATTTGATCTTGAATTTGCAGCACCTTTTGATGAAAATGGGGGATGATTATTTTATTGTCTACTTTTATTTGAGAATTCAATTCATCTACTTTGTTTTCAAAATATTTTACGAATTTTTCAAAAATGCCCATTATATTAATATAATAGGTAAATATTGATTTTGAGCTACGCTGCACACCAAATGCGCATCCACGATAATAATTAGGCCCCCGATCAACCAAGCAAAGTCTATTATAAATACCGAATTCAGCTTGTTTGGATATTACTCCATTATATCGTTCCGGATTTGAAGATGCGCCGGGAGGCAATGGTATATGATGTGAAAGAAAAAAATTCTTCACTTGCGCCAAATGAAGAATCTTCAATTCTTCAGCACTAGGCAGTAAACTATAAGTAAATGCACTCATCATAAATTCAGGATTAGTTCCTAAATACATCATTTCTCCCGAATCGTAAAATCGAATATAATCAAAATGCTTTACCAATGTTTTTTTAAACAAGCTGTCGCAAATCCTTGCCACTACATCATGCGTTGAATCTAAGATATTCCATACCGCTTTTTCAGTGGCATTGGATGTGCTTTTATTATTCGTTTGCATGCCAAAACTCGACGAGTTGGTTTTTAGTGTGCAAGCCATATTTCTCTTTGATATTACGCAAATGCTGCTCAACAGTTCTATGTGATATCTTCAATTTAATGGCTGCACTTTTCATAGTATATCCTTGTGCAATGAGCGATAAGCACTCTTTTTCCCTCATTGTAATCAATTCTGCATTAAACTGATTGGGCTTATTATTTTCAAAATCCAGCTCTGGCTCAAATTGGACTACCTCAATTTGATCTTGAATTTGCAGCACCTTTTGATGAAAATGAGGAATAATTATTTTATTGTCTACACTCATTTTAGAATTCAATGCATCTACTTTATTTTCAAAATATTTTATGAATTTTTCCAGAATACCAATGATATTTATGTAATAGGTAAATATTGATTTTGAGCTACGCCGTACACCAAATGCACATCCACGATAATAATTAGGTCCCCGGTCGACCAAACAAAGTCTATTATAAATGCCGAATTCAGCTTGCTTGGATATTATTCCATTATATCGTTCTGGATTTGCAGATGCTCCAGGAGGCAACGGCACATGATGTGAAAGAAAAAAATTCCTCAATTGTGCCAAATGAAGAAGCTTCAATTCTTCAGCACTAGGCAGTAAACTATAAGTAAATGCACTCATCATGTATTCTGGGTTAGTTCCTAAATACATCATCTCACCAGAATCGTAAAATCGAATATAATCAAAATGCTTTACCAATGTTTTTTTAAACAAGGTGTCACAGATCCTTGCAACTACATCATGAGTGGAGTCTAATATTTTCCAAATAGCTTTATTCATTTGCATGCCAAAACTCGACGAGTTGGTTTTTAGTGTGCAAGCCATACTTTCCTTTGATATTACGCAAATGCTGCTCCACGGTTCTGTGTGATATTTGGAGTTTTATTGCTGCGCTTTTCATGGTATAACCTTGGGCGATAAGTGACAAACACTCTCTTTCTCTTACCGTAATTAATGTGGAATTATATTCTTGAGGCTTGTTATCTTCAAAATCCAGCGCTGAGTCAAATTGAATAAGTTCAATTTGCTCATTTACCGGCATTAATTTCTGATGAAAATAAGGTATTATAATTTTATTATGCACCTTCATTTGAGCATTTAATTTCTCAACCTTAGTTTCGAAATACTTTATAAAATTCTGCAAGGAATCAATCAGATTAACATAATAAGTAAAAATTGATTTCGAACTAAATTTAACACCAAATGCACATGCCCGAAAATAATTTGGCCCGCGATCAACGAAACAGATTCTATGATAAATATTGAACTCAGCTTGCATGGAAATTAGTTCATTATATTTATCTGGATTTGCTGATCCTGCACCAGGCGGCAAGGGCATATAATGTGAAAGATAAAAAATCTTCATTCGCGCCATATAAATAAGCTTTAACTCTTCTTCAGTGGGAACCAACATTCTTTTGTGTGAGTTTCGTATAAACTCAGGAGTAGTCCCTAGGTACATCATCTCACCCGAGTCGTAAAAACGAACATAATCAAAATGCTTAACCATGGTTTTTTTGAACAAGGTGTGACAAATCTCTGCCACAGCATCATAGGTAGAATCTAATATCTTCCAAACCGCTCTTGCTGAAGCCTTTGATGTATATTCATCGTTCATATTTTGCACCTCTACACTTCATTTGCATGCCAAATCTCAACCAATTGATTTTTAGTACTCAAACCCAATTTATCTTTTATATTTCTCAAATGTTGCTCAACCGTTCGATGAGATATCGCAAGTTTTTTAGCCGCGTTTTTCATAGTATAACCACAACCAATAAGCTCCAAGCAATCCATTTCACGATCAGAAATCATCTTCCCACAAAACATATTATTTCTTAGAGGCTGGATTGAAAAATCTAATACTTTCGGGTCAATTAGAGGCTGTATATATTCTTCTAAACTACACATTTTCTGAAGATAATAGGGATGAATGATGCGATTATTTTCACACGAATAATCAATCAACTCTTTCGCATGATGTTCAAAATATTTCACAAAATTTTCCAATATCGAAAAGGCGTTCAAATAAAAACTAAATATAGACATTGCTTCTCTATTCACACCAAAACCACTGGCAACATAACAATCAGACTGCCTCTCTACGATATAAAGTCGGTGAAATATTTTAAGATCTGCAGCACTAGAAACATTACCATTATATTTTTCAGGATTAATTTCACTGGCTTTGGGTGGAAGCGGCATACAATGTGAAAGATATGTCGTTTTTAAACCTAACAAAGTCATTATTTTAAACTCTTCAAATGAAGGAAGTAAATTATTAGCACTATAATATCTGACGACATCCGGGCTAAGAGTCCCACATACCACAACTTCTCCAGAATCATAAAATCGTGTGTGATCAAAATATTTAATTGGCGTGTTTTTAAAGAGCGGATAACATATTCTGCCCACCTGATCGCAAATTTGATCTGAACCGCTTTTTAGCATCATAAACCTCCAACTTTCACTAAATAACTTATTTCTGTCTATTTCTATTTGATAATTTCATGCCATATCTCCACAAGCTGATTTTTAGTATTCAAACCATACTTATCTTTAATATTTCTTAGATGCTGTTCGACAGTACGAGGTGAAATTTTTAATTTTCGAGCAGCATTTTTCATAGTATATCCTTGTGCGACCAGAGATAAACACTCTTTTTCACGCAGAGTGATTGGCATCTGATTATCTTGAAACAGACTCTGAGCTGATAAATTAAATATTTGATCACATGTTGATTCTCGAACAATGATTCTTTGATCATAATTCGGCAAATTAATTAAATCATTGCTTGGACTAAAAGTTATTAAATCATTCGCCTTTTTCTCAAAATAACCAACAAACTCTTCCATAAGGCGAAGCGCATTAATATAAAAGTTAAATATGGCTTTATTGTCTTCCTTCATACCAAAGCCACTGATTCTATAATAATTTGTAAATCTTTCGACAAAAAATAATACGTGAAATAAATCGCACTCAGCGGAAGTGCTAATTAGATTTTCATATTTCTCGCGAGCAACCTCAGAGCCCAAAGGCAAGGGCATATAATGAGAAACAATCGTTGTTTTAATACCGAATGAGCAGAACAAATCTAACTCTTCTCGAGTGGGATATAATTCCCCCAAAAACCATTTCGGAAGTAAATCTGGACCATTACCTAAATATAACATCTCTCCAGTATCATAAATTCGCTGATACATATAATACTGAATAGGCGTTTTTTTAAATAATGGATAGCATATGCGGCACACATCATCGTATCTGGCACCAACTATTCGGATGATATCGTCAGACGAATCTAATAATTTGCCCATACTTCCCTGCCTCAATGAATATCATTTGAAAGATATTAATCATTCTGTGCTTCTGAATATTCATGCCATACCTCCACTAATTGATTTTTAGTGCTCACCCCCAACTTTTCTTTAATATTTCGCAGATGCTGCTCCACAGTTCGATGAGATATTTCTAGCCTTTTCGCTGCGTTTTTCATCGTATAACCATGAGCGATAAGCTCCAAGCACTCATGTTCACGTGGTGTAATTATCATTTTATCGAAAATAATCGGTTTTGAAGGGTTAATATCAAAATTGAGTTTTGATATATTAAATAATGCCCCAAATTTTTCATCATTTCGAACTCGTTTCTCAAGATAATAAGGCATGATGATTCGAGAATCCTTACAAGTCCTTTCAATCATTTCGTATGCGCGATGTTCGAAATATTTGACAAAATTTTCCAATATCGGTGTTGCATTCAAATAAAAATTAAATATTGATTTATCTTCTCTTATCACCCCAAAACCTGAGGTCACATAATAATCTGGATGTCTGACAATAACATATAGGCGATGAAATATTGCAGAATCAGCAGCCGTTAAAATATTTCCATTGTATCTATTCGGATTGATTTCACTGGCACCTGGCGGAAGCGGCATAGTATGTGAAAGCATTGCCACACTCAAACCAAAGGAACTAAATATGGTAAATTCTTCAAAAGAGGGATACAAATCGTTCACATAATACTGTTTTAAAAACTCAGGTGAACTCGTCGCACAGGAAACTATCTCTCCAGTATCGTAATATCGCGTATAATCAAAATACTTAACTGGGGTATTCTTAAAAAGTGGATAACAGATGCGATTCACTTCATCAGTATTTGCATCGACACCACTCTTAATCAGGTTGCCTAAAGAATCAGATTGATGCGCCCCCATTCCTTATCTCCTAAACGATGCTTATCAATAAGCAAGCGTAGTTAATTCAGGTCATGAGCGCATTAAGATTTTATACAAAAATTTATCAAAAAATTTGCATTAAACATGTAGTACATACAACACTCTTAGCCGCTCAAGACATGTTCTCATTTTCAAACAGTCTAAGACCGAATTCTATACGTAATAATTACTGAGTAACAACATCTTCTACTTGAGACTTTGCACACACTCCCTCACCCAACTTATAATGATGTCTACAGGTCGCTATATAGCGTTCATTTCCACCGATATCAACTTGCTCCCCTCCTCTCACCGCTTTTCCTTCGGTATCAATTCTAAGATTCATCGTTGCTTTACGACCGCAATGGCAAATAGTTTTAAGTTCGATGATTAAATCAGCCCACAGCAATAAATAGAGACTTCCTTCAAACGCCTCTCCTCTAAAATCACTACGAAGACCATAGGCAAGGACAGGAATATTAATTTCATCACAAATGCGACAAAGCTGCTCTACTTGTTGTTTATTTAAAAATTGTGCCTCATCAATTAAGATACACTTTATATTATTGTTCTTAGAAATTTGAACAGCCACATGATCATAGAGATCAAATTCAGGAGTAAAAGCCACTGCATTGGCCTCTAATCCAATCCTCGATGCAATTTTCCCAACCCCATAGCGCGTATCAATGGCTGGGGTAAAAAGAATAGTATCCATTCCACGTTCTTGGTAATTGTAACTTGATTGTAATAATGTCGTACTTTTACCCGCATTCATTGCTGAATAATAAAAATGTAATTTAGCCATAAAAATTCCCTAACCTGTTGTTAAAACAGAGTAATACTCTTCATCATCAAAGTTATCATCGTTGCTTGGTTCAATCTCTAAATCAGCATCTTTGGCATTTGTGTTGAGCTCAGCTGTTTCAGCAAGCAAAGCATTCACTTGATTTTTTCGCTGAGGTTGATAAGCAAATAATGCCAAATTGGACACCAAAACACCAAGTGAACATATCGCTACTAAAATTCCTGACACAATCATCAGCGGTAAACTACCACTCATATACCGTGCAATAGCAAGAAATGAAGATAAAGCAGATCCGATAGTTTTAAAAACCGCAGAATTAATATTCACAAATTGATCAAATCCTCGCTGAAATTTTTCACCCTTGGTGAGTTCAGTTTTTTCAGTTTTAATTTCAGATTGAGCATTAAAGAAGTAATTCTTCATCAGCCCCAAATAGGAGGTATAATTCCCGTAAAATAAAACGCCCGTTTCAACGACTAAGACCCAAAATAAGGGTGAAAAATAAGGTGTAGCTGCAGTAAAAAGATCATGAGCGACTGCCGCTCTGAATAAAGCCTCAGAATATAATAAGGCATCTAAAATACCATAAGATATGGCAAAAAAATGACACATCACTAAACGAAAAGAAAATTTTGTGGACTCATCTTTTTTAAGGTGAGTTGCATCATTAATATTATTTAATAATCGCTGTTCCTTATAAGTGTTCTTGCGATTATTATTGCGTGAAAAAAGTGAATAATTGGCAACTGCTGCGCCTGGCGAACTGGCCGCGACTAAAAATATCGAAAGGGCTTTACCACCATTATCTATTTTACCCCCCGTCAGACGAGAACCTATAGAATTCGTTGTGCCGCTATGATTATCCAAAAATTGCCAGGTTGCAAATGCACTGCCTAAGGTTTTATAAAGCGTTACATTTATGGCTAAAAATTCTTTCAAAATATCGCCAATAATTTCCCATCGCTCATCTTTATCAGCACGATAAAAATCTTTTAAACGTTTAAATTTGTTCGCAAACTTTTGAAAAAAATTCGATGCTTCGCCACGTAAATCTGCAAATAATCTGGAATAAGATCGGTAATTAGTGAGTAATAACATCATCGCTTGAAGAAAAGAAACAATAACGACAATAACATATAAATAAGGTATGACCACTAAACCGAGGGTGGCACAAGCCACCAGAATCGATTGAAGAAATAAAACAGTGTTTTGAATACTAAAAGCAATGGTTGAATATCGTCCGAGCCAGCTGGGTTTTGCTTTTTTTTCTCTATGTTTTCGTAAGTCACTCCAATATTCAGTACTTATACCAACTATTTCACTATCATCGATTATTTTTCCATAAGACATTCAAAAATCACTCCCTCTTTTTATTGCTAATGCGACTATTATGCTGTCTTCTATAACTAATGCAAGCTAAGGATGTATCCCATGGCACATCTCCTAAAAACTGACTATAATGTAACTATGAAAAGGAATTATTTACTATTATTGATATTAGGTGTAAGCCTAGCTTCTTATGGCTTTTGGTCCAGCAAGGTCGCTGAGAACAATACAGATGTTATTGTTCCTGCTACACCCAAGCCGGATACCTCTGCACCCGCTACAACAGCACCCGCTGCCACTGGTACAGAAACACCTGCTGCCACAGCAACGGTAACTAAGATTATCAAAGTATACTGTCCAGAAACCTATAAGCTTGTCAAAAAAGAATTATTTTGGGGCGCCGAACCTGGTTGGCGAAGTTATGCCCAATCTTTTGATACCGAAATTCAATCTTTCTTAGGCGCCAAATGGACTGGCATCAACGTAGGAAAAATGGCCTGCATCTATTCTGGAACAAAGAAATTTGGTTTTCCCATCATCCTTCAAAATGATCAACTCGTGCCACCTCCAACTGGCGGCAAATGGGGCGAACTTCATGATGGCAACGTCGAGTGCCACTCAAATGACCCCAACTTATGTGAATTCAAGTATGAAAAACAGGAAACTGATATCAAACGCGTCTACGAAGAGCTGCAATTCAAAAAAGCCCCTGATAACCAAGAGCCCTAACTTTTCTTCTGAGTGGCAATAGTCTTAACAACTCATTAGAATAGTGAACATGATAAAGTCCCTACTACAATTCCTACTTGGCATACTATGTACAACACTTTTAGTGTTGAATTTAATTTTTATCCCTATATTCGTGATCATTTTCACCTTGTCACGAATGATCATCCACATCCCAGCATACAAACGATTCATCGATAACTTCCTTCAAGGCAGCGTGACTATTTTATATCACAACATTAACAAAGCCATATTAAAACTCACAGGAACAAAGTGGGAAATAAAAGGCTCTGGAAATCTTAGCAAAAAGGGCTGGTATTTTTTGATGTCCAATCATCGATCATGGCTTGATATTTTAGTCTTACAAATTTCCTTTAATGGCAAAATTCCAATGTTAAAATTTTTCATGAAACAAGAATTATTATGGACCTTGCCCATCGGAGGCTTGGTCTGTTATTTACTCGATTTCCCCTTTATGAAACGACACAGCAAAGAATACTTAAAAAAACATCCAGAACAACGCGACAAAGACATGCAAACCACCAAACATAAATGTGAGAAATTTAAGGACATGCCAACCACAATCATGAACTTTTTAGAAGGAACCCGCTTCACCGCCAAAAAACATAAAACACGCCACTCCCCTTATAAAAATTTATTGCCTCCTAAAGCGGGTGGAATGGCTTTTGTGTTGGAAGCCATGGGTGGTACGCTGAAAGAAATTATTGACACCACGATCATTTATAGCAATCCGAACATAACAATCTGGGATTTTTTATGCGGTAAATTAGACAAAATCACAGTACATTATGAAGTCATACCCATTCCTCCTGAAATTATTGGTGATTATGGACATGACAAAGAGTTTAGAAGACAATTTCAGCAATGGTTGAATAATCGTTGGCAACTCAAAGACGAAAAAATTTCAAAATTTTTTATGTCAGATCCTCATAATTGACATTACTACTCTCGCTATCTATGATTCTCGAATCCAATACATACGGCCGGAGCCATTTTTTATGATTCATCGGACAATCACCATTGCATCACGAAACAGCCCACTTGCGATGTGGCAAACACATTTTGTTAGAGATCACTTACAAAAAGCACACAAGGGTTTAATAATCGATATAAAAGGTATTTTGACCCAAGGTGATAAAATGCTAGCCACACCGCTGAATAAAATTGGCGGTAAAGGATTATTTGTTAAAGAACTTGAAAAAGCAATTTTTGAACGCCAAGCAGATATTGCCGTTCATTCCATTAAAGACATGCCCATGGATTTACCACACTCACTCACCCTAGCTTGCATTTGTGAGCGTGAAGATCCTAGAGATGCTTTTGTTTCTAATAATTATTTATCACTGAGTGAATTACCTGATAATAGCGTAGTCGGCACTTCAAGCCTACGTCGACAATCACAAATTAAAGCCTTATTTCCGAATTTAACGGTTATACCACTTCGCGGAAACGTAGGTACGCGTTTACGAAAATTAGATGAGGGTGAATTTGATGCAATTATTCTTGCTGCCGTTGGTTTAGAACGCCTTGAACTGAAAACTCGAATTACTCAATATTTATCCACTGAAAATATGCTTCCTGCTGCAGGTCAAGGTGCCATTGGAGTGGAATGCCGAGAAAATGATGAAGAACTTATACAATTACTGAAGCCACTGGATCATCCAAACACTCGCGCCTGTGTTATGGCAGAACGTAGAGTGACAAAAAATCTAGGTGGTAGTTGTCAGGTTCCCATTGGCGCTTACGCTAGGATTGAAAATAATCAAATTATTTTAAAAGCCATGGTTGGAGAGACTGAGGGAAGAAATATTATTTATGCGCAACAAACAGGCCCTATAGAAAGCGCTTTGTCTATCGGTGATAAAGTTTCAGAAGCACTTATTCAACAAGGTGCTGATAAAATAATAAAAAGTTTAATTTAGCATCCAGAAAATTTAATCCACAATAACTTGCTGTAATGCTTTTTTATAACAATCCAAAGCAAGAGAACGATCATCCAGCGCCTCATAAACACGCCCTAAATCATGCAAAGCGTAAAGCGCGTGTGCGGATGGCTGCAAACTTAATACGGTTTCAAAAAAACTTCTGGCTTTACCCCATAATTTATTTCGTAAACACAGCTGACCACAACACACAAGCAAGTCACAACTCTCAGGATGCGTTTTCAACCAAGCTTCTGCATATTTAAGTTGTTTTGAAGAATTGGGTAATTGTATTTTGGCATATTGCCGCGCAAGCCTGTCATCCCAAGAATGATCCAATGCATTTCGTACAATTTTTTCAGCACTTTCATGGTCTTTATGTCTCATTAATGCGTTGGAATATTCAATCACGATGGGTGCATCATAGTGCATATTTCTAGGTAATTGTTTCCATGCATGCTCCAATTCATCAGCGTGTAATTTAGAAGATATCAACTTAAAATGCTCTTCATGCACTAAACTTTCCAAACCCGCGTAATCATCTTCAATGAATATTTTTTGTTTTTTGAGCTCGGGTAATAATTTTAACAAAGCATCCCAATCTTCTAATTCAATATAAGCTTCGCACAACAATTTCAATACCGTATGATGATGCGGAGAACTTTGTTTTAAATTCTCCAAGGTTAATACGGCTTGCTCGAATTGCAAATTACTCATTTCTAATTGTGCTTGAGTCAGCCCCACAGCCACTTCAGAATTATCATTACATTGTTGAGCAAGATGCAAATATTCATCGCGTTTTTTAATATCTCCACGAGCTTGGGCAGCATGAGCTGCACCCAAATAATTAATTAATGGCGTTTCACCATGACTCACAGAGCTTGTTAAATATTTTTCAGCTGAATTATAGTTTCCTTCGGCCAAGGCTCTCAGCCCCATATTTGTTATTTCACGAATCTTTTTGTTTTTTCTGTTGGCTGACCATTGGCTGATTGAAGTTCCCAAGGAAAAAATGGTGACTAAAAATCTCACCACAAAATAGAGTGCAAAAAAACTCACAATAGTGGCAATCGTTGCAAACCATAGTGTAGTTTCCAGAGCCCAATGTTGATAACTAATTAATACATAGCCTGGGCTTTCAGCAATTTTTAAACCAAGCCACACCGAGGCCAAAAGAAATAAAAAATATATGGTAAATCGTATCATGAACTCATCACCTCATGTTGTTCTGGATGAGACCCTGATGTGGGTAACAATGGAATTGCTGGTGTTGGCTGAATGGATTTTTGATTTTGAATTTCATTCAAAAGCCCCTCAAGAGAAGGAATGGCAGGGTCAATGTTGATGGCTAAAAAATCATCGAGAGACTTCAACACGGCCTTAACCTCATCGCTTCGCTGAAAATATTCTTGAATCCAAGCCTTAACTTCTTTCAAACTTGATTGATAAATTTTTGCCTCATGATGCAAGACAGCAAATTGTGCAATAGACAATTGCAATTGAAGGTTTTCAATTAAATTAGCATGTTGATCTGGGTGCACCAAAGGTTTGATAGGCTGATCTAATCGACGAATGACCACCATATCTTTTATCGTTTTCATACTTCCCTTAAACATTTCACGCCAATTTGATTGAGAGATTTCAGCAGGCTTTTTCTCTTCGGTGGGTTGTTGCTCAGCTGAAATTTTGACTAAGGGCAAGGTTTCTAAGGATTTACTCATGGCTTGCAAAGAAATCACCAAACCTTCTGCATCGAATTGAGGCACGCTGCTAAGTGAACTCAGATTTTTTACGATGGCTTTTCGTAATGAAGACATGCCTAGCTTACTCAGATTTTTGACTTTGTCGTCAGCCACTTTTAATAATTTAATAGCCACAGGAACATTATGATCAATTTCCAAATTAAAATTAGCCAATCGAATAATATACTCGACTTCTGCCACCACCCATTCATCATTACCCCGGTGGGTTTCTTCACGCAGTTGCGTCAAATTGTTTTGCAGCTCAGCAATAGATTGTGATTGTTGTTGAAGGGTTTGTTGCAGACTTGCATCCCTTTGAGCCAATTCCACAAACTGGTGCTTACTTTTATAAGCATGAGTCCACGTATAAAAAACACCGAGACAACTACCAATAGCAATGGCAAGCGCCAAGGGCGCAATGAAGGATTTTTCGTTTGACTTGGCTGATGCGAGGTCTTTCTTTTCTTCCATAAAAGCGTCCTTAGTAAAATCTAGATGTGAACATCATACCACGACCGAATCTTAGCTAAAATAGCTTCATCACTGGCATTCTCTGAAACAACAATCTGTTTAAATTTATTCTTCGAACTTACCAGCTCCTCGATTCTAGGACTGACCACTAATAAGGGTGTGTTTTTCAAATGTGAATGAAGATGAATGGGTGTTAGTGCTATTAAATTTTCCACACTTTCAAAGCTAGTACAAATAATGATTCGACAGATATCACCGGCCCAGAAATTTTCTAATAATGCGGGACTAGATTCTGGGCACTGGCGGGCATAAACCACTAAACGAGTCACACTCGCACCTCGTTCATTCAATTCAGTTTCTAGGAAAGGACGACCACCTTCACCCGTGACTAATAGAACATTTTTCCCCTGAATCTGTTGTAACTCAGGTATCCTCAGTAGACTTTCACTGGTAAATGGAGGCTCTGGCATCACACAATGCTCAATTCCTGCTTTTTCTAAGGCTTGCTTAGTAGCAGAACCCATTGCGATGATTGTTGACCTAATGATTGAAACATCCCAATATGAGAGTGCATTTAACACCGCATTTGCGCTTATAAATATTAATATATCATATTTATTTATAGATTTTCCAATTTCAACGATATTTGTTGTATCTTTAAGGGGGATAATATTCAGCGTTGGAAACTTCAGCACTTCAGCACCAAAATTTTCTAGGGCTAGAGCTAATCGTTCAGACTGGTGTTCTGGGCGTGTTATTAATACTCGAAGTGAATTCTTCATTTAATACTCCTAAATTACATGGTATCATAAAATTTATGAATTTTCGTTGTAAATCTGAGATATAATCATTTTTACCCCGACGCTGGCCAGGACCGGTATGACAACATTTTAATATATTGAAGTGTGAAGACTATGCAAAACAAAGAACAACTTATTGAAGCAGCAAAAAAAACTTTTTTTGCTTATTTGAAACTTGATTTCGCCCGAGAATTTCTCTTAAACATCAACGATGCCGAAATCACCTTGACGGATTACGTACAAGAACTTCTGGACAGCGAAACGCTTTCGGCTGAAAACAATGAACACCACTGTAATATTGCTGGATCAGATTGCATTATTAAATTTAAAGACAATGAAATCATTTTAAAGAATAACGATGCTGATGAAGATCAGCCCCCCTTAAAAGATATCACGGATTATGAAGAAAATGAGGTGCTCAATCTTTTATCCAATACAAGATTCACTCTCACTCGTCACAAGAAAAATAATAACCTGCAATTTGCTTTGCCAATCAAAATTCGAAAAAAATCTTTCGTGCTAGGTGGTGCCGAAAAATATGAACTCTATCGCAGCCATCTCGTCACACTGCATAAAATGATCAATCACCTTGAAGCGCACGATGATATCAAAGCTATGTTGGTGGCTCTCACCACAGGTTCTGGAAAAACCTTTGTTCAAGCGCTTTGGTATTTAACCCTGCAATTTGCCAATATTAAGGGGATATTTGCACAACCAAAAAATTTACTGGATCAATTTCGTTCTGATCTAAAAAATTTATTGCCGGATGAATTAGTGGATGAAATGGGTTCAGCAGAAGATATGGACACGCATCCTTTTATTTTAGATGCCTATGAAGAACTGCTGGACAATCATTTTGACACTATTTTTGAAAATGATGATGATTCAGATACTGCTCTCATTTTTGACGAGCAGCATCAGGTCATGGAAGATGAGAGTCGGCGAGTAAAACTTAAGGCCTTAGCACATGAAAAATTATGCCTTTTCCTCACCGCCACACCGACCAAAGAAACCTTTGAGATGTGTGATCAAAAACCCGTCGCCCTTATGTCAGCTCTTGAAAAACAACTAGAAGGTCAGGGTAGTTTTTCTAGAGTGGTCACTCTAAAAGCGCAGACCCTTCGAGAAAAAATGAAATCCATAGAAATGGCACTTAAAGAACGTATTCGTGTCACTTTGCTGATACCTATTTTTGATTCCTTGATGGGCGAGCACAATCCACCCACAGCATGGACAGCCTTTAAAGATTTGGCGCTTCGAATTCAAGTCAACGACCCTGAAAACAATGATGGTACTCGAGAATTCCTCAGAAATAACATAGAAATGCCTGTTAAACATAAAATTTTATTCCTTACTGACAGCACTGATGAACTCATCAATATTTGGGAATTTGTCAGATCAAATTATTTACCTTCTCTCTACGAAAATGGAGGTGAATCCTTACAAAATAACGGATTTTTCTACGATGTTCCTGGCGCATATGATCAAGCACAAGAAGAAGCCTTCAAAACATACTTAAACCAAATTGATCCTGACAATCTACTTAATCATCAACCGATGACATTATCGGCACAACTTCAGAAAACCATCTATCATAATATGGTTGATTCATTTTTATCTGAGATCACTGGTTTATCCACAATTGAATTAAATCAATTACGCAAAAAAGACCTCGCAAAATTAGTGGAGCTTGTCAAAGCAAAATTTAACGAGAATCTACACTGTCAGCCTAGATACTTGGCGTTTAAATTAAATATTAAACATAACCCCAAAGGAATTGATGAGGAAGGAGCCAATGCAGTTGGGGGAATATTTGCAGGTTTCGGAACAGCATTTAAAGAAATGTCTGATGAAACCAAAGAAAAATTCATAGACAACTGGTCCTTTGATGAAGACATTTACCAGCAAATGCAAAGTGCTATTTATGAACTCAATGATTTCACCAAACGACATTGCACCATGTTTATCATGAAAGGGAAAAAATCAGCAGAAACACCCATAGAAGATAATGCTGTGTTTTTTGACTTCGAGACAGAAAAAGTTCCCGTCTATGATGAAAATATGTTGCCCTCTAAAGAGGCAAAAAGACGCAAGAAAAGCTTCTTTGAGCAACTGGACAAAGACACTATCGAAACTCACTACAAACCCAAGACGGATCCAAATATCACAGAAACGATTGCGGATAATTATTTTAAGAATGGATTTGTGGGCATGTATATTAGTAATGATAAATGGCAAGGATTGAATGTTAACGATCTGCATACCGTTGTGTGCACCTTAACTCACTCAGCCGATGCCTTTAATGAACCTGCCAAAAAAATTCAATCCATCGGTCGTAATCGTGGTTTAGACCCGACCATCACACCCTATTATATTCAAAGCTTTGGCAAAAACTGCGAAAACACTTTTGATCTCAAATTATTGGAAACCACCAATCAATATTACCCCTTATATTTTAAAGCTGAAAAAAAATATCAGAAATTATTTATTAAACATCTTGCTAAAACGGTCGCCGAAGAAATAACACGTGGACTCTCTAAAAATGATGATGTGAGCTTGAAATGGCTCAGTTTACGCGCTGTTGTAAAAGCGCTTCGAGCACTCAACAATAAAAATGCCCATAATATCAAACTATCTCGCTCACAATTATCCACGCTGTTAAGATATGTGAAAAAAGAAATAGCTCGGGAAATTGATGCTTTGAAAAAACCGTACTTAATTTCACCGAATATCTTGGCGCTTTTTTCATTGATGCACGGCGTTTTTTCTATTTTATATTTTTTCAAAACTCTAAAATTGCATATTAATTTATTCCAAAAAACAAGAGAAAGCAAAGCGGCGCTTAAAAAAGCAAGTGATGAAAATAATCAAAGCGATGTAATGAAGCATCAAGCTGAATTACTGTATTCAAAAATCTTAAATCTCCGATATTCTACACTTGGCGCTCAGACTTTAACGCTTGAAGAGACCTTTAATGCTCTCATGCAACTTGATGACAACTCTGCAGAAGAAGATTTAAACGATTATCTATTGCATCCACAGTTCTACAAAGCCTGCAAAAACACAATCGGAGCTTTTTCATTAGCAGAACTGCAACTCTTAATCAATATTCTTCAAGACAAAGCATTGAACGAAGAAAATCAAGATGCCATAGACCTCTATCAATTTCTCAATGCATTAAAACACAAAAATGTTGAAGA
Organism: uncultured Gammaproteobacteria bacterium; assembly: GCA_964651735.1. Taxonomy (GTDB): domain Bacteria; phylum Pseudomonadota; class Gammaproteobacteria; order CAZYYU01; family CAZYYU01; genus CAZYYU01. The sequence continues at coordinate 191,716 of CAZYYU010000001.1, read as the reverse complement.
TATTGATAAAGAATCTCTGCTCTCAACCACCTTACCACTCATCAAAGCTCTGCATGAGGAATTAAAAAACATTCACATGCATTTTCTTCAGTTGGAAGGTCGGGGCAGCTCAAAACTTTCTGAACTCATCAGCGCTAGTGGCATCCCTGATATCCACATCATTGACGATATGAGCACTCTACAAGAAGTGATGGGTAAAATATCTACCTTATATCCACTGATTTCAGGTATGTCTGGTGCAGGTCAAATTAAGGCCATACAACATAAGCCTCAAATCAAGACCTTAGAGCGAGTTAGCCAACATATCATTACACCGCTCAAACGATCTTCAAACCTCTCACAACTGCAATTATGGCTTGCTCAATTAGGCAAAAAAATAGCGGCTACGCTTTCATTTAAACGAGATCCCACTCCCGATGAAAAACTGGAAGTCGAAGATACTGTCGATAATTCCATTGATTCCTATTCATCCATCACTGAGGCTTTTGATAAAGCCAAAAAACCAAGCTTATCGGATGCAGAGATTAAAACTGACTACGAAAAAGATGCTTATGATACGGGATTGAGAATCCGAAAATTGCAAGCTTATACACTGAATGATGTGTGCAAACCAGACTGTAAGGTTGATGCCATTCAAGATATAATAGATCACATTGATATTGAGGAATCTAAAGGTCTGAGTGTAAAAACTGGCTAAAGTGTTGTTAGCCTAGTGAAGGCCGGGATAACAACGTTAAGGTGAACTTAAGCTTCTCGTGGCAATCTAGCTCACTATATAAACTGTGGAGTACTGTAAATTATGCAAGACAAAAACAAACTGATTAAAGCAGCCAAGAAAACCTTCTTTGCTTATCTAAAGCTCGATTTTGCTAGAGAGTTCCACCTTAATATTAATGGAAATAAAACCTCGTTTACTGACTATGTCCAAGAGCTTCTCGAAAATGAAACACTTTCACTAGAAAACACAGAACATGCCTGTACCATCGGCGAGAAAGCGTACATTATTGAATTAAAAAATAATAAGATCACCCTCAGAACAGACCCTCCCAGTCGTGCAATCAAAGCACCCTACAAAGATATCACTGAATATGATGAGAAGGATGTTTGTGAACTCTTATCGAATACAAAATTTACCGTCGGTTTGGACAAAAATGATAACCTGAGTTTAAGCCTACCAACTATAGTGAATGGCAAACCCGTCGAATTGGGTGGCCCCACAAAACTCCCACTTTACCGCAGCCATCTTGTGACGCTCCGGAAAATGGTCTCACACCTTGAGGAACATGATGATATAAAAGCCATGCTCGTCGCCTTAACGACGGGGTCTGGAAAAACCTTTGTTCAGGGACTTTGGTATCTCACCCTTCAATTTGCAAAAATGGGTGGTATTTTTGGGCAACCCCATAATCTGGTTGAGCAATTCCGATCAGATCTTAAAAAATTATTGCCCGACGAATTGGTTGATGAATTACAATCAGCAGATCACATGGGCAAGGACCCTTTCATTTTGGACTCCTACGAAACCCTTTTGGATCATCACTTTGAAGAACTCTATGACGAAGAAGCTGAGGCAAGTGACCAAGTTCTCATTTTTGACGAACAGCATCAAGTGATGGGTGACGAAAGCCGTCGAGTGAAACTCAAAGCACTGGCCGCTCAAAAATTATGTCTTTTCCTCACAGCAACGCCGACCAAAGAAACCTTCAAAATGTGTGACAATCATCCCGTAGCTGTGATGTCGGCCATGGAAAAACAATTGGAAGGACAAGGTAGCTTTCCCAAAGTTGTTAAACTTCAGAATCAATCCCTACTTAAAATAGCAAATTCATTGGTGATGACTAAGCTCGAACGTCTCACCAGTTATATTTCAATTCCACTGAGAAGTGTTTTCGAAGGAAAATATAATCCGCCCACCGCATGGACTGTCTTTGAAGACTTGAGTACTCGAGTTCACATTAAAAATGAAGCCATTCCCAATGATCATTCACGCGCCTATTTACGACAAAATCTGGAAATGCCGGGCAGGCATAAAATGCTGTTTATTACAGACAGCACCGATGAACTCATCAATATCTGGAACTATATTGGAAATAAACACCACTATAACCTTAGCCCCTATGTCAATGGGGGTAATGAACATCAAACTCATGGGCCATCCGACAAGCAATATCAAAGCGTAGTACAAAGACATAATAATGCGCAAAATGCGAAATTTAGAAATCAATTATTAAATTTAGATCCAAATGGATTTATTGATCCTAATAATACTAAAAATTATGATGGCACCAAATCTCATAAACCCATTCATATAAGGGAACAACTCGACAAAACGATTTATCACAATATGATCGATTTATTTTTAGGCCAGATCACGGGCTTATCTCCTCTTGAATTAAACCGCCACCGTGAAGAAGATCTAGCAAAATTGATCGAATTAGTTAACAAAAAATTTGATCCTACATTACATCTCTCTTCAAATTTTTTCGAAGCCAAGCTAAGGTACGATGCTGAAACTAACCCAAATGGAATTGATGCGAATGGCGCCGCTCAGGTTGCTGATATTTTACTCTATATGGCCAGAGAATTTAACTACATGGAAGAGGATACAAAACAACGCTTCATCGATAACTGGGCATTTGATGACACTGATTATGATCAATTAAAGAAATCCTTCCTAGGTCTCGATAACTTCTGCAAAAATCATCGTATGATGTTTATCATGAAAGGCAAAAAAACAGCAGAAACACCCATTGAAGATGATGAAGTGTTTTTTGACTTCGAGACAAAAGAAGTCCACGTTTTTGATGACAATAGAATGCTCAGTAAAGAAGCTAAAAAACGCAAAAGGGCTACCTTTGAGGTGATGGATGAAAATCTCAAAGAAACTCACTATGTCCCTATGGTAAATCCAGACATCACTCAAGCCATTGCTGACAATTATTTCAAGCTCGGTTTAGTGGGCATGTATGTTAGTAATAACAAATGGCAAGGTTTTAATGACATAGGCTTGCACACCGTTATCAGTACTATTCCTACACCAAATGATGCCAATAATGCACCTGCTAGAATGATCCAAACGATCGGTCGTAATCGTGGATTAGATCCCACAATTACACCTTATTTTATTCAATGCTTTGGCCTCGATTGTAAAAGCACTTTTGATGTGAAGTTGTTAGAAACCACTGATGATTATTATAAGCTGTATTTTAGTGCTGAAAAAAAATATCAGAAATTATTTATTCAACAACTTGCGAAATTAGTCGCTGCGGAAATTAAGCATGAGCTCTACAATAACCCAACCGGTAAACTCATGGTTAATGACCTCCGTTTAAAATGGGGCACCTTACGTTGTGTTGCTAAAGCCTTACGAGAACTGAATAATAAAAATGCCCACAATATCCAGTTATCCCGCTCACAACTTTCAACAGTGATAAGACTAGTGAAAAAAGAGCTTGCTCAAGACATCAATGTTTTGAAAAAATCCTCTGACTTACCGCCTAGCATTATGCGAATTTTCTCAGCCGTATACACTTTCTTTTCTACCTTTACTTATTTAGCAAACATTAAGGTTAAGTATAAAATATTTCAAAAAACCCTAGAAAGCAAAAGAGCACTAAAGGCTGCTGTTGAAGAAGACAATCAAGCAAAAATTGTCAAACACCAAGCCGAATTGCTTTATGCCAAAATCTTAAGGCCACGTTATTCAACCATCGGTGCTCAAGCATTTGGTATTCAAACCATTACCACATCCATAATGACTGTGGTTGCGAAGATTAAAGATGGTGAGGAAAAGCCAGAAGACGAAAGCAGCTTGCGAGAAATAATAATAAACCAGCTAAGAAATTATATTATGCATCCCCAATTTTATAAAACCGCTAAAATAATTGCAGGAGCATTTTCTGAAAGTGAATTACAATTTTTAATTAATGTTCTTCAAGATAAAAACCCCGCAGAGAAAAATCAAGATGCAACTGATCTTTGTAGATTTCTCAGCTTATTGAAAGATAAAAATTACGAGCTAATCGCTGAAGAGTTTCTTGGCCTTGATAATCCTAAGCTTTTTAGTAGCATGCTACCTTTACTCAATGAAATTCAAAGTGAATGTGAGAGTATACATAAATTTTATCTTCGCCTTAAAGGAAATCCAAATGATCCTGAGGATGAATCAGAGGAAGCACCCAAAACAATGACATCGATGGCGACTGCCCCCTCATTTAAATTACATAGTCTCCTTGGTGACAAAGGCATCACTACGCTTAAAATAAGCCCCACAGGCAATAAAACATTCAACGAGCTTAGACAAGATGCAATGACTTGGTATCCAATGTTGTCAGGTGTTGCGGTTGGAAGCAAAGTTTCTGTTTTACAACACAGTGAAGAAATCAAAGTCCTTCAGCGCATTAATAAACACATTCTGACCCCTCTGTGGTGGTCTACCAATAAAACTAAGCTTGAGCTTAAAATTAGTGAATGGGTTGACTCCCTTAAAGCCATGTTCAGCTTCTCAAAAAACTCCGACTCAACAAAGGATTATGAACCAGAAACTGCAGAGGTTGACAATTCTGAAGATTCTTATTCAACCATTACTCAATCCATTCAAAAATCCGAGCAACCCAGCATATCTGATGCTGAAATCGATGAGCAATTCAACAAGGCTGCATATGAAACTGGGCGTCAAATTCGTCAATTAAAGCAATTCTCGCTCAAGCAGGTCCGCAAGCCAGACTGTAAGATTGATACCGTTCAAAAAGTACTTGATTTTATTGATGAAGGGGAAACAACACTGCTTAACGCCAAAGGTGGCTAAATTAAGAGATGGCAGCGCTAACGTTAAGGTAATCCTAAGCTTTCTACGATAAAATGAAAGCCAAATAAATTGAAGAGAATGTATTTGTATGCAAAAAAACTTACTCATTGAAGCCGCGAAAAAAACCTTTTTTTCTTACTTAAAACTCGATTTTGCCAAAGAATTTCAGCTAACTATTAATGACAATAAAATCTCATTAACGGATTATGTACAAGAACTCCTCGACAGTGGAACACTCTCATCAGAAAACAAAGAACACGCCTGCCAAATTGACGGAGTTGATTACATTATCGCACTAAGCACCAAGGGAACGAAGAGCACTATCACCCTAAAAAAACCAATCCCTGTCACGCATCGAAAAAAACCAAAACTCAAAGACGACATTAAAGAATATGATGAAAAAGATGCCTGTGAACTTTTAGCCTATACCAAACTCACTATCAATCGTGATAAAAACAATAATGTACACTTTAGCTTGCCTATAAAAGTTCAGGATAAAAATGTTGAACTCGGCGGTCCAAGCAAGTTACCACTATATCGTAGCCACCTCGTCACTTTGCGAAAAATGATTGCCCATCTTGAGCAGCATGATGATGTAAAAGCCATGTTAATTGCTTTAACCACAGGCTCGGGAAAAACCTTCGTGCAATGCCTTTGGTTCCTCACACTTCAACTTGCGGGGATTGGGGGAATTTTTGCATTACCTGATCACTTGGTTGATCAGTTTAAAAAAGATTTTAAACGTTTACTTCCCAATGAATTAGTTGATGAACTACAATTACTGCGCAAAAATGCTGGTGATAAAAATAAAAAAGCCGTGAAAGCTATTAAAAAGATGGATGAAAAACCAGGATATGTCATCGCCTCTTATGAAGAACTACTTGACCATCATTTTGACACCTTATTAGAAGCAGAGCATCCTGATCAACTCGCACTCGTATTCGATGAACAACATATCGTCATGGAAAATGAAAATCGTCGAGTCAAACTGATAGAATTAGCCAAGAAAATTCTTGCCGTTTTCTCAACCGCAACACCTGATAAAAAAACCTTTGAGATGTGTGCCAATAAACCTGTGGCTGTCATGTCAGCTGCACAGAAAAAACTGGAAGGCCAAGGTGATTTTCCACGCGTACACAATCTTGTTGCAAAATCTTTAAACACCCAGATGAAAGACGTAAAAGATCGCTCTCTATTAGAGCGAATTTTAGGCCCAATTTTACTGAGTTTTACAAATGCCATTGAACCAGACAAAAGTTCACCCATCATGCACGCGTTTCAAGAACTGCAACATTATGTGCTGTGTGATAACGATGATCCTGCACAGCATCGAAAAACCTTACAGATGCCTATTAAACGAAAAATATTGGCTTTGATGCCTAATAATGTTGACGAACTGGTCAATCTTGACAACTATGTCAATCGAGGAAAATCTGAAGTCTATGTGGAAGGAAATTTGCGACACAGAGATGGTGTGTTTACATTTTTTCGACTGACTAATGTAGATAATGAAATTACTAGTCGACATAAACAACAATTAAGAACTAATTACACTCAAAAGCTTAGTGATCTGCATGTATCACATAAATTCCCAAGAAATGTCCCTTATATTGATCAGCAACTTGATAGAAATATTTACCATAATATGATCGATAACTTCCTCAGCGATTTAACTGGTTTATCTATCATAGAACTCAACAAATTACGATTAGAAAATTTAGACAAATTAACCGAGCTTACTAATAACGCTTTCGAAAAACTTCCCGATCATGAGGAGTATATTGCAAATTGGGTTAAAAAACTCACCTATGTTGCAGAAAACGATGAAGGTATCCCAGAAAACAAATCTGGTATCGATGCACCACGCGCACAACAAGTAGCACAAATAATGGGTTATATCGCGTTACAGTATCGAAACTGCGATGCTGAAGATCGGAAATTCATTGTTAATAACTGGCCATTTGACGATGACTTCCACTCCAACTTCAAAGCTACTATTGGAGGATTAAGTGATTTTGCACAGGCTCATCGTGTATTGTTCGTGATGAAAGGCATGGAATATGCAGAAACACCCATTCAAGATAGCGTACCATTTTTTGGTTTTCAGGAAGAGGGATATGATCTATATGATAAAAATGGAATGCTCAGCGAACGAGCAAAAAAAATCAAAAGAACGCCTTTGCAAATTTTAGATGATACTACGCGCGAATTCCTTTACACACCCAAATATGATACGACAATCAATGAAACTATCGCAGATAATTTATCAAAATGGGGATTTGTCGGTATTTATGCGAGCAATAAAAAAGCAGAAGGATTTAGCGATCTAAACCTGCATACCGTGGTCAGCACTATTCCAGAATCTGATGATGACAATAATGATCCTGCTAAAATGATTCAAAGTATCGGTCGAAATCGAGGCTTAGACCCCACCATTCGACCATTTTATCTTCAAGCAACAGGAGAAGATACAACACTCACCTTCAACTTGGAACAATTGGAAGTTACAGATGATTATTACCCACCTTATTTTTCTGCCGAACAAAAATTCAAAAAAATCTATCTAAAACGATTAGGCAAGCATGTCGTCGCTGATATTAAACGATGGTATCATCAAAATCTGGATAAAACTCACAGCATAGATCCTATAGCTCTAAAATGGCAATCACTTCGCAGTATTGTTAGGGCTCTACGAAAGCTGAATAATAAAAATGCCCATGATATCAAATTGTCTCGCAAACACTTACTACAAATGCTCTCTGAAGTACGAAAAGAAATTGCTAAGGAAATTCATGAGATTAAACACCCCTACAAATTATCACTTTTCGTAAAATTTATTGCTTCAACACTGCATAGCATAGCTATTGTCTATTATTTTTTAAGAAACATCTCAGTTCATCTGGAGTTTAGGATGGCTTATTGGAAAGAAAAGGCTGAATTACGCAGATCCAAACGCGCAGATCCTGATTCCGAAGAAACCAAAAGCCATACTGCCAATGTAGCCTATGGAAAAATTATAACCCGTCTTAAGTTTAGAAATCTTATACGAGAATCTTTAGTGGGTAATGAATTTAAAAATATACTCACTCGGGAAAGAAAGGCCATTGAAGCTATTTTAGAGAGTAATGTGCCCATTTATCTTAAAGACGAGAAAATTGAAGAAGTTAATGATGCTATTCGACAAAAAATATTACCCTTGATGATACATTTTTATGATCCAGAAATACAAACGCAACTTCGCGAGCTTGCTGAAGGTTATGATCAATGGCATATCATTCTGTATAAACATCGTAAAAAAATTAAAAACTTTAGGAGACATCCTGAAAAAATATCTGCATTAATTCTCAAAGAAGTGCCCGAAATCGCAGAATTATTGCAAGATCAAGAAACTCACGATTATATTCAAGAACTTAAAGATATTGAGAGTGCTGATCCTCTTGAGTTTATTGACTCACAGAAATTACTCAATTTGCTCAGAGAATTATTATCAACAGAGGACTTTGAACGTGTAGAGCCTATTTTAAGCGATGAAGAACAATTTGATGACTTCATCCAAGCTTTGATACCTAAACTGAAGAATACCGATTTTGACATTAAAACGATACTCGCTGAACTTAAAACACACTTCAGTGATTCACTGAGCGATACTCAATTAAACTTAGCTCCTCAAGTGGCTCTCGCTGCCATAACACATTTTGAAAGAGAATTGCCAAGCTATTTCACGGATCAAAAAGCTATAGAACTGAATAATACTATCCGAGAAAAAATTCTCCCGCTTCTGATTCATTTTTACGATCCATCTTTACATGAGCAGCTATGTGCATTAGCAGCAAATTATGATCAATGGCATGTGTTGTTCTACGAACATCAAGACAGAGTCAGTAATTTTGAAAGCGACCCTCAAGAAACTTCTAAATTTCTGCTGAGCCAAGTCCCCGAAATTGCTGCCTTACTAAAAAACCAAAAAACTCGAAATTATGGTCAGGCACTTCAAGATCTTGCAAATATATCTCCCAAAGACCTTGCAAGTCCTGAAAAATTGCTCAGAATTTTACGTGAATTATATTCGAACGAGACTTTAAAAATACTTGAACCTATCGTTTCAAGCAAAACAAAAATGGTTCCTTTCATGGCAAAAATGGGACTCCGAATGCTGAGAGAAGAATTAGATTTCGGCATGATTTTAGAAGCGTTTAAAGAGCATTTTTCACTCCAGGATGTTGAATTTAAAACCATTATCGAAGTTTCAAAAGAAGCTGCTAGCACTTTACCGAGTGAATTGAGCAATATTGAGTCTTTCGATAAAGTAAAAATCAACGCAATGGTTCAGAAAACCCTGCCATTCCTAATACATTTTTATGACCCTAAACTACACTCACGACTTACTCAGCTAGCAAAAGCCCATGATCAATGGCCCGAAATACTTTTTAAACACTTAGAACAAGTTAAAAACTTTAACGACAACCCTGAAGAAGTGGCGGCCCTACTCTTGAATGAAGTACCCGCTATTAAAGCATTATTAGAAAATGAAGAAACCCGAGACTATATACAAATACTGGAGGATGTGAGGAATACTAATCCCGCTTCTTTAGCAGATGCCAACAAAATATTAGATTTAATGAAGAAACTCTATACTCCAGATGTTATCGATGTGATAGAGCCTATTATTAAAGACAAAGAAAAATTCCAAGGCTTTTTAGACACTTTGGATTCTTTTGATTTTGAATCCATTATAGAAGAATTTAAAATTTACTTTAAAGATGAACTCGGCAAAACCGAATTTATTTTAATAACTGATCTCGCTTCAGACACTGCTCAAGAATTAGAAAATGATCTCGAGCTTACCAAGCATTATGACAATGATAAAATCTCAGAAGTTATTCAAGAGCGCATTAGAGACACCATCATGCACCCTCGTTTTTATAAGGTGTGTCGTAGAACTTTTGGAATATTGACCAGAGAAGAGCTTTGTGAACTCGTCAAAGCAGTACGCCTTAGCAGTGGCGGTGATATGGACAAAGAAAAAGCGGAAGAAAATGCCGATGATATCTATGAATTTGTACAATGCTTAAAGCGTCGTGATTTCAATGCGATCGCAGAGCGCTTTATTCAAATTGATGAAAATGAAGAGAATATTGAAGATGCCTTCAAAAATACAAAATTAGTGGACGTTATAGATACCATTAAAGATCTTTTTGAAGAGCTAATCGATACTCAAGGCAATTATCATAGTATGACTTCAAAAGGAGAAGAAACCAGTTATCAAAAATCAAAATTATCCAGCTACATCACTCACGATAAACTTAGCAACATACAAACACATGCAGATAGAACTTTCTTAAGTGGTATTTCACGAAAATTATTTTACTTGCAAGGTTTGCGACAAGGGCTGCCCGATGCTGGTGAAATCAGTGCTTTTGGTAACAGAGATTTGACGAATCACTTAAAACGCATCAAAGATAATATTATTAGGCCTTTATGGTGGTCATCGCGTAATACAGCCTTTGGTCGTAAAATAGTTCAAGCTGGCCAAGCGATAAAAGCCTGGTTTAGACCTAAAAGCCATCAGATGCCAGATGACTTTGTTGAAAATGAAGAGAATGAAGAATCAGAATTCACCACACTCGAAGCCTCAATGACTGAATCGGTTGATGAACTTAGCCTAGCAAGCAAGGCAAAACAAAAATTAACTCATGCTCAGCTAAGAACAAACTATGAAAAAGATGCTTACGAGACTGGATATTCAATCAGTCAATTACAGCGCTTTACACTGCATCATGTGAGACAAGAAAATTGTAAAATCGATACCATTCAAGACGTGCTTGACCCTATTTTGCAACATCTTCCCGAAGAAGAAAATCAAAGCCCAGCAATAAGAGCAGGTTAGTTAATTCTTTTGCTCCCCCTCAGGGGGGAGCTGTCCCGAAGGGACTGAGGGGGGGGAAGTCGATAGACTACTCATTTAATAAAAGCCTTACTTCGATAAAATTCAATTTAGCGCTTAAATTTTTTATATTGAGTTAACGCTGCACTCTCCCCCTCCGCCTTCGGCACCTCCCCCTTGAAGGGGGAGGAGTAAATCAGAATCCATTGATGCAAGTTTCTTAGACCCAAAAAATGAAGCAAACATGCTCGTCTTTTTTTCTTCTTGATGTTCTTTTAAATGCGGAAGCTGATGATTCATGATCAACAGCTGCACACCCAAAACAATCGCAAATTGCAAAACCATCAGCGCTACTCCAATCGCAGGGTTTAGCGCAAAACCCACGGCAACAAATGCAATGACCACATTGTAAACCAAACTAAAAATAAGATTCAGTTTAATATTGATGATAGTTTCCTTGGCAACGGCAAAGGCAGTAATAATGGGTAATAAAGAAGAACTTTCAGTCACCGCATCAGCTTCATATCGTGTCATAGGATCGGAAGCTGTCGTTAGGGCAATACCAAAATTACTCTGCTTAACTGCCGGCGCATCATTCACCTCATCTCCGACCATGGCTACTCGCTGATGTTCTATTTCTTGTAAATACTGAATAAATTGAAGTTTATTAGTAATGCTATTGATATCATCATTTTCAAACTCATCAGAATCACTCAGTGGAATAGGAGCCATATTAGCAAGTACATCAGTGGAATCTATTTCTAACAATCTCGCGTAAAATTGTGCTGTTTCACTACCCAAACCCGTACAGAGATAGACCTTTTTTCCCATACGCTTCAATCCTCTGATTGTAACTTCAGCATCATCTCGAAGAGGATCCTGCACCTCAACATAACCAAGCACCTCATCATTTCTCACATAATAAATAATGTGACCGGTATCAGTTTCAGGGGCTGTAAATTTAATATGATGATGCGATAAAAAATGAGAATTCCCGACCAAACAGGTATCACCATTTACTATTGCCTTAATTCCCGAATGATGCGAAGTATCAACATCTGAAACCTGGAAATCACTTTCACTTCCACGATAATTTTCAGGTTTACACTCAATAATAGCTTTGGCGACAACATGATTTGAATGTTTTTCAATGGCAGCTAATGAATCAAAAAAATCATCCAGACTAATACTTTCCTCAGAATATATTTCATAAGCCACGACTTCAGGAATTCCTTTAGTGATTGTGCGAGTGATATCAAAGACCACCACATCGATATCATCTGCTTGTTGCAGTGCATAGTTGCTTTTAAATCGAAGGCCATTGATCATGGCTTTGTAAAGCCCAATCATAAAAGCAATTTGATCTGCCAGGCCCAATGTACAAGGACAAGCCGAAACAAACAAAGAAATCGCACACTGAATTCCAAGAGCAGGATTAAATAGGAAGCCCACTAAAATTCCAGACAATGTCCCAAGTATTATTATTGTGGGCACAAAAAATTGCATAATCTTTTCAGTCACCATTTGTATGGGTGCTTTTTCATTGAGGTATTCATTGCTTTGATCAAGCTTGGATAAAAAAGAATCACAAGCTTTTTCTAAGACTAAAACCTCGATATTATCCGAACAAACCTTCATACCCGCCAACACTTCTTCGTTTTTCTTAATACGAGCAGGACTAATAGATCCATCTTTAATAGATGTCAGCAGTCTTGCATTTTTACTTTTTGATTTTCCATCTACCGGAAGAAACTGACCTTCATTTACTCGGATAATATCTCCGATTTCCAAATTATCAGTACTACAAATTTCCCACTTATCCAATAAAGTATTTTTTCTTTCCACATTTTTTGGCGCACGATCCTTAAAGCTCAATTTAGCAGCTATCCCTTCGCGCATTTCTTCTTTAAAATTATCACCGATGAGCCTAAATGCAAAAATTAATACGCCGGTTTCAAGCACCATCGGTAACCATGGCACAAAAAAACTAGCGATAGAAACTCCAATAACCGTCAAAGTACTGATGGAAAATAAAGTATCCATCGTAAGCTTTTTTGATTTGAAGAGTTTTTTTATCGCATCAATATAGGATCCCAAGCCCAAAAAAAGGGTTAGCAAAGAACTCAAACCCACGATCGCAATCAACAACGACAAAGGAATCGCCAAACCCGACAAAGAAAGCGCAATTAAAGCAGCGCCTACAAAAATACTAATAACACCAATTATAGCTTTGAAAAAATGATTATTTTCAGATCGATCGATGTCGCATTTATAGCCCGTATCAGCAAAAGCTTTTAAAAATTTTGCTTTCACCTCATCGAATGTATTCTCCTCATTAAAACCAGATTCATTTAATGTGATCGTGATCGTTTTTCTCAGCCCATTGCTCGACAAAGATTCTACTTCTGGAAAATGATGCTCTTCAAAAGCTGTTCTAACATTCTCCACACAAACTGGACAAGTTGCATTAAGAACATGAAACTGCATCGTCTTCGACATTAAATTCCCCCTAAGATCCGACAAAATCAAAGCTCTCAATTAAGCCACAATCACGCACCTCCTGTAAAGAAATGCTTGATCCTAGTCCTAGAGAGTTTTAACATTTTTTCTGGAAAATAACCTTGATACTACTCTGCTGAGGTGTTTGAAGAATCTCTTCAATCGACACGGGTAAACTATCTAACAATTTATTTTCCACTTCCTCAGGATAGTAAAAACATACTGGCATATTACATTCCACTTTTTTTGCATAATCATTTTTGACCACAGAAAAGCGCTCAGTTAATGGCTTATCACAATCTTGGTAGTTTTCTGCCAAAGGTCCATTGATATCCATAAGTGATATAAAAAATTTCGCTCCTGGCGTAGCGATGTCAACAAATTGACTTAACACTGATTTAGCTGTAGAGAATGGAAGAAAAAACAAACAACGATTAGTGTACACCAACGAATATGATTTTAATTCTTCAGTTCTCACATCGGACAGATTCTTTTGAAAATAATGAATTTTATTTCCAAGTTCTTTATTAATTTGGACAAATTCTGGAGCAGATGGTTCTAAATCAAAAGCATCGACTAGCAAACCAGCATGAGCAAAGCGAATAGATTGAGGACAATATGGCGAAGATCCTAAGTCAGCCGCATAAATCACATCATCTGATCTTAGCTTCCTTAATTTTTCAGCATACTGTAGAGCACGAATATCAAGCTCATCGGGTGTATACATAGATACACACGAACCATACCTACCTGAAATCGATACACGAATCCCGGTTCCACCTTCGCGTTTTTCGAGATGATATCGATCAAATAGCGCTTGTAGATTCATAGGATTCTCCATTATTCACGTTGACACACGGCTTTTCACGCCTTATTATCAATAAAATAAACAATAATAGCAAAACCATACGATAACACTACAACGAGGAATCATCATGAAAAAACTATTAAGCCTTAGCCTATTAGCCCCTTTGTTCACTGGTTGTGCATTATCAGACATCACCGTCGTACCTCAGGGCAACAATGAATATGAAATCATATCAACAGCTACTAGTGAACATTATTCAATGCAAGGCGCCTTAGATAAAGCCAACAAAATCTGCAAAAAACGTTCTAACAAAAGAGCAGTGGTTATAAATCATACTACCGTAGGAACGATCACCGACAGCATCGCTATACTCGCTGCTTCCAAAGATCCTAAGAACAATATCGCTCCAACAACCCGACCTAAGGATGACTATAAAACAAAACTACATTTTAGGTGTGAATAATCACAATTGCTCAAATTGTAAATACGGCAACATATCTGAATAAAATCGAGCAATATCAAGTCCATATTGAGGATATAATTCCACCGCCCCTTTGATCATTGGCATGGGACCACTGGCATATATATCATATTTTGAAAGATCAGGATGTTGCGAAATCACAGATTCATGAACCCAACCCTTTGCTCCTGACCACGTATTTTCTGGTTCACGAGAAACGACTGGAGTAAAACTTGTTATTACACCTTGGTCTATCCAGTTAGAAATTTGCTCACTTAAAAAAAGCTCACTCGAATGTCGGACTCCCCAAAACAGATGAATCTCGCCTGTTAGACTAAGGTCTTCAATCAAAGACTTGATGGGAGCAATACCCGTACCCCCGGCAAGCATTAACAAGGGTTTATCTGTGGGAAACTCATAGCCACCAAAAGGACCACGCACATGCAATAAAGTACCCACAACACACTGGCTTAACAGAAGTTTGAAGGAAGCAACTTCAGTGCTGAGTCGAATAATTAACTCTTTATTACCCTCTACTTCCGGACGATTTGATAATGAAAATGGTAACCAGCTCCCATCAGGACATAAAATTTCAACATATTGCCCCGCTTTATAACGAAGAGCCTCACCCACTGGCACCAAAACGACACTTAAAAGGTCAGGGCATAGTTTATTAAGATCTACAATCTGATAGGTTCTAGATGGATACAAAAATCTGCTCCCAAATGTCAATTATCGGTTTTAATGAGCTAAGTTTATAGCATTTTTCACCAGATGAAAATGTTTCACCCTGTCTTTTCAATAGAAATATTCAAAACCATATTAATGGCTAAACATAGAGTAGAGCCCTATAATATCTACATGATAAAACCACTTAAAATAGGCCAACATACCTTCACGAGCAACTTGATTCAGGGACCACTTGCGGGATTCACCTGTGCCCCCATGCGAGTGCAGACCTGGCGATTTAGTCAGCCGGCTTACTGTAGTACAGAAATGGTATCCGCAACCCACTTGGTCAATGCTAAACATACCCCTCGACGCTATATTGAACGGGATCCCAGCGAAGGACCACTCTGTTTTCAACTTTCTGCCGATGACCCTGAGATTTTAGCCAAAGCCACCTTAGACATTAATAAACTCGCTCCAGAAATCATTGAGCTAAATTGCGGATGTCCCGTCAATAAAATTCGTCGCAAAGGTGCAGGATCTAAACTACTGAGCAATCCTGAGCAGCTGAAAAGGCTTATTGAGGCGATGCGCAGTCATACAAAGGCAGCCATATCAGTAAAAATTCGAGTCTCCGGAGAGCATCAAGATCAAGATGATTTACAAATTGCTCAAATCGCGGAACAGATGGGCGCAGATGCACTGGTGGTTCATGGACGTCATTGGACTGAAGGTTATGATCAAGATTGTAGACTGGCACAGATTAAGCGCCTCGTGAATGCCGTTAAAATACCCGTGATTGGTAATGGTGATGTCAAAGACCTCCCCTCTCTCAGCAGGATGTTCGAATCAACCGGTTGCGCTGGGGTTATGCTCGCCCGCGCCAGTATGGGTCAGCCGTGGATATTTTCACAATTAGAGGCCACTTATCAGCAGCGCCCCTTTGAAAAGCCTACGGCCCCCCAAATAGGAGAAGTCTTTATCAATCATATTGAGCGCTTAGCAGAACTCGATTCACCTTTTCTTGCCGTATTACAAGCACGAAAAATGGGCAAGTACTATAGTCGATATGCGATTAAAGCTCACCAAGAGTTCACCACTCAACTGACGCATTGCAATACTCTTGATGCCTTTATACAGCTTGTGCAACAATACTTTTCAAAAGGAGATTAAAATGAAACATGCCCTCATCACAGGTTCTTTAATTCTGTTTATAAATTCAGCAGAAGCTAACCCTATCAAACTCATTAACCAAACCAATACAGACATTGCCTACGTCATGTCTGCGCCAGGCTTAAACGCTGCTTACGGGATCAAAATGGGAAAAACCAGCACTTACCATTCAAAAAGTTGGGATGAATATTCCACCATCGAAGTAGGCATCTGCAAATTGATTGAAGATGATGTTTGTGTTGATTTTGAATCCCTTCAAAACTGTGTTAATAACGCACGTTATAATGCTTATCATATCAAAACCATACAGATAAATTCCCTAAACTCCTGCACTGTAAAGTGCTTGGATGGCACGAGCACATCTTGTATGCAGACGGGTTAAGCGGATTGATCCAACCTGCTTATCAAGGTAAAATCCACACATGAATAAGATCATAAACATTTCAGGCTATAAATTCGTATCTCTACCTGTAGAAGACTTGCGGAACATAAAATCTACTCTGCGCAAATCTGCCCTAGAGCTCGGCCTCAAAGGGACCATTATTCTTAGCACAGAAGGTATTAATATTTTTTTAGCTGGCACTCGGGAACAAATTGACTCCTTTACAAAAACCCTAGACCCTTATTCCTATTTTTCTGACATTTGGCTCAAAGAAAGTTTTTCAGATTACCAACCCTTTAACAAAATGCTGGTAAAAATAAAAAATGAAATTATTCCAATGGGCCTGAAAGATATTCAGCCCGCTAAAGAACCCGCTCCCTATATCAGCCCTGAAGAACTGAAACAGTGGTATGACGAAGGTAAAGAAATGATAGTATTAGACACTCGAAATTCCTTTGAAATAAAATACGGTAAATTTACAAAAGCCATCGATTTAAACATTAAACATTTTGTGGAATTTAATAATGCTGTCGATCAATTATACGAAAAATACCAAAACACACCAATAATTACTTGTTGCACAGGTGGTATACGATGTGAAAAAGCAGCTCCTCTCATGTTGAAAAAGGGTTTTAAAAAAGTTTATCAACTCGAAGGTGGAATTTTAAATTACTTCGAAAAAGTAGGTACAAAACATTATGAAGGTGAGTGTTTCGTCTTTGATCAGCGCGAAACCGTAGATGCTAATTTAAAAGAGAGGAGAACATATGAGTAATTTTTATCTTCGCACACATCCAGAAATCCAATTTGCAATACGTCTAACATTGAATATTGCTGCCATCGTGCTAACCGGCGGCATTTTTCATTTAGCTTATTATGCATTCATGCTTATCAATGCCTATATTGGTTTTATGACTGGTCAGAGAATCATCAAACAACCCTTAGAACTAGATCCTTTTGCAAATATTCCCTGCTTAAAACCCTCCTTTTTCTAAGATTCTTATTATTCTCAGCCTTCACTCAGCCTACAAAAGGCTGAGTGAAATTCCTGAAATTTGTTATTGCTTAAAGTGAACAGCCAGGCTGACCCCCCTCCTCTTGAGAAGGCTTAAAAAATGCTCTTGAATAAGAACCAGGATTTTTAGAAGACATTTTTTGAAGCTTCTTAACAATCGCTTCCACCGGATCATCCTGAGTATCAATGTTCTGTAAAATAGTTTCAACTTCTTCAAGAGGACGTTTGATTAAGGAACTGATTATTTTTAACAAGCGCTGATTTTGTTCTAATAACCCCGTATTTTGCTCCCTTAATTCTACTATTTCTTTACTCATCAACACATTATCTGAGGAAGCATGCTGATTCATCTTAAGCAATGCCGCCAGCAATAGTTGATTTTCCATTGTGAGACGCTTAACCTCATCTTGCTGCTCTGAAACACTTTTCTTTAAAGAGCGACATTCTCTGTTCACTTTTCTCACAGCAGATTTAAACTCATTTCTCATTTTAAACACTTTTTCATTCACAGCCACCTTCTCTTCTTGAGCCAGTGCATTCAATAAATTTCTATCACTAAACTCATCATCATTAATGACTTCCTCCAGTGATTTGTAAAAAACTCGTAATGCACTTCCTGGAACAATCATCCACAAACTTTTAGCAATGTTTTTAAGATAGTCTTGGACTGAGAGTTTCAATTCAAGAACATTATCTGCACCAGCAATGACATTATTAATACTTTGAATCCGCTCATTCCAATCATCTGACAACACTCCCCCCTTAAAATATTTCAATAGAAATAACGTGATCTTTCCTCTTAAGGCTTGAGATAAAAGCAATTGAATACTCATGCTAAAACTCCTTATTTAAGGCATAATTTATTATCATCTTGCAAAGCACAACTTTGCAGATAAATTCCACACAAGGTCTTGAAACCAAACCAGTTATTTTCTAGATCTCGAATTTTAATCAAAGATGCAATACGGGTTTTGATAAATCCAGGCCCATGATGCTCTAGTAAATTTTCAATCTTTTGAATACGTTCTTTTTTATCCAAAAACTGCTCAATGTTTTCAATTTCATTGCAGCACTCCAGATAGGAAATAAAATGCTTAGACATTGCTAAATTGACAGGCCCATCATCTGCCCCACGCGGCAAATCCTCGATTGTACGAGTTAGCAGGCTCACCAATTGATCAAACCCACGATCTGTTAATGTCGTTAAATCAACCTGTGCCGTGGTTTCAAAAACTCCCTTTGCTTCAATTTCTACAGGAGAGACTTGATCCTCCGTCGAATCCTCATCAATAAACTCTGGCTCATGCGGAGGTATCATGTCAACTCTAGGCGCTTCATGAACAAAAGGAGCCTCCTTAGTGTCACACAGCGTCAATAAATGTTGAAAATACGAGCGATCATTTTCAAATTTAGCGTTTAACTGCTCATTTCGCGCCAAGGTTTTATGTTCCTGTTGAAGTTGATCACACAAATAAATAGCTCTATTAATCAAATGTGGATTAATATACTCTTTTTTATGCTCAGCTTCAGAAAGGTCGGTCTCAACTCGCAAGCGCAACACATGAATAACTTCTAATTTTTTCTCGGCTAATTTTTGCGTTTCCAAATGAGTAAAATGGGCATATGCACTCACAAATTGATTGGTTTTTCGATAAAAATATCGTTTCCAATTAGTAACTCGCCAAGACTCTGCCTCGACATAAGCCTCCTTCATTTCATTTTCTAGCTGTAAAAGATCTTCAACTAATTTTTCTGCGCCGCGAATTGAAATATACTTTGATATTTTAGTGTGGGAGTCTAAGGTTTTCACCCTGGTAATAAGCCCTATTTTTTGATGAAAAAATTCGCGCCTGAAATGGCGGTGGGAGAATAATGTCGATGAAAAATAAAAACGTGGAGTAACCCTCAGCATCTCAGTTGGCACCAAGCAGTATCGATCACCATGCTTAACCCTCTGAAAACTCGGATTTGAAGAAAACCACGCCCCATTCACTAAGTTCATCTTTTGATCGGCACTTCCATTTAATAATATGTAATCAATAAAAAATGAAAATATTTTTTGACTTATCCCCTCCCTTGCTTGAAATATTCTTTTTTGATTTTTATCAAGCAATCCGTGCTGCTCGATTCTTTTCAGCACATACATAATGACATCATCAGCTTTCCAGTTTTTAAATTTCTCAGCTACTTTTAAGCGCATTAGCATACTATTAACCAAGGCATCGTTATATTCTTGAAGCGCATCTTCCATCTCGGTGATATGTGCTTTAAATTTATCTTTAATTGGTTTAGGTAAAATAGTCTTTCGTTGTCGACATTCAGCCTTCGCTGTTTTCAAGTACGCTTGAATTTCAGGTATTATCTTCCTCGCTATATGCGCCAACATAAGACTAGTGTGAGCAACATGCTCCTTTTGCGATCTCCACATTTTTTTAAGCCCTTCTAAGACTTTTCTCTTAGACTTTTTCAAATCATCTCTGCTGAACAAACCATTCCAATACTCATCATCATCAAAACACATAACTTGAGACTCATACCAAGCCTCTCGCTCTTTCAGATGCTCACGATGACGTTCATCTATATGATCATTTACATGGCTATACGTATTATCAGTCTCCTTAAATGTATCCTCTATCACACTGAGTTCTTTTAACTTCTCATCCAATTTTTTTAAAGCATCATTAGATAATGATAAACAGCCAAAATTTTCTTCTGGTGAATATTGAGTTCCATTTTCTCCATTATGCTCACGAATTACATCCTGCAATGAAAAAATTTCGATTTTCATAGATTTCCTCCAATAAAAACAGGAGGCTATTCTCGGGATTATCCTCACTGCAAACACCTCGCAGGAATCGCGAGTTGCAATACCAATAAATATCTGATATAGATTCAATATGAACTCATTTTACGACATGCCCACCATTTATCAGTTAGTATTCTTAGGAGGAATACTGGCCTTCTGTCGCATGGCGTTAATAACCTATCGTCGAGTTCATATCATGACCATAAGAAAAACGATTCGAGATATTGTAGACCAACTTGCAATTCTTTATCGATTAGAAAACCCTTTCAAAGTTTCTGCTGACTACCGAAAAGAACATCACTTGGACAAGGATGAATATATTTACGGCGAAATTATGTTTGCCTCCTTTACAGAAATCCTAAGCCATGCAAATCCACAACCCTATGAGAATTATTATGACCTGGGGTGTGGCTCAGGAAAATCAATATTTTTAGCAGCATTGTTGTACGAAAAAATAAATGCTATTGGAGTAGAAATCTTACCACCCATGTATGAATTAGACCTTAAACTTTTAAATAATCTAAAAGAACAACTTAAATCACATCCAAAATTCAAAACCAACCCTCTAAACATCCATTTCCATAACGCGGATTTATTCGAATTCGACTTCTCAGATGCAAACATTGTTTTTATCAATGCAACATGCTACTCAAAGAAAAGCTGGGAAAAAATTGAGGAAAAATTTAAAACACTTAAAAAAGGGACTCGCATTATCATTACTACTAAAAAACTTGAGGACAGCTGTTTCAAGCCTATACATGGACGCAACTATCTGATGTCCTGGGGAGCCAGCTACGTCCGTGTCTATATAAAAACCTAAGAACCTTCTAAATTAGCGCTCACGTAAGGCTGTGTATCGTGCCTTATAAAATGGTTTTAAAATATATTCCATGATCGATTTATGACCAGTAATAATACTCGCAGTGACTGTCATACCTGGCTTTAAAGTCAAAGGCTTTCCGTCTTTTCCAACTAAGCTATTTTTTTCAGAAGTCAACTTAACAACATAAAATGGTAGCCCTTTATCATCAATAATCGCATCGGGACTAATTTCTTTAACCACTGCCGGAATTCCCCCGTAAATTGAGAAAT
Organism: uncultured Gammaproteobacteria bacterium; assembly: GCA_964651735.1. GTDB lineage: Bacteria > Pseudomonadota > Gammaproteobacteria > CAZYYU01 > CAZYYU01 > CAZYYU01. The sequence continues at coordinate 170,121 of CAZYYU010000001.1, read as the reverse complement.
CATATGCGCTAACTTTTATCAGTGCAGATTGACCCGGATGCACAAAGCCAACATCAGCAGGGCGTAAATTAGCTTTTATCACGAACTTCTCATCGGCAGGAACGATATCCAAAATTTTATGGCCAGCCTGAACCACTTCGCCGATAGTAGTAACATAAATTTGATTAACTCTTCCATCAACGGGTGAGTATATATTAGCACGATCCACTCTATCTTGAGTTCCCTTAAGATGTTCTTTTAACATTGCATATTCAGCATTCACTTTGTTAAGCCCATCACGTGCTGCTTGCTTCACTGCTTCTTTTTTCTCCAAAATTTGCGTAGATAAGTCATTGGCTTGTCGTTCTAAACGAATTAAATCCACATTCGACATAACTCCACTTTTAGCCAATGGTCTAATAATATTCAACTCTTTCTGCATTAATTCATAATTTTTATTTAATATCTCAAGAGTATCATTCAATGCTTTAGTATTTGATCTAAATAACTGAATTGTGTTTTCAACCAACTTGGGATTTTCTTTGGTAAATTGATCACTAAACACGATATTAGAATCACCATTTGCTTCTGCGCTTAGACGAACTTTTTCTGCTTCTAATACCTTAAGTTTTGCAATACTCTCTTGGTTCTCAGAGGCAAATCGTGTTTTATCCAAGGCTATTAATAACTGGCCTTTCTTAACGAGCTGACCTTCACGAACATTTATTTTACTAACAATACCGCCTTCAAGATGTTCAATAACTTGAAGCTGATCACTGACATCAATTTTACCATCAGCATTTGTCGTGACTTCTAGATTTGAATGGGTTGCCCACACAAAACTAAAAATGAGAAGCAGCACTATAACTATTGAGACAAAATAAGCAAAACGAGGACGTTCATTAGCAACAACTTCCTTGCTATCAGCTATGTAATCTATCTTTGCTTTATCTTCCATGATACCTCCTAAATAGTTCCAGCACTTGGATGGGGCTTTAATTCCTGAGGATTTTGACCAGGTTGCGACATTAAACGATCTAAAATAACATCTCGTGGTCCATCTGCAACAACTCTACCTTCGTCTAATACAATCACCCGATCAACCAACTGTAACAAAGAAGCGCGGTGTGTTACCACAACCAAGGTTTTATTTTCCAGCACAATGGGTAATGCTTTAATAAACTCTTGTTCAAAATTGTTATCAACCGCTCCAGTAGGTTCATCAAGTAAGAGAATCGATAGATTTGAAATTAAAGCTCGCGCCAAAGAAACTGCTTGTCGTTGACCACTGGATAAGGTCTCTCCTCTTTCACCAACTGGCATATCATACCCAGCAGGATGTTGGTTAACAAATTTATCTACGCCCGCAATTTTTGCAACTTTTATTAAATCATCATCACTGGCATTTGGATTTGCCAATTTGATGTTATCTCGTACAGTACCATAAAATAAAACACTGTCTGCACCCACATAATGAATATTACGTCGTAAATCGATAGGATCAATATTAGTATTGTCAGTGCCATCTATCAACACTGAACCCTCAGCGGGAGCATACAAGCCTACCACCAGTTTTAACAAAGTACTTTTTCCAGAACCTATTCTGCCCACCACACCTACGCGTTCCCCGGCTTTTATTTTCACTGTTACATTTTCAATGGCAGGATTGCGTTGGTTAGGATAAAAAAAGCTCACTTTATCAAGTTCAATATCTCCATTAATGTGAGCTCTACGAAGAAATTTTTCCTTAACATTTCTATCGGTAGGTGCTTCCATAATACGATTCAATCCACGTAAAGCAGAGCGCGAACGTTCAATACGACTGAGCAAATTAGCAACTTGGGTAATCATGACAGCTCGACCCGATAATATAGACACAGCAATTAATCCACCGACTGTTAATTCCCCTTCTGAAATTAAATAGACACCCCAAACAATAACAGCAATAACGACAATCTGCTGAATCCATACCGTTAAATTCATAATTAATGCCGAATAAAATCGTGAAATACCAGCAGCAGTTGATTCATGATGCACATGACCTTCCCATTTTTTTTGCATCAGATTTTCTGCATTGATCGTTTTAATAGTTTCTAAACCGGTAAATGATTCAACAATAATTGACTGTTTCTGTGTTTCACCAGCCATCGATTTTTGCACCGCTGCACGTGCTGGTATTTCCAGAACCAAAGCAACCACCAAAATAACGGGCAGTGCAATTAATGGAACATACACCAAGGGACCACCAATTATCCACGTGGCTAATAAAAAGATAAAAATAAAGGGTAAATCAACTAATCCAACAAAGGTCGCTGAAGTAAAAAAATCCCTCAGGGATTCAAACTCGCTAAAATAACTGGCTACAGCACCTGAAGACTGAGGTTTATTCGACATTCTTAAACTTATTAAATGACTATAAATCATTTTTGATAACTGTTCATCGGTGCGCCTACCAGCAAAATCAATAAGATAATGACGCAATAATCGTGCACACAAATCAAATAAGAAAAATACAAAGGCACCTAAGGCTAATACCCATAAAGTGGTAAAGGCGCGATTTGGAACGACACGATCATACACATTCAAAATAAATAAGGGCGCTACTAAAACAAACAAATTTGTTAAAAAGGCTGCAATCATCACATTTCCATAAAGATACTTATATTGCAATAAGGTACCCCAAAACCATGACTTGGGTGTAATGGGTTGAAACTCTACTGTGCGTCTGTCATATTCAAAAGAAGGTTGCACAAAGATAGTATATCCACTATAGGCTTCAGCCATATCATCAATATTGACAATAGAAGATCCACCGGACTCAGGATAAATAACCTCTACCTGTTTCGCTGAATGGCTGTTAACCACACAGGCGGTATTATTTTTTAAAATAAAAATCGCAGGCAGTACCATTTTAGATAATTTATACAATGGAATTTGTCGAATTCGAGCAGAAAATCCACTTTGCTCAGCTGCCCTTAGAAATAAAGATGGTGTTAGGCGACCATCTTCTAAAGGCAAACCAGCGAGGGCTGCTTCTGAGGAAAAATCACGGCTATGCAATCGACACAGTATTGCTAAACAATCCAATAGAGGATCATTCACATCCTTCCCTGTTACCATATCTACTCCTTATCTTTTTTGCGTCCTGCAAAAAATAGTTATCAATATCGATAAGTGTAGATCATATTTTGAATTTTTGCGTACTTTAGGGTATGTCTAACACAGCCAAAGCAATATTTCCAAGACTTTGCAAAGTACGATAATAACTAATCATTAGATTATATCGAGAATGTGTCAAAGCGATTTCAGCCAAATATAGGTCACCCTGAGCATCTAAGACGTTAAACAAAGGACGCTGCCCAAGATTGAATTGAATCTTATAATCACTGACCACGAGAGTATTGGCTCTGACACTTTCTGTTAATTGCGTAATTTGTTTTTCAGAGGTTTTAATGTTTATCCACGCTAACCGTAAAGATTCAATGACTTTTCTATATACCTGCTGAGCCTCACCAATAGACCGCTCTTGATCGGCTCTGGCAGCACGCATAGCTGCAAGATCAGAGCCACCCTGGAACACATTATATTGAAGTGAAAAAGAAGCGATCACATTTCGATATCTTCCTGCCAAACCAGTCAGATTATCATCTTCACTGGCTTGCAGATTAAAATTAACCGTGGGTAAAAACTGACCACGTTTACTTTTAACTTCCGCACCTTGTGCCATTGTGTTGATACGCGCTGCTTTCAACTCAGGGTTATTTTCTACGGCAAATACCGTACTATCTTTTAAACTTTTAGGCACCCACTTCAGGGGAAGATCTGGCATCGTCATTTGTGCTGGAGGATAGTGGCCAACGATGGTTGCATAGGTTGCTTCCTGAGCCTCAAGCTCCCCCTGAGCAGAATAAAGCTCTGCTTTTGCCCTTGAATAACGGGCTTCGGCCAAAGCAACCTCTGAGCGCCTTCCAGCCCCGCCTTTAAAAATCATATTTACTTTATCTAGCGTTTCTTGATGAGCACGAAGATTCATTTCGGAAATTTTCACGATTTCTCGGTTTCGCATAACATTTAAATAGGCTTCGGCGGTTTGTAATATTAAAACATCCCTAGTTTTCTTCACATCAAACTGAGCCGATTCATTTAAAAGTGTACGGCTTTTAACCTCGTATATTGTTTTACCACCATCAAAGAGCAATTGGGTTAATCCAACATTGAATTGCTCTGGATTCAGAGTGATACGGTCAATCTTAAAGGCTCTCACTGTCGGACTCACTGTGGTTTCACGACCACCGCTCCAGAATAGTGTGATTTGTGGGAAAAGCGCTCCCATTGCCTGATTAAGGGCCTGGGCAGTTGCTTCTTGGTTAGCCCGTTCTGAATACATTAGAGGATTGGTGCAAATTGTTTCTTTAGCTTCTCTTTCAAAAGTTGTGCAAAAAGCTGGTGCTGACGCCACCAACATGAGGAGACATGATAATTTGAAAGGCAGTCTCATAGTGATCAATCCATGACATCAATGCGATAATTTTATTGTTCATCATAATGCTTATAGTAAGGTGATTTGTCAATAAAAAACGCCTAAAGGCCCAGTGCCTCAGTCGTATCAATGGATTTCTTGTATTGTGCTAAACTTTCAGTATTCAAGGATGAAACTGGACCCTACATGAAGAAAGACCTGAAATTTACATTACGATTCAGCATGCTCAGCATATTCCTAACGCTGTTCGTACTCACCATGTTGACGATGGTCACGGTAACTTCCTTACGCTTCTATGAATCGATGAGAAGCATCTCAAAACAACAAATGCAACAAGTGACTAGCCTAGTCAATGAAAAACTTTTATCGCTCATTACACCTGCGGAATCAGGCAGTGCTTTAAGTAGACTATTGATAGAGAATCAAATCATTGATGTCAATGATACTAAACAGGTGACTACATCCACCCTACGACTGCTTGCAGTTATTCCTCACGCTGCCATGGTGTATTGGGGTGATGAAAATGGAAATTTCATTATCGCTCGCTTAGAAAATGATGGCACAATATCTACAGAAATCATCGACAGAAACTCTACTCCCACTACAAGCACACACATTTACCGAGACAAAGCACTAAATACGATATTAATGACCAAAACCGAAAAAGTAGTATACGATCCTAGAAAACGCCCCTGGTACATAACCGCAAAAAATGAAAAAAAAACGACATGGTCTGATGCCTATGCTTTCTTCTCTGGGAACAACAACATTTTAGGCATAACATCAGCGTCACCAATATATGACAAAAACAAAACCTTACTCGGTGTCTTTGGTATCGATATGCGACTCGATTCAATTTCAGAGTTTCTCTCGAAGCAAAAAATAGGAAAATCCGGTTTATCCTTTATCATTAACAGTGACGGTTATTTAATCGCACACCCACAATTAGCAATTCACACCGCCGCTAATGAAAAAGAGACCATTACACCTATTAAGGATCTTAATATTCCTTGGCAAACCAAGGCTTATGATATTTTTAAAGTAAAGCATAAGAAATTTTTTAGATATCGCAGTGATGACAAAATGTATTTAGCCTCTTTTGACTTAATTCCCAACTTCAGTCAACAACAGTGGTATATTTCTGTGGTAATACCTGAGGATGACTTCGTCGGAGAATTAAAAAAATCCAGCAGAATTAATATTGTCATTGGTTTTATGATTCTATTTTTAGGTTCTATATTAATTACCACATTTTCAAAAATAATATCTCGATCACTACACGAACTTGCCATTGAAACCAACAAAATTAAACGGTTTAATCTTTCTAAAGGAAAGAAAATTAAATCCCACATAAGAGAAGTTTCTGAGCTAAATAATAGTATTTCATCAATGAAGCGAGGTTTAAAAGCCTTCAAAAAATACGTGCCAGCCGATCTGGTCCGTTTATTAATTAACGCCGGTGAAAGCGCAAAACTTGGAGGCTCCAAAAAAGAAATTACTATCCTGTTTACCGACATCGAAGACTTTACGGGAAAATCAGAAACCTTAATGCCTGAAGAACTCATGCATCATCTTTGCGAATACTTTGACAGCCTTTCAAATGTGATAAAAAATCAAAATGGAACCATTGATAAATATATTGGGGATTCGATTATGGCTTTTTGGGGCAGCCCCAGTCCTGACAAAGATCATTGCTTACACGCCTGTACTGCTGCCTTAGGTATCATTAAGGCACTAGAGCCTCTGAATAAAGAATGGGAAAAAGAAGGAAAACCAGTCTTGCCTACTCGTATTGGTATTCACACGGGCGATGCGGTCGTAGGGAATGTAGGCTCATCAACCCGACTCAATTATACCGCCATTGGAGATACTATTAATCTTGCTAGTCGACTGGAGTCAATCAACAAAGTATATGGGACTTATATTACAGTAAGTGATACCGTAAAAAATAAAGTCAATCAATTTTTTATATTTAGACCTATAGATAATATTGCCGTGCATGGCAAAAAACAAAGTTTAACCATCTATGAACTCTTGGACAAAAATACACCAGAAGCCAAGGATAAATATGCAAGCGTATGCGAGTATTCCACCTTAGCATTTGAAGCTTACCAACAAAGAAATTGGGATAAAGCTATAGAATTATATAGCCACTTACTTGATCACAAGGCCGGCGACAAAGTATCTGAATTGTTTATTGAGCGATGCAAAACACTTAAAAATACACCACCAAATAAGGATTGGGACGGAGTTTGGAGATTTACCCAAAAATAGGAGAAAGTGCAGTGATGTACTATACTTTTTTAAATATTAGGAGATGCATATGAGTTTAAATGCTACACATCATTATACTCGCAAGGCGATTGAATTACTTCAAATCTCACCGCGTGTTGAAAAGATGCTAGTTAATCCTTATCGGATTGTTAAAACGGCCGTGAATATTGAGCTTGATGATGGCAATATTCGCACCTATATGGGATATCGAGTGCAACACAATAACACCTTAGGTCCCATGAAAGGGGGTTTACGTTATCATCCAACCGTTGATGAAGCAGAAGTAGAATCACTTGCCTCTTTAATGACATGGAAAACTTCTTTACTTCGCTTACCTTACGGTGGCGCAAAAGGCGGTATAGAACTAGACCCTACTGAACTCAGTGAAGCGGAGCTTGAACGTGTTACGAAGGCATTTACCGTTAAAATTAAAGAAGTCATTGGACCTTATACCGATATCCCCGCTCCTGATGTCAACACAAATGCTCAAATTATGGCATGGATAATGTCCGAATATGCTGAGCACTATGGATTTCAACCAGCCGTAGTGACAGGAAAACCGGTGTATTTACATGGATCTGAAGGAAGGGAATCTGCAACAGGCTTAGGCATTACCATGATCACCGATTTGCTATTAAAGAAATACGAAAAATATATTCGAGATTGCTCTTTCGTTATTCAAGGATTTGGCAATGTAGGTTACAACACCGCCAAATTCATAGAAGAAAGGGGCGGAAAAATAATTGCCGTGTCAGATGCTTCTGGAGGAATTTATAATCCCGAAGGACTCAATGTCTCAGAAATGAAAGCTTATATTACAACTCACAAAGTATTAAAAAATTTCCATAAAGGTGACCCCATTAGCAATGAGGAACTGCTGACCTTGGAATGTGATGTGTTAATACCTGCTGCATTAGGAGATGTTTTCGATAAGAAAATGGCAGAACAAGTACGTTGCAAATTTATCATTGAAGGCGCTAACGGACCCACCTTGCCTGAAGCAGATGATACATTTGAAAAACGCGGCATTATTGTTGCTCCCGATATTTTAGCGAATGCTGGTGGAGTAGTAGTATCCTATTTTGAGTGGGTACAAAATATCCAGCAATTGTACTGGGATGAAGAAAGAATTCGAAAAGAATTGCAAATAAAAATGCAGAGTGCTTATGAGCGGGTTATAGCAATATCCGAAAAATATCATTGCTCATTACGCACAGCAGCTTATTATTTAGGATTGGGCCGAGTGGCTAAAGCACGATTAACCTTAGGAATATAGTGAGGATCTTACCATGATACAAGAAACCCTAAAAAAGTCGGAATTGTTTAGTAATGTAAAAAGTGAGTATATAGACAATCTCGTAAAAGAATGTACAGAAGTTTCCTTAGAGCCTCGTGAAATTCTTTTTCACCAAGGCGATATTGGAAATGGCATGTACATCATCACCGAAGGTGAAGTAGATATTATTCTAGAACAAAAAGATACTGCAAAAATAGCTGCCACTATCACCGCAGGCTCATTTTTTGGAGAATTCTGCATGGTGGCGCCTCAAACCAGAACAGCAACTGTTAAAGCCACAAAGCCGACTAAATTACTTTATCTTGATATCAAACAATTTCAAGAGCATATTAAAAACAAGGACATCGATGCGCTTCAAATTAGCCATAACATCGCTTTAACATTGATTGACCGATTAAAAAAAGCCAATAAAATTTTGGCCTCTATTCCGGATGAAGACAGTTATGGAAATAAAATCCGTGAAATAACCATGTACAAAGAGAAATTACTCGCTGAAGTACTGTTTTAAAGGTGTCAATGTGATCCGTAAAAGTAAAATTAAAATGACATTTTTAGGATCAGGATCCGCATTTACTGTTGGATCAAATAATTATCACTCTAATGTAATCATTCAGCATCCTAATGGCAAAAACCTCATGATTGATTGTGGGACAGACGCTAGACATTCATTACACGAAAGGAATCTCAGTTATCAAGATATCACCGACGTGTACATCACTCATCTACACGCAGACCACGTTGGCGGGTTGGAATGGCTTGGATTCACCAGAAAATTTGATAAAAAGTGTTCTAGACCCACGATTTATGTCAGCGAATCTATCAGCGAAGATCTTTGGAATCATACATTATCTGGCACCATGCGATCCTTAGAGGGTGAAGTCGCTAATTTCAGCAGCTATTTTAAATTGGTTGCCATACCCCCAAACGGCTCATTTATCTGGGAAAAAATCGAATTTCATTTAATTCAGACCGTACACATCATGAATGGCACTTCTCTTGCTCCTTGTCATGGATTATTTTTCACTTTGGGCGATAAAAAAATCTATTACACAGCCGACTCACAATTCAACCCCCATTTATTAGACAAATTTTACCAAGAAGCGGATTTAATATTTCAAGACTGTGAAACTGGTCATTGCCACAGCAATGTACACTCACATTACAACGAATTGGTTACTCTACCGATTGAAATAAAAAATAAAATGTGGTTATATCATTATAATCAAGGTGAATTACCCAAAGCAGAAAAAGATGGATTCTTAGGATTTGTCAAAAAAGCTCAGGTATTTGAGTTTTAAACTCACGGAATACTAACAATTGCAAAAAATTTACTTGCTAAAACAAATCGAAACACCCCGACTCATCATTAGACCTGTACAGTTAGGCGATGAAATTCAACTCAACAAAGCAGTCAATAATTCACTCGAGACATTACAGAAATGGATGCCATGGGCAAATGATCCCAGTTTAGAAACAACTCGCAACCATATTCAAAAAGGTGTCTTTTCTAGAGTTTCAAAAATATTTAATGGTTTTCCTATGGTTGTCATACTCAAGAGTGAGCAAAAAATTATCAGTGGCTGCGGATATAATGAACGCAGCAATCCTAGTGAGGGATTGCTAGAAATCGGCTATTGGTGTGATATTGATTATCGCGGTAAGGGATATGTGACGGAATTTACGAATGCACTAACACAATACGCCCTCAAAGAATTAGGCGCTAAAATTATTGTAATTCGAGTGAATATCGATAATCTCAAAAGCATTGCCATTCCACAACGTTTAAATTTTGATAAGCAAGGAACCAAACCCAGTGTTGCTATGGATAATGCCATTGATTATTATTTTACCTGCACAGAATTAAAAAAACTCCCCTTGCTGATTATAAGCTGGGATTATGAAGAAAATGATAATATAGATTTTTACATCATTAAATGGGCCAAAGAAACACTGAAAATTACAGACGATAAGGCCTTTGCAAATAGCAGAATCATACTCAAAACACCTTGGTCAAGTCTCATGCTTATTGATAGGGGAAGTGAATTAGTCTATCTGAAACACACACCTGAACTCATTGCCTTAGAAGCCAAAATTATCAAGATCTTGCACGATCAATTCAAGGTTTCTGTTCCAAAAATTATTGCTCATAATGATGAATTACATTGCTTCATCATGAAAAGTGCAGGTCGGTCATTACGTGAAATTCTCAAACAACGATTTGATGAGGCATTGGTTTGCGAAGCTGCCAATCAATTTATTTTGCTACAAAAATCGGTGGAAAATCATGTTAATCTCTTTATAGAGTTAGGCGTACCTGATTGGCGACTTGATAAATTAACCCATTTCTTCGAAGAAATACTTTCAAATAAAGATTTATTTATAGAAGATGGGCTATCAGAGTTCGAGTATACTAAAACAACCGGTTTACTATCAGTCATTTCTGATTTATGCAATAATCTATCACAATATGGAATTAAGCAATCCTTAGTCCAGTCTGATTTTCACGATAATAATATTCTAATTGATGATTCATCTAATAAAATTACAAACATCGATCTAGGGGAAATCGTCATCTCACATCCATTTTTTTCATTAGTTGGCTTCTTAAAACAATTAAAAAAACACCATAATATAACTGAAAAAGATCAGAGACATCACCGAATCAAGGAGGTATGCCTTAATAATTACATCACCCCAGAAAACAAAGAAGCCATATTTAAAGCTTTCGATAGTGCACAAATATTATGGGCCATTTACGATATCTTATGTCAATACAGATTATTTCAAGCATGCGACAAAGAAAAACTAATGTCTCGTCAACGAGGCAAAATCAGCAATTCCTTACGAGAATTTATGCTTATTTGCCCGACTTAACCCATAGATCCTCATAGATCAAAGAATACTGCATAAACCAGAACCAGTATTTGCAGATCCCAATCCATTAGGATGGTTATTGGGTTCAGAGCGGGTTAATTTTTCTATCATTTCAAGTGTGTGTCGTACAGCATAGTTAATTAATTCATCTAAGGATATAGATTTTAAGGTGAATTTTTCAAGCCTTCGTGTGAACTCATGTACACCACCACCACTTGCCACCAATTTGTTTATTTCATCAATTTTTGAATCTATTGATTTATATTCTTCAGAATCAAGATCAAATAAATTCAAACAGACTATTTTACATTCATCGTTAGGACGATGCATAGGATTGCTAATGGAGTTATACCAAATACGAAGATCTTCTGCACTGTTTGGAATAATCGCAATCATGGTTGCAAACTTATAAGCTGGTGTAGCAACAATACGATCATAATGACTGAATTCAAAAATCATAGCATACACACCATCTCGATCTACCGTATGATCCTTCATCTTTCGATCTTTTACTTTAAACACATCTATATTCGAACTTTGAATTAATTGTTGTTTTTTAGAAGGTTTTGAATCTTTGTTGTATTCATAGTCACCTACAATTAATAATTTGCAAAATGGCTTTAATTGATTCGTCACGAAAATTGAATGGGCTTTTTTAAGCGCAAATAATCGATGGGAATTTGGTGATTGACCTTTTCCATCATCATCTAATTCTTCTGTTAGAGCTCGATTACTCATATGACTACCACTTGATAAATTCCAAGTAAACATACCATTTTCACCTCACCAAAATACGTTTTAATAAAATGGCGAGGTGAATAATGTGATATTTCGGCTACCTGACTTTATGTCAATTCACGCTCAGCAAATACTCTCATAGCTTCGACTATAAACTCAAGGAATTCCGGATCTTGTCTATCATAGAACTGCTTAAATTCAGGCGTTTGATATCGTTTACTCAAAACAAGATAAGCTTCTTGACTTGGATTCCAACCAACCCATGCGTGATGTCTTCGAATAATGGCTTGCACCTCATTATCCGAAGGCTTGAGCTTGCGATTTATTGCTGCAATAAGCGCTTCGTTGATAGCTTTAGCTTCTTGGATAAATCTTTCTTTGTCTTCTTGAGTCCAAGTATTTATTTTTCCCTTATATTTATCCATCCACTCCTCACTAACAACGCCTTCCTTTACTAAATCTTTTTCATATTGCTTCTGCTTCTCTGAATCAAAGCCATAATATAATTCTTCCTCTTTCATTTTCTCTTTACCTCTCAAATGTGCGATCGTTTTATCAATTGTCTTAATCAGCTGTTGTGTACGATCAAGACCCTGCTCAAGGACTCGTTTGTGTGAAATCAAGGTATCTATTTTATTGAAATCATCACTATGAATAGTCCTTTGAATGTCATCGAGAGAAAGGCCCATTTCACGGAAAAACAGTATTTGCTGCAAGATCAAGAGCTGCTCCTCCTCATAATAGCGATATTTGTTATCGCCATAATAAGCAGGTTTTAGCAATCCGATCTCATCATAAAAACGTAGAGTACGAATGCTAACTCCTGATAGTGTTGCCACTTTCTTTACTGTATATGCCATGTTTCTTTCCTCCGATTGACGATCAGCACCTTAAAGTGTGACGCAAGGTGAGAGTCAATACTTTTTTGTTATTAAATCCACTCTTCCTGCCTTACCGTTTTATCGTTTGATAGATCCCCAGTATTTAGCGTTCCTGCTTTCTCTATCAAGAGACAACACACTTCACGATTGGCAACGGGCTTGTGTTCTACTCCTTTTGGAACCACAAAACATTCTCCAGATTTAATGGATACTTCCTGATCCCTAAATAGAATTTTTAAATGTCCACTGACAACGATAAATACTTCATCAACATCTGAATGCGAATGCCAAACAAATTCACCCTTCATTTTAGCAGTTTTAATATAATAACCATCAAACTTTGCCAGAATTTTAGGCGTCCAATATTCTGAAAATAGTTCGAATTTTTCCTTAAAGTTAATGGGTAAATATTCTAACAATTGCATATTTTTATCCTCTTACTAGATATTTAATTTTCAGACTATTATGGCGTAATTTTTGCGTTGTTAAGATTAGCCCCTCCAATTCTGAAATTTTAGCTACGTGTGTACCTGCACAAGGTTGATAGTCATAAGTTGCAATTCTGACTAATCTAAGCGATTCAGAGTTTGGAATAGAATAAGGTAGATCGGGACAAAATTGAGCTATATTTTTTCCTAAAATCATAAGCGTCTCTATCGTTAAATCTTTAGCTATAGCATTTTTAATGGAGTCATTTAATGCATCGAGATCTACTTCTTGTGGGATTTTATCTTGTATATAAAATTCCACATAACATTGTCCTGGGAAATGGTGACCTTTAATAGCTTTATAATTTGGATATTGTTGTTCTACCACACTACTAATCAAATGACCTGAGGTATGAGATCGTGCGTTGAACAATCTTTTTTCTTGATCTATTTTTAATATAGCATTTTTACCTACATTTTTTTTGCACTCTCGATCAGTATAATGACGAATTTGACCATCAATAATTCTGACATGATTAATAGGCATGCCAAATCCTTCAACAGTGATATCCCCCTCATCTGAAGGCTGACCACCACCTTGGGGATAAAATATTGTTTTATCTAATAATAGAAAATCGCCTTTCTCATCTCGGTCTGCATATATAATCTTTGCTTGATCCTCAAAACGATAAGTATCTTCATGATATGCCTGAATTGTGTGCATATTATCACCTATATAATTATCAAATCGATACTATTATAATAAAACTACTTGCATTATGCAAGTATATTTGTTATAGTTGGCTATAACACCAAATATAGAGAAACAAGCATGAAACAGGAACAGATTGAACAATTGCGTTATTTGTCTAGAAAACTTGTGAGAGAATTGGGGATTTTACAACTCGACAATGCTGACTATAGCGTGTCCCCTGGCCACTGGCATGCCTTGATAGAAATTGACAAAGAACCCGGGATGACTATATCAAAATTAGGCAATTCACTACTCATGAGGGCATCTAAGATATCACGTATTTGCAATTCTCTACTAAAAAATGGCTTAATTGAAATTAAAGCGGGGCCTGATAAAAGAGAAAAATTTCTACATATAACCAAAGCTGGAAAAAATGCTGTTACCAATATAGACGATTTTTCACGAACAAAAATAGAAGGTGCTTATCAATTTCTAAAGGATAGCGATATGCACGACATCATTAATTCAATTGAAAAATATTCGAATGCCTTAGAAAAAAATAGATTATTTAGCAACCAAATCAAAATTTCCACCTTATCCACTTCGCGTTTAATCAGAAAACAAATTATATCGATGATCTCTGAGATACAAAAAGAAGAATTCGCTATACCTATTACCCAGGATACAAACATATGCATTTTAAAAGCTGAACAAACATTTTATTACAATCACTCATGTAATTTCTGGTACGCCGTTAACGAAGAAGGAAAAATAATAGGAAGTATAGGCTTAAAAAAAATAAACAAAACCAAAGGGGAGATCAAAAAGTTTTTTGTACTTAAAGACTACAGAGGAAAAGGTATAGCTCATAAATTAATGAATGTGCTTGCAAATGCAGCCTTAAAGCACGGTTTTAAATCATTATATTTAGGTACAGTTGATACATTAAAAGCCGCTCATAAGTTTTACACCAAATATGGGTTTAGAAAATTAAACTATAAATCCTTGCCAAAGGAATTTGAACTCTGTGAGCTGGACTCAGTTTTCTTTGAATGCAAGATCGATGATTTAATCAAACATTGCGATCAAGGGAATCAAATTCAACTATAATGGATCATATCATTAATAATCGACTTAGAATCTGTTAAATTACGATAACCATGGGGCTGATCAGCTTCAAAACGTAATCCTTCATTTTGTTTTAAAGGATGCCATATTCCACCGACTAATACCTCTATTTCACCCTGAGAAACGATCACATGCTCAATAACACCTTTCTGATGTGCTGGTGATATATGTTCACAGCCGGGTAATAATTCAATAATAAATACTTCGAATTTGAGTGATTCATCAAAAGCAAAAATTGGGCTGACTCGAATTTTATCATCTTGTGGATGTAATTGTTGTAAATTTCCAGTGCGATGTATAAGGCCCGGAATAATGGGATTGATATCTTCTACAAAAGAAGAAAAAGAAACATTAAGGCCACTGGCAATTTTCCAGAGCGTAGCAATAGTTGGACTCGACTCTCCCCTTTCTATTTGCCCTAACATGGCCTTACTCACTCCAGTTTTTTGACTTAGGGCGTCTAAACTCCAGCCCTTTGCCTTACGGAGTGACTTTAAGACTGTCGATATCTTTTGGCTTACATTTTCCAATTCCAAGCTTCCTGTGTAAAAAAAGCTTGTGCGTTATAACGCACAATGCTATAGTATGCCCATTGTGCGCTATAACGCACGAAAAGTAAATCTTTGGGAAGGCAAAAAGAGATGAAAAAACGACTTGCTAAAAGCGCTGAAAGCGTTCAATTTGCATTGAATTGCGCCGATATAGACTGTAAAGTACTTGAATTGCCTAGCAGCACACGCACGGCTGCCGATGCAGCCACAAGTATCGGCTGCTCTGTTTCACAGATTACAAAATCACTGATATTCAAAACAAAACTTTCTTCTAAACCCGTCTTAGTTCTAGCTTCTGGCTCAAACAAAGTCGATGAGGACTTAGTAGAACAATACACCGGCGAAGCCATCACTAAGGCAGAGCCCAATTTTGTCAGAGAAATCACTGGCTTCGCGATAGGAGGTATTCCGCCTATTGGTCATTCACAGAAGATAAATTTAATCTTTATAGATCAAGACCTTTTAAAACATGAGGTAGTTTGGGCTGCAGCAGGAACTCCTAATGCAGTTTTTTGCATCAATTGCCAGGATCTACTGCACATAACAGATGCTAAAGTGATATCCATCATGAAATCTAAGCGAGGCAGCGATGACTAAAAAAATATTTTGGGAGGATCCTTATTTAACTGAGCTTGATACAACGATAACCAGTGTTGATGGCGCGCAAATTACTGTAGCAGAAACTATATTCTACGCATTTTCAGGTGGCCAAGAAAGTGATTCTGGAACAATTGGTGGCTACGGGGTGTTAAATGCACGAAAAGAAGAAATGCAAATTTTTTACACAATCGTAGACAATCATCAACTCCGGGTAGGTGAAAAGGTGAAAATGACCATAGATTGGAATCGTCGATACAAATTGATGCGATTACACTTTGCTGCAGAACTTGTTCTTGAATTAGTTTGCAAACATTTTCCAAGTCTCATAAAAGTAGGTGCTCACATTGCCCCAGACAAAGCACGAATAGATTTTCAATGGGATCAAAAAATAACATCGTTTATAATGAGGTTAGAACAAGAAGCACAACACATTATAGATTCAAATCGTGAAATAATCTGTGGATTCAGTGATGAACCAAAGGAAAGAAGATATTGGAAAATAGAAGGATTATCCCAAGTACCCTGCGGTGGAACACATTTAAAAAATACTAGCGAAATAGGCTGCTTGATCTTAAAAAGAAACAACCCGGGTAAAGGAAAAGAGAGAATTGAGATCTTTGTGAATGATAGAACTTAACTACGTGAGGTAACTATGAATTTTGAAAATAAATTGGTGATTATAGTCAATAAAAATATTGAGGTGGGTGTAGCAATGAATGCGCTGGCACATGCTTCTTTTGCGGTGGGCGCTTTATTGGGTGAAAAAACGGCTTTTTTACAATCTAATATTGATGCCAGCGGAAATGACTGGAAGGTCTCAGGAATGCCTTATATTGTTCTGCGAGGAAAATCTAATGAAATTAAAAAAGCCGTCTTGGATGCAAAAGAATCCAAGATAATGCAGCTTGCCTTCGTAGATAGCATGACAGGCGGAACTTATTTAGAACAAATTGAAAATATTTCTAAAAAGACCCAAGATGAACATATTTATTATGCTGCGGTAATTTTAGGAAAATGGGAAACGGTATCCCAGATCACTAAAAAGTTTTCGCTTTACAAATAGATTAAAGCTTTCTAGTAGTCTCATATCTTACTAAATTATTTAGGTATTCATGAGAACCGATAGATGTTGTTAATCTTACGAAATTATCATTCTCTACGAACTGTAAATCAAACACATTGACTTGTTCTACTGTTGCACCACCCACCATAACAGCTTCTTTAGTATCAAAGTTAAGGAAATAAGTTGACACAGTATTATAACCATTTAGTGCACACACCAAATCACGCTTAGCATTAAACGCCATTTTAATGATGGATACATCTTTGTGGCGTGGAAGATCTGTGAGCAACAGTGATTGAACTTCACCTGTACTCAGATCAACTCTATGGAGCATAGGATCTTTTGTAGCCACATAAACGACATTAGCTGCTTTATCATAATAGGCAGTAGAAGCATTTTCGACTTTTAAGTCTAACAAACATTTACGTTCACGGTTTTCATACAATATCAGTTGAACTTGGGATTTAAAAATTTTGAAAACGGTTAATGCAGTGGAACCAACTTCATTTGTTGAGATTTCTACAGGTATTAATTGAGCATTGTTATTGATAGCCATTATTTTATCTTTTTCTTTACCAGCAGAATCATAGATTAATATACCATCTTCAGAGTAAGTAACAAAATTCCACGTTCCTTGATTTGTTAACACTGGTATCCACTCATCTGCATCAGGTTTATCAGTGATAAACAGTGAATGTTTCGGTCTCATATCATCATGATTTGTTCGCAAAGGCCAATAGCCGATTTCGTAGACAAATCTTCGATCACCAAGTTTAATGCAATTACAGCCTAATATTTGGTCTTGTAGTGTTGAAGCAGCCCAGGTTAAGCGGTGATCCCTTTTAGCGATGATTGAAGAATAGGCAGCCGCAGGATCCGCCACTTTCTCTGTGGTACACGTTGATTCAGTAAATTGATAACGTGTTGACTCTTTTTCGGCAGTCACAATAAAAGACCCTTCTAATAAGATTTTTGAGCCTGTTCCTCTTTTCACTTCAAAACTTTCAAATACAAATTCTGAATTAATGGGCACATGAAAATTTTTAACTGATCCTAAAAATGTCCCTACGCGATTATAAAATTCAAGTTCCTTAGTTAAATAATTCAAATAATAAAATACCTCTTTGCCCGATGCAGTGAGGAATTTTTTCAGGAAGGTAGGATCAAAATCCAAACCTCTTTCGAATAAAAATTCCAAAACCTGAAGTTTTTTATTAACGATACAAAATTTATTTGGTTTTGGATCATTTAATTGTGGGCTTCTAAAAACAGCAATGAAGGAGCCTTCTCCTTCAAATTGTTTGACGGGAGCTTCTTTAAAGCAAGGATTAGTTAAATCCACGATGCTGCGTGGATTTTCATCAAGAATATTCTCGGAATCTAGAAATAAATCTTTTGCAATAATAGCCTCAGCAGGAGAAACAATGAGCAAATCTCCATTCTTTAATCCTATTGCGCTTTGAGCTGGGTTTTCAACCCTAATGTCTAGCCTTCTTATTATACTCGGAGAGGTATTTCCGATTTCATATAATGTTCCATTTGATAGTAGTATCACAAAAATATTATTAGTTTTCTCAAAAGCGATAGATAAAATAGATTCTTTACTAATTTTAACATGTTTATCAACTCGAAAAGCATCCCCGCTTGACGAAGGAGTTAGGACAGTCAAGGTACCATCTGAATGACCAATATAGATATTTTCACCATTAACGCAGGCACATTGAATCGTATCTTCATCCGTGTTGTCCGACAATTTCACTTCATAGCAACTTGATTTTCCTTTATGAAAGGTATGTATAGCAATGTGGTTCTTTTTATGGTGAAAAACACTAATAGCGTCAGCAATTTGGCCGAAGGCATCAACAGAAACCGTAGGAATAAAAAACTTTGGAATCACCGATAATCGTACGGTTGGCCATGTAGTATTTAGGTATTTAATGCCAGCATCGTCAAGTGTTAGTATAACTCTGTTTTTGTCAGTAGGACAAAAAGAGACAAGGCCATTTCTATGATCGAGAGGCTGAGAACTTAAAGACACTAATTTTCCACGTAGAATTTCACACGCTTCAAAATATACAACCTTTCCAGAGTCGCATTTAAAGGTAATGACTCCATTATTTAATACTTGAGGCGCCACCGCTAGTCGATTTTTATTTACAGGAAACTGCAGAGAAACTGTTTCGGGTTTATAAGGGGCTGCTGTGACTTTTAACATCAATGCATCACCACTTTTCGTCGTTGAAGACTTGCTAGGCACTGAAGATTTTGCTGGACTTTTTGGTTCCTCACTGGATGAAGAGCTGTGCTCTTGAACTTTGCTTGAAGACTTAACAGGCAATGAAGGTTTTGCTGGACTTTCTGGTTCCTCACTAGATGAAGAACTGTGCTTTTGAACTTTGCTTGAAGACTTACCTGGCACTGAGGGTTTTGCCGGCCTTTCTGGGACCTCACTGGATGAAGTGTCGTGTTCTTGACCTTCCCTACGACTTGCTGAGTTTTTGGAAGAATCTTCCGATGGTTGAGAGACTACATCCTCAGAATCTTTTGAAGCTTCTGATTTAGCTTCATCTCCAGAACCATCAATCAATTGTTGAATACCCTCAACTGCCTCTTTTGTTTTTTGTAGGGGTATCGTTACCCAATTAGAAGCATGCTTATTTTTTTTAGCCCAAAGATAAAAGAACAAAGGAAACAACCCAAATGAAACGATACTGATGAATACACGAAAAGCAACACGCTTATTACGCCAGGCCTTTATATCCTTCAAGGCATTTTCCGGGGTTAAGGTTTTGGATTGGCTTAATTTTTTCTTTAAATCCTTATCCTGGATTTTCTTGATTTCTTGAGCTAAGGCCATGCTAAATCTCCAAATTTCATAAAATTGTACTAATTATACACGTGTAAATGCTCATGCTCAACTGATTTATTAAGATCGATTTACTCTTTATGCTTCAAGAAAAGGCCCATAATAGAGGCAATAAACAGGGAAATAGGTAAGGCCGCTAAGGCCACATGATAATCAGATATTGAATTGAGCTCTCCAACCCCTTTAAAATGATGGGACATATGCATCAACCAGCCCGTAAGCGCTTGTAAGATAGGAACCATTCCGACACATAAGGTGTTGGTAAATCCCATGGTCGTGGTTTCTGTATTGTAGGGGGAAATTTCTTTTGCATAAGAAAAATTAAATAAATACACGCAACTCAGTACACCTAAACTAATCATAATCGCCGTATAAACCACTAAGGATTTTGGTGGATAATAAATCAATAGGGTTAATAACAATCCTGCCATTCCTGTGGCAAAAAACAGCACCAGATGCAATTGTCGGCGTAATTTCGTGTAAAACCACCCAATGGTAGGACAAGCCACTGCAAGACCAATAAATATACTAGACGCTATAAAAGTCGCTTGTGTGATACTAATATTATTTTGTAAGGCGATAA
The DNA here is from genome assembly GCA_964651735.1 of uncultured Gammaproteobacteria bacterium. Taxonomy (GTDB): domain Bacteria; phylum Pseudomonadota; class Gammaproteobacteria; order CAZYYU01; family CAZYYU01; genus CAZYYU01. Next base: position 149,685 of record CAZYYU010000001.1, on the reverse strand, counting down.
ATGGCACACCCCACAAACCACTGAACACACCTAATATTGAAAACAATATTCCCACATAAATTCCATTAATCCAAAAACGATAATCTTTAAGAATAACCTTTAATCCTTGGGGTTTTACATGCAAATGTTTTTCCACTTTAATTTCTGGAGAATGATCGCGAACCACTAACCAGATTAGAATACCAATCGACGCTGCAATTCCACTGGCCACTAACATAACATCGCGCCAACTTTCTTCGGCAATCATATGAGCAATGACAACATTAAAACTCAGGGTCCCGAGTGATGCGAACATATCAGAAATTCCCATCATAAATGCAAAACGGGAAGTGGGAAACCACTGACTGATTAGATATAAAGTTCCCACGAAAGCGAATGCGGATCCTCCGCCCATTAAGATTCGGCCTATTTCTGCAACATAATAAGCATGAGCAGTGGCAAATAAATAACAACCTAAGGCACATACAAGACCGCCCGTGCCTAATAATTTTCTCACACCATATCGGTCAATGAGCATCCCAGCGGGAGTTTGTAATATCAGGTAAATATAATAATAAGATCCAGATAAGACACCCGCAGTAAATGAAGTCATTGGGAATGAACGCATTAAGCTTTCAACAAAAATGCCCGAAGAGAGTTGCATAACAAACTGAAATAATACGAAGCTTGTTCCAAGAGCCCAAATTGCCCAGGGCCACAGACTTTTTAATACTACACTCTTCATTTTTAAACCATATACTTAATTTGCTCCCCCCTACGGGGGGAGCTGTCCCGAAGGGACTGAGGGGGGTGTTTAAAGGAAAATCCCCCCCTCCGCCTTCGGCACCTCCCCCCGGAAGGGGGGAGGAAAGAAAAAAACTATTTCATCGAATCGAAAAACTCTTTATTCGTCTTGGTTTTCTTAAGACGTTCGATCATAAATTCAGCGATTTCAACCTCAGTCATGTTTTGTACCACTTTACGCAATATCCACATACGTTGTAGCTCTTCTTCATCCACAATTAATTCTTCTCGTCGTGTACCAGAACGTCCAATATCAATAGCTGGGAAAATACGTCTTTCAGCGATCTGTCGATGCAGGTGAATTTCATTATTACCAGTACTCTTGAATTCTTCGTAAATGACTTCATCCATTTTTGAACCCGTATCAATGAGCGCAGTAGCGATAATCGTCAAGCTACCACCTTCCTCAATATTTCTAGCAGCACCAAAAAAGCGCTTAGGTCTCTGCAAGGCATTGGCATCCACACCACCGGTTAATACTTTTCCAGATGCAGGAACAACGGTGTTATAAGCTCGGGCTAAACGAGTAATAGAATCCAACAAAATCACCACGTCTTTTTTATGCTCAACCAATCTTTTCGCTTTTTCGATCACCATTTCAGCCACTTGAATATGTCGTGTGGCAGGTTCATCAAAGGTACTCGCAATAACCTCCGCTTTCACTGAACGCTCCATTTCCGTCACTTCTTCAGGACGCTCATCGATCAGCAATACGATCAAATAACATTCGGGATGATTGGCGGTAATGGATTGGGCGATATTTGATAACATCATGGTTTTACCCGCTTTTGGCGGAGAAACAATCAAACCACGTTGTCCTTTACCAATAGGAGCACAAAGATCAATAATTCTTGAAGTAATATCTTCTTTAGAACCATTTCCTCTTTCTAATTTAAGTCTTTCTTCGGCAAATAAAGGCGTGAGATTTTCAAATAAAATCTTATTACGAGAAACTTCTGGTAAGTCAAAATTAATTTTATCGATATTTTGCATTGCAAAATATCGCTCGCCTTCTTTAGGTGGACGAATGGTGCCGCTGACCGTATCACCCGTACGCATTCCAAATCGACGAATTTGGTTAGGTGATGCATAAATATCATCGGGACCGGGTAAATAAGAAATACTGGGTTGACGTAAAAATCCAAAACCATCCGGCAATATTTCTAAAACACCATCACCCGTAATCTCACCACCACTTTGAGAATAGCGCTTGAGAATTGCAAAAATAATGTCTTGGGTTCGAACTCTTGAAATATTTTCGATGCCCATTTGCTGAGCCATTTCCAAAAGTTCCGCAGGTTTCTTTATTTTGAGTTCATTTAAACTGATTGCTGATACAGGCATTGTAGTTTCCATTTTATTATAGGTTTTCGTCTAAAAACGCTGTCAATTGTGACTTTGTCAGCGCGCCAACTTTGGTACTTTCTACATTACCATCTTTAAAAAGAATCAATGTCGGAATACCTCGAACACCAAATTTCTGCGGTGTTTCTGTATTTTCATCCACATTCATTTTTGCGATCGTTAATTTATCGCGATATTCTTTAGCAACCTCTTCTAAAACAGGAGCAATCATTTTACAAGGACCGCACCACTCAGCCCAAAAATCAACCAATACGGGTTTGGGCGCATTAAGAACATCTGATTCGAATGAAGCATCCGAAATGGCTTTGGTGTTATGACTCATGATAAACCTCTAAAACATTGAATAAAGAGTAAAACTAAGGTTAGGGGACAAGGTATCTGCAACAAGATTATCAATACAGACACATAAAATTGACTCTCAGGCCCTAAGGATAGGGGGTAATTAACCAAATTGCAAGTGTTAAACGTTGCAAATTTACTCTTAGGCTGCCAAACTCAATAAGTCATCATTTTTCTTTATAAGGAAATGGATATTTAAAAGGAGGTCTCATGTTAAGTACTATTCTACTTATCGTGCTTATTTTGATGCTCATCGGTGCAATTCCTACCTGGCCACATAGCAGAAACTGGGGATATGTCCCAAGTGGAACCATCGGAACAGTGCTTCTCATTTTGTTGATACTGCTTCTTTTAGGAAGAATATAAGGGCTTTGCTTTAGGAGTTAAGGATATGTCATTACTTACAATTGTCATTGTTCTAATTGTCGTGGGCTTTTTACTTTGGCTAATTAACACATATATACCAATGGCCGCCCCAATAAAATCAATCTTAAATTTAGTGGTGATCATCGCGATTATCATCTGGATTTTGACTGTAACGGGTATTCTGCAAGGTATTAATTTAAAATTAAAATGAAAAAAATTATCCCTTATTATTATGAAATAACTGATGGGATGTTTAAATATTACTACAGCATTTATGTAAATTAAGTGTTTTATAATTTAATTTAGTATCCATGCATATTGTTGACAGAGAAATATATTCTTGTTATAGTTAGCTCGCGTAGAGAGGGTTTTTTCAACTTAGTAGGAGGGATTAACCATGAAAAGTTCAAAATTAATTTTCGTATCGCTACTAATTGGTTCCTTAAGTCTTTCAGCCTTTGCTCTTTCAAGCTTCTGTGGTCCTGGTATTTGTACTTTCAGTTCTTTAAACAAAGCAAAGGACACAGCAGAATTTTACTGCGATGCTTCAGGAGACGCGACTACCGTACATTTTCAAAACCACAATGTAGATATAGGTGGTTTTGATAAAAATGGTGAGCTCACCTTAAATGATGGCGATGTTAGCAAACTAAAAACTTATTATTTTAAAGTTTCCGTTGACCCAGATCGATCTGTTAACACTGCTAAAACCGTTACATTTAATTCAAATGGTAAAATTAAATGTAATATCGGCAAAGGTGGACGTAAATTACCTTTCAATGGACTCTTTAAGGCTCTTTAAACATTATCTTGCAAATCCGCTTCGAAAGAAGCGGATTTGCAACACTTTTTTGCAGAACTGAATGCATGGAGGTGAATTATGAAATATCTTATTGCCTGGTTACTCGGTGTGCCACTCCTTTTATTAGTAGTAATTTGGCTTTTTTCTCACCTTTAAAAATCATTTATAAATATTCCTCTGTTAATTCGTAGTTTAGCTTAACGTACTCAACATAGGAGAAACGATATGAATGACATAGAAAATACATTCTCGAAAAAACAGGATAAGGATCGTTATCCTCGATGTAACGAATCACTTTCCTGGACAGGTATCGTTGCTGGAGGACTTGCAGCGACAGGATTGGGTTTTTTATTAAATCTATTTAACATAGGGATAGGGTTGTCCATCTTTGATTATTCCACACAAGGGGTAATGACTATCATGATCGGAGGCTTGATTGCTATGTTTATTGGTGGTTTTGCCACAATGTTTATCGCTGGATGGGTATCTGGATATATTTCTCGGCCTTATTGTTCAAATCGCTACATGGGTGTATTACAGGGTTTCGCTGCATGGTGTTTTGCATTAATCATCTCCTTATTTTTAATAGCTTCAAATGTAGGTTTTTTCTTAAGCAGCTCACATCTATTAATTGATAATTTATCAATTAGTCCAACTATTAGCTTTACCACAGATGAACATGCTCCAACGATCAGCAACCTTAACCCTAATCATCCTCAAATAACCGTCAATGCCGAGAAATCTGCAAATAAAATGGGGCTAGCTGCTTTCGTTACTTTTTTAGTATTTTTCTTAGGAGCTATTGCTAGTTGTTTGGGAGGATATTTTGGAGCTTGTCCAAATAGTGATAAATGCTGGCCTTTCATTTCCAAAATTAATAATATCGACTAAATTTATGCATCGGAAGAAGTGTCATTTTTTCTTGAGACTTCTTCCGATCTTATGATACTAAATGCTAAGCACTACACCTAAGTGAATTATTGGATTCACAACTAAAATTTCAAGCACTTTAAGACCTAATATCGCTAACAATGGCGACAAATCGAAACCATGAATAGAAGGCGTAATTCGTCTAAGAGGCGCAAGCAAAGGCTCAGTTAATAAGAACAAGATTTCTTGAAGTGGAGATGCGCCTATATACCCCCCCATGGCAACCCAACTCATCACCACTCGGAGAATAATTGCATAGAAAAATAAAGTTAAAACTTGATCTAAAGTATCGCCTAACACCCAGACTAAGACACCAGCAATACTGCCAAATCCACTATGGTTTATAGAGATAAAAAGAAGTACCTTAAAAGTCTGCACAGCGAATAATAAAAAAACCACGGGCAAATCTATTTTATGAAAAACTGGAATTATTTTTCGTAATGGCTTAACGATGGGGTCCGTGAATTTGACAACATATTGTGATAGAGGATTGTAAAAATTCGCTTGAACAAAAGGTAATAATAATCTTAACAAAACTATCATCACGTACATATTGATGAGAGCACCAATTAAAAAAACACTGGGGTTTGCAAAATTACTGGGCATTTTTACTTCCTGTTGTCTAACATTTTTGACAATTCTGCTGCTCGATGTGTAGCCGCTTCAATGGCTTTATAAAATAATTCTCGCAGCTCTCCTTTTTCAAAAACTGCTAAAGCACTTTCCGTAGTACCACCTGGAGAAGTGACACTTTTTCTTAAATAGGAAACATCATTTTCACTTTCTAATGCCATTCGAGCAGCACCCATGGCCGTTTGCAAGGTTAATAAATTGGCATCTTTTTCACTTAAGCCTAATTTTTGACCTGCTGCACGCATCGCTTCTATGACTAAAAAAATGTAGGCGGGACCACTTCCCGATAATGCGGTAACCACATCCAATTTTTCTTCATTATCCATCCACAAGGTTATGCCCACAGATCTCATGATCGATTCAGCCAGCTCGTGCTGAGCTTCAGTGACTTTTTTATTGGCAAAAAGTGCCGTTGCGCCTATACCAAATAAGGCGGGTGTGTTTGGCATACATCGCACAATAGCAGCTTCGCCACCTAACCAATTGTTTATTAAAGCTTCACGTACGCCAGCAGCAATGGAAATAACCAAAGGTCTCCGCGAACGAATGATAGGAGCTAATTCCTGAGTTACGGTATTTAATATTTGGGGTTTTACACAAAAAACCACAACCTCTGCTTGTTTTGCTGCCTCTGAATTATCCGTTGAAATATTCACATCAAAACTTTTTTTGATTTTTTCAAGCTTAGATTGTGTTGGCCCCGACATCCAAATGAGTGATGGATCATAACCATCAGCAATTAAACCACCTGCTAAACAGGTGCCCATATTACCCGCACCAATAAATGCAATTTTTAAGGCACTCATTCACAACTCCCTTAGACTATTTTGCTGGGTCCAGCGTTCCTAATCTCTGGTGATTCTTTATATTGTTTGAAATTATCGATAAATTTTTCAATCAGTTCATTGGTGTTTTTACGAAAGGAATTCTGATCCAAATAGGCTCGTCGTGGATCCAGTAATTTTTCATCAACACCAAGGACGTGTTTCGGAATTCGCAAATTAAATCCGGGCAAAATATCATATTCTTCATTGATTAAATTCCCACTAATTGCTGCAGTGACTATTGCTCGAGTGGTTGGGATGCTAAAACGCTGACCGCCCTGCCCATAACTGCCACCAGTCCATCCTGTATTTACAAGGTAAACTTGGCAATTGGTTTCATCGATGCGTTTAATCAATAAGTCTGCATAATCTTGGGCAGGTCTTGGGAAAAAAGGAGCCCCGAAACATCGGCTGAAGGTGGGTTGCACACCTTCTCCACCGCCCACTTCAGTACTACCCACTTTGGCTGTATATCCACTTAAAAAATAATAAGCGGCTTGGTGTTTATTTAATATGGAAATCGGCGGAATAACGCCATATAAATCACAGCATAAAAATAACACCGCCTTAGGAGGACCACCACAATTTTCTTCCACTCTTTTTTCAATAAATTCTCGAGGATAAGCAGCACGTGAATTTTGAGTCAGTGAATCATCGGAATAATCAGGTACTTTAGTCAATGGATCTAATACCACATTTTCCATAATCGTCCCTGAACGAATAGCATTCCAAATCAAAGGTTCACTTTTTTGTGATAAGTCGATGCATTTTGCATAACAACCACCCTCAAAATTAAATACACCTTTCTTACTCCAACCGTGTTCATCATCACCGATTAAATAACGGTCTGGATCTGCTGATAAAGTTGTTTTACCGGTGCCAGATAAGCCGAAAAATAATGCCACATCCCCATCTTTACCCTTATTCGCTGCACAATGCATCGGTAAAACATCTTGAGGAGGCAATAAAAAGTTTAGTACTGAAAACATGGCTTTTTTCATTTCACCAGCATAAAGCATGCCCACGATGAGTACTTTTTTTGCACCTATATTGAGAATGACGGCACCATCACCATTTGTACCATCTTTTGCTGGATCTGGAATTAAACTGGGGACACTTAAGACGGTCCAAGATGGCTGTTGACTGGATAAATTGCTCTCTCTGATGAACAACTGCTTTGCAAATAAATTATGCCATGCTAGTTCAGTAATAACGGTGACAGGCAAACCATAATGAAAATCTTCTCCCACTTGCAGATGTGAGACAAAACTCACTTTGTCTTTTAGAAAGGCTTCGGCTTTTAACCATAGTGCATCGAACTTTTCTTGGCTTATCGGTTGATTAACTGTGCCCCAATCTACAGCCGTGTGTGTGATTGCATCATCCACAATAAAACGGTCTTTAGGCGATCTTCCAGTTCTCTTTCCTGTCGTGACTGATAAGGCCCCGTTAGCACTTAACACGCCTTCTTTGCGTTCTAATGCTGTTGTGATGAGCTGTTCTGTTGTTAAGTCTGTCATATTCTGCATCATGTATCTTCCCCATTGCAAATTTATGCGAAGTGATCATATTATTAGGTATCTATTCAGCTATTAGAAGCGGACCTGTTCAAACCAGCTAAAGCTTAGTGCTGGATACCAATAATTACAAGACCTGAGTTGGGGACTTTTGACACGAGGAGTGATAATGAGTATAAACACACCGCTTACCCTTAAAAACAGCTTACTGGTTGCAATGCCTTCGCTATCCGATCCTTTTTTCAAACAATCCGTGATTTATATCTTCGAGCACAATCAGGACTGTACTATGGGAATGGTGATTAATAAACCAACCGAAATGATGTTGGATGGCATATTTAAACACCTTAACATCCCCATTAATAACCCTGACGTATTAAAATTCCCTGTCTTAAGAGGCGGCCCAGTTGCCATAGAACACGGGTTTATTTTGCATCGCGAACCCAACATAGGACATGGGGTCTTAGCTAATGAAAAACAAAAGGTGGTTATTTCTGCCTCTAAGGAAGACCTGATTAGCTTACCCCAAGATCATTTAAACAATATCATCGTCACCCTCGGTTATGCAGGCTGGGAAAGTGGGCAATTAGAAAAAGAATTGTCAGAAAACTCATGGATAGTAGCCCCCTTTAGTGAAGAAATTTTATTTGATATTCCTTTTCATCAACGATGGCAGGAAGCTGCAAAATTAGTTGGAGTGGATGTCAATCGTATTGTCGGAGATGTTGGACATGCCTAATGATATCAAAGATATTAATCGGGTACTTGGCTTTGATTTTGGACTTAAGCATATAGGCATTGCTATTGGAGAAATTTTTACCGCAACGGTAAAGCCATTATCAGCCATAACTGCGCGCCATGGTGTTCCAAAGTGGGAAGACATCGAACATTTAGTGGATCGTTGGCAACCCAATGCTTTTGTTGTCGGTGTTCCTATTAATATTGATGGTACTGACGGGCCAATTACCAATTTAGCCAAAACATTTGGTCACTCACTGCATGCGCATTTTTCTTTGCCCGTCTTTGAAGTGGATGAACGACTAACAACCATTGAAGCCAAACAACAACTGTTTGAGAAAGGTGGTTTTGATGCTTTAGATAAATCACTGGTAGATTCTTATTCGGCAAAAATAATTGTCGAAAGCTGGATTGCTGATAAAAAACGTAAAAAGCTTTGACTAACACCCCTCTCTAGAACTGTCCCCTTAAAGAAATTCCTTAGTAGCAAAAGAATGGTGTTGACAAATCATTCGAAATGCTGTACCGTTACAACACTACAAGAGATTTTAAACATGTATATAGCATATTTCATAGACTTATCACATCTGAATAGTTGGCGAGGCTAAGCGCCACATTTCTCGTATTTCTTTAATTTAATTTTTTTTTACTTTTAACCTATTTTTATGGGGTGTTTCTATGAACGCCAAAAATATATTCATTGTGGTCATCGCATTTTTAATTGCTGTTGTTATTGCCTATGTTTATTCGCCACATCATACAAACTTGCCTATTGTAGCAATCGCAAATTGGGGACCACATTCATCATTAGATGATGCTATTTCTGGAGTCAAAAAAGAACTGGAAAAACAGGGGTTTATAGAGGGCAAAAATCTTCTCTATGAAATTTCTGATGTGGGTTTTGATGCGTCTCTTATTCCACAAATGATTACGACGCTAAAAAGTCATCATCCGAAAGTAATGGTTGTAGTGGCTACGCCCGTTGCACAATATGCTAAAGGTGCCATTAAAAATATTCCGCTAATATATAGCGTAGTGACGGATCCTGTTGAAGCGGAGCTGATCAAAGATCCTCATAAGCCAGACAAAAACATGACAGGTAGCTCTGACCAGCAAGACCTTAAAATGCTGCTGAATTTCGCCAAGAAAATAATTCCTCAAGCAAAAACAGTGGGGCTTTTATATGCAACGGCAGAAAGCAATGATCTTGCGCTCTTAAAAATGATGCGCAAATCAGCTGCTCAAACTCATATGAATGTAGTTGCCATCCCTGTTGATCAAGCCAGAGATGTTCCAATTGCCATGCAACACTTTAAAAATAAAGTGGATTTTATTTATGTTGGCGCAAGTGGACCTATACAACCTACTCTGCCAGTTATTGCTGCTGAAAGTATGAAGATGGGAATTCCTGTTTTGAATGTCAATCAATATGCTGTCGAAGAAGGCTTAGTCTTAGGTAGTTTCGGTGTTGATTATAAGCAGGTTGGTGTTAATACGGGGAAATTGGTGGCTGAGATTTTGAAAGGGCGTGATATTTCACAGCTCACTCCGCTTTATCCCGAATCAAAAGATTATCGTGGATTGATAAGTAGAAATAATGCAAAAAAACTAGGCATTTTCCTCCCCCCACAGGGGGGAGGTGCCGAAGGCGGAGGGGGGGAGTTAAGAGCCACTTCATTACCTGAATATTTTTTTAGCACCCCCCCCTCAGTCCCTTCGGGACAGCTCCCCCCTGAGGGGGGAGCAAAAAAAGGAGGAAGTTTAACATGTTGACATTAAAAAACATTAGCAAAACTTTCCCTGGCTTTCTCGATCCCGTTTTGAATGCAATAAATTTAGAACTCAAACAAGGTGATTTTTGCGTGATTATCGGTGCCAATGGATCTGGAAAATCGACCTTGTTGAAAATAATTTCAGGTGAATACGAAGCCGACGAAGGAGAAATAACAATTGAGGGCCCGCCTAACATTGCCCAGGTAAATCAAGATATCAACAAAGGCACTATTCCTCAAATGACACTTTTAGAAAATATGTCACTCAGTGATTTACGCACAAAAAAAGCGAAGCTAGCATTTTATAGTCGACACCGACAAAAACATATTCAACAAGTCCAAAAATTAGGAATAAATTTAGAACATTATATTGACCACCCACTTGCCACCCTCTCAGGAGGACAACGGCAAATGATCGCCACCTTGATGGCCCTCAGCTCTCTACCTAGAATTTTACTACTAGATGAACACACGTCTGCTCTGGATCCAACAATGCAAGAAATGCTCATGGATTTTACCGCCAAATCCATTGCTGAACATTGTCTTAGCAGTTTAATGATTACGCATAAAATGGAAGATGCTATTCACTATGGCAATCGATTAATTGTCATGCACAAAGGACAGATTGTTTTTGATGTTTCTGGAGAAGAAAAATTTTCATTAAAGGTTTCCGAACTGCTCAAGCATATAGGAGGCTCACAATGATTAAAGATTTATTGTTGACTGGAATCTTACAGGGCTTAATGTTAGCAATAGTAGCTTATGCCGTCATGATTCCATTTCGATTGCTAAATTTTCCTGATTTAACATCTGAAGGTTCATTTCCTTTAGGTGGTGCAATTTGTTCCAGCGGCTTGCTCATGGGATTAGCTCCAATATTCGCAATATTTCTTGCTATTTTAGGTGCTGGATTAATGGGTATTGCTACTAGCCTTATTCACTTACGTTTTAAAGTGAATACTTTACTGGCTGGAATTATTGTCAGCACCATGATTTATAGTATAAATCTGAGAATTTTGACTAAACCAAATGTTTCACTATTTACTGTTGCCTCATTATTTAGCCAAAACAACAGCTTAAAAAATATTTTTATTTTATCGCTGATTTTGATGATTGTAGTGATTCCCTTAGCTTTATTTTTAGCGACTGATTTAGGATTAAAAATGCGTGCTGTGGGACTTAATCCTGATTTTTCTCGCAAACATGGAATTTCAATCACAAGATATACAATACTTGGATTATTTATCGCCGGAAGTTTAGGTGGACTCGCAGGAAGCCTGATGGTTCAGCTACAAAACTACATGGATATTAGCATGGGTCTTGGCATTGTCATTCACGCGCTCGCAGCTCTTATGATTGGTGAGGCACTGATAGGCAATGATTCTATTAGCAAACAACTGATCGCACCAGTTTGTGGAGCCCTGATCTATCAGCAAATTCAGGGTTTTGCATTATCGATGGGACTTGAGCCCTCAGATTTAAAATTTTTTACGGGATGTATCGTGCTCTTCGTAATTGCGATGAAAAGGAGGCAAACACATGCAATCATCTGAATTTATTTTAGCGGCAGATATCATTTACATGTGTGGCCATTCCTTGGGACCTCAGCCTAAAACTGCTAAATACAAGATTGAGCAAACCATAAAAGATTGGGGCGATAATGCAGCTCTCGCGTGGAATAAATCCAAGTGGATTGATTTATCGTCTGAAGTTGCCGGAAAAATAGCGCCTCTCATTGGTGCTTCTGAAAATGAAGTGATAATTTGCGATTCTACATCGGTGAATTTGTACAAAGTACTGATGAGTGCTTTACAACTACAAAATAATCGCAAAATTATTGTTACTACAGAGGATAATTTTCCAGCAGATTTATACATTGCTCAAGGCATTCAAGCATTTAATAATGGCATTAGACTCAAAACACTAAAAGCAGATGCTTTGTTAGAAAATTTAGATGCCAGTGTTGCAGTACTTATGCTAACGCATGTGAATTATCGTGATGGTGCTATGCATGACATGGTTCAAATTACTAAGTATGCACATGATTTTGGAATAGTAGTGATCTGGGATTTATCGCACAGTGTAGGTGCCGTGCCAGTAGACTTAAAAGCCTGCCGAGCAGATTTTGCAATAGGATGTACCTATAAATACTTGAATGGAGGCCCAGGATCTCCGGCCTTTGTTTATGTGAATTCTGCACATCATTCTAAAATTAAAAGCCCTATATTTGGATGGATGGGACACGACCAACCATTTGCTTTTACTGATCAATACCATGCCACAGCTTGTGCAAATTATTACGGTGGAACACCACCTATTTTGAGCTTAAGTGCTTTAGAAGGTGCCCTATCCGTATTTGATGATACACAGCTGCGAGATTTATACGTATTAAGTCAAGAGCGTTCATTATATTTGATCAATGCCTTAGAGGAACTTGATTTAAAAATTCTGACTCCGAAAAACACACCCAGAGGCGGACATATTGCCTTCATTCACCCTCAAGGCTATGCATTATCACGAGCCCTCATTGAACAAAAGGTGATTTGCGATTATCGACATCCAGATTTAATTAGATTATGTGTTAATCCATTGTATCTTGGTATAGATGAAATCAATCGTTGCATTGAAATTATTCGGAAAATTCTTAAAGAACAACTTTATCGCTCAGCAAAATATTTGCAAAAAACAAAGGTGACCTGATGAAAGAATATTTACTAGAATTAATTGATCGAAAAAATCTTTCTAGAACTCAAACCTATGATTTGTTATCAAAACTTTTAGAGGCACCTCTTGAACAACAAGCTGCTATTTTGGCCTTGTTTTCAGCTAAAAAAGAATGTGTGGAAGAAATTTTAGGAAGCCGAGATTTTTTTCTAGAACATTCGATGAAAGTCGACTGTCCCTATGATGCAATAGACCTTGCGGGTACAGGTGGCGATGCTATTGGCACCTTTAACATTTCCACGGCTGCAAGCTTGGTTATTGCAAGTTGTGGAATCCATGTTGCAAAACATGGGGGGAGAAATGCAACAAGTAAGTCTGGCAGCACAGATGTTTTAGAATCTTTAAAAATTCAATTATCTAATAACCCTAAGGAGGTGCTTTCTAGCTTAAAAAGCAATAAATTCGCATATTTAAGCGGACCCTTATTCAACCCTTTGCTCAAACACTTTCGTTGTTTGAAAAAAAACATCGGCATCCCCAATATCTTTAACATTATTTGTCCCTTATTGAATCCCACCCAACTAAAACGACAAGTGATTGGTGTTTATAGCAAAGATTTACTGATGAGCATCGCCACAGTATTAAAAGCCAGTGGATCAAATCATGTGCTTGTGGTGCATTCAGAGGATGGATTGGATGAAATCAGTATTAGCGCACACACATATTGTCGAATTAAAAGATGGAAAAATATCTGAATATTTAATTCGGCCTGAAGATGCTGGATTATCACTGTCGAATTTAAGTGAAGTAATGGGGGGATCTCCCATAGAAAATGCGAATATTATTGATGGGATTTTTTCAGGTGAAATCACAGGAGCCAAATTAAACATTGTGCTATTGAATAGCGCTGCCGGATTAATCGTTGCAGGAAAAGTTTCTAATTTCAAAGAAGGTGTGGAATTAGCTAGGCACGCCATAAAGTCAGGAAAAACCCTGAATCTTTTAAATAAACTTCGAAGGAGGGCCTAACTATGAGTAATTTCATTGAAACCATGAAAGAATGCGTGCAGCTAAGAGCCAGAAGTATCTGTGAATTTTCGAATATTAAACCAAACTCCTTAGATTTTTTAGATTTATTTAAAAATGCTTCGAATCCAACAATCATTGCAGAAATCAAACTGGCGAGTCCATCACATGGTAAAATTTACCAGGGCAAAGATGATGTGCTGAAGATTGCAGATGACTACTTACGATATGGCGCATCGGGATTATCAATTTTGACTGAACCGCATTATTTTGAGGGTAATATCGAATACATTAATAAAGTAAGAAAAGCATTTCCTAATGCACATATTCTGCAAAAAGACTTTATTTTAAGTGAAATTCAAATCGCCCAAGGTCTTATTTATGGAACAAATGCAGTGCTGCTAATTGTTGCTTTTTTAGAGCCTCATCAACTAAAAAATCTTTATAATTATGCAATTTTTCTGGGCTTAACTCCAATCATAGAAGTCATAGACTGTAAAGAACTGGAAATTGCCCTGGAATTGAATCCAAAAATTATCGCCGTAAATAATCGGAACTTAAAAACTTTGGAAATTAACTTAAAAACAGCCGAAAATCTCATTGCATATGTACCGAAAAATTGTTATGCGATTTGCGCAAGTGGTATAGAAAACCACGCTCAACTCCATGAAATGGAATCGCTGGGATTTGATGGGTTTTTAATTGGTTCACATCTAATGAAACATAAAAATCCTGGAAAAGCTTTACAAAAATTAATCGGGGGTAATTATGCGAGCTAAAATTTGTGGAATTAGCACCTTAAGTGATGCTCTAATCTCAGTGCAGCATGGAGCATGGGCCTTAGGTTTTAATTTTTACACAAAATCACCCCGATATATTTCAAAAAAATTGGCAAAACTTATCATTGATAATTTGCCGAAATCTGTCGTAAAAATAGGTATTTTTGTAAACACTCCTGGAGATATTATTGCCAATGATATTGAATATTTGGGTTTAGACCTTGCACAAGTTCACGAAAATATTAAAGCTCCTGTTAATTTAAAAAAACGCATGATTTTGTCTGTGCAAGCATCTGAAGAAAGCGAATTACCTGATTCAGAAATATTAAAAGCCTATGGATATATTTTATTAGATGCGCCACGAAATGAAAATGGCTTATTGGGCGGCACAGGTAGAATGAGCAATTGGAATTTAGCAAATCAATTGTCATTAAAATATCATTTAATTTTGGCGGGTGGACTCACTCCGACTAATGTAGAAAGAGCAATAAATACTACTCGTCCTTTTGCGGTCGATGTTTCCAGTGGGGTAGAAAGTGCACCTGGCATAAAAAATCAATTGTTAATTAAAGAATTTTTGGGAGCGTGTTACGATGTCAAATAACAAAGGCTATTTTGGAGAATATGGTGGATGCTTTGCACCTGAAACACTGATCGCACCTCTGGCTGAATTGGAAAAAGCTTATTCATTATTAAAAAATGACCCAAGTTTTGTGCAGGAATTACAGAGTTATTTAAGAGATTTTGTAGGGCGGCCTACACCTCTTTATTTCGCAAAACGCCTCAGTGAATATCTCGGTGGTGCAAAAATTTTTCTCAAACGTGAAGACCTCGCACATACCGGAGCACACAAAATAAACAATACCATCGGACAAGCTTTGCTCGCTAAATTTATGGGCAAAACCCGTTTAATCGCTGAAACTGGTGCAGGTCAATCTGGTGTTGCAACAGCAACGGTGGCTAGTTTGATGGGCATGGAATGCGTAGTTTATATGGGTGCTGTTGATATGAAACGACAACATTTGAATGTGGTACGAATGCGCTGTTTAGGTGCAGAAGTACGTCCAGTACAATGTGGTTCGAAGACCTTAAAAGATGCAACCTCCGAAGCGATGAGAGACTGGGTGAGCAATGTCCGAAATACTTATTACCTTTTAGGTTCAGCCGTAGGACCACACCCCTATCCGACAATTGTAAAAGATTTTCAGACCGTGATCGGACTTGAAGCTAAACGTCAAATTGCAGAAACCATAGGCAGAATGCCTGATGAATTAGTAGCTTGTATTGGTGGTGGAAGTAATGCCATTGGTTTATTCCATCCTTTTTTAAAGGATGAGAAAGTAAAAATGACGGGCGTAGAGGCTGGTGGCCGTGGAAATGCTTTAGGCCAACATGCTGCAAGATTTTTATTAGGCAAAACAGGAGTGTTACATGGGACTAAAACTTATTTATTACAAGATGATCAAGGTCAAATACCAAAAACTCACAGCATCTCTGCAGGACTGGATTATCCAAGCGTCGGTCCAGAACATGCTTATTTGCACGATATTTCGCGAGTAAAATACACTACTGCTAATGACATCGATGCTATCAATGCAGCATTTTTACTTGCAAAGTTAGAAGGAATTATTCCTGCCTTAGAAAGTGCGCATGCCATCGCATATGCAATTTCTAAAGCACCAACTTTGTCAAAAGATTATGTAATGATCGTCAATTTATCAGGCCGTGGAGACAAAGACGTAGAGACCTTAAGTAAATTTTTAAAAAACCCTTCCTCCCCCCTCAGGGGGGAGGTGCCGAAGGCGGAGGGGGGGATCTTAAAACCCTCTTCACCAGGAGAAACCTCATGATAAAAAACGCATTTAACACAAGCAAAACATTATTCATTCCATTCATCATGTGTGGTCACCCAACCCTAGAAAAATCAATAGATGCAACTATAGCCTTATCAAAAGCCGGAGCAGATATCATAGAACTGGGCGTCCCATTTTCCGATCCTGTAGCAGACGGCCCAGTCAATCAACATGCTGCAGAAATAGCCCTCAACAACGGTATCACTCTGGAATTAATTTTAGACATGGTTCAACAAATAAGATCAAAAGGCTGCAATACCCCCATCATTTTATTCACTTATCTAAACCCCATTTTAGCTTTCGGCTATGAACAATTTAGCATCAAAGCAAAAAATGCCGGAGTCGATGGATTATTAGTGGTTGATCTACCCCCCGAAGAAGGTCAAGAATTTTATGATCACATAAAACGCGCAAGTCTTGAAATTGTTTTACTGGCATCCCCCACCACAGATCCAAATCGTTTCACCTTGTATAAAAAAATAAACCCGACCTTTATATACTATATATCTCGACTATCCGTTACCGGATTACAAAATGAGCTATCTACAAATTTGGAATCCGAAATACAATCCTTGCGCTCTTATTTTCCAGAAACAAAAATCGCTGTGGGTTTCGGAATATCCACTGCTGAACAAGCAACACAAGTGGCAAAAATTACAGATGGAGTAATCATTGGGAGTTTGCTTGTAAAAACTCTAGATGAACAAGGACTTGAATCACTTCAAAAACTAGCAACTCAAATTGCCCATTCGATCAATAAAAAATGATAGGAAAAAAGAGATTAACCTTTTCAAACACACTTTTAGTTAGAGGTTATTATCGAGCATTTCAAGCAATTTCTCAGAGCTCACTTCAAAAATATATCGCTTAGCTCCATATTTTTTATTGATTTTTCCGTTTGTTTCCATACCTACTCT
Source organism: uncultured Gammaproteobacteria bacterium (assembly GCA_964651735.1). GTDB lineage: Bacteria > Pseudomonadota > Gammaproteobacteria > CAZYYU01 > CAZYYU01 > CAZYYU01. The sequence continues at coordinate 132,377 of CAZYYU010000001.1, read as the reverse complement.
TCGTAATATCTTTTGAGAAATAAGATGATCAACATGTGTGGTGGCAATGATACTTTTTAATTCGAGGCCATCTAATAAAAATTTACGATGTATAATTGCTGGTGCGTAATGATTTACCATTGCCCAAACAACTTCACTTCCAATCTTATTGCCCCAAAACTTTTGATGAAATATATAGGCCAACTCAGATACACCAGCTTTTCCACTACGCCCGAGGACGACATGGCCAACAAACTCATGGCTGTCTTTCATAAACACGGTCATGCCATTAAAAGGGTCATCTTTCCCCCAACGTTCTATCCACTCTTCTATCCAATTACAGGTTTGATTGGGATCTATACACTCGCCTCTGTAATACTGACCCATCACGATGGGATCATTAAATAATTTTTGATAATCAGGAATATCATCTCTAGTCACTGTTTGTATGATTAGACGCTCTGTTTCAATGGTGACAAATAATCGCTTAGGTTCTTCGCGCTCAGGATAATTAAAATTGATTATTGGTGATTTTTTTTGCATCTATTGATCGATATCATAATTTAATGATGTGCTTTTAATGTCTTGAGATAAATATTCCAAAAATCGCTCAACAATTATTTTTCCTTTATTAGCATTGGCCAGCGTCGGATTCCCCCATACACCAGTAGGTGAATAAACTGCAGTAGGATCATTATCATCTAAAAATGGAGTTAATTTTCCTGATTTATTTTCAAAATCTTCTTTTGCATTTTCCATGCTGACAACTTCCGGTTTTATATACAACATCATCGATGTTTCTATTTCATCAGCATGTGTTCCACCTTTTTGTTCTTTAATATCATCTAGCTTTTTATCAAACTCAAGGAGATCAGTAAATTTCATTATGATACCTAATTCTGACAATTGCTGTTGAGCTGCTTTTAGCGGTTTATTGGTACTTACACCGAAATTCAAGATATAAAATGCTTTTGCACCTTGCTTGTGCCATTGTTCGCAAATTGTTGTGAGTATGCTCCTGCTTGTTTCCACATCAAGTGAGGTTGAACCCGCATAATTTAAAAATGCCGGGAAATAATGGTAAGTGATGGTAGGCATCACCAAAACTGGTAATTTTTCCGCCAATTGCTTTGCAAAATAATTCGCTAATATTTTGTCGGTGTTCATGGGCAGATGCATACCATGCTCTTTACAACCAGCGCCTAATGGCACAATTACTATTCTTTCTTTCTTAAATTCGGCTTCTACTGCTTTCCAAGTCAATTCTTCAGCAAATTTACCTCTCATCTTCACCCCTTAAAACTTGATCTTCTTTGTACACCCTAACTCTTAATGATAATCTTTATCTTAGCATTTCATGACCTTTAGATATAATGATTTAAATAAGCAATATAGATTCAGATTATAACCATCCAAAGATGGCTGATTATAATAAATTGCGAATAGCTTTTGTGCTTTAATAGCCTAGTTTAATTCGAAATAAACTTGTGGATAACTTTTCTCTTCCAGGATAAAATACAAAGTCTAAAAACAAAACATCGAGGATGATGTGTCCACTTACCTCCCCCAGCTTTTATGGGAAAAATGCTTTGAAACTTTGGAATCTGAGGTGTCCCCGCAGGATTTCAATACCTGGCTTCGTCCGCTTCATTCCGAAGAAAGCCAACATCGATTAACCTTATTAGCCCCCAATCATTTTGTGCTTGACTGGGTTACAGATCACTTTAGCAACCGCATTAAAGAGCTCTTGGATAAATTAACCAACGGTAGCCCACCTGCATTACAGCTGGAAGTGGGTACAAAAAAATCATCTGCACAAGCACCGAACGTTCAGCAAACTATGGCAACGCATTCAGCCACTAAGCCCATCCAAAAAATTATTAGCAGTGATTTAAATCCTAAATATACCTTCGAAACCTTTGTAGAAGGCGATACCAACCGTTTTGCCAAAGCAGCAGCACTACAATGTGCAGAAAATCCCGGCAAAGCTTATAACCCCTTATTAATTTACGGTGATGTGGGTTTGGGTAAAACCCACTTGATGCAGGCCGTGGGAAATTTAATTAAAGAAAAAAATCCAAACGCTCAAATTCTTTACCACCACTCTGAACGATTTGTGGCTGAAATGGTTAAAGCCTTACAAGCCAATAAAATGGATGAGTTTAAACAACGCTATCGTAGCCCTAACGCTCTGCTCATCGATGACATCCAATTTTTAGCCGGCAAAGAACGTTCCCAAGAAGAGTTTTTCCATACCTTCAATGCATTATTAGAATCCAATCAACAAATAATACTAACTAGCGATAAATATCCAAAAGAAATTACTGGATTAGAGGAAAGGCTGAGATCCCGATTGGGGTGGGGATTAACGGTGGCTATTGATCCTCCAGAATTAGAAACCCGAGTTGCTATTTTAATGAGCAAAGCTGAGCAATCAAACGCCAAACTACCTGATGAGGTTGCCTTTTTTATAGCTAAAAGAATTCAATCCAATGTACGAGAATTAGAAGGTGCGTTAAAACGGATTATTGCAAATTCTCATTTTACAGGCCAAGCTATTACACTCGATTTCGCAAGAAATGCATTGAAAGATCTGCTGGCCGTTCAAGCTAAAATGGTCACTATTGAAAATATTCAGAAAACCGTTGCGGAATATTTTAAAATTAAAATTTCTGAATTGCTCTGTAAAAAACGGAATCGTCATTTAGCTCGAGCTCGCCAAATTGCGATGGCCTTAACAAAAGAATTAACCAATCATAGCTTACCAGAAATTGGAGATGCCTTTGGTGGTCGTGACCATACTACGGTTTTACACGCGTGCAGAAAAATTCAAGAATTAATGGCGACTGATCCAAAAATTAAAGAAGATTATTTAAGTTTAATTCGTGTTTTATCAACCTAAAGGAAAGACTGATATGAAATTCGCTATTCAACGTGAACAATTGTTAAAACCTTTGCAACTCGTCAGCGGAGTTGTAGAAAAGAGACAAACTATTCCTATTCTTTCAAATATTCTTTTGGAGATCGAGGACTCAACGCTCACACTGACAGGTTCTGATTTAGAAGTTGAGCTCATTGGAAGATGCACCTTAGACACCCCTGTCGAAGCGCCTGGTAGTATCACTGTTCCTTGTAGAAAATTATTTGATATCTGTCGTTCACTTCCCAATGAATCACTGATTGAATTTAAGCTCGACAAAGATCGCATGATTGTTCTCTCCGGCAAAAGTCGCTTTACCCTAGCGACGCTTCCCGCAGAAGATTATCCTAAGCTTCTTATTTCAGGCGATGCCACCAGCTTTAAATTATCACAAGGCGATTTTAAACATTTACTACAACGCACACATTTTGCAATGGGTTTACAAGACGTTCGGCTTTATTTAAATGGCATGTTATTAGAAGTTACACCACAAAGTATCCGTACCGTCGCGACAGATGGACATCGGCTTGCAATGGCCACATTAAATGAAGCTGAGGTTGGTGATAGCAGCATTACTGCCCTCATTCCTCGAAAAGGTGTTTTAGAATTATTGCGATTATTAGAAGATAATAATGCTCCTATTCAAGTATCAGTATCAAGTAATCATATTCGTGCACAAACCGATCAATTCACTTTTAGTTCTAAATTGATTGATTGCAACTTCCCTAACTACGAGCGAGTCATTCCCAAACAAGGAGATAAAAATATCAATCTTGAACGTGATATTTTTAAAAGCTCATTACAACGTACAGCAATATTAAGTAATGAAAAATTTCGTGGTGTAAAAGTTCTACTAGATACCCATTTAATTCGAATTGAAGCAAACAATCCTGAGCAAGAAGAAGCGCATGAAGAACTACCCGTACATTATGAACACGATAAATTAGAAATGGGTTTCAATGTTGATTACTTAATCGATGTTTTAAATTCATTGACAGAAGACAATGTTAAGCTCACTTTCTCTGATGGTGAGCAAGGTGTGTTAATTGAAGAAGCTAACTGCCTTTATGTTGTGATGCCAATGCGCTTATAAAATGAGTATTTTATCGAATCTAAACATCAGTCAATTACGAAACCTCACCGACGTTAATGCAGAACTTAGTCCCACAGTAAATGTATTGTATGGGGCTAATGGCAGTGGCAAATCCAGTATTTTAGAATCTATACATTTCTTAGGCCTAGGCCGATCATTTCGAAGCCGTCTCGTCAATGCCATCATTAATCACAGTGCGGACACCATATGCGTCTCAGGCAAGCTGAACGTGAATGGCTCAATTATTCCAATAGGAATCGAACGCAACCGCTCCAGTGATTGTAAAATAAGAATCGCTGGAGAAAATGCCTCTTCTATCATTGCCCTCGCAGAATTACTGCCATTACAATTGATTTATCCCGATGGGCATTTGCTGTTAAATGCAGGCCCACAAATGCGCCGTCACTTCATAGACTGGGGAGTGTTCCACGTGGAACCACCCTTTTACGAACTATGGCAACGTGCACAGCGGGCAATTCGCCAACGTAATGCTTTGCTGAAATCCTATACCACAAAAAAGTCTGATCTTAGCGCTTGGAATATTGAGCTTGAAGACGTGTCTAATAAAATACACGCATCCAGAGCAGAATACATTGATGCACTACAGGAAGTTTTTGTGAGTGTCTTGAATACTATTCTTCCTGGCATCAGTGTAAAAGTTTTCTATCAACGTGGCTGGGAAAAAGAGTCCAATTTAATCGAGGTATTAGATCGCTCATATGATAGAGACAAACAGCTAGGCTATACCCAATATGGACCCCACAGAGCAGATATATGGCTACGGACTCAACAGAATAAGCCTGTGCACGAAATTTTATCTCAGGGACAGCAAAAGTTAGTCATATACGCACTGCGCTTCGCCCAAGGAAAATTGCTCAAAACTCATACCAACAAAAAGTGTATTTTCTTAATCGATGACTTACCCGCAGAACTCGACGAAGAAAAGCGCTACTTAATTGCGCAGCTCCTTCTAGATATTGAGTCACAAGTATTTATTACGGGAATAGAAAAAAGCCTACTTGCCCCCTTCATAGAACTACCAGAATCCAAAATGTTCCACGTGGAACGTGGAACCATTTCTTAGCAAAGTTTCGATGCCTATAGACCGCACACAAAAGCGCGAGTCATATCTTGAAGCAATCCGGAAATGCCAATCATTTTGCTACCTGACTTGCTTCCCTTTGCTTGCAATGACGGAACAAAAACACAAAACTCATGAACTTGCTCTAAGCCAGCGGCAGCGGGTGGGGGGTATCAGGACCGTAAAAAACAGGGATGTTTTTTCCGAGCCCCCAGGGACGGGTTCACGGCGTGTCCTGATACCCCCTGCCCGCTGCCGCTGGCTTCTTTCAGAGTGGCACTTCAACTAAAGTTCCACGTGGAACCATGCCCTTTTATACTTGTAAAAAAGGAAGATTTCCGTGCGATTTTCATAGGATTATGATACAATAAACGATTGAATTTTATTGCTATTTGGAGCGAAATTTATGACCCATGCAATCTCAAACGATCCCGCTAATTACGGTGCAGAAGAGATCCAAGTCCTTAAAGGCTTAGATGCTGTTAGAAAGCGTCCGGGCATGTACATCGGCGATACTGATGATGGTACTGGATTGCATCATATGGTCTTTGAGGTCGTCGACAACTCCATCGACGAAGCCTTAGCAGGCTTTTGTAACAATATCGACGTAATCATTCATGCCAACGATTCAGTAACGGTCAAAGACGATGGACGTGGTATTCCAGTAGATATCCATAAAGAAGAAGGTCGCTCTGCGGCTGAAGTTATTATGACGGTACTTCACGCAGGCGGTAAATTTAACAACAGTGCTTATAAAATCTCAGGCGGCTTACATGGCGTGGGTATATCCGTAGTAAATGCCCTTTCAGAAAAGCTCGAACTTACCATTCGAAAAAATGGAAAAGTTTTTTACCAATCTTACACCCTGGGCGATCCAGATCACCCATTAAAAGAAACTGGTGAATCTCAAAGTAATGGGACAGAAATCCGCTTCAAACCCAGCGATCAAATATTTCATAATGTATTAACTTTTCATTACGACATTCTTGCCAAACGTCTGCGCGAACTCTCATTCCTAAACCCTGGTGTTTGTATCACCTTGCACGATGAGCGCACTGGAAAAAGTGAAACCTTTAAATATGAAGGCGGAATTCGAGCCTTTGTTGAACGCCTTAACAAAAACAAAACCCCAATTCACCCAGACATATGTTATTTTTCCTCTGAAAGTGATGGCATCATTGTTGAAGTCGCCATGCAATGGAATGATGGTTATCAAGAAACTATTTTTTGTTATACCAACAACATTCCTCAAAAAGATGGTGGTACTCACTTAGCTGGATTCCGTGCTGGACTTACACGAACCTTAAATCAATATATCGAGAAAGAAGGCTACGCCAAAAAAGCTAAAATAACGCCGACTGGGGATGATGCTCGAGAAGGATTAACAGCAGTTCTTTCAGTAAAAACACCAGATCCAAAATTCTCCTCTCAAACCAAAGACAAATTAGTGTCCTCCGAAGTAAAACCCGCCGTTGAATCCACAGTAAGCACTGCCTTTCACGATTACCTACTCGAAACCCCAGCTCAAGCAAAAAATATCATCAATAAAATTATTGATGCTGCACGTGCTCGCGAAGCAGCACGTAAAGCACGAGAAATGACTCGTCGTAAAAGCGCTTTAGATATAGCAGGTTTACCCGGAAAATTAGCCGATTGCCAAGAAAAAGATCCCGCGCTCTCAGAAATATATCTGGTCGAGGGTGACTCAGCAGGTGGTAGTGCAAAACAAGCCAGAGACAGACGCACTCAAGCTATTCTGCCATTAAAAGGTAAAATTCTTAATGTTGAAAAAGCTCGCTTTGATAAAATGATTTCTTCACAAGAAGTTGGCACATTAATAACTGCATTAGGCTGTGGCATAGGTAAAGAAGAATACGATCCCGACAAATTACGATATCACCGTATAATTATTATGACTGACGCGGACGTCGACGGTTCCCACATTCGCACGCTTTTACTCACTTTTTTCTACCGTCAAATGAGAGAGCTCATAGAAAGAGGCTATGTATATATCGCCCAACCCCCACTTTATAAAGTTAAAAAAGGAAAACAGGAACAATATGTTAAAGATGACGATGCTTTAAACACTTATCTACAACACCTCTCTTTAGAAGATTCAAATCTATTTGTAAAAGCAGGTGCACCTGCTATTACTAGTTCAGCTCTTGATGAACTCACTACGCATTTCAGAGAAGTCTTGAATATTGTCAAACGTCAATCACGCCGATATCCTTTTGAAGTACTGATGAGCATCTTAAATATCAGACCCATTTCTAACACTGATTTATCCACGAAATCTACACTCGAAAACTGGGCCACTGAACTCCAAAATGAAATATTAAAAAATCACCCCCTCCAGTCAAACGGTGTCGAATACAAAATTGTCATCGAAGAAAACAAAGAAAATTCACTTTTCTTACCCATCATTGAAATGACACAACATGGCGTAAAACATAGCTACCCTATTACTAAAGAATTTTTTGATTCTTCGGATTACCAAAATATTAGTAACATCGCTAAAAAACTAGCCGGCCTCATTGAAGAAGGTGCTTATGTCAAACGCAATGAAAAAGAATTTCCTATTCGCAACTTTAATGAGGCCTATGTATGGCTACTCGAAGAAGCTAAGCGTGGATTAGGCATTCAACGTTATAAAGGTTTGGGTGAAATGAACCCTGAACAACTGTGGGAAACTACCATGGATCCTAATGTAAGGCGACTCCTTCGAGTCAGTATTGAAGATGCGGTTTCTGCTGATGAAATTTTTACCACCTTAATGGGGGATCAAGTTGAACCTCGTCGACTGTTCATTGAAGATAATGCCTTATACGCAGAAAATATCGACGTCTAAGGAAGATGAATGAATAATGATTTCATGCTTGAAGCAATTAAGCTTGCTGCTCAAGGAATGAAGGAAAGGGGTGCTGGCCCATTTGGTGCACTCATCGTCAAAGCTGGAAAAATTGTTGGGCGAGGTATTAATCAAGTAACATCTACTTGTGATCCAACAGCCCATGCAGAAATAAGCGCCATTAGAGATGCTTGCAAAACTCTAAAAACCTTTAAACTCGACGATTGTGAAATTTACACCACTTGCGAACCCTGCCCCATGTGTTTAGGTGCAATTTATTGGTCACGTCTTCAGAAAATTTATTATGCTGCCGAGCAAGAAGACGCAGCAAAATATGGATTTGATGATCAATTGTTCTATGAAGAAATTAAAAAACCATTAAATTCAAGAAAAATTCACATGATTCAAGTATTTCAGAAAGATGCTTTAGAACTTTTCAAAACTTGGGATCAACTGCCTGGCAAAGTTTCATATTGATAGAGTGAATAATGCACTGCACCGCTCACCTTATCTCTGTATAGCCTTAAGCTCTCGGGAATAAAATCAAATTTGAGTTCTTTTTCTGCTTCAATATAAATCATGGCATGCTTGTTCAAAGCAACATTTTTCAAGAGCCACTCTAAACTTTGTTGAACCAAGCCTTTACGGAATGGAGGATCAATGAATACGAGATCAAAAGATTTTTGAGATAATTGTGAAGCAAGTTGTGGGGACGGAACGGTGGCATTAATAAGATGCAAATGTTGAGCTTGTAATTTTTCAATATTGGCCTTTAAACTTTTAATGACGAAAGTTGATTGATCAATCATCACCACTTCTTTAGCACCGCGTGATAAGGATTCAAAGCCAAACACTCCACTACCTGCAAATAAATCTAAGCAGCTTGCTTGAAGGGTGTGAAATTGTAACCAATTAAAAACAGTCTCACGAATTCTGTCTCCCGTTGGACGCACAATATCACCTGGGAATTCAATTTTACGCCCTTTCCAAATGCCACTGATAATTCTAACTTTTGATTGAGACATTTTCTAATTTAAACTTAAATCACCCACGGTGACAGTCACCAATTTATCCATTTGCAACATCCGCTGGAATGCACTTTTCACTTGCTCCTTAGTCACAGATTGAATGTTAGTCGTAAATTTATCCAGATAATCCAACGGTAAATCATAAAATACAATATTTGATACATTCGCTAAAATAGCACTGTTACTGGATATTGCTTGAGGGAAAGTTCCAATAATACTACGCTTCGCTAATGCTAACTCATCCTCTTTAGGCCCATTTTTTACGAAATCTTTGAGTGTGTCTTGAGCAATACTAACGGCTTCAGTTGCTTTGTTGTTTCGAGTTTGAAGTATTACAATAAATGGCCCTTTATCTTTAAGCGGTAAAATATAACTCGCCACATAGTAGGCAAGCCCTTTATCGACACGAACTTTTTTCACCAATCTAGAATTAAAAGACCCCCCACCAAGAATATTATTCCCCACTTTTACAGCATAATAATCCTTAGATGGCCTACCAAGCCCCACTTGCCCAATAAGTGCAGTGGTTTGGGTGCTAGGAAAGCGTATCGCTTTAACCGTTGTTTGGGTAATAGGACTTGGACTCAAATTAGGTATGGCTTTTTTACCGAGGGGTATATTTGATGCTAATTTTTCAGCCATTATTGTCGCCTGCGCCTTCGTTAAATCACCCACGATTATAATTTTTGCATTTTCACGCACATAGTATGCTTTAAAAAATTCCTGAACATCGGAAATAGTTAATTTTTTTACACTCTCTAAAGTACCCAAGTGAGTATGACCATAGGGGCTTGTGCCATAAAGTGTTTCAAAAAAAACACGGCTAGCCACTGCATCAGGCTGCTGCTCAGAATATTGTAAGGCCGTAATAGTTTGATCCAAAATGCGGTTGAAATCTTTTTTAGCGAAGGATGGTGAGCTTAGAATTTCTTGGCTAAGCGTCGTCACACTCGATAAATAATCCGGTCTAGATAAACTCCTCACAGAAATTGCAGCATAATCCTGTGAGGTTTCAGAAGAATTAATTGCCCCCACCTGTTCAAAGGCCTCAGCAATTTGATCAGCATTATGATTTTTTGTTCCTTCAAATAAAAGAGAATTTGTTAATGCAGCAACCCCAGGTTTTGTACCATCATAAGCCGAGCCTGCAGCGAACATGATTTCAAAGTCAACCATAGGAAGTTGATGTGATTCAACGAGATAAACGGGCACGCCTTGAGAGGTTTTCCATCGCTGAATATCAATTCCTTTACTAGATCCTCCAAATGCCGAGTCCGTTAACAAGCACTGACTGAGCACAACGCTAACCAGTGAAAGCCAAGCTAAACGTAATAATTTTTTATTAACGTACATGTTGTTCACCTCTCACATCAATAGTAGGTTCAAGCTTCTCACTACTCATGGGTTGTGGATCCAGATTGGCAAAAGTCAGGCGATCTGAAATCAAATATTTTTTAGCAACCTCTCGCACTTGTTCTGCGCTAACTGCCTCTATTTTCTTGGGGTAATCCTCACCTTCTCGCCAAGATAGCCCAATAACTTCTAAACCACCAATCTCAGCGGCTTGAGCTGCCACCTCATCCTTATCATAGATATGTGTTGCAACCACTTGGGCCTTTACCCGAGCAAGTTCTTTCTCAGTGACTAATTGTTTTTGTAATTGTGAAATTTCTTCTAAATAAGCTTCTTCAAGCTGCCTGGTGGTAATATTTTTGGCAGGTACACCTTGCAGGGTAAACAAGATATTAAAGCGATTATATGGAGAGTAGGAGCAGTTAACTTGAGTGGCAATTTGCTTATCCCTCACCAAGCGTTTTTCTAATCGAGCACTCTTACCGCCATCTAAGATATTTGACAACACCATTAAGGCATAGGGTTCCCAGGGCTGGGAAGCGGTTTTAAAATTGGGGACATTATAACCCATCACCATCCAAGGCAATTTTGCAGGTGCTTTCACAACCAACTCACGTTTACCAACAGGATTTACCGTGATGTTAGGTACACGATGTGGTAATGACTTGGATTTTATATTTCCGAAATATTTTTCAACGGACTGACGCACTTCTTTAGGGTTCACATCACCAACAATCACTAATAAAGCATTATTAGGAGCGTACCAACTTTCGTACCATGAAAAAGCTTGGTCTCGAGTAATTTGTTTGATGTCATCCATCCAACCTATCACCGGGTTATGATAAGAACTGGCAACATAGGCTGCTGCATAAAATCTTTCATTCGTAAGTGACTGAGGATTGTCTTCAGTTCGCATACGACGTTCTTCAATAACGACTTGAAGCTCTTTGTTATAACTTTGTTGATCCATTTTAAGATTGGCCATACGGTCAGACTCTAAATCAAGTGCAAAATTGAGCTTATCGGATGGCAACAAGATGGTATAAGCCGTCATATCATTAGAAGTAAATGCATTATTTTGACCGCCCTGCTCAGCAAGAATTTTATCGAATTGTCCTGGACCATATTTTTGAGTTCCTTTGAACATCATGTGTTCAACAATATGTGATATTCCGGTATGCCCAGTGCCCTCATCTGCACTTCCCACCCTATACCAAAGTTGTACGGAGACTAAAGGCGCTCTATGATCTTCTTTGATAAAGACCCTAAGTCCATTTTTAAGTTGGAACTCTTGAACGGAGTTTGGGATACTTTCTTTTGCCAGCGATGCCAGAGATAAGCAAGAAAAGGCTATGGCCATCGCTGAGAGTTTAACTAGTTTCATTATTTCCTCCGCCCTTAAAAATGCATTCATCGTCAAAAAATGATAGGATAACCCATTAATAGTTATTACGGTAGGTTTGTAATGTCTCTATTCTCTCGCCTGCGAGCAGGATTAAAAAAAACAAGTACAAAAATTGTCGAAGGGCTGGGATCATTATTACTCGGCAAAAAAGAAATCGACAAAGAAATTCTCGAAAAATTAGAAACACTATTACTCACATCCGATGTGGGTGTCGGTGTTACAACTAACATTATCAATATCCTCACTGAGGAAATTTCTCGAAAAAAACTCAATGATACTCAAGAACTCATGGCAAAACTTGAATCGCAATTAAAAGACATTCTTCAACCTTGCTCTATACCCTTGGTCATCGATGAATCAAAAAAGCCTTACATCATTTTAATGGTGGGCGTTAATGGCACGGGAAAAACAACTACCATTGGGAAGCTCGCGAATAAATTAAAAACCAGTGGTAAGTCGGTAATGTTGGCTGCGGGAGACACTTTTCGTGCCGCAGCCATAGAACAACTTGCTGTCTGGGGAGAGCGAAATGGCATTCCTGTCGTGACTCAAAAAGCAGGTTCTGATTCTGCCTCAGTAATTTTTGATGCCATTCAATCTGCCAAAGCTAAAAATATCGATGTCTTAATCGCCGATACCGCAGGTCGATTACATACTCAACATAATCTCATGAGAGAACTGGAAAAAATTCGACGGGTGATTGGCAAACTGGATGAATCAGCTCCCCACGAAGTCATGCTTGTACTTGATGCCGGCACAGGTCAAAATGCGCTTCAACAAGCGAAGATGTTTAATGAGGCCGTTAATGTTAGCGGTCTTACATTAACTAAGTTGGACGGAACTGCCAAAGGCGGTATCATATTCGCTATAGCCCAAGAACTGCAGATACCCATTCGGTTCATTGGCGTAGGCGAGACCATTGAAGATTTACAAGTGTTTGATTCTCAGGTATTTATCAATGCCTTGTTCAATCATTCCGATAAAAGTGAGCAGGAAATGACACTATGATTCGATTCAATAATGTGACTAAAAGTTTTAAAAATGGCTTCGAAGCGATAAAGCGAGTCAACTTCCACCTTCGTCAAGGTGAGATGGCATTTTTAACAGGCCATTCAGGTGCGGGTAAATCGACGGTATTGAATATCACCGGTTTAATAGAAAAACACACCGAAGGACAAGTGATTATCGGTGGTCATGACATCTCCAAAGTACCCCCTCGACAAGTTCCTTATTTAAGACGAACCATTGGTTATGTTTCCCAAGACCCAAAGCTACTGTTAGAACAGACTGTTTTTGAAAATGTTGCGCTACCCCTCGTGATATCAGGCAGCACAGACGAAGAAATTGGGCGACGCGTACGAGCCTCTCTCGATAAAGTAGGATTACTCGATAAAGAAAATAATATCGCTGCAGGATTGTCCACCGGAGAAAAACAACGTGTGGGCATTGCTCGCGCAGTGATCAGTCGACCTGCTTTATTAATCGCTGATGAACCCACCGGTAACTTAGATCCCTCGCTATCACGAGAAATCATGCATCTTTTCGAGTCTTTTAACCAAATAGGTACCAGTGTTTTGATCGCCTCACACGACCTGGCGCTGATAGCAACGCTGCCCTATCGCGTCCTCACGATTAAGCAAGGCCGTTTAATTAACACAGGAGAATAATAAAAATGGAATCAAGATCTACACTCCTCAAAGAACGGGATAATCTGGATTTTCAAATTACCAAAGGAAATCAACGCAAGAAAAAAGGTGCTTTAAATCCCCTGAGCTACACTATCAAACATCATATCCATGCATTAAAACTGTGTTATAAACGATTTAGACAAGCAACTTTCCCTAACCTTCTCACATTATTCGTAATCATTATTGCCCTAACCTTACCCACAACACTCTATGTATTACTGAATAATGTCCATGGATTAGATCAAAATTTGGGCGCTGGATCACAGCTGACGGTGTATCTCAAAAAAGATGCTACTAAAGCACAGATCGAGCACTTAATGCAGGCACTCAATGCGCAATCAGACATTAAAAGAGTCAAATATATTTCTCCCAAACAGGGCTTGGAACAATTTGCAAATCAATCTGATTTGAGTGACCTACTGAATTCCTTAAGAGAAAACCCTCTGCCCGCAACCATTGTCATAGAAACCGCTTATAGTGAAGGAAATGAGGAGCTATTATTGGAATGGCAAGAAAACCTCTCCAAGCTTCCCTTTGTAGAAACCGCTCAACTTGACAAACAATGGATAAAACGACTCGAAGTTATGCTGATATTGGCAAAAAAAATCAGTTGGATCATCGGATCATTGTTGGCAGTTGGTGTTATTTTTATCGTGAGCAATACTATTAGCCTGGCCATTCAACGCCACAAAAATGAAATTGTCATTTATGAGCTAGTGGGAGCAACCAACAACTTCATTCGAAGACCTTTTCTTTATACGGGTTTATTTTATGGCATTACCGGTGGATTAATTGCCTGGATTTTGATCAGTATTATGGTCTCTTGGCTAAACCCAAATGTCGTAGAACTTGGCAAACTTTATAGCAACCAATGGTCAATAACAGGCCTAAGCTTCTTCAAAGGTCTCATTTTTATATTCTTTAGTTCCGTATTAGGCCTGATGGGAGCCTGGCTGGGACTTTTTGGTAGATAATGCGCTAAAAAATCATTAGCACTCGCCATTAAAGAGTGCTAAAATGGTTATAGAGGTATTTTATGGCATATTTACAACGTTTAGAGTATGCAGTCCCACTGGGTAGCTTAGAAAGCTACATTCACTGGGTTAACCAAATTCCTATGCTTTCTGCGGAGGAAGAGCATAATCTAGCCACGCAATATGCACAAAGTGGTGACATCAATTCTGCTAAACACTTAATCATGCCCTACCTACGCTATGTCGTTAAAGTTGCTCGTGGATATTCTGGTTATGGCTTGCCCCAATCAGACTTGATTCAAGAAGGCAATATTGGGCTCATGAAAGCCGTAAAACGATTTAATCCGGAACAAGGTGTACGCTTAGTTTCTTTTGCCATACACTGGATTAAAGCTGAAATACACGACTATATTCTCCGCAACTGGCGCATCGTTAAAATTGCTACCACCAAAGCACAGCGCAAACTTTTCTTCAACTTACGAAAAGCCACTGAGAAATGGCACACTGCATTATTAATATCAGAAAATTTAGGTGTTAAAGAAAGTGATGTACACACTATGCAAATGAGGCTGCAAGGCCAAGATATACCCTATGATGCTCCTCTGATCCCAGATAATGAAGCCTCAGCACCAATGCATTATTTAGAAGCTCCTTCCGCAGATCCCGCACATCATATCGAATCAGCTGACTGGAATGAACAACGTGAACAAAATCTCTATCAAGCACTTGAGTCTTTAGATGCCCGCTCAAGAGATATTCTTGAACACCGATGGTTAGCCGAAAACAAAGCAACCTTGCATGAACTAGCCGATAAACATCAAGTGTCCGCTGAACGAATTCGACAACTTGAAAACCAAGCCATGAAAAAAATCAAAAACGCATTATTAGACAGCTAATCAACAGCTTGCAAATCCTCAGTCTGTCACCTAGAATCAATGCACTCCCAATCTTCTAACGAGGTAATTTTTGTGAAAAATATTCGATCCTATACCCTAAATATTGCTGCGATGACAATTTGTTTGGCGAGCCCAAGCATCTTTGCTGCCAAAGCATTTGATAATAACCAAACCCAAGAAATCCAAAAGATTGTCCATGACTATTTAGTGAGCAATCCTGATGTGTTAATAGAAGCATCTAATGCACTTCGAGAAAAAGAACAACAAAAAGCAAAAACAGTAGCTCAATCAGCCATCACAAAATTAACCAAAAATATATTCCAATCTTCCACTAGCCCAACCTTTGGAAATAATAATGGTGAAACCACTATCGTAGAATTTATCGACTACCAATGTGGACATTGCAAAAATATGAGCGCCATTGTAAAAGAAATCGCACGTGACAATAAAAAAGTTAAAATCATTGTTAAAGAATTACCCATTTTTGGAAAAACCTCTAATTTTGCAGCACGAGCAGCTGTGGCTTCCTTTAAACAAGGTGCTGATAAATACCTTGCTTTACACGACGAACTATTAAAAGAAAGCAATCCTCTTGATGATGAAAAAGTGCTAAGCCTTGCCAAAAAAGCGGGTTTAAATGTAGAAAAACTTAAAACAGACATGGAAAGTGAAAGCGTACAAAACGAAATCCGTGATAACTTTACGCTTGCACAGGAAATTGGTTTGCTAGGCACGCCTGCATTTATAGTAGGAAATAAAAATGGCTCTAAATCCGAATATATTCCTGGTGCTACTTCTAAAGAAGCGCTTTTAGCAGCTGTTAAAAAAGTCTCTGGTTAATATGACTAGGAGGGCCATTTAATGGCCCTCTTTTTATGACTATGAATAATAAACCACGTACATTTCAAGAACTCATTAATACATTGCACCAATATTGGGCTAAGCAAGGTTGTGTTATTATGCAGCCCCTTGACTGCGAAATCGGCGCAGGAACCTTTCATCCCGCTTCTTTCATTCGCGCTATCGGACCAGAACCATGGTCTGCTGCTTTTGTACAACCCTGTCGTCGTCCAACGGATGGTCGTTACGGTGAAAATCCAAACCGCTTACAACATTATTATCAGTATCAAGTGGTTCTTAAACCTTCCCCGGATGATATCCAAGAAATTTACCTAAACTCGCTACGTGCTCTTGATATTGATCCACTCATTCAAGATATTCGTTTTGTAGAAGACAATTGGGAATCACCCACCTTAGGTGCTTGGGGCTTGGGTTGGGAAGTGTGGCAAAATGGTATGGAAATCACACAGTTCACCTATTTCCAACAAGTTGGTGGTCTCGATTGTAAACCAGTGACGGGCGAAATTACCTATGGTTTAGAGCGTCTCGCCATGTATCTACAAGAAGTCGACAGTATTTATGATATCGTGTGGACAAATACCCCTACCGGTCCCATCACATATGGTGATGTTTTTCATCAAAACGAAGTGGAAATGTCTACCTACAATTTTGAGTACGCTAACATCCAGATCTTATTTCGCGCCTTCGACGACTATGAAAACCAAAGTGAAGAATTAATTAAACTGAACTTACCCATTCCTGCTTATGAAATGGCTTTAAAAGCTTCACACACCTTTAATTTATTAGATGCCAGACAAGCTTTATCAGTTACTGAAAGACAACGATATATTTTGCGTGTTCGCAAACTCACTCAAGCCATTGCTCAAGCACATTATGAATCCAGAGAAAAATTAGGATTCCCCTTATTAAAAGAGAAAAAAAATGGCTAAAACAAATGATTTTTTAGTGGAAATAGGAACGGAAGAATTGCCTCCAAAAGCACTCTTAAAATTGAGTCAAGCATTTGGAGAAAATTTAAAAAATGAATTAGAAAAAAAAGATCTGGCTTTCGAAAATATAAAATTATTTGCAACACCAAGACGACTGGCTGTTATTGTCAATAATTTGGTGATAGCGCAATCAGATTATGTGTCTGAAAAAAATGGGCCCCTAAAAAAAGCCGCTTTTGATGAAGCTGGAAAGCCTACTAAAGCGGCTCTAGGATTTGCAAAATCCTGTGGGGTGGATTTTGATCAAATAGAATTAAGGCCCAGTGAAAAAGGTGAAGCCTTATACTTCGCCGCTAAAATAAAAGGTGAAAACACCATAAACCTGCTGCCAAGCCTCGTTGAAAACGCTTTAAAAAACCTGCCCATACCTAAATCCATGCGCTGGGGCAATCACGAGGTAGAGTTTGTGCGACCTGTACATTGGGTTGTCATGTTATTTGGCATCAACGCCGTCACAGGAACCATACTTGGCATAAAAGCTGGAAAACAAAGTTATGGACATCGTTTTCACCATCCTGACCCAATCATTATAAAATCTCCCAGAGATTATCAAGAACAATTACGTTCTGAAGGACATGTGATTGTGGATTTCAATGAACGAAAAGAAATGATCAGAAAAGAAGTGATTAAATGTGCAAAAAAGAAAGGTGAAGCTCAAATTGACGAAATGCTTTTAGATGAAGTCACTGCCATTAATGAGTGGCCAGTGGCCATACTCGGAAATTTTGACCCCCAATTTTTAACAGTCCCTCATGAAACTCTGATTTGTGCCATGCAACAACATCAACGGTATTTTCCTGTGGTCGATAAAAACCATCAACTTTTGCCGCACTTTATCACCATTAGCAATATACAAAGCAAAAAAATCAACCTAGTTATTCACGGAAATGAGCGTGTTTTAAGAGCTCGATTGTCAGATGCGGAATTTTTCTACCAAAGCGACATTAAACATCGACTTGATACCCGTGTTCCATTGTTGCAGGGCGTGATATTTCAAATAAAACTCGGTACTTTGCTTGATAAAACAGAGCGAATATCTCAACTTGCAGATAATATTGCCACACAAATTAATGCGGATAATTCGTCGGTTAATCGTGCTGCATTTTTATGCAAGGCAGATTTATTAAGCGAAATGGTTGGTGAATTCCCTGGATTACAGGGCATTATGGGATATTACTACGCTCTATACGATAAAGAAGATAAAGAAATTGCATCAGCGATAAAAGAACATTATCTCCCACGTTATGCTGGTGATAATCTGCCTTCGGATAATATTGCATGTGCAGTGTCTATTGCCGATAAAATAGATACTCTTGTTGGAATTTTTGGTATTGACCAAAAACCGACCGGAACAAAAGACCCCTTCGCATTACGCAGAGCAGCGATTGGAATTCTACGAATTATCATTGAAAAGCAATTACCCATTGATCTTAGATCGCTCATTAAATTTTCAAAAAATTTGTATGGAACTAAATTATCTAATCCTAAGACAGAAGAAGAGTGTCTGGATTTTATTATGGACCGATTACGTGCATGGTATATTGAAAATGGTATTAGTCCTGATGTTTTTGCAGCCGTTCACGCACGCTACCCAACGCAGCCCTATGATTTCGACCAGCGAATAAAAGCAGTGCAATATTTTCAATCCTTACCAGAAGCGCAATCGCTGGCTGCTGCCAATAAACGAGTATCGAATATCCTGAAAAAAAGCGAGGGAGTAGCTGTTCTTAATGCCATTAACACAAAATTATTAACTGAAAAATCTGAACAATTGCTGGCTAAACTCTTATCTGAAAAGTACGATGAAATAGAAAAATTAACGACTCATGCAAAATATACTGATGCCTTATCATCTTTAGCTACACTCAGAGAACCCGTAGACACATTTTTTGATCAGGTCCTAGTCATGACTGATGATACCCAAACTCGTGAAAATAGGTTATTATTATTAGCTAATTTACGCAATCTATTTTTGCAAATCGCAGATATATCATTATTACAAACTAAAATATAAGGGGACGAACATGCGAATATTCAGTACTGTGTTATTAATACTTATACTATCAATGCCAAGCTATGCAAAAGCAGCCTCACATTGCACTGCTTGCGACAAAACTACCAGTCTTTGTATTTGCCTTATACCTGAATATATCGGCATTTTTCATTGGAATTTTGATACAGCCTATTTTGATACTCAATTCGATGTGAATGGTACAACTCATCATTACAATTCGGTCAGAGAACTCCATAAAGATATGCTGGATAGTCTGGATATTGATTTACTCAAAGATGCGAAAGTCACAAACCTCCACTATCAGTTAAAAACAATTAATGGTGTTACAGCTAACAACTGCACTATTGATATGGAAAAACCCAAAGCAGGGATGTACCTTGTTACAATAACAAAACAATTGGGTGGTTTTTATTGCGATATTCAATTTGCGAATTAGACCTCATACCATGGTCTCCTCAGTCCGCCTACAATGCGCAAACATCTTAAATGCAGTAGTCTCAAAACACTGTTCTCTGACGAGTGCCTTATTAAAAGAAAATATCGAAAACACCAACCTCGTCCATGCTTGGTGCAACGGTGTTATACGTCATTATTTTAGTTTAAGTGAAATTATCAAACTGCTCATGAAAAAACCTTTAAAAGAAAAAGATCATGACATTCTTTATCTCATTTATATCGCTCTTTTTCAGTTACGAACCCAATCAGCCCCAGAGTATGCCATCGTCTCCGAAACCGTAGAACTCACCAAACTGTTGAAAAAAAACTGGGCTACAGGCCTCGTTAATGCAATATTGAGAAGCTATTGTCGTGAACAAAAAAAATTGGAAGCAAAAATCAAGATGATAGAAGTCGCTCACTTCGATCATCCCAAATGGCTAATTAATAAATTTAAAAATGAGAGACCAGACAACTGGGAAAGCTTAATAAAAGAAAATAATTCCTTGCCCCGTACCTGGCTTCGAATCAATCAACAAAAAACGAATGTCGATGATTATTTAAAACACCTCAAGCAAGAAGCCACCAAAAATCCTTTTGTTCCTAATGCACTTTTATTATCTGAATCTGCTGACGTTGTTAGTCTCCCTGGATTTAAAGAGGGTCTGATTTCGGTTCAAGACCTAGCAGCACAATTAGCAGCTCTAACACTTGAATTAAAGCCGGGATTAAGAGTTTTAGATGCCTGTGCGGCCCCAGGAGGTAAAACTGCTCATATCGCTGAAATTGAACCCAACTTAGAAAAATTAGTGGCTATAGAAATAGATCCGGAACGTGCCACATTAATTCAAGATAATTTTAAGCGTTTAAAGCTTAATACCTCCCCACTTCAGATTCATATTGCTGATGCAACAGAATTATCAACATGGCATGAGGGACAATTATTCGACAGAATCCTAATCGACGCACCCTGTTCAGGAACAGGCGTTATTAGAAGACACCCAGATATTAAATTACTTAAACGAGAGTCCGACATTAAAAATCTCTGCATTCTACAAAAAAAACTATTGACTTCCTTATGGCCTTTATTAAAAACAGGTGGCATTCTACTGTATTCAACCTGCTCGATATTACTCGAAGAAAACACAAAACAAATCGAAACTTTCATCCACAAGGTACAAAATGCAGAACTGATTTCCCTCCCACAATATTGGGGTGTACCACAACGCTGCGGCTTACAACTATTCCAACAACAAGATGGCGGTGATGGCTTCTACATAGCAAAACTCCGCAAAATATAATGTCCTCCCCCTTCCGGGGGGAGGTGCCCGTAGGGCGGAGGGGGGGATACTCACTCCTCAAAAAAAACACGGGTTACATTCAAACAAAATATCGCTATAATAAAATCAAATTTTTTAAAAAGGGTTTAAAAAAATGAAGAAATTCTTTTTTCCTGTTATAACACTGATTATTAGCCTCAATTCCTTCGCAGACATCCCACCCGCTTTCGTGGAAGTGACCCCAGTAAAAAAGCAATTATGGCAACCTTCCATACAAGCATCCGGTATCATCCACGCTAGTAACAGTGCAAAAATTACCTCTGAAATATCAGGACGCATTACGAAAAAAAATTTCCAAGATGGTAGCGTGGTGAAAAAAGGCTCTGTTTTATTCGAACTGAATGCCGATGTATTAAAAGCACAACTACAACTTGATCAAGCTAATTTAAAATTGAGTAAGCTTCAGTTCAGTCGAAAAAACGAATTAATTAAGATTAATGCTATTTCTGCTGCTGAATTAGATACCGCCAAAACCATCTTACAAACCGACGAAGCAAAAGTTGTGCAAGCCAAAGCAGCCCTTGATAAGGCCTTAATAAAAGCACCCTTCAGCGGAAAAGTAGGTTTCTCCGGAGCTGGAGTTGGCGATTACATCAGTGCAGGACAAGTACTGGTAAATTTACAAATGACTGACCTCATGTCATTACAACTTTCTATACCCGAAGTATATTCAAATAAAATCCGAGTTGGCCAAAAAGCAGTAGTGTGGTCAGATGTGTATGTCGGACATCAATTTCAAGGAAAAATCACTGAGATCGACGTTGAAATAAATCAAAAAAACCAAAGCATTATCGCAAAAACTACCATACCGAATCCAAATAATATATTAATGCCGGGCAGTTTTATGAACGCAAAAATATTAATTGGGGAAGAAAAACCCATATTGACCATACCACAAGCTTGCATACAGTACCAAAAAGAAGGTCCATACGTTTACAAATCTATCAGCGGAAAAGCACACAAAACAAGCATTACATTAGGGTCTCAACTCAACAATGAAATTGTGGTTTTGTCAGGATTAAAGGAAACTGACCACGTCGTGAGTGAAGGTCACAATAAATTATCCGAAGGTTCACCCATTATCGTCGCAAACCAACAAGCAAAGAAAGCCTCATGAATTTCACAGAATTTTTTATTAGAAGACCTGTTTTTTCTTCTGTACTAAGTATTTTATTATTACTGATTGGACTGGTGTCATACTTCACACTACCCCTATCACAATTTCCACGAATCAAAACTACTACCGTCAGCATTCGTACAGCCTACCCAGGTGCCAGTGCTGAAGATATAGAAGGATTTGTAAGCTCCCCTATTGAAAGTGCTGTCGCTGGAATTAATGGCCTGGAATATATATCCTCTCACAGCAAAAATGGAAGCTCTAAAATTACTTTGGTATTTAAGCTGGGCTATAACATCGATCAAGCTGTTAATGATGCTCGAGATAAAGTATCACAAATTCAACGGCGTCTTCCCCATGGCATTGATCCACCGATCGTTGAAATAGAAAATCCCAATGATACACCCGCTTTGTTTATTGCATTTTCAAGCGACACCTTAAGTTTTGCAGAAATAACAGACTACATAAAGCGTGTGGTTCAATCACAATTTGAAACCATTGATGGCGTTTCATCGGTTATGCTCATGGGTGGACGTGATTATGCCATGCGCATTTGGTTAGATCCTCATAAAATGGATAATCAACACATTACGGTCAATGATGTCGTCGATGCTTTCCATAATAATAATTTACTATCTTCCGCTGGCCACATCGAAAATGACTCACAACGATTTAGCTTAACTGCCGAAGCAGGTTTACATTCAGCTGAAGATTTCAGCAAAATGATTCTCACTAATAATAATTCTCACCTTGCCCGTCTTGAAGATATTGCTACGGTTGAATTGGGTGCGGTGAGTAAAAATTCATCGGCTTCAGTTAATGGTAAAACTGCCGTATTAATCGGTATAGTCCCTCGCAGTGAAGCAAACCAAGTACAACTTTCTAAAAACGTAAAGGAAATACTGGAAGAAATTCGTCCACAATTACCAAAAAATTTGGAAGGAAAAATTGTGTGGGATAACACAAAATTTATAGAAGAATCCATAAGAGAAGTTAAAAAAACAACCCTAGAAGCGACGCTTTTTGTGGTGGCAGTCATGTTACTTTTTCTGGGCTCTTTACGATTGCTTGCCATTCCACTCGTGACAATTCCCTTATCCCTCATTGGAATTTGTAGCTTAATGGTTCTTCTGGGTTTTAGTTTGAACACCCTAACCTTTCTCGCTATGGTTTTAGCCATTGGACTGGTGGTAGATGATGCTATCGTGGTGACAGAAAACATACAAAGGCATATAGAAAATGGAATGCGCCCATTACAAGCTGCAATTAAAGGTGCAAAAGAAATACAGTTTGCCGTCATTTCCATGACGCTAACACTTGCTGCCGTTTTTGCACCCATCGGATTTATGGGGGGACTAACCGGAGCCTTATTTAAAGAATTTGCTTTCACACTCGCGGGCGCAGTTATCGTATCGGGTTTTATCGCACTAACACTATCACCCATGATGTGTGCAAAACTTATCAGAGCTGACAAAACTCAAGGTAGATTTATCGAAAAATTAAACGCTGGGTTTGGCGCCTTATCCAATGCTTATTCCCTACTACTTCCCTTCACCATAAAAAGAAGAATTTTAGCCCCTATCTTTATTTTACTCATCATCATCGCATCCTTTTTTCTTTATAAAAGCATGCAAAATGAATTAGCTCCCAAAGAAGATGTCGGTGCACTGATCGCTATTTTTACAGGACCTAATTCTTCAAATTTAAATCACACCGAAAAATTTGGCTTAGAAGTTTCTAAAATACTCAGTAATGTACCTGAAAAAATTTCTACGGGTGTTATTAATGGATTCGAAGGACCAAACTCAGGCATGGCATTTCTTGCTCTACAACCATGGACAAAAAGAGGACGCTCAGTAGATCAAATCATCACAGATATTTCACCAAAATTATATTCTCTCACGGGTGTCAGTGCATTTGCTTTAAATCCCTATACACTGCCAGGTTCACAAAGCTTGCAACCGGTTGAATTTATTCTTCAAACCCGAGGTTCTTATGAAAATCTCTATGCAGCAGCACAAAAAATGCTGGATCGTATAAAAAGTAATCCGGGTTTTAGTTATGCCGACAGTAACATGGTGATTGATAAGCCTGAATATTCAATTTCTATTAATCGTGATCGTGCAGGATTATTAGGAATTCCTGTGGCAAAAATTGCCCAAGCGGTGACCCTTGCTTTTGGCGATAGTAGCATTGGGTTATTTAGCATGAATGGCCATAGCTATGATGTCATCCCAAATTTAATTCCAAGCTTCACAACCACCCCTGACACGCTCAATAATTTGAATGTGCGCACCGCAGAAAATAATTTAACACCCTTAGCAAATCTTGTGAGTATTCAACAAACCACTCAACCCAGTAGCTTAAATCACTTTATGCAATTACGATCTGCAAAAATTAGCGCATCATTATCCCCCGGTTACACACTAGGACAAGCCATCGATTTTCTAAAAAAAGAATCTGCAGAACAACTTCCCAAAAATATCACTTACAGTTTTGCCGGTTCATCACGCCAATATTTACACGCTAATGATAGCATGTTGCTCACCTTCGCTTTCGCTTTAATTTTTATTTTCCTTCTACTCGCTGCACAATTCGAAAGCTATAAAACACCTTTTATAATTTTATTAACTGTCCCTCTTTCCATGTTAGGTGCACTCATCGCACTAAAATCCATCGGTGGAACCATTAATATTTACACCCAAATCGGTTTTGTAACTTTAGTAGGATTAATCACCAAACACGGAATTTTAATCGTAGAATTTGCAAACCAATTACACTCCGAAGGAAAATCCAGAACAGAAGCCATCACCACCGCCGCAAAAATCCGCCTACGCCCCATCCTAATGACCACCGCAGCAATAATTCTAGGCGCAATTCCCCTAGCGCTATCTACCGGAGCCGGCGCATTGGCTCGTCAACAAATGGGATGGGTAATTATCGGTGGAATGAGTTTTGGCACGCTATTAACTCTATTTATAGTCCCTGCGATGTATATATCAATGAATGGAAACAGATTCGTCATTGCCAGCAAAAAGAAGCAATGACGAATCTGATACGAGCAAAATGATTACTCTTTTACGCGAACCGCCAAGACGTCACAAAGCGCACCATGCAATACCGCATTTGCTGTTGAACCCAACAACAAGCGAATTCCGTGGCGTCCATGACTTCCAACGATGATTAAATCAGAACCCAAGCGCTCTGCTTCTTCCAAAATGATGGTTCGAGCAGGCCCTACTTTAATAATTTGGTTAGTTGAAGCTACCCCTAGCTGACTTCCCAGTTTACGCATTGATTCTTGAGCATTCTCCAAAAGCATTTCTTCGATATCTGCACCCGCTGCAACACCATAAGCTGCACCATAGCTGCTCATGTGTTCAATCGCGTGTATGAGGTACAAATTTGCATCGAATTCCTTTTGAAGTTCCTTCGCTTTTTTGCAAGGCTCACCATCACATGATGGTTCGAGCTCAACGGCTAAAATGATATTTTTGTACTGTTTCATGCTGCCTCCCTGTATTCTCGGCATACCAAAAGGTCACAGCCTTGTGGAAGATGCTGCAACACTTTTTCTGCGGTTTTACTCCAAGCCCCAGACATATTATCGCCTATAACGATTAAATCTGCACCTAGATCTTCAGCTTCTCTAACAATACTTTCGGCTTCATCGCCTAATAATACTTCAGTGTTTTGCGCTTCAATACCATGCTCAATCTCAGAATTGATGGTTTCATAACGCGCAATTTCAATTAAATTATTTTCGATATCTTCAATAGAAGGCAGCGAAAAATTAGCGCCTCCGGTTTGAAGTTGGGGTAAGGTTCTTACCACATTGATTTTAGCCTGATGATACTCTGCAAGTTGAGCTGTCATTTCAAAGGCCTGATCCGAATTCAGTTCAGCTTCATTACCGCCACCAGTGACAGCAACCAGCATATTTCTCCATTCACTCATGATTAATTCCTCTTCCTTAAGTTAAAACAACAAAAGTGATAGAGGGAAGGTGTGCTGCAAACAAATCCGTGTTCGCAGCAACATATACGAACTTAGCAGACTCATCGGGCATAGCTACGAAACTAATGCCCGACACTGTCAATCCTTGACTCTATCACGTGTCCCCCATCCTTGGGGAAACACCATCATTTTCTAATTGGCAACACCAGAAAATGATAGCTAATTCTACAAAAATACTGGAATAACAGGAATAGATAGGGGATGAAATGGCCGTGAGACATTCGCCATAGTTCCTGTAGGCTATATCTCAAATTTATTCAATTCCTTGTGTATAACTGGGCTAATAAGTCTGTGGATATTCAATGAATAAACTTAGCCACAATTTTATACACAATTTATCCAAGGCACAAAAATAAGTTTTTTTCTTCCTAACTTATTGAATTAAATAAAGCTTTTGAAATTATATACATATCTACAAGCATAACAACTACCATTATCAAAAATATATTTAAATATATTATTTAAAATAAGAGGGAATGTTTGAAAGAAAAAAGCGCGAATGACTCTGAAAAATTTTTATGTTAGTCTCCCTCGCAATCAGGAAAACTAAACATGGAGGATTCTCATGATTAAGGAAAAATTATTTAAAGCCGTTGAAGACGGTAAACTATTAGAACTCAGAAAATTATTGACGGAGCATCCTGGTTTCATCGATTCAAAAAATGATCTAGGAAGGTCTTTGCTTCAAGAAGCTGCTTATTTGGGTAGATCTAAATTGATTTCACCACTGGTTGAAACTTTGGGTATGGATGTCAATTCATTCAGTGTCGATGGCAAAGGTTCTAAACAAAAAGCTCCTATTCACTTAGCTGCTGAAGAAGGTCATCTTGATACGGTAAAAGCCATTGCCGGATGTAAGGGGGTGGAACTAACACTGCGAGACGCAACCGGTAAAACTCCTTTGCACCTTGCGTGTGTAAAAGGTCATACTAAAGTAGCTCAATTTCTTCTTTCTAATGACAATGTTAAAAAGGAAGTCGATGCGATAGATAAAGAAAATGTGACTGCATTGCATATGGCATCAAGCACCGATGACGAAAGTGAAGATAGTGAAAAAGTGCTTAGTACTCTTCTTGATACAGGAGCGAAGCCAAATGCAAAAGACAATAGTGGTAAAACATCACTGCATCGTGCTGCACGTAGAGGAAATAAGAAAACCTCACTTTTGCTCATCAACTTCAATGGAACCGATATTAATAGTGTAGATGGTTCCAAAAGAACGCCTCTACATTATGCCGCACAAGAAGGTAAATTAGATGTTGTAAAATTGTTATGTGAAAGAGGTGCGCTTACTGATTTAAGAGATCAAAATGGTCATACACCTTTAGATTTAGCAGCAGATCACCCTGCGGTTTTCGAGTTTCTGAGCGAAAGAGACGTGGATGTTAATAAAGTTTTAACTACAGTGAGCGAAGAAGATGCCGATAAGGGGCTTGGGAAAAGAAATATTCATGTTGCTGCAAAAAGTGGGAATTTAATTAATGTACAGCGTGTAATTGCTAAGGGCGCTGATCTTGATGCTCGAAACAAGCATGGTGCTACTGCTCTGCATATAGCTGCCAAAGATGGGTACGATGATATCATCACAGCATTGCTTGAGGCAGGAGCAGATCCGAATATTAGAGACGAGGATGGTAAGTGTCCATTACACCGTGCAGCCAATGGTGGTCATCGTGAAGCCATTGTTGCTTTATGCCAAAACAAAAAAACAGATGTGAATGCAGAAGATGAGAATAAATATTCGCCATTAAGAAATCTTTTAATTTCATACAGCGAATTGGCTGAAAAGAAGGATAAGGATCCTGCAGCATTGCTTAGATTATTGGTGGAAGATTATAAAGCGATTATCACTGAGGATGATCTAAAATATGCAAAAACACCAAGCACTGGAATTCCAACTGATGTCATTGAATTTTTGGAGAAAGCTCATAATAAGGCCGCAGAGGAAATGGAAGCGCTTTTGAAGGGTGGTCTTAAAGCTCTGGAGGAAACTGAAAGCAAAGCAACGCCACCGCCTATTGAAACTACTGCTGAGCCTAAAGTAAGAAGAGGAACGAAGATTGATAAATCGAAATTACCACCTCCTCCAGCAAAACCATCGGGTACTAAGCCTACTTTGGAATCTTCTAAGAAAAAAACAGATAGCATCAAATCTTCCAAACCCATAGGAAGAAGATCGACGAACGTTGATTTGTCGAAATTACCACCACCATCAAAAAAACCATCTGATCGTAAGTCTACATTGGAACCCATTACGGCGAAAACTGAATTAGATGAATTGATTGAAGGATTAGAAAGTGCATCGAGGGGAGGTAGTGAGGATGAAAAAGATCTCAATAAAAAACCTAATGACTCTAAAGAACGAGGTGTATTTGGAAAAAGAAAAGACAGTAGTGGAGAGGATGTTACTGAAGCTAGTCTTGATGAATTAGTAGAAGGATTAAGGTCCGGAACCGTATCTAGACAAAATAGTGAAGACGAAGAGGAGCAGAAGAGAGGAGCTCTGAAGGGCAAAGGAACTCAACTTAAGAAAGAAGAGCCTACCGAATCTGAAGGAGATGAGGATAAGAGGAAGAAAGGCAGTGCACCGCAAGGTGATGAAAGCCATAGTAGCGGAGAAGAGCCTACCGAATCTGATGTTGATAAAGGGGATGAAGACTCAGCGGTTGGTGACTTGTCTGAACAAAATAGTGAAGGAGGTGGAAAGTCAGGTAAAAAGAAAAAGGTTGTAAAATATACTCCTGTTAGGCCACAACCCGACATCTATAATAATTTCTTTGAGAGATTGGATAAAGAAATTAAGTTGTACGGTGATGATAGTCCCAAGAAAAAAATGCTTCGAAAAGCCAGAAAGGAATTTGTAGGGATCGTTATGCAATTACCTGAAGAAGACAATGAGGCTAGTATTATCAAACAGTTGGAAGAGGCTGTTGTTAAATGGAAGGATGATAAAGCGGTTAAAGAATTGGATTTGTATAAAGTATTTTGGGTCTTGCTTTCTATCATTCCGAACATCGCGACGCTTGGCTTATTCAATCTGAATCAGGGATGGCGTAATTTCTGGTATGAAAACAAGGCTCAGAACTGTTTGAGGAAGATGGTTGAGAAGGATTTGGTGTTTTCTCTTGCTGATCCTGTTTCTGAGCATGAAGAAGAAGCCACTGAGGGTGTAAAGTCTACTGGTTAACCCCCCCTCAGTCCCTTCGGGACAGCTCCCCCCTGAGGGGGGAGCAGTATTTGCAGTTTGGGGGTTGATGGGGTACAATGCCCGATTCTGTTTACATAGCTAGTAGAGACATTATGAAAAGAACATATCAACCCAGTAAGATCAGACGCAAGAGAATTCACGGGTTCCGAGCAAGAATGGCGACTCGTGGTGGTCGGCAGGTCTTGGCACGGCGTCGTGCTAAAGGCAGAAAGCGTTTAAGCGCTTGATTAGTTGCGTATTTTCAAAAAAATACCGTTTACGCACAAACCTTGAGTTTGCAACGGTATTTCAAAATTCAAAAAGATTTTCAGCAGGCATGCTGACCGTATTATGCAAAAGAAATGCGCTTCCTTATCCCCGATTGGGAATGAGCATAGGTCGAAAAAGGATTAGGCGGGCTGTTGACCGGAATGTGATTAAACGTGCGACGCGAGAGCGCTTTTGTCATCACAGAGACCTTGTAGATGGAATTGATATCGTCTTAGTCACAGGAAAAATGCCCAAGAACGTGAATCGAATAGAGATTAATGAATGCTTAGAAATATTGTTCAAGCAACTAGCCAAGTTTTACGCAAAGCCATGATTGGCATGATTCAATTATATCGATGGCTGATCAGTCCCGTCTTTGCAAACCGTTGTCGTTTTTATCCTTCTTGTTCTGCATATACCCAAGAGGCAATTACTAATTACGGTGCCATACGTGGGTGCGGACTAGGTATTAAACGTATCGCTAAATGTCATCCCTTCCATCCCGGAGGGTATGATCCCATACCAGAGAGAAGTAACAATCATGATTGATAAACGAAATATCGTATTGATGGGGTTAATATTTGTTGGTTTTTTATTATATAACCAATGGACATTAGAGCACGCCACTAAAACTCAACCCAAGGCTGCCCAGACTACAGCAAGCGTTGATGGGTTGCCGCCTAGCACTGTCCTTAAGGACAATGAATCACTTCCCCCAGGATCTGTGGTTAAGCAACAGCAAGTAGTTCCCGAAACTCCCGAAGTAGTCTCGGCTTCTCGTTTAGTGCATGTACGTACTGATGTTATCGATGTCACTATTGATAGGAAGGGTGGAAATATTGTTAGTGCGAAACTCTTAGATTATCACGAAAAATTAAAAAGTCTTGAACCTATTCAATTGTTGAATGATACACCTGATAAGCTATATGTTGCTCAGAGTGGATTATTAGGCAAATTGGGTCCTGATAAATCCGATGGGCAGGCCTTATTTGAATCTTCGCAAAAAGAATATTCATTAGCTGATGGTCAGAATGAAATTAGCGTTGATTTAACATGGAAAGAGAATGGGATTAACGTTAGCAAAACGTTTAAATTTATACGAGGAAAGCATGATATTGCTGTGAATTATTCCATCAATAATAATTCTAATCAGGAATGGGTAGGTAATTTTTATGCACAAATTCGACGTAAAAAAGAAGAGCAAAGCAGTTCCTTTGGTTTGAATACCTACCAAGGTCCTTCAATTTCAACCGATAGCAAACCTTATGAGAAGCTGAGTTATAAGAAAATGACCAAATCGGATTTGAGTCAAAGCTCTCAAGGGGGATGGATTGCAATGCAACAGCGCTACTTTGTGAGCGCATGGATTCCTGATCAAGCTCAGACAAATCATTATTTTACTCGTGCGGAAAGTCATGACATTTTTACTGTTGGTTTTGTGGGTCCAGAATTAAAAGTTGCTCCAGGTGGCAAAGCTACGACGGGTGGAAAGTTTTATGTGGGTCCAGAGCTTGAAAAACCACTAGCAGCCTTAGCTCCGCATTTAGAATTAGTGATTGACTATGGTTGGTTATGGATTATTTCATCTGCTATCTTTTGGGTGATGTCAAAAATTTATAATGTTGTTGGAAATTGGGGATGGTCAATTATTTTGGTGACGCTCTTAATTAAATTAGCCTTTTATAAATTGTCTGCTACCAGTTATAAATCCATGGCAAAAATGAGAGATTTGCAACCACGCTTAGAATTGCTTAAGCAGCGCTATGGAAATGACAAGCAAAAAATGAGCAAAGCAACCATGGAGCTTTACAAAACTGAAAAAGTGAATCCACTGGGTGGCTGTTTACCGATGTTAATTCAAATACCGGTATTTATTGCACTGTATTATGTGTTAATTGAAAGTGTACATTTGCGACATGCACCTTTTATGTTGTGGATACAAGATTTATCGGTAAAAGATCCGCTGTTTATTTTGCCAATTTTGATGGGCGCAAGTATGTTCGTACAGCAGTTGTTAAATCCACCACCACCCGATCCTATGCAGGCGAAAATTATGAAGTATGCTTTGCCGATATTTTTCACGGTGTTCTTTATGACATTTCCTGCTGGTTTGGTTTTATATTGGTTAGTGAATAATTGTTTATCGATTTTACAACAATGGTATATCATGAAGACTTTCTCAAAATAAAATGATGATTGAAACTATCGCTGCACCTGCAACCGCGCCTGGCCTTGCAGGTGTTGGCATTATTCGTGTGTCAGGTCCTCTTGTCTCCAGTATTACCCAACAATTAATCGGTGTGCTTCCAAAGCCACGATTGGCAACTTATGCCGATTTTTTGGATAAAGAAAAAGCGGTGATTGATCAAGGTATTGTTGTTTTTTTTCCGAATCCCAATTCATTTACGGGTGAAGACGTGGTTGAGTTTCAGGGACATGGTGGGCGTGTTGTACAAAAACTCTTGTTAAATCGAATTATTGAACTTGGTGCGCGCTTAGCCCGACCTGGGGAATTTAGTGAGAGAGCATTTTTAAACGATAAACTTGATCTTACTCAGGCCGAGGCTATTGCCGATTTAATTTCAGCCAGTTCTGAAAAAGCCGCGCGTTCTGCGATTCGCTCATTACAGGGCAAATTTTCTGAAAAAATAAATATTCTGGTTGAGAAATTAATTGAGTTGCGAATGTATGTTGAAGCAGCTATTGATTTTCCCGAAGAAGAAATTGATTTTTTAGCCGATGAGTTGGTGAAAGATTCATTAGAAGATATTGATCAACAACTGAAAAATCTGCTGCAGCAAGCACAACAAGGTGCATTACTTAGAGAAGGAGTTCGGGTTGTTATTGCAGGAAAACCTAATGCGGGTAAATCAAGTTTATTGAACGCACTCAGTGGTGAGCAAAGCGCAATTGTGACAGATATTCCTGGGACCACGCGGGATATCATTCGTGAAAATATTGTACTAGATGGTTTAACCTTGCATATTATGGATACTGCTGGGTTAAGAAATACTTCGGATCTTGTAGAGCAAGAAGGGGTGCGACGAGCCTGGTCTGAAATTAATAATGCTGATATCGTGTTGGTGGTCTTAGATGAAACCTGTACGAGCATTGAAGATATGCGTAAAGAATTTCCAGAGCTCTTTTCTTTAGAAAATAAAGCGAAAAAAATTGTGCTGAGAAATAAAATTGATATTTTATCTTTAGAGCCCTCCGTTGAAAAAAACGCAGAATTCCTCAATGTTTATATTTCAGCTAAAACAGGCCATGGATTGGAAGAGTTTAAAAAAGAATTAAAAAAAATGGTAGGATTTGAAGATCATTCAGAAGGGTCATTCATTGCGCGTCAACGTCATTTGGATGCGCTAAAAAAGGCAGCTTTGCATGTGTCGAATGGCATGCATCAGTTGATTAATTTCAAAGCGGGTGAGTTGTTGGCGGAGGAACTGCGATTAGCGCAACTTGCTTTGTCGGAGATTACTGGGGAATTTAGGTCGGATGATCTCTTAGGTAAAATATTTTCTAGTTTTTGT
The DNA here is from genome assembly GCA_964651735.1 of uncultured Gammaproteobacteria bacterium. GTDB lineage: Bacteria > Pseudomonadota > Gammaproteobacteria > CAZYYU01 > CAZYYU01 > CAZYYU01. The sequence goes on along the minus strand of CAZYYU010000001.1, from coordinate 99,346 downwards.
ATTGGTAAATAATAATATAAAGTCAACCCGTTATTTTTGCAGTAATATATCTTGTTAAGTATCTCTAAACTCCTTTTTACATTTTGTAATAGGAGATTCCATGAAAATCATTTTCGATTTAGTGCAAGAACATCGTTCAGACACGGCTGGTGAAATACCCGGATATTGGCTTGAGAAAATTTCAATGGTTGCACCGGGTGCGAGTTCATGTTGTACACAAGGAGGCTGTTGTTGTTGCTCTTGTGCAATGGTTTCAGTTAATCCACTCATTTCATAAGGAGTATAAAATGCAGGATGCAAAAACCATTTTAAAATCGGCTGTTTACTCGAATGCTTATAGTCCAGTATTGCCACAGATCAGATCGACAGGAATACGAAGTAATATTTCAAAACACAGAAGTGAGCCTAAATTTGCTTCCCCAGGTCTGGAGTTTTTAATAAATAGTCGATTACAGCGAAAAAACCCTGAATATGCTTGTTCAGTTAGGCATTATTTAGAAGATATGGGCGTAAAATTGATCTCATTAAATGGAAAAGAAAACACCCATGGCGCTAAAAAAATTGATTTACCAGACAGTGAATTTTTAGATATGTCCTTTAGCCACGTATTATCCTCACGTCGTAGCGAAAGAATTTTTACGGGTGATAATATGATTTTAAAATATGTGGCGACAATATTAAGAGCGGCTTGTGGGGTCAGTAAACAACAGCTGGTAGAATTATCTAACAAAGAAACCAGCCATTTAAATTTTCGAACCATACCCAGTGCTGGTGGGCTTTATCCTATCGATTTGTATGTGGTTTCTCTCAATGTAAAAAAATTAGACAAAGGGATTTACCGCTATTTGCCTTTAAAAGATCAGCTTTTGCAAGTAGGGGATGATTTAAGCGCGAATAAGTTTTTATATTCCCTTTGTGTTCCTGAAAAGGTCGTATCAATTTCGCGAGCCAATGTGGTGTATTTATTGGTTTCACGTTCATGGAAAAGCATGCGTAAATATGGTGAACGAGGAATGCGTTTTGCTTTTCATGAAGCTGGAAGTATTGCACAAAATATTCATTTAGCATCGACTGCCTTAGGGGTTGGGACAGTGGATTGTGCTAGTTTCTATGATGATGAAGCACATCAAGCATTAGAACTTGACGGAGTATGCACTGCATTACTTCACTGTATTGTTTCAGGCGTACCGCCAAAATCATAGGAGCTACAATAAAATGAGTGATACTTATTACAGAATAAAGTCACAATATACCATTATTGGACATGATCCAGATAAGATTGAAATTCGATATGGTGTATGGAATCCGATGTCTTTCTACTTATATGACAAGTCCAAAAGTGGAACCTTACTTCCATTTTTGTTGGCGCTAGATGGTAAGCAGTCAATAAGAGATATTGTAAAATCGTTAAATATGTCTCGATCCAAAGCTGAAGCTGTTTTGGATCAGTTAAGGAATACAGATCTTATCGAAAATAAAGCTTCATCAGCATTTGATTTTTATCTAGAAAAGTTTTCACCTTTACTGAGCATGAGTGACCCAAAAGAAAAAATAAAAAACCTAATTTTTGTGGGTGATAACAATATTGCTCGAATAGTTAGTGATCTGTTAAAAAAAATCACTAGTGAAAAAGATATTCAAATGGTGATTGAAAAAGAAGATGTCTCTGAAATGTTTCCATCGGAAAATGATGATGTATTTTATCAGGGCTTAGAAAAAGAGCGATTTATCGATAAGTTTTCACATTGGAAAGAGAGTTACCTTGTTGTTTTGATGAGCACCTTAGATTTAGTTGCTCTGAATCAAATTAATCTCCTTGCGCGCGAACTCCAAATACCTTGGATATTAGGTGCTATTGATGGTCCTATTATGATGATTGGACCGACTTTTTTGCCTGGTCAAGGTCCTTGCTTTGGATGTTTTGAGGCCAGAGTTGGTATGAATATGCGTGAAACAGCACGATATTTTGAATATAAGAAAAAAATATTTTTGGGAAATCCAACAAAAGCAGCGAAAGTTCCACTTTTAGAGGTTTTGAGTAGTGTGTTGTGTAGTCATGTGGCTTTGGAAGTGTCTAATTATCTCTTAACCGAAAACACTTATACGATTGGCAAAGTTTTAGCCATTTATTTGCCGACCATGGAAATTGCCTATAACGAGGTCTTAGCATTTTCGGGATGTTATATCTGTGGAGAAAAGACAGTTCGCGATGATCATCAGTTATATTTTGATATGGAAGAAATAATTCAGAGCACTATCAATGAAAATTAGCATTAGTCAGCCTCCCGGCTATATAAAACGACGAACTGAACTTTTGTTATCAAAACTGGTGAGTCCATTGAGTGGATTGGATAAACAATTAGGATTTATACATCGAAGCTTTAGAGATCCTAAGATTGTTTCTATGGGGGCTGAATTAACAGGAGTTCATACGCTGTTTGGTCTGCCTGATCCTGGCCCAGGTGCTTACCATATTGGAGGCTCTGGACTTTGTGTGGATGAGGCCATGATAAAAACATTAGCAGAGTCTGTAGAGCGTTATAGTCACTTCATGGTGAATTATTCTAATAGGTTTAATTGTCTTTATAAAAGTTATGAGGATATGCGTAGCTTATCTAATTATGTGATTAACGAAAAATTCTTGGATTTATTTTCGGACAATCAATTTAATAAAGAATCTTTTCCTTTTCACACCTTTAATAGAGACTCGATTATTGGCTGGGTAAATTTAGGCATATGGCTTCCTGCACAAATGTTGTTTGTAGGATATAGTATTAATAGTCAAGCTCATGAAAAAAGATATTTTCCTTCTGTCACCACAGGTACAGCAGTTCATACTGATTATGATCAGGCTGTTTTAAATGCATTGATGGAAATGATACAAATAGATGCAACGATGGGACATTGGTATTCAAAATCGGTTGCCCCAAAGATTTTGATAGATAATAGAACGCGATTCATTAGAAATATCATTTCTAAATGTTCTGGTTATAGAACAGTTTGTCCTGAATTTTACTACTTAAGCAATATAGATCTACCAGGTCATGTTGTTGCCTGTGTGTTTAAGGACAAAGATAGCCTACCAGCTTTTACCATAGGTTTAGGTGCTGATTTTTCTTTAAATAATGCTTTATATAAAGCCTTTTTGGAAGCCTCAGGTGTGTTACAATTATCGAAGTTAACTTTGTTTAATTATGAAATCTCAGAAAAAAAATCAGAGATATTTTATGATCTTGATAATAATGTTCGGTATTATGCAGCTGGAAACGATTTTGATCTGATAGAAACTAAGTTTTCAAGGTCAAAATTTATTCCCTCTTCGATTATTCCTAAATATGAATTTTCATCCCTTGCAGCTTCTATCGAATATATCCAAAGCCAATTTTCTGCCACAAAAAAAGAATTATTTCATTTTGATTTGTTATGTAAAGAGTCAGCGGCTTTGGGGCTCTATGCACTAAGATTTTGGTCACCGAATTTATTAAGCTTAGCGATACCGGGGGCGCCTCCAATGAAACATCCCAGGTTTGATGATTATGGAGGGTTCTCTAGTGATGCCTTACATCCCTACCCTTAGTAATGACTACGGATTAGCTACTTTTTTAGCTCTAATACCCGGGCATTTTCCTATCGCTGAGAAAATGTGGACATCTTGGTTTAAAAATGTTTCACCACTTGTGGTGCATCTTGTGGTGAAAATGCTCGTTGTTCTTATCGCATTTTTAACCATAGAAAAAAATTTCGTACATTTTGTTTTATTTAAATATTTGATTTTAAAAATAATCTTAGGCATTTTTGCGGGATATCTGTTTTATTTACTCGAGATTCAGATAAATAGAAAAACTAACATTAATAATATTAATAACAAAGCTTTAGAGGCTGTATATAATATGAATACAAAAATATACGCCTCCCTTTTCCTTGTATTGAATGCGCTATTCGAAGAAATAATATTTAGAAAATACCTTTCCGATTTTATCTATTCTCTCAATAGCAGTTTTTTGGTGTTTTATGCTTTAGTTATTTTTTCAATGTTTGTATTTGGATTTATTCACATCAGTTTTGGGGTTGAGAAATTTTACACAAAGTCGATGTTTGCACTTGTTTTATTGTCAAGCACATTTATATGCCATGACATTGTTGTTGCGATTGTGGCACATGCTGTATCGAATTTATCTGGACTTTTCTGTGGTAAGACCATCCAATTGAGACGACATAATGTTTAGTTGGCTATTCATCAAAAAATTTTTTATTGTTTTAGTGCTATTGTTTTGTTATTACTTTGTTTTCAAATATTTTTTAAAAGATATTATTGGTAAGTTTAAGTTTTTTAATGCAATAAAAAACCAATTTTCGAAAAGTGATTATTTAGGCGCATTTGAAATGATTTTTTTATCTCTTACACACGTGTTATTTTGCGCCTGTGTTATTTTGATATTTCAGTGTGATTTTAAAGGGCTTTTCTCGGTAGATTTTTTATTGATCTTGTATTCTGTGATTCTTGGGGTGTCATTATTTGGATTTTCGATCTTCCTGTGCCAGATATATACCTTTTTTTCGAGGCTTTCCTTGGACCTAAAATCGTGGAATGCGATAGCAAAGTCTGGGTGGATTTCCCATCATTTCCAGTGTATTAAGGTGTTCCCCGCTTTTATCTTTTTGCCGGTAATATTTTTACAGCTTTCCTGTGAGGAGTTTATTTTTAGAGGGTTTTTGATCAATTATTTCCTTGAATTTGGTCGATACGCTTCTGTACTAATCTCAACAGAGCTCTTTGCTTTTATACAGATATTTTCGATGCCCAGTATCATTTCTGCGGTTTTTCCGATAATTGGTGCTGTTGTCATGGCTTTGTTTCATTCTTATCTGTTTTTAAAAACAAATCAGATAATACCACTCATGATCTCGCATTTTTGTTTTTTTATATTTGTGATAGTCACTAAGGAGAAAGAATGAAATTCGGACTCTCTTTTTTACCGGATGCAACACCAACAACAAAATCCGCATCGCAATATTATGTAGATGCTTTGACATTGAGCAAATATGCAGATAAAAATGGTTTGTCCACAATCAAAATAACGGAACACTATTTACACCCTTATGGGGGTTATTGTCCAAGTCCATTGTTGTTTTTAAGTGCTGTGGCAGCACAAACCACATCGATTAGACTTCTCACAGGCTGTATATTGCCTGTCTTTCATCACCCTATTCAAATTGCTGCACAAACAGCAATGTTAGATGTATTGAGTCAAGGACGGCTTGAAGTAGGTTTTGCTCGCGCTTATATGCCCTATGAATTTGATGCATTTGAAATATTGTTAGATGAAAGTCGAGGTCGTTACGTCGACACTATTAATGCAGTCTTGGCTTTGTGGAAAGAAGAAGATGTCAGTTTCGACACCCCGTATTTTTCTTTCAAGCAGGCCAATAATTTTCCACAATGCTTTCAAAATCCACATCCACCAGTATGGGGCGCAGCCGTACGTTCGAATGAAAGTTTTGCCTGGATTGGCGAGCAACAATTTAAACTCCTCGTCTCCCCTCCTACTGGACCCCTTTCAGATCTTGTTGAACGCTTAGCTATTTATCGTGAATCATTTATGGAGGCAAATACCGATAAAGAAAAAAAACCTACAGTAGCACTTAGTATCCCCTTATGCATCGCCAACACTGATCATGAGGCCTTGCGAATCGGTGATTATTATTTACAGCGCTATTTAGACGTGTGGACTGACGCAGCAGAATGTTGGAGCCGTCGCAACTCTGCCGATTATCCTGGCTATTCAGGCTTGGCCAGTGTCCTAAGACATTCAAAGCCACATAGCATGCGATCAAATTCATCTGTCATTTTTGCTTCGCCCAAGCGAGCATGTGATGAAATATCCATGATTAAAAAGCTATTAAAAGTCGATCAGATTTTATGGCAATTAGATTTTGGTGCACAGCCACTCGAAATATCCATGAACACCCTTCGGTTATTTGTTGAAGAGGTGATGCCTAATTGCTAGATGGAGACATTAAAGAATTCTTTAAATTAGCATTACCGTTGATCGGTTCAAGATTTATAGGGGTTTTAAGTGGTTTTTTTAGCATGTTAATGCTATCACGATCCTGTATAGAAGCTGCTGCATCATGTGCATTGATATCAAGTCTTTTTGGTTTTTACATGGCAACTGCACAGGCGATGCTAAGTCCAATAGGAATAGAATATTCAAGCAGCTATGCGAAAAAAGATTTTAGAAAAAGCGAAGCAATTTTTTTTCATGGACTATTAATATCGCTATGTCTTTTTGTGTTGTGGTTAGGGTTTCTTTTTTTGATCCCCTATATGAAAAATATTTTTGCCATTGACTCGAAATTAATCATCTATGTTAGACGATATTTTATTAGCATCACACCAGGTGTGTTTTGTACTCTTATCTATTTGGTTTATTCACAGTTATTAGTGGCTAGGACTAAACAATTAAGAGATGCCCTAACTTCAGCATTAGGAAGTATCGCATTTTTTGTTTCTTTTTATTTATTTCAATTTATAAATCACAATACCTATACGGGAATAATTTTCTCAATCAATATTTCCGCTTTTATATTAATACCGTTCTATGTTTATTATATTAAGCCCAATCAATCAAAAATTCAAAAAACACTCGACATCAGTTTATTCAAATCCTTAATTAGGTCGGGACTAATAATTTTCACGCAAGTATCAGGAGAGCTTGCCGCTTTTACTATAATCACTTTATTGTTGGGAGGCTTAGGAAGCGGAGTGTTAGCCATACAGCGAGTGTTAACTCAAGTTTCATTAATATTCGTAATAAGCGCAGCAGCAATGGGGCAAGCAGCAAGTGTCATCATCGCAAAGAAAAGATATCAGTTTAATGAAAAAGAAATAGGAAAATTAGTAACCAAAATGATGACTATAGTGTCAGCAATTTACTTTTTGGCGATAATGATTCTACTAATAAAGAAAGACATGATAAATGCTGATAATATACCCCAAGAATTAATCCCAAAAAACACAGCATTGATTTTTACCCTAACACTATATTTTGATGCATTACGCCACATTTCGAGTGGAATATTGAGAGGCTTAGGTAATTACAAACTCCCTGCATTCGCCGGGTTGGTCGGTTTATGGGCAATTTGTATGCCTAGTCTTTTATTTTTAAGTCATTTTAATTTGCTGACATTCGAGTTTACAAGGATAATGCTTTTAATTGGAATTTTTACAGCGTGTGTTATTCAGCTAGTAAAGCTTTGGAGTCAAGGTTCAATTTTTCTGCACCCATTTTTTAGAAAGTTACAAGCCCTTAAAAGAAAAGATCGTTTATTTGGAAAATGTTAAGTCAACCAGAATAAATGATTTTTCATCTGCGCCAACTATTTCGGTATCAAATCCTTCTTTTTGTAAGTGTTTAAAAAATGATTGAGTCAGCTCAGTAGATGATGGTGCCTTCATATAACGTACGTCATTTCCTTTATGTTTAGATTGTGCCATTTTTTCTGAAGGATATACTTTCCAATCATTTGCACTGGACTGCTTAAAGAAAGCTATTGTTGTATTAAATAATTTGGTATCGTCTTTTTTCTTAGATAGTTTAGCAAATTCCTCTTTGTATAGTTTTATGATATCCAGAATTTTACTTAAACATTTCTGAGAACTGGTTAAGAGCTCGCATTCATCCTGAAATGCTTGATCGCTTTGATCAGAGATGGAATGTTTCTGAGGCGAAAATTCAGGTAAAGCGAGAGCCTTCAATTCATTTTCATATTTTTCCAAGCACCAATTTATTGTTTCTATAACTTTCGCTTCACTGCCAAAAAGATGAAGAAATGATTTAAATAATGCTTGAGTTGTATTTCGTATTTCTTTTGTATATGGACTCTCAGCCTTAAACTCGTCCCACCGACAAAGTTGATTAGACCATGTGTCAAAAAAAGTAGAAACAGGATTAAATCGATTTTTCGTTATTGGAATAAATATATCTTTATGGCTAGCTAAAATATTATAGGTATGGTCTTCTAGTAACAACACATAAAAATGTTCCGTGCTTAAATTGCCTGTACGACTGCACACCAGTGATGCTTTAAATATTCTGTTTTTCGCTAGTTCAATTAAGGAATAGGCTGCTTGAGCATGACAACTCCCTTCGTGAAAGGCCCTTTCGATGACGGCATTGGTAATCTGTGCGTAAAGAAAGGATAAGGCCGGATTCTTCGCCTCATATTCCCCTTGAAATTTAGTAGCAAGATTTGATCCAAATATTGTACGAATATTATTGAGAAGCCATGCAAGAGCCTCTTCTTTTTTAGGGTCTGAGTGTAAATTCTTTTTGGTTGTAGAGCGAGAGCAAGCTTTTACGATCTCATCGAAGATTTTTCGTAAAGCTGGCGAAATTGAAGTTGGCATAACAGGAGGATTTTTTTTCATCAGTGTCTCCTTGTAAAATAATATTGCGGGCTTTATTTAATCTAATACTTTTAATCATCAATTTCAATTGTTGATTATTCTGCAAAAGGTTCTGCTCCATTTTCAAGAATCTCTAAATAGTTTCGGTACACGTATATTTTATCCCGCTTTTTACCACTCTTTTCCTCTAATATACCAAGCGCTACCATATGGTTGAGGGAACTTCTGGCGGTTGGAGCAGTTATTTTTAATGCTTTTGCAAGGAAAGGGACGCTTAGCTGTGGTAATCGTTTCATATATTCTAGTGTTTCTTCGCATGAAAATCTTGCACGACCCAAAGTCGCTATTTTCATCTGGTCTTGTTCAAACAGATTATTAATGAGAGTTGCTGTGCTAATGGCTTGTTTTGCAGATTTGTAGACTCCCTCTAAGAAAAATTCTAACCAGGTCTCCCACGCTCCATTAAAACGAACTTCTTGGAGTAAGTCATAATAAAGTTGTCGATTTTGTTTGAGATACAGACTTAAATACAGAATTGGCTCATCCAGCATACCGTTGTGACACAGCAATAACGTAATTAATAAACGACCAAGCCTACCATTACCATCTAGAAAAGGATGAATGGTTTCAAATTGTACGTGTGCAAGTCCTGCTTTGATTAACACTGGCAAACTTTCATCGTATAAAAATTTTTCAAAATCAGATAAGCACTGATTTAAATGATCTACTGGTGGAGGAACGAACAATGCATTTCCGGGTCTAGTACCACCAATCCAATTTTGAGAATGCCTGAATTCTCCAGGCAATTTTCTTGAACCACGACCCCCTGAAAGTAACACACCATGAATTTCCCGAAGTAGTCTGAGTGATAGGGGAAAATCATCTTTCAGTTTTTTCAACCCGTAGATGATTGCTTTAACGTAGTTGGATACTTCTTCGACATCCTCCAGTGATACCTCTGGTTTCTCGTGGTGTTCAAAAAGCATTAAGTCTGAAAAAGAACTTTGTGTCCCTTCGATTTGGCTTGAAAGTAATGCTTCTTTGCGTACATACATATAAATAAACAACGATTTATTAGGGATAGACTTGTGAATGCTATTCAATTCAGCCAATGCAAGGGTCGCTTTTTCAAGATAGGGATACAATTTCGTGAGATCTATAGGGGGCTCAGGTGGCAATTTAGATGGCACATAAGCTTTATAGGACTCTCCCGCTATCTTTTGGGTAATGTAAGTACCAATTCTTCGATTCATTAATATCTTTTCTCAATGAAGCACATAAAGAAAAGATAGCACCGTATCTTTTCTTAGTCAAGTTGCTAAAGAAAAGATATTTATTGGTTTCTAAAAAAATGACTATCGCAATTTGCTCTTTAGATATATGACAAAACCTGTAATGCTCTCAATTATGTCTTATAATGCCAATAAGAAATTTATAAAAATTAAAATAAAACAAGGATGTTTCTTTGCGAGCCCCCAGGGATGGGTATTTTGGTGCCTAAACATGCCCATACACAAATTACTCAAAAATCGGTATTATTGTGCTTATGATGAATAATTACTCTAAAAATTATGAGGTAATAATAGTTGGTGGTGGTCACGCGGGGACTGAGGCTGCTATGGCTTCTGCTCGTATGGGGGCCAGAACTTTGTTGCTTACCCATAGTATTGAAACCTTAGGTCAGATGTCTTGCAATCCTGCGATTGGTGGGATTGGTAAGGGGCATTTGGTGAAGGAAATTGATGCGATGGGTGGGGTGATGGCTAGAGCGGCTGATAAGGCTGGGATTCAGTTTAGACGATTAAATGCGAGCAAGGGTCCTGCAGTGCAGGCTACTCGTGCTCAAGCTGATAGGGTTTTATATCGACAAGCGGTTCGTAGCATGATCGAGAATCAGCCTAATTTAGAGCTCTTCCAACAGGCGGTAGATGATCTGATTGTGCGAAATGATCAGATTGAAGGTGTGATCACTCAGATGGGTTTGAAATTTTATGCACCTACCGTGGTATTAACTGTTGGGACGTTTTTGGGCGGTAAAATTCACATCGGTTTGAGAAATTATCAAGGTGGTCGGGCGGGTGATCCCCCTTCTATTGCCTTGGCACAGCGATTGAGAGAACTACCCTTTCGAGTGGATCGACTGAAAACAGGAACACCTGCTCGTATCGATGGACGCACCATTGATTATTCCCAATTAGCAGAGCAGCCCGGTGATGTTCCAGTACCTAGCTTTTCTTTTATCAGTAAAGGTGATGAGCATCCGCAGCAAATTAGCTGTTACATAACCCATACTAACGAAAAAACACATGAGATTATACGAACCGGATTTGATCGTTCTCCCATGTTTACTGGTGAAATTGAAGGTAGAGGCCCACGTTACTGCCCTTCTATTGAAGATAAGGTAGTGCGTTTTGCAGAGCGACACTCACATCAAATATTTATTGAGCCTGAGGGTTTAACTACGCATGAGGTTTATCCCAATGGTTTGTCGACAAGCTTGCCTTTTGATATTCAACAAGCCTTCATACATAGCATCAAGGGCTTTGAAAATGCCCATATTACTCGTCCCGGTTATGCCATCGAATATGATTTTTTTGATCCACGAGATTTAAAACCCACTCTTGAAACCAAATTCATAAAGGGTTTATTTTTTGCAGGTCAAATCAATGGTACAACGGGATATGAAGAAGCAGCTGCTCAAGGTTTAATTGCGGGGTTGAATGCCGCTCGCTCAGTGCAAGAAAAAGATCCTTGGTCTCCTAAGCGCGATGAAGCCTATATCGGTGTATTAATCGATGATCTCATCACTTGTGGTACGCAAGAACCCTATCGCATGTTTACTAGTCGAGCAGAATATCGTCTGATTCTACGTGAAGACAATGCCGATTTGCGATTGACTCCGATGGGTCGTCAACTGGGTTTGGTTGATGATCTTCGTTGGTCGAATTTTGAGACAAAACGAGAGGCGGTCAGCAAGGAAACAGAACGACTGCAGAGTTTTTGTATACAACCTGATTCACCCCAAGGCAAAGCCTTTGCTAGCCAATTTGGAACACCATTAGAACGAGAATATCGACCATTGGAATTATTGCGTCGACCTGAGGTGAATTATCATTCATTGGTCGATACGTTGGGAATTGGAGAAGCCATTTCCCTTGATGTTGCTGAGCAAGTTCAAGTGCAGGTGAAATATGAGGGTTATATCAAACGTCAAAGTGAGGAAATCGCGCGCCAACAGAAACACGAAGCGACAATAATTCCCCCACATTTTGATTTTGAATCTGTTACCAGCTTATCATCAGAAGTAAAGCAAAAGCTAATCAATACCCGACCTACCACAATTGGCCAAGCCTCTCGAATTCCAGGAATGACACCCGCTGGAATTTCATTGCTGCTGGTCCATTTGAAAAAACAATCACAGTGGGATCGAAAAGTTGCTTAAGTCTTTGCCTTCAGAGGCTCAGGATAAAATTTCTCAATTTTTGACGCTGCTCCAGAAATGGAATCAAGCTTACAATCTTACCGCCATTCGCGATCCTAAGGAGATGCTGACTAAACATATTCTTGATAGCTTAGCGGTAGTTCCCTATATCAAAGGGCCTAGAATCATCGATGTAGGAACAGGTGCGGGATTGCCTGGCATTCCACTGGCTATTGCCCTCCCCCACCTTAAATTTACTTTGTTGGACAGTAATGGGAAAAAAATTCGCTTTATTACACAAGTTGTTTCTGAATTGTCTCTAAAAAATATTGAAATTGTTCAAGATCGTGTGGAGGCTTATCAATCTATTGAAGGTTTTCAAACCATCATCTCTAGAGCTTTCGCTAGCTTGAAAGATTTTATTGATAAAACGCAACATTTACTGGCGAAAGATGGCCAGATATTAGCAATGAAAGCAAAAGTTATTGATGAGGAACTGAAAAATCTTAAAGCTCATGTTAAAGTATGCCCGTTGGAAATTCCGGGTCTGAAGGAACAGCGTAATTTAGTTATCGTAACGCGTTAAGCTGTCCAACAAATAAATAGGAATAATGTTGTGACAAAAGTGATCGCTATCGCAAACCAAAAAGGTGGTGTGGGTAAAACCACAACCTGTGTTAACGTCACTGCATCATTGGCAGCAACAAAACGTAAAGTGCTTTTAATCGATTTAGATCCTCAAGGAAATGCAACGGTAGGATGTGGTATTGAATTAGCACCAGATGCTAATACGATGAATGAGGTATTAATTCAAGAATGCGATATCAAATCTGCACTCATCAAAACACCTTTTAATTTTGATTTATTGCCCGGAAATCATCGACTCACTGTGGCTGAAGTGAGATTACTTCAAATGCCACGACGTGAATTTTGTTTACGCACTGTGCTTCAAGAGATTTTAGATCAATACGATTTTGTTTTAATCGACTGTCCACCCTCTTTAAACATGCTGACTGTTAACGCATTTGTTGCGGCAAACAGTGTTTTAATACCCATGCAATGTGAATATTTTGCCTTAGAAGGATTAACAGCTTTGCTCAGTACCATTGAACGTTTACGTCAAACGGCTAATCCTAACCTGCAAATCGAAGGTATTTTACGCACGATGTATGATGGTAGAAATCGTCTGACTCGAGAAGTGTCTGATGAATTAATTCGTCATTTTAAAGAAAAAGTTTTTCAAACAGTGGTGCCCAGAAATGTGCGTTTAGCAGAAGCACCAAGCCATGGATTGCCTGTGTTACAGTACGATGAATTTTCCCAAGGTGCTGTAGCGTATTTATCATTGGCCATAGAAATTGCTCGTCGACATGAGGCATTGCACGAAGCTTTAGAGGAAAAAATACAATCTACTGAGGAGGAAATGGTATGAGTTTTGTCAGTAATAAAAGTGCATTAGGAAAAGCTTTTAAGAGCGCTGGATTAAATGAATTATTAAGCAGCATGAATACGCCTACTTTGGGTGCAAAAGATGAATTAAAACGAATACCCATCGAATATTTACAACCTGGAAAATATCAACCACGCAAAGAATTTGATCGTGAACATTTACAAGAACTCGCCGACTCAATTCGCTCACAGGGCATCATTCAACCTTTAATTGTTAGACCTTTGAGTGAGAGAAAATATGAAATCATTGCGGGCGAGCGTCGTTGGAGAGCAGCACAAATAGCAGGTTTGTCAGAAGTCCCCGTTATATCTCGTGACATTTCTGATGATTCTGCAGTAGCGATGGCATTGATTGAAAATATTCAACGAGAAAATTTAAATTCGATTGAAGAAGCTGAAGCATTGCAACGCTTAAACAGTGAATTTGCCATGACTCATGATGAAATTGCAAAAATGGTTGGAAAATCTAGATCATCTATCTCAAATTTATTGCGATTATTGTCATTAAACAGCGATGTAAAAACCATGGTTGAGCGTGGTGATTTAGAAATGGGACATGCTAAGGTCGTCTTAACTCTTCATGGTGAACAACAAAGCCAAGCTGCGAAAACCATCGTCGAAAAGGGATTATCGGTTAGAGATACGGAAATCTATGTTCGCAAATTACAGGAGCCTGTGCAAGATAAACATCAACACCATCGTCCAGATCCTGATATTATTCGTTTACAAAATACCTTATCAGATACTCTGGGGGCCTCTGTGACGATAATGCACAGTAGAAATGGTAAAGGAAAATTAATTATTAAATATAATAGTTTGGATGAGTTTGATGGAATTGTTAATAAGATAAAATAGTTCGTTATAGAGTTCAATTATAAGGAGATTTATAGTGAGTAAGGAAAAATTGCAACAGCTTCATGAAATGCTTTCTGAAGAAGAGTTGAATGAACTTCGAGAATTTAGTGATCATAATGAGAAGTCAATACAAAATTGGCTTAATGATACTTCATCCGATGAAAAATTTAACAAGCCGCAGCTTCTTATCAATAATCTACTTATTGAAGCAGCAGAAAAAGGAGATGAGGACACCGTCAATTTTTTATTGACCAAGAAGATTTATCAGAATAAAAGAGACCATATTTTACATGTTGCTATGAGTGCAGCCAGAAAAGCTGATCAACAAAACATCATAGATATTCTAAAAAAATACGGCATTGAGCCTCAAAAAAAGCTGAGATATGAAACGACTACCGAAAAAGATGGTGAAAAAATAGCCAATATTATAATAGTGGATCGTTACAACTTGCTAGAGCTCAGTGAGATCAAAAAGTGGTTTGATCAAGAGTGCTTTGATAATTTGAAATTTGTTCGAGAGGAAGGAATGATTCGAATTATCGTCAAAGATGTAAGGCTTTATGAGGTCCTTAATGTGTTGCATGAGAATTATTTGGTCTTAGAAGACGCTAGTGTAAAGCTGTTATACAAGACATTTTTAGAACTAGGAAGGTTAAAGACTTCTCATAGGCACGCCAGTGTTAATAATAAAAAAAGTATTGCGCCAATCCAAAAAATAATACAGGTATTTGAAGATATATATAATCAATTTTTTAAAATTCTTCCTGAGGACGTTAAATCAAAAATTTATAAAAAACGAAAACCTGTAGTAGAAAAACCTGTCAATATAAAATTAATAGATTATGCCCTTAAGCAAATATTTATGGGTGTTCAGCACGAGGAAATGACAGATCATATCAGAAATCAATGGGTAGCCTATGCCCCAAATCCTATATGTGATGAAAACTTATTGGTCTCAACCGATGGTTTTGTAAACGAATTAATAAATTATAACAATCGATGCAAGTTAAATTTCGATACTCTATCGGCTGATGCAAAAAGCGCTCTCCAAAATATTATAGTTTACGGCGAAAAATTGTGGAAAGAGAGAGAGGCGATACCGGCAAATACAAAAAAGAAAGTCATACTCAATGAGAAAATTGAGGCTTTAAGCGTCTTTCTTCGTGAGATTATTATGCAGGAAGAGTTAACAGAAGAATTCATTCAAAAAAGTTATAATAAATTACAGCAGAAAGATCATAATCGGGGAACACGATTTTATTTGTTTTACACCGCGGCGAATAAAATGTGGTACACCACTGAGGGTGGATGGCAAATGCCAGTTCAATCAACTATGGGTGAGTTGGGGTTTTATGTGAAGCAAACTTTGATGAGTCAACTAAAAAACGAAAAAGAGGCTAAAGAGTCAGATAAAAGTATTGCTGAAGATGAAAGTGTGAGTTCGAAAATATAGAACTACACAGAATTAGATACCATCAATTCATCTTCATCAAAAATGCTCTCGTCTGCTTCAGTTGACACTTGCTGATCATCCGCTATGCGATAAAAACGGGAACGTTCATAATCGTAAATCTTTTCGGGCACTTGAACGGGTTTGGGTTCAAGTAATATGTCTGTTACAAAAGCAACAGCGGCTCCTAATAAGCCACCCACAGTCACTCCAGTTAAATAACCTACGAAAACGATGGTAAAAAAGTTTGCCACGCAACAAATCGTTAAGGCTAAGAGTTCAGGAGCAAATAATATGATAGAGGTGAGTATTAAAAATAATACGACACCAGCGACAACAAAGGCTAAATAAGGGCCAATTCGATCTTTATACCAAGGATGTTTTTTGCAGTTCGCGTAAATTTCACCATACATAAAGTGCGCCAAATTTTGTTCGGGAGTGCTCGAAATTTGACGGCGAGAATAATAATATTGTGTCAGCCAGTCTTTACGTGATTGAACAAGTTCATGAGCTTCAGTGACTGCTAAAAATTCATCTTCATTAAAATGCTTCGGCGCTTCTTCCGGTAAAACATTGCTAGAAATAAGACCGTCGAATTTGCCTGCTTTTACAGTGGTCCCTACAGCATTCGCCCTTGTTTTAAAATCATCATATTCTTCAGTAGTTAATAAGTTATGATTTTCTAAAAGTCTGTTCATGAAGAGTTTAAACTCTGCTTTGCCGCCAACAGTCCATATGGCATGTAAATCTTTGTTAGAAAATCCTTTTTCTTTTGCGGCTTTTTCGAAAGCAATTTTGATAGCTTCATTATCAAACATAGTGTTATATACTTTTTGAACAAGTTCGGTGTTTAAAAATTCTTGAGAATCTGCCCTCTTCCCTTGTTGACGCATCCAATAATATTTTTCAAGGTTTTCGCGTTGTGAAGTGCTAATTCCAGCGCTCGACAATATGATAGGCTCACCATTCTCATCTCTCAGCATTTTTGCTTCACCACTATCGTTGAGCTCCAATAACAACTGATTAAATTCATCAGATGAGATTTGCCAAACTGCATTTGCTGAAGGTAAATTAAATCGAGCTGCTATATAAGCTTTGATGGATTTATAGGTGTTAATTAATTCGGTTCTTTCCTCATCATCCAAGTGATAATCTTCGTCCAAAATAGTGCCATTAGTAGGGAATATAGCATCAGGACGTAAATGCCAATAGAGGCCTTCATGCTCTGAGTAAATTTTACCATCATGATTTTCGGAGTAAATTGATATATTAAGAGGCTGAGTTTTGGCCAGCTCTATTTTATTTGGTGTGCTGGCTTGAGAAATAATTTTTGCGGGTTCAGTGCGTAAAACAGGTGCACTATTAACCTTGGCATTTTCAGGTAATACTCTGGCTTGGGTTGCAAGATAATGAACCGCTAACATACTCATTCGTTGATTAGTTTTGTATTCTTTAGAGCTGCTGTGTAACTCAAACTCCCCTTCCAGTGTTTTAAGACGGCCTGCAAATAGTACGGGTTCACATTTCATTACTGAGGCTGGTGTAAGTCCATCTTCATGATCATCAGCACTGAATAAATACATACGACCATCGGCATCAATCACAAAAATGCCAGTGTCATCAAAATAGGAGGAACCAGGATGATCAACAAAAGCTTTTTTATTTTCGGTAGTTACAACAGCAAAGGATAGTCTACGATTATCACCCTCCCCTTCAGTCTTTTGTTGTAACAATTGTGGGTGATTAAAATCTGCAAAAACACGGTAGTCTTCTCTTTCTTTCTCATCACAAAGATGCCAACCATTTTCATTTAATTGGTGCTGGTATTTTGCGCCGACGACACCATAGGTACCTTTTTTAAAGAGATCGAGAATTTTTTTAGGCTGCAAATATTGTCGGTATCGACGTTCTTTAGCCATATTAATTAATTTTTTGTATTGTTCTTCTGTCACATTATCTGGGTTCTGTGCAGTAATACGTCCAACGATTTGACGAATTTGTTCTTGACGTGACAAGGAAGTTTCTTCTTCCTCTTGCTTCAAAAGTTCGTCTAGTTTGACATGGTCATCTAAGTCATGAGCACTACTGGTTAGTTCAGGTAGAGGCCCTACTAGATTTGGTTTAAAGACTTTTTTAGCTTCCCAAGTTTCGATGGCATGATGAAGATTAGCGTCGGGTGGAATTTGCAGATAAATTCGAATAATGGAATCACATTGGTTTTTTAAGGTTTTGAATGGAGCTTGAATATCTTCGAGCTGTGAAAGATATTTGTAAAGCGCAATAAGTCTAGTGGCACGCAATGAGTCAAGTTCTAGAGGGTGATGTCGGCTGGGTGTGTGGAAGGTGTTATAGAATGAATGAAGCAATTGTTTGGTACTTTCAACTTCCGCCTCATCGATTTCCCATTTAACACTATATTTTGTTACCGATTGATCAAAATCCAACAAAGACATGAGATTATGGGCTATTTCTTGGTCTTGAATATCCTTTGGTTCTTCATTAGTTGATTCTTTTAGTAAGGACTTTCTTTCTTTTAGCTCAATACCGCTGGAATCTTCATCTAGGGATGAAGAGTCATAGACTGATACTGAATGTGATTTTGATCTGTGCCCCATGATGCCTCCGTTCACAAGGTAGAAAACATATCCTAATCCCTAGGCAATTGCAATATTAACCAGTAGTATCAAGTGAATTATTGTGTTCTAATAATAATTATGAAAGTATTAGTTAAAAAGGGGAGACGCTTTGCCTTCCGATGTATTTGGTTGCAACTTGTTTTGAGCATATTTTGTGCAATAGTCAGTGGCTTTTATTTCCAAGAGGTAGAAATTTTTAGGTCTATGGCCCTCGGGGGCTTGACATGTGTGGCTCCAAACCTGTATTTTGCCAATAAATTTTTTAAAGAATCTGGCGCATTAGCTGTCAACACTATTGTAAATTCTTTCTATACGGCAGAAGCCTTAAAGTTGATACTGACTGGTTTGCTATTCTGGATTGTTTTCAAGTACTTGGATGTACGGCCGGCGCCATATTTTGTGGGCTATATACTAGCTCATTTGGCGTTTTGGTTGGGCCCAATTGTTTTTTCGAAAAAAAGGTGATTTGTTCATAATATGAGCGCAGAGCATACATTAACAGCAACTGAATATATTCAGCATCATCTGACAAACCTCACGTTTAATCTCAAAACGATGCGATTTGGAGAAGATGGCGGATTTATGACGCTTAATTTAGATACTTTAATTATATCAACCTTATTAGGCTTGTTTTTTGTAGGTTTGTTTCGATTGGGTGTACGTAATGCGACCCCGGGAGTGCCTGGAAAACTACAAAATTTTATTGAAGTGTTAATAGAGTTTGTGGATAAGCTGGTTAAAGACACCTTCCATGGTCGCAACAAGTTAATTGCTCCATTGTCCTTGACTATTTTTGTGTGGGTTTTTTTGATGAATCTGATGGATCTTATTCCCGTCGATTTGCTACCTTGGGCTGGTAGTTTTATGGGTATACATTATTTACGCGTAGTACCTACCACCGATTTGACAACGACATTTGCCTTATCAATTTCCGTGTTTTTTATACTTCGTTTTTACAGCTTCTCTGTAAAAGGTGCTAAAGGTGTATTTTTAGAATATTTTACCAAGCCCTTTGGAATATTTTTATTTCCCTATAATTTTATTATGCATGTGATTGAAGACTTGGCAAAACCCATTTCACTGTCGTTGCGATTATTTGGCAACTTATTTGCGGGTGAATTAATTTTTATGCTGATTGCTTTATTACCTTGGTGGTTGCAATGGACACTGGGGGGAATGTGGGCATTGTTCCACATCGTAGTTATTACATTGCAATCGTTCGTTTTTATGGTGCTGACGATCGTATATCTCAGCTTGTCTTGCGAAGATCATTAAAGAGGTGAAAGATGGATAAATTACAATTGATTGCTCAAATCCAGGGCACTACTGCTCTTGTGGTAGGAATTATCGTTGGATTAGGTGCGATAGGTACTGCACTTGGTTTTGCATTATTGGGTGGAAAGTTTTTGGAAGGTGCTGCTCGTCAGCCAGAAATGACGCCTATGCTCCAAGTGAAATTGTTTATTGTTGCAGGTTTGTTAGATACAGTAACCATGATCGGTATTGGTTTGGCATTATGGTTTACCGTTAAAAACCCATTTTTAGCAACTTTCTTAGAGCATGTTGCTTCATAATTGAAGGGGAAGTGAGAAATGAATATTAATGTCACACTTTTCGGGCAAATGATAACATTTGCACTCTTCATTTTCGTAACAATGAAGTATGTGTGGCCGCCTATCACTAGAGCGCTTGAAGAGAGGCAAAAAAATATTTCCGAAGGCTTAGCAAAGGCTGAACGTGGAAAATATGAGCTTGAATTGGCTCAAAAAGCTGCAGTCGCAGAGTTAAAGACTGCTCGGGAAAATGCTGCACAAATTCAAGAAGAGGCCAAACAGAAAGCTGCGCAAATCATTGATCGTAGTAAAGAAGAGGCCAAGATCGAAGGGGAGCGGATGCTTCAGCTGGCTCGAGATCAGATCTCTCACGAGTATCAGGATGCGAAAAATAAGCTGGTCAAAGAACTTTCAGGTTATGCTTTGAAATCTATTGAACAATTATTAGGTCAGGGTGTTGATGGTGCTGTTAATGAAAGACTCCTCAACCAAATGATTATGCAAATTTCTGAGGCTGAGTAATGTCCAAATACAGTACAGTCGCTAGACCCTATGCTAAAGCTGTTTTCCAAGTTGCTGAAGCATCAAATACTTTTGATCTTTGGTCAATTATGCTTAAAAACTGGGGGCAGGTTGCAAAGGACAAACGCGTGAAGAAATTGTTTAATGATCCTAAGGTGAAGTTCAATCAATTAATCAATTTCATGTCTTCTTTCCAAGAGCTTAATGAGCATGGTAGGCGGTTTATAAGTATATTAGCACATGCAAAGCGACTTGAAATTTTGCCTGAAATTGCACGAATTTATGAAGAACTCTATGCAGAGAGAAGCGGTTCATTGAAGGTTGAAGTGTTGGTTTCAAAACCACTCAACAAGGATCAAACGGAAAGAATACGAAAAGCATTAAGTGTACGTTTGGACAGAAAGATTGATATTCAAGAAACAATCGATGAGAGCTTGATCGCAGGTGTAAAAGTGAAAGTGAACGATACGGTGTGGGATGCCTCATTACGAGGACGATTGACACGATTAGCAGAAAATTTAATAGGTTTTTAGAGGGGCAAGATAATGATGCTAAATTCATCAGAAATAAGTGATCTTATTAGTCAACAGATCTTAAATGTAGATCAATCTACTGAAATGAGCACTGTGGGCACCATCGTTAGCGTTAAAGACGGTATTGTACGAATTCACGGTTTAAATAATGTGATGTATGGTGAAATCATCGAATTTCCCGCTAATGTTTATGGAATCGCTTTAAATTTAGAGCAAGACTCTGTGGGTGTGGTTGTCATGGGCCCTTATGAAGGCCTTTGTGAAGGACAAACTGTAAAATGTACGGGTCGCATTCTTGAAGTTCCTGTGGGTGAAGCCTTATTAGGCCGAGTCGTGGATGCACTCGGAAAGCCTATTGATGGTAAAGGACCTATCAAGACCACAGAAATGGCACCGATTGAAAAAGTGGCGCCAGGTGTGATCAGCCGACAATCCGTAAGCCAACCTGTTCAGACTGGACTTAAATCCATTGATGCTCTGGTTCCTATTGGTCGTGGTCAGCGAGAATTAATTATTGGTGACCGCCAAACTGGAAAAACTGCAATTGCCGTCGATACCATTATTAATCAAAAAGGCAAGGGCATAATTTGCGTTTATGTTGCGATTGGTCAGAAAGCTTCTTCAGTAGCTAGTGTGATACGCACTTTAGAAGAAAATGGAGCCATGGCTCATACGATTATTGTTGCAGCCAACGCTTCTGATCCCGCAGCAATGCAGTATATCGCACCTTATTCGGGATGCTCCATGGGAGAATATTTCCGTGATCGTGGCGAAGATGCCTTGATTATTTATGATGACTTAACCAAGCAAGCCTGGGCTTATCGACAAATTTCTTTATTGTTGCGACGACCACCGGGACGTGAAGCTTATCCCGGTGACGTATTCTATTTACACTCACGATTGTTAGAAAGAGCAGCGCGTGTTAATCCTGAATATGTAGAGAAAATGACCAATGGAAGAGTGAAAGGCAAGACGGGTTCTCTGACCGCATTACCGATTATTGAAACTCAAGCAGGTGACGTGTCAGCCTTCGTTCCAACCAACGTAATTTCTATTACCGATGGTCAGATTTTCTTAGACACTGATTTATTCAACGCCGGTGTTCGACCAGCGATTAACGCGGGTCTGTCAGTTTCTCGAGTGGGTGGTGCTGCACAAACAAAAATTATTAAAAAATTCGGTGGTGGTATGCGTTTAGCTCAAGCTCAATATCGAGAATTAGAGGCTTTTGCGCAATTTGCATCAGATCTTGATGAGGCGACTCGTAAGCAATTAGAGCGTGGTCAACGAGGTATCGAAGTCTTAAAACAACCTCAATATTCTCCTCTCAGTGTTGCAGAAATGGCTGTTAGTCTATTTGCAGCAGATCAAGGGTTGCTGGATGATATTGATGTGAAAAAAGTGGTGAATTTTGAGCGTGCATTACATGAATATTTGCGTGAAAAACACGCCGATTTTATGGATAGCATTAATAAAAATCCGATTATTGATGATGCGATCACCGCTAAAATAAAAGGCGTGATTGAAGAATTCAAAAAAAATGGATCATGGTAACAATTTATGGCAGCTAGCGCAGGGCTTAGAAATAAAATCAAAAGCATCAAAAAAACCCAGAAAATAACGGGTGCGATGCAATTGGTTGCCGCAAGTAAAATGCGTAGGGCAAAAGAACGCATGGAGCTTTCAAATCCTTATGCGAAATTAATACAACACGTTATTCAACATATTACTGAAAGTAACAGTGAATATAAGCATCCATTTACTGTGCCAAGAGAAACAATTAATCGTGTTGGTTACATTGTTGTGAGTTCAGATCGTGGCCTTTGTGGATCTCTGAATATTAATGTTTTTAAATCCACAATTTTAGCCATGAAAGAATGGCAGGAAAAAAATGTTGGAATAGATGTGGTAACGATTGGCACAAAATCCGACGTATTTTTTAAGAGAATAGGCGCTAATGTTATCGGAAAGGCTGCAAATTTAGGTGACAAACCTAGCGTTGCAGATTTAATTGGTATTGTAAAAGTTATGCTCGATAAATATGAAGCAGGGGAGTTGGACACCATTTTTATTGTAGCCAATGAATTTGTGAATACGATGACACAAAAACCTTTTATTCAACAATTATTGCCTTGTGAAGTAGGCCCTGAAAATAAAGATGAAAATTCTACGATTTACGGTTGGGATTACATTTATGAGCCTAATGCACAAGTATTATTAGATATTTTGTTAGTGCGTTATATTGAAACGCAGGTTTATCAAGCGGTGGTTGAAAATATTGCCTGCGAACAAGGCGCAAGAATGGTTGCGATGAAAAATGCAACGGATAACGCAGGTGAATTAATTGATGAATTACAATTGATATACAACAAAGCACGTCAAGCTGCAATTACGCAAGAGATTGCCGAAATTTGTAGTGGCGCAGAATCGGTTTAGAAAGAAGGTACTTAGGGGGTTATTTTTATGACAGAACAAATAGTAGGTCAAATTAAGCAAATTATTGGCGCAGTCATTGACGTGGAATTTCCACGAGAAACAGTACCAAAAATTTATAGTGCATTGCATGTAAAAGAAACCAATTTAACGCTAGAAGTGCAACAGCAAATTGGTGATGGTTCTGTTCGTACCATTGCGATGGGATCAACGGAAGGGTTACGTAGAGGTCTTGATGTTTATGATTCAGGACATCCGATCATGGTTCCAGTGGGTAAAGAAACCTTAGGTCGTATTATGGACGTACTGGGTAATCCAATTGATGAAGTGGGTGATATTACAACAGCGATAAAATTACCCATTCATCGTGCAGCACCCACATTAGCTGAGCAAGCAGCGACTGCTGAATTATTAGAAACTGGGATTAAAGTTATCGACTTATTATGTCCTTTCGCTAAAGGTGGTAAGGTCGGTTTGTTTGGTGGTGCGGGTGTAGGTAAAACCGTAAACATGATGGAGCTTATTCGTAATATCGCTATTGAACACAGTGGATACTCAGTATTTGCTGGAGTGGGTGAGCGTACACGTGAAGGAAATGACTTCTATCATGAAATGAAAGATTCCAATGTATTGGATAAAGTGGCTCTGGTTTATGGTCAGATGAATGAACCACCCGGAAACCGTTTACGTGTTGCACTGACTGGATTGACTTTATCTGAGTATTTTCGTGATGAAGGTCGAGACGTGTTATTATTTATTGATAATATTTATCGTTACACCTTGGCGGGTACAGAAGTATCAGCACTTTTAGGCCGTATGCCTTCAGCAGTAGGTTATCAGCCTACATTGGCAGCAGAAATGGGTGCACTGCAAGAACGAATTACATCCACTAAAACAGGTTCTATTACCTCTATTCAAGCGGTGTATGTACCTGCGGATGACTTAACCGATCCATCTCCTGCAACCACTTTTGCGCATTTGGATGCAACGGTTGTATTATCACGACAAATTGCAGAGCTTGGAATTTATCCTGCAGTGGATCCTTTAGACTCCACATCACGTCAGCTTGATCCGAACGTGGTGGGTCGTGAACATTATCAAGTTGCTCGGGCAGTTCAAAATACCTTGCAACGTTATAAAGAATTAAAAGATATTATTGCGATTTTGGGTATGGATGAATTATCGGAAGAAGATAAATTAACGGTTAGACGTGCTCGTAAAATTCAGCGTTTCATGTCACAACCCTTTTTCGTTGCTGAAGTATTTACCGGTTCTCCTGGTAAATATGTTTCATTAGCAGACACGATTAAAGGATTTAAAGGCATTCTTGACGGTGAATATGATGACTTACCAGAACAAGCATTTTATATGGTAGGTTCCATTGAAGAAGCTGTTAAAAAAGCTGAAGAGCTGTAGGGTATAAAATGGCAGTTGCATTTCATTTAGATATTGTGAGTTCAGAAGCTAAGATATTTTCTGGGCTAGTAGAATCTTTGGTAGCTGTTGGTACAGAAGGTGAGCTGGGAATTTTTCCTATGCACACACCTTTATTGACACGTTTAATGCCGGGCTCCATGACTTTGAAGTTACAAAATAAAACGGAAGAAATATTATATATTTCGGGTGGATTCTTAGAAGTGCAACCAAAAGTAGTGACTGTGTTGGCTGACACAGTGGTTCGCGCTCAAGATTTGGATGAGGCAGCCGCAATGTCAGCTCAAGAACGCGCTAAAAATATCCTCGTCTCTAAGCAAGAATTACTCGATTATTCCAAAGTGCTTGCTGAACTTGCTGAGGCAGCTGCACAATTACGGACAATTCAAAAGTTACGCAAAAAGGCTGGAAGAAAATAGGAACATGACTCTTATGGAACTTTCCATCGTTATTCTAGCAGCGGGTCAAGGTAAGCGGATGTATTCCGAATTACCCAAAGTTTTACATCCCGTCGGTGGAAAACCGATGCTGGAACATGTTGTCAAAATTGCCGAATTACTCAAACCCAATCGAATTAATGTCGTCGTCGGAAACGGTGCTAATATCGTCAAAGATCGCATGTCACATTTAAATGTAAAATGGTGTGAACAAAAAGAACAAAAGGGCACAGGGCATGCTGTTTTACAGGCTATACCGAAGATTCCTGATGACCATCAAGTGCTGGTGGTTTATGGAGATGTGCCATTAATTTGTGAACACTCATTGCGACGATTTTTAGAGAAAGGTTCTAAATCCGATGTCGCCGTGTTAACTGCAATAGTTTCTGATCCGACTGGATTAGGAAGAATCATTCGTGATTTTGGTGGAAAAGTTAAGGCAATAGTGGAACAACGCGATGGCAGTGCAGAAGAATTAGAAATAAAAGAAATTAATAGTGGAATTATTACTGCTAAAGCTAGCAAATTAAAAAAATGGTTACCAATATTAACCAATAAAAATGCTTCAGGTGAATTTTATCTAACGGATATTATTGCAATGGCAGTAAAAGAGGGCGCCAAAGTTGATGCGATTATGGCATTAAATTCCACTGAAGTATTGGGCGTTAATTCAAGAGAAGAATTGGTTCGAGTTGAAAGATGTTATCAACAACAACAAGCAAAAAACCTCTTAAATCAAGGCGTATTGATTGTAGATCCTCATCGTTTTGATTTGCGTGGTGAAATAACTGCAGGAATCGATGTCGAAATTGATGTGAATAATGTTTTTGAAGGAAGAATAGTCATCGGAAATAATTCAAAAATTGGCCCCAATTGTGTGATTCGAAATTCAACCATTGGAAATCATGTTGTGATTGAAGCGAACAGTGTTATTGATGGTGCAGAAATTGCGGATCATTGTCGTGTAGGTCCTTTTGCTCGATTACGTCCTGGTGCTGTTTTAGCAGAGAATGCACACGTTGGTAATTTTGTGGAAATTAAAAATACCTATTTGGGAGAGGGGAGCAAAGCCAATCATTTAAGTTATTTAGGTGACGCACAAATTGGTAATCACGTAAATATTGGCGCAGGAACGATTACGTGTAATTATGATGGTGTTAACAAACATCAAACCATTATTAAAAGCAATGCATTTATAGGATCAAACACCCAACTCGTCGCACCTGTAACAATAGGCGAGGGCGCCACTATCGGCGCTGGTTCCACCATCACCGCAGATGCACCCGACAATCAACTCACTATCGCAAGAGCTACACAAAAAACCGTCCCTGGTTGGAAGCGAAAGTCTGAGTGAAATCAGATCAATTATTTAGGGCTAGTTTTAGTCTCTAGATTAGCAGCGGGTTCTCCTAGAGGAGATGGTTCGGATTCTAACTCTTTAAGCTGAGTAACTTTTTGAGCATTTATCAGCGCTTTCTGTTCGAGAGTAAGGGCTTTTTTAGGTTTGTGTTGAACACAGTAGGGCGGGGGTGTGGAGCCATATTGCAAGTGGAGCTCAGCTATTGCTTCTGGTGTCCATACCTTATAGGTGCCGCTAAGTGCTACATTGATAGGATCAGGAGGAAGAGGCACATGTTTTTCCCAGTTCTCCGCTATGAATTTTTCGCGCTCACCTGCCATCTCTTCATCTTTAACATTCATTTGATGTTTAAGTGCTTGTTGTGAATTGAATTTCATTAATGCTCTTAATTTTCCTTTGGTCTCACGACTAATATCTGAACCACTGATATCAATTATTGTACATTTGCATTTTTCTAAGAGTAATTTGGCGCCTTCCTCTGTGATGCCAGATTCCGCAGCGTAAAGTTTGCGAAGGCTTTTAAATTTCAATAATTCGGGAATAGCTGCGTCATTTAGATGGTTATCAGATACATTAATCCCCCACAGTTGTGGCATTGCTTCCACTAAATGAGGAATACAAGAGGTCGATAAGTTATTCCCTGCTAAATTTATTTCAGTTATGCCAGATAATTCTTTTAATTCAGTTTTAAGTGCTTCAATATCGTCGCTAAAAAGGCCACATGAGTGTAAATCCAAAATAGACTTATTAGGATCTCGACGTTTTATACAGAGCCTTGCATTTTCTATAGGTTTTAACATATTAACCATCCATACATTGCCAATTTTGTATTAATTTTACCTTATTTCACAAATATATTCAATTTTTCCCATAATCTATACCTCCATCATCAGAATCATGGCTGTGACTCGAACTAGCACTTTCTTGGGAATTAAAGGTTGAATCAGTCACTTTAGCTATTTGTAATTTTCCTTCAAATGCTTTTTCAATACTTTCCAATCTTGCTAATAATCCCCTCATTTGACTACTGTCTATATATTCTGCCTTAGCTAAATATTTTACTATTTCAGTGTACAACGCTATCAATTGATCTCCAGATTGTTGATTTACACCTTGTTTTAATAATAAGCTACAAATTATATCGAAGTTTTTCAGGCTGTATCGTTCAATGTTATCCAATTGTCTTTCTAGAATTTCGATTCCTATTAAAATTCTTTCATAAGTTATCATTAATACACGATCTCTATTTGTTTCAGGGGTTGTGAGGTCTCCTCTCTTAAATGCGGATTCGAGCATACCAAGCGTTTGTATCATTGGGGTGCTAGCCATCATTTCTAAAAATGCGCATCTTAACCCATCATTTTGAAGATTAAAAATTGTGCAGCAACGATTCCTTTGACAAAGATTCAACGTTTCTGTAAATAACCCGGTGGTTTGTGCGAGTTTAACTGCATCCAATTCTATTAATTTGGCCTGATGTGCAGCCTCGATTCTCTCACACAATTTTTCAGCATATTCCGTACAGTGTTTTCCAATTGGGAAATTATTAAGTGCTTGTGCAATATCCATGATATGATCATCCAATCTTAAAATTCCAAAATGTTTAATTTCAAATGCTATAGTTTTCATCACTATTTCTAAGGCTTGATCTAAATTAGCACATTTTCTTACATCTGTTTTTAGCCAATTAGTTTCATTTCCCTCCGGCGATGTGTAACGATAATTCTGTCCGTGCATTTGTAATAAAGGACAAATATTTTCTGCCTCAATTATTGAGTTGCCAAGGGAATCATTATATTCTGTAATTTCTGTATTGAGATAAAGTTGACCGTCTTCACCGCCATAAAAAATAGGCCATTTATTTTCTTTAGCTATATTGGATACAGCCATTTGTATTAAACCTGGACCGGTGCGGTTAATGGATCTATTCAATTTATCACCGTATCCATAGCATAGTCTTATATGATTAA
The DNA here is from genome assembly GCA_964651735.1 of uncultured Gammaproteobacteria bacterium. Lineage (GTDB taxonomy): Bacteria > Pseudomonadota > Gammaproteobacteria > CAZYYU01 > CAZYYU01 > CAZYYU01. The sequence goes on along the minus strand of CAZYYU010000001.1, from coordinate 70,883 downwards.
AATTTAAAATTTGTTGAGCTATATTATAATTTTGCTTGGCATTATCACGGATTTTCATCATAGTCGAATTATTTGGTTTACAAATAAATGCATCATTGCCTAACTCATCTAAACAAAAACCTTCTTGTTGATGTTGTGGTAACTCTGAACGTAAACGTTGAGGTCTGTCTTCAACATAAAGCACCTCAGCTTCCATTTGGGTCGGTAGGAGGTGTGAACCGGGTTTAACATCTGAGTCAAAATATCCATTTATACTTTGAGGATTGCCATCGCAAAGAATATAATATCGTAGTAGGTCGCTCGACGCTCCGTAATTGGGACGCAGCATATCAATTTCATAAGCTACAAGATCATCACGGTATTCACCAATGTCACGTAATACTATTGTATTTAATTGGGGTGTAATAGGTATATTAGTAAGGACATTAATTTGTAAATCATTAAATAGTTCTCGATATCTATTAGGCATATTCTGAATGCCTTCTGGATAACTATTGATGTCTACCCAAAGAATAATGTGGGCATTTTCTTTTTCCGATTGGCACCATCGTTGAATGACTTGAGCGCCCTTTTTATTGAGAATTTTCTCTCCGCCCGCCCATATAAAATGCACAAAATTTCCTGGCTGTTGGATTGCTCCACTCTCAATTTTTGGTGTACCTTGATCGGATGTTTTTTTCATATTTTTTAGCGTTTATTATACTTTGGTTACAATAATAGCATATTTTATCTTCAAGGGGAACCCCTGTTTTCAAGGGCATCTGGCACCAAACTTAAGGTCAAGCTTGTAAAAAGTGTATCATATCCCTTTATATTAGCTGAAAAAGCACTGGGGCTAGTGAGCGAGTAAAAGCGCCAGCGAAATTCGTTGGCCCCATGGGACATTACTTCATAGGAAAATATTTTTTTATATATTATGAGAGGAGTTGTTTTTCTCGGAAAAAATAGGTGCCTGAACCCCGGCTTTCGCCGGGGTTAGATGGGATTAGGAAGCGGTACAAGATTGATATTCACCTGCGGTGATTACATCAATATTTTTAAGAGAAATATTAGTCCACAGTGCGCCGCAAATAATTTTGTCTTGTTCTGTTTTGCCATCAAAAATGGTGTATCCAAAACCTGACTCACCTTCTTTGGTGCAGTATTTGTTGCCGGGTAGGATTTCATTTTTTCGTTCGCCTAGCCAATCTTGATCTGATGAAAAGAAGATGGGTTTTGTGGTGTGATTGTGCACACAAAATGCGAAAGTGTTAAATGAAAGTGTTAGTAGTAATGCTGAAAGCAGTGTTTTTGATTTTAACATGAGTTTTCCTCTTTAATTATGATGCGTGAGTTGTGAGTGAACAAAAATAACTGAGGCCATCCGTTCTGACGTGAATGTCCGCAGTTTTAGGGTTGATGACTAGATTTGGGCAAACGAATTCATATTCACGTCCAAAGCTAAATACATCACGTATCCCGTGAGGGATAAACATTATGATGCGTGCATGATCGGCGTCTTTTTTGTGTTCTTCTCGACAAAAAGTTTCACCGGGTTTTACTTTGCCACCGTCTTTAGAAAAAGCGGGAGCATCTTGCCACATCCATTTAATATCATAATTTAATTCGTTACTGATACAGAAGGCAAAAAGGTTGCTTGTGTAAAGTAGGCTTAGAGCTAATAATATTTTTTTCATGATTTATCTCCTCTGTTTAGTTGTTAATTTTTTATTGCAAAGCAACTGGCATCCACGTATCACAACGATAGAAAGCTCCATTTTCTTTGACATTTATATTCGCATAGGGGTTAACATCATTGTAAAGCAATTCAGGGCAGATGATATCGCGATACATAGGAAAAAATGGGTTTAATATATCATAGGCTCGTCTGAAATAAACATACAGTTTTACGTGCTTATCAACACCTTTACAATATCGTTGGTGTGGATTTATTTTACCGAAATAAATGACCGCGGACGGGCCGTGTATTCGCCAGTGAATGGGTTCGTTGAGTTCATTTGTAATACAAAAAGCAAAGAGACTGCTAGACCAAAGAAGTATAGCTGTTAGTCCTATTGTTTTTAATATTTTCATAAGCTTTTCCTTGTGTTCGCTGATGTCTTATTCAAGCATGAAAGCTTGGTAATTGCAAACTCATATCCCCCCTCCGCCCCTTTGGGGCACCTCCCCCCGGAGGGGGGAGGATTATATTAAAACTGTAATTGAGTATAATTCGTGCTAGAATAACCTGCTATGCGTAAAATTATACCGATATTGCTATTCATTCTATTGCCCAAGGTAATGGCGGAGACGTTGCCACCTCCCGGAAAACTCAAAATGACGCTACAAGAGGCAATTACCCTCTCTATGCGAAATAATCCTGGTGTGCAAAGTGCAAAACTTCAACGCACCATCGATAAATTTGCGTTGTTAGTGGCTAAAAGAGAATTTTTACCACAATTTAAGCTGGAATTTCGAGCGGATTGGGACTCTGATGCTAACTCTAATTACAGAGCTGTTCCGGGTCTTAGTTATAAAACACCTATAGGTACAGAATTTTCTGTGGATGCTGATTCGGGTTTCGTGGGAAATCGCGCTGTTGGTACCACAGTTTCAGTACGACAACCTTTGTTGAGAGGATTTGGGACTAAGGTGGTTTTAGCCAATTATGAAGATGCGAAGGATAATGAGAAAATTAATAAGCTCAATTATAAAAATAAATTAATCTTTACGCTGACCAGTGTAATTCAAGCCTATCACCAATTGGTTCAAGATTATAATACCTTGGAAATTGATGAGTTGGCACTTAATGATTCTTTAGTGACATTAAAAAACACTGAAATGAAAATTAAAGCAGGAAAAGCAGCGGCAACAGAACTCACACAACAACAAGCGCAATTTGCGAATCAACAATTATCCATTACTCGTGATAAAAACACTATTGATAGAGACAAACAAGCCTTATTAATTTTGCTGGGCTTAGATCCTTATGCTGATCTTGAAATAGAACGAAAAATACATATAGAAGGTTTTTCTCATCCAACTCAGCAAAAAAGTATAGAGCTTGCTATGGCAAATAATGTGGAATATCAAGAAGCTTTAATTTCCTTGAAACAACGAGAACGTCAAGTAGTGGTTCAAAAAAATAATCAATGGTGGCGTTTGGATGCTGTTGCCACAGCCGCAGACAGCTTTGGTCAGGATGTATTAAATGATCAACATTCTCGAGAAGTGAGATTGGAGTTAGATATTCCTATCGATGATAAAAGTAGAAAACAAGGTCTCGTAAATGCAAAAATTGGATTAGAACAATTCAATATTGGACTTGAAGATCAAAAACGTCGATTAGTTACTGATGTCATTAATGCAGTTCGTGATTTAAAAGCACAAGGTGAACAAATTAAATTAGCTCAAAACAGTGTTCGCTTTTCCGAAGAGAGTTTGCAAATAGCTCAAAAGAAATTTAAACACGGTCGTACAACTATGTTTGAGATAACTAGTTTACGACAGACCTTGACACAAAACCGATTGAATTTGATAGGACAGCAAATTAATTATTTAAATACTTTAGCTCAATTTGAACAGTCCTTAGGTATCTCACTTGATCGCTGGGGATTAAAAGTAAATGATTAGAGGCAAACAATGAAATCACTTATATTAATAGTAATGTGTTTTTTCTTAGTATCTTGTGGTCAGCAGGATAACAAAAGTACTGAACATGGGGAGAAGAGAATTGTCACCGTGCAAAAGAAGCCCAACATTGATCGATTTTTTTACAATGGTGAAATTAAACCTTTAAAAGTTGAAAGCATTATCAGTCCTGAGGAAGGCAGGGTGATAGCAATCAATTTTCATTATGGCCAGGCGGTTAAAGTCAAGCAGCCCATAGTTACGATCAGTTCAGAAAAATTACAGACCACTTTTCATGATGCCATTACCAGCTATTTGAAAGCCAAAGATACCTATTTAAACAATACAACAAGCTTTGAAGGTGCAAAAGAACTTTATCGTGATCAAATAATTTCTCGTCAGGAATTTACTAACGAAAAAAGTCAATTTGAAAACAGTCAATTGGGTTTTTTGGATGCAAAATTTAAGCTAGAAAAAGTCATAGAAATGATTCCCGGTGTAAACAGTTCTATTGCAAATTTAACCTTAAAAGACCTTCCTGAAGTGACTAAGTTGTTTAAAAAACAGTTTGAAAATGTTCAACTGCATTCAACACATTCAGGGATAGTGTTATATCCTGTGAAAACAGCATCTACCACAGAAGAAGGTGACAAAGAAATTGTTGTTGGGAGTGAGGTAAAAAAAGGCCAGGTATTAGTGTCTATTGGAGATATGCAAGGCATCAGTGTTGAATTTGAAGTTAATGAAGCTGAGATTAATCGAATTAGAGCTGGACTTAATGCCGTTGTGACTTCTTCTGCAATAGAAGATATGAAATTAGAAGGAAAAATAAAGGCAGTAGGAGTGCAGGCTAAACGATCAGGATCTTCTTCTGAAGCCGCCATGTTTCCTGTTCGTGTTGAAGTTGAAAATATATCTCCCGATGTGTTGAAAAAAATACGGGTTGGTATGAGTGCAAAAGTGGAAGTCGATATTGTTGGCGAGCCCGTGCTGATGGTTCCTTTAAAAGCCATTACCTCAAAAGATGGAAAACAATTTGTTCAGACATATGATCCCAAAACCAATAAAACGGAAAATCGCCCTGTGCAAACAGGTCGAACAACTTTACAGGACGTAATTATTAAAGAAGGTTTGAAAGATGGGGAGCAGGTTGTCGTTTATGATTAACCTTAAGAACATTCATAAATCCTATTTTTTAGCCGGCCAAGAAGATAAAGTATTGAAAGGCATTAATATTGTTATTAATGATGGAGAGATGCTTGCATTAATGGGTCCATCGGGTTCTGGTAAATCCACCTTGATGAATATTATTGGATTGCTGGATCAACCGAGTGAAGGTGAATATTTCTTAAATCAGCAAGAAATCCACACACTTCAAAGTCATCAGTTGGCTGAATTGCGGAATCGTCATATTGGATTTATCTTTCAGTCGTTTTTTTTATTGCCACGTTTGAGCGCCTTACAAAATGTATCTTTGCCTCTTATTTATCGCGAAGATAATCCTGAAATGATGAAGAAGAAAGCCTTATCAGTTTTAGAAAAGGTGGGTTTAAGTCATTTAACACATCATCGACCCAATGAATTATCAGGCGGTCAGCAACAACGTGTTGCTATTGCTAGAGCCTTAGTTGGAAATCCTAAAATAATTTTAGCAGATGAGCCAACAGGAGCGCTTGACTCAACAACCAGTGACGAAGTGCTTGATTTGTTATGTCAAATTAATCGAGATGAAAAAACAACGATGCTTATCGTAACCCATGATCAGCATGTTGCAGATCGATGTCAACGAATAATTAAGCTCAAAGATGGGGTGTTGGTTGAATGAAACTACACGCACATATTAAAGAGTCTCTGATTAATTTACTCTCAGCTAAATTACGTTCTTTTTTAGCCATATTGGGTGTGCTTGTAGGTACAGCGTCTGTTGTTGCTTTAATTACTGGTGGGATCTTAGCGACAGATCATGCCTTGAGTCAATTTAAAGAGCTTGGAACTGATATTCTGGCCATCACTTTTCATGATACCTCAAGGCTTAAAAGTGGACAAAGCCAAGAGCAAGTTGATTTGGAGCATATACAAGCTTTAGCGAATAATACGCCTGGGATTATCAATGTTGCGCCTTATGCTTTGGAATTTGCAACCATTAATTATCAAGGCAAATATTTACAAGGCAATATCATAGGAGCAGATAATGAATTATTTTCCATCCTTAAGTTGAAACTCTCTGAAGGACGGGAAATATCGCATTTAGATGATAAGGCTCATTTTGCCGTATTGGGTAGCAATATTGCGGGTGAAGCGAGTGCAAATAGTGGTTTGAATGTGATTGGAACACAAATTCTGGTGGGGAAGCAATATTTTACGGTTGCAGGAAAGCTAAATAGTTCAACAGACAATATGTTTTTTGTGGTTGATATCAATCATTCTATTATTGTTCCCTTAAAAACCGCACTCACTTTAAGCAAATATGTTATGTTAACTAATGTTGTTTTTAAACTCAAAAAAGATGCAGATATTGAAGAGGTTAAAAATAATCTGACTGAACAATTTAATCGTTTTTATCCCAATAAAAAGATATTTTTTCGTAGCCCACAAGAAATTATAAAAAGCATGAAAAAACAAAATGAAACCTTTACTTTATTGCTCGGTTTTATTGGCAGTATTGCTCTGATTGTGGGTGGTATTGGTGTCATGAATATCATGTTGGTTTCTGTGGTTGAAAGACGTCGCGAAATTGGAATAAGAATGGCAGTGGGCGCAACAAGAAATGATATTCAAATTATGTTTTTAACCGAAGCGATTAGCCTCACCCTGTTTGGTGGTTTATTTGGGGTGTTGCTTGGCGAGCTCGTAGCCTTCGTTACTGCGCATTTCAGTGGTTGGGGATTTCATATGCATCTGTTTCCAGCTATGGTTGGATTTATTGTGTCTGCGATGGTGGGTATATTTTTTGGGTTTTATCCTGCGCGTAAAGCAGCACAGTTGGATCCCATTGAAACATTGCGCTCTGAATAATTTAGAGAAATGTGCTAAACTTCAAGGGTACTAGGAAGAAGGGATTCCATGAAAATCATTATCTTAGGTGCGGGTCAGGTTGGAACTACGTTAGCGGAAATACTAACGAAAGAAAAACATGACATCACCATCATTGACACTAATGAGGAACAACTAGTTGATATACAGACTAAATTAGATGTTCGCACAATAACCGGTCATGCCTCTTACCCCGCCATTTTACGACAAGCAGGCGCTGATAGCGCTGATATGGTTATTGCAGTAACGGATAATGATGAAGTCAATATCATCGCTTGTCAGGTTTGTAATTCTTTGTTTCACACACCGCTTAAAATTGCACGTATACGTTCACAACATTATTTTATTCGTCACGAATTATTTGGAGACGAAAATGTGCCAATTGATGTTTTCATCAACCCTGAGCATATTGTGACGAATTATATTAAAGAATTGATTGATCATCCTGGTGCATTACAAGTGCTTAATTTCGCGGAAAACAAGGTGAAATTAGTGGGTGTGAAACCTCTTGCAGGTGGGCTATTAGTTGGTAAGGCTCTTAAAAATTTAAGTCAATATATTGCAGGCGTAGAAACGCGAGTAGCTGCCATTTTCCGTGAAGGTTGTTCGATTCCATTAAATGGATCTACTGTCATTGAAGTGGGTGATGAAGTATTTTTTATCGCAGCTAGTGAAAATATTAGAATTATCATGGCAGCTTTGGGGCGAAGTTATCGTGCCTACAAACGGATTATGATAGCGGGCGGTGGAAATATTGGTGGATTATTAGCACATGAAATTGAAGATACCTATCAAGTAAAGGTCATCGATCATAATCGCGACACTTGTCAACATTTAGCGCATGAATTAAAACACACCACCGTTATTTGTGCTGAGTCAACCGATAAAGAATTATTATTCAGCGAAAATATTGGAAACACGGACGTGTTTTGTGCGGTAACCTCCGATGATGAAGCCAATATTATGGCAGCACTTCAAGCCAAACGCATGGGTGTACGACAAGTGATTGCCTTGGTTAACCGTCTGGCCTATATCGATTTAATTGAAGGTGGTGAAATAAATGTCGCCATTTCTCCTCAGCTTGCAACAACCAGTAGTATTCTGACGCATATAAGGCGTGGAGATGTCGTCAATGTTCATTCACTTCGTCGAGGTGCTGCTGAAGCCATCGAAGCTGTGGCGCACGGTGACAGAAAAACCTCTAAAGTTGTGGGACGAACCATGAAGGAAATAAAAATGCCACCGGGCACAACAATTGGAGCGATGGTTCGTAATGGTGAAGTCATTATTCCGCATCATGATACGGTGATTCAATCACAAGATCATGTGATTCTTTTTGTTTCTGACAAAAAAGAAATCAGTGCGGTAGAAAAAATGTTTTCAGTTAAAGTGACTTTTTTGTAAACTTTTTCAAGAGCATTTTGTTGGCTTAGTGTAGTCAAAATAATATCGCAGCACTAAACCCACGGCAGTGGATCCACTATTATTTGCATGGTAAAGACCGAAAACACCTGAGCGGTGATGAATTCGATAAACAAGCTCAATTTCAGGATGTTTTGCTGGGGCAAAGCTGAATTCAAACATCAAAAAGTTTAAGAGCTTTTGTGGTTCCTGAGAGTTTCTATGTTCCCTAAAGGGGACTTCAGATACCCAGGAGAGACCTTCACCGATAATAATTCGTGCTTTAACCCAATCATTTTCGGGCAATATAGGCCATTTCCCGGTAATATAAGGGTCGAATTCCCAGATAGTTCCTAATCGATCATTATGTAGTGTCACATTGAATACGAGACCAATCTCATAAACCCAGGGGCCCCAATACTGTCGCACAGCGCCCTCATCTTTGAAATAACGCGCAACTTCAAAAGAGTAAAGTGCATCTTCATCCAAGTCATAATCAAAACGAACAACACTGCCGAGCGTATTTTTAGTCACTTTCCCATAGTAAAGCGCTCCAGACCATTTGGTTTGCCAAAAAGAATCCCAGTTGGCATAAATAGGTTGGGCCACTAATAATAGTAAGGTAAATAGGGTTTTTCGAATCAAGCCGTCTTCCTAATATCTTCTAAGGACTTGGTATCATACGTGGGTAGCCTTCACTGCTCAAGATGTTATATACTTTTCAACCATGGAATATAAATCAATCATTCGTATCCTTGGTGTCTTATTGATGCTGTTTAGTGTTGCCATGCTTCCCCCCTTGGCTGTTGCTCTGTGGTTCAAAGATGGTGGAGTGTTGGAGTTTGGCATTACTTTTTTCTTAACTTTCTTTACTGGTGCTTTGTTGTGGCTATTTAATCGTTCTGGAAAAAAAGAGTTGAGGAATCGAGACGGATTTCTCATTGTTGTACTTTTTTACACCGTCTTATCCACTTTCGCCTGCATTCCATTTTTGATTGGAAATACTTTGCATCTCGATTTGACGGACGGTGTTTTTGAGGCGGTTTCTGGATTGACAACCACTGGTGCGAGTGTGATATCAGGATTAGATGGTCTTCCACACAGTATTTTATTTTACCGACAACAACTTCAATTTTTAGGGGGTATGGGAATCGTTGTATTGGCGGTCGCCATTTTACCCATGCTCGGTATTGGTGGTATGTCATTATATCGTGCTGAAGCACCAGGACCTGTTAAAGATGCTAAGTTGACACCACGTTTGGCCGAAACGGCAAAAGCTTTATGGTATATTTATGTAGGATTAGTGTGCTGTTGTATTATTGCATTTCATTTAGCAGGCATGCCATGGTTTAATGCCATTGGTGAAAGTTTTAGCGTCGTTTCTACCGGTGGATTTTCTATGCATGATGCAAGTTACTTACACTATAATAACACCTCCATTGAATTAATTACGATTTTTTTCATGATTGTTGGTGGCACGAATTTCGGTTTGCATTATCATTTTTTAAAACGTAGAAAACTGGGTCTTTATTGGCAAGATATTGAGTTTCGTACCTATATTTATATTATGTTGTTCGCCGTCATCATTGTTGCTCTCACATTATATTTTCATCACGTCTATGATGCCAAAACGTCTTTAATTAAATCATTATTTAATGTCACTTCTTTGATGACGACAACGGGATTAGGGAGTGCCGATATTTCACGATGGCCAACCTTTGTTCCTTTACTGATCATTATTTTAGGAATTATTGGCGGTTGTGGGGCCTCGACCACGGGTGGTGTTAAAGTGATTCGGGTCTTGTTGTTGCGCAAACAAATCGCTCGTGAAATCAAACAACTTGTTCATCCTAAAGCCGTTATCCCAATTAAAATGGGTGAACATGTATTGCCAGATCGTGTTGTTCAAGCGATTTGGGGTTATCTCGGTGTTTTTATTGTAATATTTGTGTTATTAGTTTTAGTGCTGCTGGCTGCGGGGTTGGATGGTGTGAGTGCATTCGGAGCTGTTGCGGCTTGCTTGCCAAATGGTGGTGTGGGATTGGGAAATGTTGCTCTGAATTTTGAAAGTATAAATTCATTTAGCAAGTGGGTATTAATTGTGACGATGCTGGGCGGAAGGTTGGAAATATTTAGCGTATTAGTTCTTTTTGCACCTTCATTTTGGAAAGATTAAATCAATGACCACAACAAAAAAACCAGTGATTCTTATCGATGGATCTTCTTATTTATTTCGTGCATATCATGCACTGCCGCCATTAACGAATTCAAAAGGACAGCCTACTGGTGCAGTATATGGTGTGATCAATATGATCAGAAAATTAATAAATGATTATCAGCCTGATTTTATTGGTGTTGTATTTGATTCAAAAGAAAAAACGCATCGACATAAGATTTACCCAGAATATAAAGCACATCGGCCCCTCATGCCTGATGAGTTGCAAGTTCAAATTAAACCCTTGCACGATATTATTAAAGCCATGGGTCTGCCATTAATTATTGAAAGCGGAATTGAAGCAGATGATTTAATTGGTACCTTAACCAAACAAGCCGAAAAACAAGGCCAAAGCGTATTAATTTCCACGGGTGATAAAGATATGGCTCAGTTAGTCAATGAGCATGTTACACTCATCAATACTATGAATGAAGTAGTCATGGATGAAGCAGGTGTGGTAGAGAAATTTGGGGTAAGTCCTCGTCAAATAATTGATTATTTAGCCTTAGTAGGAGATACCTCCGATAATATTCCTGGAGTTCCAAAGGTAGGTCCAAAAACAGCCAGTAAATGGTTGCAAGACTATGGTTCATTGGACAATATTATTGCTCAATCAGCTGCGATTGGTGGGAAAATTGGTGAGAATTTACGGGCAAGTTTAGATAAAATTCCTTTGTCTAAAGAGCTTGTGACGATCATGACAGATCTTCCACTCAAGATATCAATCAATGAATTAAAACCTAAGACACCAGATGAGCAAGCACTATTACATTTATTTACTGAGCTGGAATTTAATACTTGGCTAAAAAATTTAATTAAAGAAGAACAACCAGTCGATGTGAATTATGAGACAATATTAGATGAGCAAGTGTTTGATGCTTGGATTAAAAAATTAAATGCCTCTCCCTATTTTTCCTTTGATACTGAGACGACCAGTTTAGATACTATTTATGCAGAAATCGTAGGGTTGTCATTTTCTGTAAAAACAGGGGAGGCTGCTTATGTTCCCTTGGCTCATGATTATGAGGGGGCACCTAAGCAGCTGGATAGAAAATGGGTCCTAAATCAATTAAAACCACTGCTGAATGATGCTAAAAAAACTATTATTGGCCAAAATCTAAAATATGATATTAATGTCTTAGCAAAATACGAAATTAGCATTCAAGCACCTATTTTAGATACTATGCTAGAATCTTATGTCTTAAACAGTGCAAGCACTCGTCATGATATGGATAGTCTTGCTGTTAAATATTTAAATAAAATGACGGTAAAGTTTGAAGATATTGCTGGGAAGGGTGCAAAGCAATTAACCTTTAATAAAATCCTTATAGAAACAGCCTCACATTATGCTGCGCAAGATGCGGATATTACTTTACAGCTTCATGAGGCCATGTCTAAGAAAATGAAAGACCATAAAATTTTACAAAACATATTGAAGGACATTGAAATTCCTTTGATGCGCGTTTTGGCCAAAATTGAATATAATGGTGTTTTAATCGATGCGGACATGTTAAAGAAACAAAGCCGAGAGATTGCAGAAAAATTAAAAAAACTCGAAGAAAGCGCCTACATTTTGGCAGGTGAAGAATTTAATTTAAGCTCTCCAAAACAACTACAGGAAATATTTTACCAAAAATTGCATTTACCCATATTAAAAAAGACTCCCACAGGTCAGCCTTCTACAGCAGAGCCGGTGTTGCAAGAACTTGCTTTGCAATATGAGTTCCCTAAAATAATTTTAGAACACCGCACCTTGAGTAAATTAAAATCTACCTATACCGATAAATTACCACTACAAATAAATAAAACATCAGGTCGAGTTCATACCTCTTATAATCAAGCGGTGACAACGACGGGACGCTTATCATCAACAGACCCTAATTTACAAAATATTCCCATCAGATCCGAAGAAGGCAGGCGCATACGGCAAGCATTTATTGCGCCACAAGGCTATAAACTAGTATCAGCAGATTATTCTCAAATAGAAATGCGCATCATGGCTCATTTATCGGGCGATAAAAATCTGAGAAAAGCGTTTTTAGCGGACCATGATGTGCATCGTTCCACAGCAAGTGAAGTGTTTGGTGTTAAACCTGAAGATGTCACACCGGATCAGAGAAGAGCCGCAAAAGCCATTAATTATGGATTAATTTACGGAATGTCATCCTATGGTTTGGCCCAACAAATTGGGGTTAAACGCAACGTTGCCCAAGAATACATGGATTTATATTTTGAGCGTTATCCGGGTATTAAAATATATATGGACAACACTCGAAAGCATGCGCATGAAATGGGGTATGTTGAAACCATTTTAGGTCGACGCTTGTATTTGCCAGATATTAATACTAGCAATATGGTGCGACAAAAAGCAGCAGAACGTACTGCGATTAACGCACCAATGCAAGGTACTTCAGCTGATTTAATGAAAATAGCAATGATTCGCGTTGAGGCCTGGATCGAAGAAAAAAAATTAGATGCTAAGATGATTATGCAAGTGCATGATGAATTGGTGTTTGAAGTGCTTGAGAAAGATGTTGAGACCTTAAAAAAAGGCGTCAAAGAAATTATGGAAAGTGCTATGAAACTTGAGGTTCCTCTAGAGGTGGGTTTAGGTGTGGGAAATAATTGGGATGAAGCACATTGATGATTAATCTTTGGTGGGTTCTTCACTGTCTTCCGCATCTTCACTAGGGTCAGGCAAATGCTGGTCGAGCTCATCAAGGCTAAGCTTCTCTGGCTTTTCCTTAACTGCACTTTTTTGTTGGTCGGGTGCTAAAGCACCTTCTTTTGCAAGCTCTTCTTCCTCTAGGTCGAGATCTTTGTCTGAATTTGATTCGCTTTCAATTGTGCCTTCTTGATCTGGTTTGCCTTGTTTAAGCTCTTGGCGCATGAAATTCCAAGAGCTTTTGCCCAGACCGCTCACGGACTTTCTGTCTCCAGCTTGAGATTCTTCACTTAAGTTGATTAAATGGTCAACTTTATCAACTATATCGGAATGTTGAGTATATACCTCAGGCATTTTTTGTATTAAGTCTGCTTTAAATTGTTCTGCTAAAGAAGATTTATTTTCATTTCTGGACATAAAATTATCTATCCATGAGGAGATTTTATTGAATGCTTTTTTCGGACCCCCATTCAAAACGGCATAAGCTGCAATGGCTAGAATCCCTACTCCCGTTGCGGCAATTAAACCTGTTATTACACCTGTTAGGATGGTTGGCAAGTATTGATTTTTATAAGTGACTTTTGTATGTGATTTATCATCGAGGATATTATTATTTTTGACGACTGTCAGGCAGGTTTTGTTATTGAATATTAATTTTTCATGATTGAGTCTGATCTCGAGTTTTTCAACCTCAAACTTTAAATCTTGATCCTGAGTTTCTAATTTCATGGTTGTGCTAAGTTCAGCCATATATCTTGTTGGTTCAATCTCGGAGTCCATCATCAAATTGCCATCTGAAGCAAGAGAATATTTATTATTCGAACCATCAGCATAATGAATTCTTATTTCTTTGACGCCCATATAAACTTGTACATATTTATTGCCATTTTTGTCGGTTAGATAATGTGTTTGAATATCTTTTTCGATGCTTATTTGTTGTATATCTGAAATGTTGACATTATCAGGGACGATATTCCACAGCAATTCTTCAAAATAACCAGTTAATGACTGGCCACCCGCTTGTGTAAGTTTTTCACCGAGAACCTGGTTATCACCAGCATATCCTTTATCTCCATTAAGAGCCTTTTCAGCATTTGCTTGCGCTTCAGGGGATCCCTGTGGACCAAACTGCTCGACTCCTTGACCATGAACAAAAAATCCACCTCGTGCAAAGTCTACTAAAGCATCTTTTTTAGACGTATCTGCAGTATTCGCGTAGGAAGCGATGGCTTCTCCCATCACTTTGCGGCTATTTTTATCGACTTGTAATAGTTTAGTATGCATGTTTAACCTTTTGTATGGTTCTCTTTGTAATTATAGTCTATGTATATTAAGTTTAGCTTATTGGCGTTTTTGTCAATAATAGACTATCAGCTCATATTGTAAAGGCACCTGAGAGACTTTCAGGGCTATATCAGTGAAATTCACTGAGTGATTTACGATAATTTGTAATTAATAATCTATGTTGATATTCTATTACAATTCCAAGCTATGGGAATTGTTACGATCTACTAAATTATCTCGGATGTTCTTATGAATTATTGGAGGAATTATGCAGGAACCAAAAAACAAGGCTGCTGACAATTTTGAAGGAAAAGATCTCAGTAATTTGAAAAATGCTTACGATAATTCCACCTTAATCTTTCTCCTTCATTTACAAGATGTTTCTCATTGTCTTAAATGTGTATTAAACACAGATGAATCATCAGATGCTTACATTTCTGAGATATGGTCCTTAAATATTTTATCAGCCCAATTAAATTGTCCTGCCATCTTTATATGTCCACAATATTCGGAGCTTAGTTGCACAGATTATTTTGTAGGTGTGATATATCAATCTCAATTATTAGTTATTAATCCTACTGGAGATGAAATCAGTGATGCTTTTCATGACTTGCTTAGTGCAATATTTGAAATTTCGAAATCAGAGTGTTTTTTTCGAAGACATTTTTTTTCTACAAATGATGTGCTATCTGGTTTTGATAATATCAATGAAAGTGGACCACTCTGTGTCGAGCTAGTAAGGGCATTGTCTGCTGACCTTCAAAGGCTCATATCTGAGTTTGAGAGTTGGTCCAGATTGGCAATTGAGAGCGACGGTGAAAAAAGCGATGAGATGTGTATTGAGGTTGATACTCGAGGCATAGTCAAATCAGACATGTTAAAAATCCCGAAAGAAGATGGGATTTCAGAGCTAATGAAAAATATCCGTGGTTTTCATTATAAAGAACTGGAAACAATGCCAAGTCTGAGATTGAAGGGTGCTGAAAACGGTGATCAACCTAGTATAGAAATACAAAATCAATATCTTATGGATAAAATTTTGAATGCACCCGAGCAAGTATTGGTGAGATGTATAGTTAATGGCGAAATAAATGAAGAATCTCTTGAAAAACACCCTAATTTTTTATTATTACAACAACGTTTGAAATCCCATACTGCTGATGCTAGCAAAGATTTCTATGATACCGATGGTGATTTTGGTGAAGAAATTTCGAGAATGTTATGTGATTTGGGCTTTGATGCTGATCCAAGCCCTGTAGGAGAGCAAAGAAACAAAGCGTCGGAAGAATTTATTGTTAATGGGTTAAAAAATTATCATAAAGCATATGGTTTTAATACTGTAGTTCATCTTGTGCATGTATACCCTTTATCAGATTGTCTGAGATATGTAGTTAGATCGGTAAAACAAGATTTATTTATTAAACAATTATATCACTTAAATTGCTTATCCAATCAATTCAGCATTCCAGCAATATTTATTATGCCAGAGTCAGACAACTTAGAAAGTGAAAAAAATTATATTGTAGGCGTGATTTTTAAAAATCAATTATTACTGATTAATCCTATAGGAGAACTTATCAGTAAAGAAATAGCAGATATTCTTTCACTAGTAGTTAGTGAATGCAGTGATCATCATATTTTTAATAGGATTTATTTATCTACAAATATCATACAAAAAGATGTTGAGCATAAAAGTTCAAGAGGGCCTATTTGTGTGGAAATACTGTTAGTTTTGACATCAACACTCGATACGATTTGTGAGGCTTTTGAAGAATGGTCAAGTTTAGAAAGTGAAAAGGCAAGAAAAAAGGAAAGGATGGTTTATTACCCCGTATCTTGTGATCGAATCCTTTTTGAATATCTAAGAAATATCGAAGTAGAGAATGTGGTTGAAGAAATGGTAAATATTCGGTCTAGACATTTTAAAGATATAGAGGAAGAACTGCCTCAGCAATTAATAAAAAGAGGGCTTGATAATCCTAGTGTTGAAGATCAAAACAGATATATTGATGAAGAAGTTATCAAGGCATCTGAGCAAGTTTTAATCTGGGAGTTGTCCCAAATGGAAATTTCTTTAGAAACACCTGCGTTGAGAAGAGTATATCAAAGTTTAGAAAGTCGATTAGCTAATCGCCCAGTTCAAAGGGATTTGACTACAGATGATCAATATGCGATTGAGTCCAAAGTCCTTCAGATGTGTGAGTCAATGATAATGCTGTGTGGCTTCATAAAACCGGTAATAAATTGGTTTAATGATGAACTATTGGAATATTTTCATACCTTATTTTCCATAAATACAAGTGTGATACGTAATGAACTTCACCCGCAAACCGCATTTTCTGAAAAAGAAGAAGAGCGCCGCTGTTCAATTCTTTTTGAACTACTTAACTCAAAAGAACATGAACTGTATAAAACTTATACGTATATTCCCGCATTAAAAGAACAATATGATTTTTCTGATAAAAAGGAAAGAGAGATCTTTTTAGAAACAAAAATTCACTATAAATCAGTCAAGCGGGATAAAATCTGTTTTGCTGATCCTGAAGATGCACAAAGCTTGAATGAATTGCTTGGTGCTGATGACAGTGAAATACTTGTACATCTCGTCGGTTATAAAGAACCCGGTATTAAATCTGGGCTACCATGCTCATATAAGTCCGCTTTAGAAGACTTTGTACAAGTACTTATTAAGTTTGTAAGTTTCAATAGTGTTGATTTTGACTTAAAGCTTGAAGGCATACAATTCACATTAAATTTAGCCAGATGTATAATTTCTCTGTTAGATGATTTGAGAAGTATTATAAAAAGAGACTGTTTTTTTATTTCAAATAAATTACCATTGCTAAGACAATTCGAAAGTTTTGGTGAACGATTTTACTACTGCTTAATGACCGAGTTAGAAAATAATGTTGCTAATGCAAAAGAAAGTACGATTTACATATCCCAAGATGGAAATTATTGTGTTAGAGATCAAGAGGGAGTATTGCATCAAGATATTCTTCCAGTTGAAATCATTGGAGATATTAAAAATTTAAAAGAACAATTATGTGATAGAAATTTTACACTTCGCCTTCTTCGAGTTATATCATCTAGAAATCAAATAAGAAGCCCAAGAGTATTAGAAACCGTAAATGGTGTTAATAGACTCATGTATGAGCTTAATCTATGGTTTAGTGGTGATGAGGTATATGAAGAACTTCGTGGAGTGTTTATACAGCACAAGGTTCCGAATCCCAATACAACCAGTCAATCCCTTTTAGATCGAGTAGAAGTTGCATTTGATTATGATGCTTCATTAAGAACTTCAATAACGCAATGGACTGAATTTCACCAAATACTCTGTAAAATGCATAATTTAAAACAAGCAATAGATCCTCGTAGAATAATTGATACACAGAAATTAAGAATTATCAGAACGATGGAAAATGCCAGAAGTACATTAGAGACTTTTATTGGACCTATTCATAATGCATTGTTCGCTGAACCTAATGTTAATTATCGAACATGTCAAAATAATCTACGACATGGTGCTTCTATACCCCACAGTTTATCCTATGATCTAAAAATGCAAAGGCAACTTCAAAAATTAAATTTAGCTCAACCTCATGGTTCTTCTTCTGCGATAAGTCCTCGATCTTCACCGCCAAGCACGCCAAAAAGCCCAAGAAAACAAGGATTGCCAAGGCCGGACTCGCCTTCAATACTTCCCCCATTCGGGAAATCGCCGCAAAGGCGCACCTCCTCTACACCACCACCCGTATCTCCGCGTTTTTCTGCAGTAAAAACATTTGTGGGGAGTGGATTAGTATCTTCACCACCCTATATTGATAAAGAATCATCCGATCATAATATAGATAAAGGTGGTTCTACGTAGAAGGGTTTAAGATGGACGAATAAAGAACGATTTATTCAACCGTAACAGATTTAGCTAGATTTCTCGGTTGATCAACATCAGTACCTTTAAGAACGGCAACATGATAGGCCAGTAACTGCAAAGGAATCGTGTAAACAATGGGTGCAAGGCTGTGAGGGATGTAAGGTAGTTTTATTACGGTGGCATCTTTCAGTTGTGTTGAGTTGATACTTTCATCAGCAAAAACGATTAATTCCCCTTCACGTGCTTGTACCTCACTCAAGTTGGATAATAATTTATCGATAAGTTCATCATTGGGTGCTAGAGCTACGATAGGCATGTGTTGGTCTACGAGCGCCAAGGGTCCGTGTTTTAATTCACCCGCAGGATAAGCTTCGGCATGAATGTAAGAAATTTCTTTTAATTTTAAGGCACCTTCCATAGCGATGGGCAACATGGCTCCACGACCTAAAAATAAACAATTTTCTTTTTTGGAAAAACGTTTTGCTAGTCCACGAATTTCTATATCTAAATTTAACACCTTCTCTATAAGTGCGGGAAGTTGCTTGAGTTGTTTAGTGATAGTGGAGGCTTCTTTTTGCGATTTTTTTTGTGTTTCAGAGAGACTTAAGGCTAATAACAATAAACACGTTAATTGTGTAGTAAATGCTTTGGTTGAAGCAACACCAATTTCGATTCCGGCGTGTGTCATAAATACCAGATCCGATTCTCGTACCAATGAACTTTCGGCCACATTACAAATTCCTAAGCGAGCGAGATAGCCCATGTTTTTTGCTTGTCGAAGTGCAGCCAGTGTATCTGCTGTTTCGCCTGATTGTGAAATACTTACAAACAAAGTATTTTTTCCAACGATTGGGTTTCGATAACGAAATTCGCTGGCAATTTCAACGTGTGTAGGAATGCGAGTTAAATTTTCTATCCAATGTTTGGCCACAAGTCCAGAATGATAACTCGTCCCACAAGCGATTATATGTATCGTATCCGTATGTTGAAAAATATCCCGAGCATTGACGCCAAAAATACCATCCAACACATGTGCTTCACCAAGCCGGCTTTCGAGGGTGTCACGAATTGCTCTAGGTTGTTCATGAATTTCTTTTTGCATGTAGTGACGATAAGCACCTTTGTCGATATTTTCAGACGACATTTCTATAGCATGAATTTGCCGCTCAACTTTTTTGGAGTCTTTGCCAAAAATTTGAATGTCACCGAGCGTGATTGTCGCAGTATCGCCATCTTCTAAATAAATAAAATGTTTTGCGACGGGCAATAATGCCACAACATCAGAGGCAATAAAGTTTTCGTCTTTACCGATACCTATCACTAAGGGACTGCCATGACGTACAGCAACCAGTTGATCCGGAAAATCTTTAGAAATTATGCCAAAAGCAAAAGCGCCTTTTAATCTTTCGCGTGCTTTTTGTGTAGCAGTAATTAAATCATATCCTTCTTCTAAAAATTTATGAATAAAATGCACAGCGACTTCAGTATCGGTTTCAGAATAAAATTCATAACCCTCAGTTTTAAGTTCGTGCCGTAGTTCATCATGATTTTCGATAATACCATTGTGCACGATCGCTAAATTGTCATAAGAGAGATGAGGATGAGCATTAGATTCAGAAGGTTTTCCATGGGTTGCCCAGCGGGTATGAGCGATACCTAAAAAGCCAGGCGAGGTAGTTTTGTTGAGGGCAGCTTGTAATTCGGCCACCTTGCCTTCGGTTCTAATGCGCTGGATAAAGTTATGTTCAGGGTTCAAAACCGCTATACCCGCAGAATCATATCCGCGGTATTCAAGTCGCTTCAACCCTTCTAATAACAAAGGGGCGATATCTCGTTTAGCTAATGCACCAACAATCCCACACATTTTAGCCTCTTCTTATAGAGTTAGTTTTATATAATCATAGCATGCAACGAGGTGATAAACGAGGCTCAGTGGAGCCTTGCGCTTTAGTAAAGGAATAGGTGAGAATAGCTATTCTACTTCTGGAGAATACTATGCCAAGCCGAAAAGACCTTGCCAATGCTATACGCGCACTTTCGATGGATGCTGTTCAAAAAGCTGACTCAGGCCACCCCGGGATGCCAATGGGTATGGCGGATATAGCTGAAGTACTGTGGAACGAATTTCTACAACACAACCCTAAGAACCCACAATGGTTTAATCGAGATCGATTTATCTTGTCTAATGGTCATGGGTGTATGTTGCAATATGCGTTATTGCATTTAACCGGTTATGACTTAAGTATCGAAGATATCAAAAATTTCAGACAACTACACTCCAAGACGCCAGGTCACCCAGAACATGGGGACACACCCGGAGTTGAAACGACTACAGGTCCATTAGGGCAAGGTTTGGCCAATGGTGTAGGAATGGCGATTGCTGAAAAGACCTTGGGCGCTCAGTTTAACCGAGATGGATATAGCATCGTGGATCACTACACCTATGTTTTCGCGGGTGATGGATGTTTAATGGAAGGGATATCACATGAAGCAAGTTCATTAGCAGGAACCTTGGGCTTAGGGAAACTCATCGTTTTTTATGATGACAATGGCATCTCTATTGATGGAAAAGTGGGCGCTTGGTTCAGTGATGACACTCCCTTACGATTTGAAGCCTATGGTTGGCAGGTTATTGAAGATGTTGATGGTCAAGATGCGGAAGCCATCAAAGAGGCGATTATAAAAGCTCAAGAAAATACCGAACAACCTACGCTGATTTGTTGTAAAACAGAAATCGCTTATGGCGCACCGAATTTAGGGGGTAGTCATAAGGCGCATGGTTCACCATTAGGTGCAGAAGAGATAGCTGCAACACGAGTTAATATTGGCTGGCCTTATCCGCCCTTTGAAATTCCAGATGATATTTATCAAGCTTGGAATACTGTAAAAAAAGGAAAAGAATTAGAGCTTTCATGGCAAGAAGATTTTGCGGCTTATCAAAAAGAATTTCCAAGTTTAGCAGCAGAATTTTTACGTCGAGTGAATGGACAATTACCATCAACATGGAAAGCGGATGCCGCTGAATTTGTTCATGAGTGTCAGAAAAAATCCGCAACCATGGCAACTCGAAAAGCATCGATGGACTGTCTGGAAAGTTTTGGTCCTAAATTATCAGAGCTTTTAGGAGGTTCTGCAGATTTAACGGGATCTAACTTGACGTGGTGGTCGGGGTCAGAAGTAATACGACAAAAAGATGCTCACGGAAATTATATACATTACGGCGTGCGTGAATTTGGTATGTTCGCCATTATGAATGGTATTGCGATTCATGGGGGATTTATTCCTTATGGAGGAACTTTTCTCACCTTTGTGGATTATGGACGTAATGCAGTCAGATTGGCGGCGATGATGAAAGCAAAATCCATTTTTGTTTTAAGTCATGATTCCATTGGATTAGGTGAAGATGGCCCTACTCACCAACCGATTGAACATGCAAATATGTTAAGACTTACACCCGGTTTACAAGTGTGGCGACCATGCGACACCACTGAAACTGCAGTGGCTTGGCAATCTGCCGTAGAGTGTAATGGTCCTACTGCACTATTATTGACACGACAAAATGTGGTACATCAATCACGCGATGCGAAAACGGTAGAATTAATTTCTCGTGGTGCATATATTTTACAAGAAGCTAAAGGTGCGCTTGAGGCAATAATTATAGCTACAGGTTCTGAAGTTGCTATGGCCATTGATGCAGCGAATATCTTAAATAAGGAAGGTATTGGAGTGCGGGTAGTGTCTATGCCATGTACCTCACTATTTGATCAACAACCTGATAATTATAGAGAATCCGTGCTTCCCTCTGCCATGAAAAACCGTGTTGCCATTGAAGCAGGCTCAACAGGGTATTGGTATAAATATGTGGGTTTTGATGGTAAAGTCGTTGGTATAGATCGTTTTGGATATTCTGCGCCGTATAAACAAGTTTATGCGGAATTAGGAGTTAGCGTCGACGCCATCGTTGATGCCGTTAAAGAAAGAATTACTTTGGGAGAAAATGCATGACAATTAAAATAGCAATTAATGGTTTTGGACGAATTGGTCGTAATATTTTGCGTGCACTTTATGAAAATGGCTTTCGCAAAAACATTCAGATTGTAGCAATTAATGATCTTGCTGATTTAGCGACTAACGAATATTTATTTAAATACGACAGTACACACGGTCGATTTTCAGGTGAGGTTCACATTAAAGACAATTTTTTAGTTGTCAACGGTGATAGAATTCTAATTACTCAAGAGCGTGCATTAGAAAATTTACCGTGGGGAACCTTAGGTGTGGATATTGTTCTGGAATGTACAGGACATTTTGCTAGTAAAGAAAAATCAATGGGGCATATTAAAGCAGGCGCAAAAAAAGTCATTATTTCAGCACCTGCAGGAAAAGACGTCGACGCCACTATCGTATATGGTGTTAATCATGACACTTTAAAAAACGAGGATGTGATTATTTCTAACGCCTCATGTACTACAAATTGCTTAGCTCCCTTGGTCAAACCGCTGCACGAAAAAATTGGCATTGAAAATGGATTAATGACAACCATACACTCTTACACAAATGATCAGCGATTATTAGACTCTCATCATGAAGATTTTCGTCGCGCACGATCAGCGGCTTTATCTATGATTCCCTCCAAAACGGGTGCAGCAGCTGCTATTGGTCTTGTACTTCCAGATTTAGATGGGAAACTTGATGGTTTTGCGATTCGTGTGCCTACGCCAAACGTTTCCATTGTTGATTTAACCTTTACTGCTTCACGTTATGCAACCAGTGACGAAATCAATAAAATAATTCAAACAGCCGCTGAAGGGGAATTAAAAGGAGTTTTAGACTATAGTCACGATCCTTTGGTTTCCATCGATTATAATCACAATCCTGCCTCCTCTATTTTTGATCCATCGCTCACGCGTGTGTGTGGTAATTTAGTGAAGGTTTGTGCTTGGTATGATAATGAGTGGGGTTTTTCCAATAGAATGTTAGATGTCAGCATAGTGTTCGGAAAAAAGGTGCAAAAATTTAAAACGGTAAGCGCATAATATTATGTCTGTATTAAACATGATCGATTTAAATTTGCGAGACAAGCGAGTTTTAATTCGTGAAGACTTAAATGTGCCACTGGATGAGCAAGGCAATATTACCAGCACCAATCGTATTGAAGCTGCTATCCCGACGATTCAAGCGGCATTACAGCAAAATGCAAAAATTATTGTGATGTCACATTTAGGTCGGCCTAAGGAAGGCAGTTTTGATGCTAAATTATCCTTAGCTCCTGTGGCAAAAAGTTTATCATCTTTTTTAAATATACCCGTTCGTTTCGTTCAGAAAATTAATGAAGCAGAAAGTGTGTCATCAGGTGAAGTTGTTTTGCTGGAAAATGTGCGATTTAATGTGGGTGAAAAATCAAATGCACCAGAGCTTGCCAAACGTTATGCTGGAATATGCGATATTTTTGTGATGGATGCCTTTGCTACGGCACATCGCGCGGAAGCATCTACAGTAGGTGTAGCTCAATTTGCACCACAAGCTTGTGCAGGCTTGTTGCTTAATCTAGAGCTTAATGCCTTGTCGCTTATTTTAACCAAACCTAAAAAACCCATGGTGGCAATTATTGGTGGTTCAAAAATTTCCACAAAGGTTCAAGTCTTAGAAGCGCTGTCACAAAAAGTGGATTCTCTGATTGTTGGGGGTGGTATCGCAAACACTTTTATTGCTGCCTCGGGAATATCAGTAGGAAAATCTTTAGTGGAGCAAGATCAAATTGATGTGGCCAAGAAAATCATGAAAAAAATTCATGTGCCTATTCCAGAAGATGTGGTTGTTGCCTCTGAGTTTGATAAAAACGCCACAGCAAGGATTAAAGCAACCACCGATGTGGATTCAGATGACATGATTTTAGATATAGGTCCAAAAACCGCAGAACAATATGCGAGTATTATTTCAGAAGCACAGACCCTGGTATGGAATGGACCTGTAGGTGTATTTGAGTGGCCTCAGTTTTCTGCAGGTACAAAACGTGTTGCAGAAGCAGTGGCAAATAGCAAAGCATTTTCAGTGGCCGGTGGTGGAGATACCATCGCTGCGCTGGAACAATTTGGATTGAGTGATCAGATTTCTTATATTTCTACGGGTGGTGGGGCTTTTTTAGAGTGGCTAGAAGGAAAAGTGCTGCCTGGTGTTCAAGTTCTTGAAGATAAGTGTAAAAAAATATGATGAAGCGAACAAAAATTGTAGCGACCTTAGGTCCTGCAACCGATGATGAAAGCATTCTTGAAAAAATGTTACTCGCTGGCACCGATGTGGTTCGAGTTAATTTTTCTCACGGAGGAGCTGAAAATGTCATTAAACGTGTTGAGGCAGTAAGAAGAGTCGCTAAAAAACATCGTTTAGAAGTCGGAATTTTAGGGGATTTACAGGGTCCAAAAATTCGTATCGCTAAATTTAAAGAGGGAAAAATATTTTTAAATCCCGGAGATGAGTTTTGTCTAGATGCAGAATTTGATGATAATGCGGGAACTAAGGACTGTGTAGGAATCGATTATAAGTCACTCCCCAAAGATGTGGTGACAGGTGATGCATTAATGTTAGATGATGGTCGTATCATGTTAACGGTCAAAGAAGTGCAGGGCTCCAAAATCTTTTGTGGAGTTATTTGCGGTGGAGTTTTAAGCAATAATAAGGGTATAAATCGACGAGGTGGTGGATTATCAGCAGGGGCATTAACCGATAAAGATCGAGAAGATATTAAAACCGCAGTTGATTTAGATGTTGATTTTTTAGCACTTTCTTTTCCTAGAAGTGCCGAAGATATTCGTGAAGCACGAGCATTATTAAAACACCACAATGGCCCAGATATTAGCATTATCGCTAAAATTGAGCGCACAGAAGCTGTGACTAATATCGAAGAAATTATTTTAGCTTCGGATGGTGTGATGGTCGCTCGAGGTGATTTAGCTATAGAGATTGGTGATGCAGAGGTCCCAGCCGTACAAAAACAAATAATTCATATGTCACGAAATCTCGATAAGCCGGTGATTACCGCAACGCAAATGATGGAATCGATGATTGAGCAAACCGTGCCGACACGAGCAGAAGTTTCAGACGTCGCAAATGCAGTATTGGATGGAACGGATGCAGTGATGTTGTCGGCAGAAACGGCTGTAGGCAAACATCCAGAACTTGTCATTCAAGCAATGGTGAGAATTTGTCAAAGCGCCGAAAAATCACCACGCACACAACGCTCAAAACATCGATTAGAAACTGAATTTGAACGAGTAGATGAAGCGATTGCCATGGCAACGATGTATACCGCAAACCATTTAAAAATCCGGGCCATTGTTTCATTAACTGAATCTGGAGCAACGCCACTATGGATGTCACGTATTCGTTCAGGAATACCTATTTATGGATTAAGTCGACTGAAAAAAACGCGGGCAAAAATGACCTTATTCCGAGGAGTTTATCCCGTGAATTTTGATGTCACCAAATTAAATCGAGATGAAGTGAATAAACGTGCAATCCAAGAACTCGAAAATCGCGGCTTGGTTAATGAAGGTGATTTGGTGATAATTACTAAAGGCGACCATATGGGTGTATTGGGTGGTACTAATGCAATGAAAATTATAACCGTAGGGAGCGATCTATAATGTCTTGGATGCCAATTTTATTTTTTATAGGCGCAGCATTAATGTTATGGATGGTTTACAGAAGCGTAAAACAAAATCCAGAAGCCTTTTCAAAAGCCAATCTTTCAAAAAGTTTTTTCACCTTAGGAATTTTAGCATTAGGCTTAATTGCTTTTATTTACATCCTAGTATTGCTAATTAAGTAATTTTTTTCTCCGGTGTCAGGCTTAACTTGTTAGTCACGCGGTTGTAGCTATCATGCTGGAGTATATTTCCAGGGTGAACTATAGTGGCAGTCTCAAGGAGAGGGCTATAGAGAAATCCCAGTGCTATCTTCCTGTGAGTGATCCACTTCAAGCTCAGCTGGATTTTTCACGGCATTGTAGAGGTCTATCAGTAGCACTTCGGTAGTTGATCTTGCCCAACGATCCTTCATTTCGTGATTGACGATGTGGTGGTGAAAAAATTTATAAAATCCAAAGCCAGTATTTTTAATTAGGGTTTGATTTGTCAAAGCAGCTTGAATGAGCTCCTCAGCTTGTTCAGAGGATTTTCCTCGGAGCTTTTTAAGAAAAGTATTCAGCGCATCTTTCTTTGCACCCTCAGGTAGCATTGAAGAATAAACACCTAAATTAAATAAGGTTCTGTTGATATTAGGGTGTTTAATAAGCAAATTATAATCACCCTTTTTAATGACAGAATCTTCTGAGGTTGCAAAAGCTTTGACATCTTTTATACGAATTTTTGGGTGGATTTTCCAGTTCATAAATTCAATAAGTTCAGCAGCTGATTTTTCTCCACACAACTTATCATAAAAATTCAATGTTTTAACTTGTTCTTCTGATGTTGAGAGCTGTTCTTCTTGAGTCTCAGATTTTTCATCAGGTGCTTTAGAAGCTTGCATTTTTTCTTCTAAGAATTTAATAATGTCTTTGTTTTTTGGTTTGACAGATTTTGCAAGACCTAAAGCGGTCATTGGATTTTGTAAGTTTGGATTTTTGGGGCATAAATCAGCGCCATGATCTATTAATAACTTGACCATTGGAAGATCACCACGTTCTACAGCAAGAAATAGAACAGTTTTTCCGCTATTATCTTTGATGTTTAAATCTGCACCATGAGCTATTAATAACTTTGCCAACTGATAATTACCCGCCTTTACAGCCGGGTGTAAAGCTGTAGACATTGTTATATTATTTATGATGTTTACCTTGGCTTGATTATCTAAGAGTACAGAAGCAAACTTAAAGGCATCTTCTGGAGACTGCAAAAAATAGCTTGCCATATATAATGGCGTACTTCCTTCATTATCTTGGATATCGATGTCTGCATGATTGTCTATTAATAATCTGGCCATCTCTGTATTATTTTCGCGAACAGCAATATGTAAGGGTGAGTACCCGAGATACCCTTTATGATTAATTAAGCCAGGGATTTTTTTAGCAAGTAAGGCTTTGACTTCATCTGTTGCATTATTTTTTACGGCCTCATGTAAAAGGGAATCCTGACCTTCTATTAACAACTCATTCTCAGATGAATCACTTTGTTTTGGATCGCCGCGATATTTCACGTATATATCCTCTTGATGTGCAATTTAACAACTTTATCTGGTGTTTCAGAGTAAATGTCAATGTTTTCTGGGCATTTTAATTGAGTGAAAGGTCTGAAAGCACTGTTCAGCAAGGTTGATAGTAATCTAAAGTAGGGTAATTTATCCATAGTAACTATTATAGCATCTGAGGTGAAGTTGTTAGATCTGAAAAACGATTAGTAAAAGTAGTCACCAGTCATGAGTGTCAATATACTCTGAGTAAGGCGATGGCGTCTGACGGAAAAATGGTCAAGATATGGGTCTGACTATTTTTCCGTCAGACGCTAAAATGGTCAGACTGATTGTGATGATCCATACGCAAATACAGTAGCATCCTATAGACTAGGTTTACGACCTGATTTTTAGTTATATTAAGGGCAAAAACCTGAAAAACAGTTAGAAAACAGGCCTTAATAGGCAAGCACCTTTCTCTATTGGCACAAAAAGTGTAAAATGATCTGCAATATAGAGTAGAGAAGGAATTAATATGGCTTTGATCAGTTTGAGACAGCTGCTGGATTACGCGGCTGAAAATAGCTTCGGTGTCCCTGCCTTTAACGTCAATAATCTAGAACAAATCCGCGCAATCATGGAAGCCGCGGACAAAACCAACAGTCCTGTTATCGTTCAAGCCTCTGCAGGTGCCCGAGAGTACGCTGGTCCCTCATTTATCCGAAGCTTGATATTGGCGGCTATTGAAGAATGGCCTCACATTCCTGTCTGTATGCATCAAGACCATGGGGCCTCTCCTGATGTTTGTCAGCGCTCAATCCAGCTGGGTTTTAGTTCGGTGATGATGGATGGTTCCTTATTAGAAGACATGAAGACCCCCTCCAGTTTTGAGTATAATGTGGAGACCACCCGTAGGGCAGTTGATATGGCTCATGCTTGTGGAGTCTCAGTTGAGGGTGAATTAGGCTGCTTAGGTTCATTAGAAACCATGTTGGCAGCGGATGAAGATGGCTCAGGAGCAGAAGGTGCACTTTCTCATTCACAATTACTCACAGATCCTGATCAAGCAGCGGATTTTGTCAAAGCTACCAAAGTAGATGCTTTGGCGATTGCGATTGGTACGAGTCACGGTGCTTATAAATTTAAACGACCTCCAACGGGCGATGTTTTAGCGATCAGTAGAATCAAAGAAATTAACGCACGTATACCTGATACACATTTGGTGATGCATGGATCTTCTTCAGTTCCACAAGAGTGGCTGGAAGTGATTAATGAGTTCGGTGGAGAAATTCCAGAAACTTATGGTGTGCCGGTCAAAGAAATTCAAGAAGGTATTAAACACGGTGTTCGTAAAGTGAATATTGATACGGATCTTCGTTTAGCATCCACCGGTGCGATTCGAAAATATTTGGCACAAAATAAATCTGCATTTGATCCGCGAAAATATTTGGGTGCTGCTAAAAAAGCGATGTATGAAATTTGTGTGGCTCGTTATGAGGCATTTGGAACTTCAGGACATGCTAGCAAAATTAAAGTGATTTCATTGGAAAACATGCATAATCGTTATGCTAAAGGTGAATTAAACCCTCGAATATCTGCAAGCTCAACGAAACAGAAAACATAGGTTAGAAATGACAACTTTCAATTATGGTGGGGTGACCTTTTTATTGAGTGCGCCTACCTTAGAAGAATTACCGCCTGATATAGGCATCGAAATTGGATTTATAGGCCGATCCAATGCCGGTAAATCCAGTGCGATGAACACCATTACAGGTATTAAAGGCTTAGCCAGAACCAGTAAAACCCCTGGTCGCACTCAAATGATTAACTTTTTTTCTTTGGATGATGATCGGCGGTTAGTCGACTTGCCGGGATATGGTTATGCAAAAGTGCCTTTAGCCGTCAAAGAACGTTGGCAAAAAACACTGGCAGCGTATTTGGAACAACGAGAATGCTTAAAAGGCTTGGTGCTGATTATGGACATTCGTCATCCGCTCAAAGATTCTGATCAACAACTGATAGTTTGGTCTGCTGAAGCGGAAGTTCCCTTGCATATACTCTTAACCAAATCCGATAAATTAAATCGTGGCGAAGCCATGAATACTTTGATGGAAGTTCGAAAAGCATTGGAACAGTTTAATACAGTGAGCGTACAATTATTTTCTTCACACGACAAAACCGGATTGGATGAAGTGACTTCACTTTTAAATATGTGGTTTTCATAATTCTCAGACTACGCGCTTTATGGTACAATATGTCTAGATCCTGTAGATGGGGGATTTAAGAATGAATACCATATCAATTCAGCGCTTGAACAGTATTTTAAACTTGGCCGATGATCTTTCTACCACGGTTTGTTGGATTCGGAATGCTAACAATACAAAGCAGATCTATGTCAGTGATCACTATGCACAAATTTGGGATCGTCCTACTTCTGAATTGTATCAAAATCCTGATTCCTTCAATCAGACAGTTCTGTCTTGGGATGATTCTCCTCGCAGGAAAAATACTTCTGGACTTAATTTATATCGTATTCAAAAACCAGACGGATCGATTGCGTATATTAAAGATCAACATTTTCTGCTGGTGGATAATCAAATTCAAAAAGTAGGTAAAATGGGTTTTGCCGATGAGATACCCGAAAGATTGTGGTTTGAGTTGGTTGCCGGTCTTGATGTTGAAGTTAAAGCTGAGCAAACTCGCCGAAAAGCCATTGAAGATATTATTAAAAAAGAATTTAACATGAATCTCATGGGTGTTAATTCTGAGCCTGCATCATCTCCTGTAGATGATAAAAATACAATTAAACTGACGGCCACTGAGCAAATATGTTTGGCTTATTTACTGAAAGGGAAAGTACCCAAGCAAATTGCTAATGAGATGAAAGTATCTATAAAAACCATTGAATTTCATTTAGCCAATATTAAAAGAAAGTACCATTGTAGGCACATACTTCAATTACTCAGTAAAATTCATGGATACACTGAGTAAGACATCATCCTAGTATTTTTCCTAGTAACGAAATGCCCGCTATTTTGATAACCTGACACTGAGGTTGTCGTAATCAATTAAGAGGCCTTAATAGGCTAGGGGGTTATCATGATAGCAAAAGATGTATTAGCGCTTCTTTCAGAGGGAAATAAGCTCACCAATGATCTTTTTTTGAATAAATGGTTAGAAGCGGCGCCTGGTTTTTTCGGAACATTATATGAGGGAGTTCGAGAACATCCAGCCCCACAAATTCAGAAGATTATGGAAGCGAGCAATTATACTGAAGAATTGCTGAATGAGTTTTTAACGCTGATTAACAAAGACTATGTTGAATTTGATCAGACTCGTCTTGATGAAATTAATCAGTTACACGATCGATACAAAAAGAGCAAGCCACTTCAGTTCCTTAGAAGTGCATATGGAGATAAAACTCTCGAACTAAAAGAGGGTTTGAAAAATGGTGCGAATCAAATAGATAAGGCCAAAGCCATTTTTAAGCATATGAAAGCCAAAGATAGTGATTATGCTGTGGTGCTGATGGACTATTTTTTGACCGCTAAACTTTTTAGACCTTCAGAGGCATTTAGACAATTGCATGCAAAAATAACTAGAATAATAAAGAGAGATATACCTATCGACACTTTTTTTAGCGCTATGATTCATGGTATCAAAAAGGCAAAGGAATTATTTGTAAAAATAGAAAATAATGAGAGTGAATTAGATGGTGAGATGATCACCTCTTATCATCAAGATCACATGACAGACGCCAAATACGAACATGAATTAGATAAATTAAGGAAGGATAACGATCAGGCACTCAAGAAACTAGAGATTGACCAAGCTCACCAATTGACGGTGCTAGCAAAGCAGCAAGAGTTTGAACTCAAAAAAGAAATGATGAATAAAGAGCATGCGCTTAAAAAGGCAGCTATTACTGAGGCTAAAGATGGATCAAAAGATAAAGAAAATGCCGAAGGAACGCAAAAAACCGACAAAGGTATGGCGGGTTTGATAATCCAACAAAGGAGAGCATTAACGCAAAGCCAAAATGCGCAAGATCCAAGCCCTGGAAAAGTATAATATAGTAAAGAAGCCGAAGGGAAAGTGGGGACCATTTTCCCTTCGGTATGATGAAATCATGACAAAAGTGAGGCTTTAAGGCATAATATTAAGAATATTTTCCAAGGGGGCTTTTATGCCAAGGCATCACGACAAAACCTTTGCAAAAAACGAGGTCACTTCTTGGTCGTTGCCGAACTATTGGGATGGCATTGCCCTAATTTTGGTGATTGGTTTGTTGGTTTTGATTGGTTTTGCGGCCCATGATATGACGGTGAGTTATCAATTGGGTGAGCCCACTCCAATTTCCTTAGACCCTAGCTATTTGCCCTATTATGCCCTTCGAAGTGTTTTGCGGATGCTGATTGCTTTAGGGTGTTCAGTGATTTTTACCTTTATTTTTGGGACCTGGGCAGCAAAAAGTACAAGAGCTGAGCGAATTATTATTCCCTTGATTGATGTTCTGCAATCCGTTCCGGTATTGGGTTTTTTATCGATCGCGATCGTTCCTTTTTTGGCGCTTTTTCCCGGAAGTTTATTGGGCCCTGAGGCTGCGGCAATTTTTGCGATATTTACTTCTCAAGTGTGGAATATGGTGTTCAGTTTTTATCAAAGTTGTCGCTCAGTTCCCTACGAACTAAGGGAAGCCACAGCAATGTTACAGCTCACACCTTGGCAAAATTTTTGGCGACTGGAAGTGCCTTTTGCAATGCCGGGATTAATTTGGAATGCAATGATGTCTATGTCGGCAAGTTGGTTTTTTGTAGTTGCTGCAGAAGCAATTACTACTGTCGATTATAAAATTACATTGCCAGGCATAGGATCTTATATCGGGATGGCCTTACCCCAATCTGATTTACATGCCGTTTTTTATGCTATTTTAGCGATGTTTTTCGTGATTTTGGCTTATGACCAATTACTCTTTCGTCCACTGAACAGCTGGATTGATCGTTTCAAATCTGAAGAAAATTTAGATGATGAAGAAAATCAGGCATGGATTACTAGCTTATTTCAACACACAAAAATATTTCGTCGATCCAAGGATATTATTGAATGGCTTTGGGAGAGTTTTATTCAACTTCCTATTTTTACTCGTCGAACTCACTTAGAAACTTTAGGAAAAAGAAGTTTTTGGCAGCAGTTTTTATTGATTAGTTTGGGTGTGTTTTTTGCAGTGTTATTAATTAGTACCTTTATTATGGTGAGCTGGTTTCTTTTTCAAAATATCGAACTTAAGGAAGTAGGGCATGTCACTTTTTTGGGGATGGTGACAGGCCTGCGAGTGATGGTATTAATTTTCTTAAGTTCATTGATTTGGGTACCGGTAGGTGTTTGGATCGGATTACGGCCTCGGTTAACGCGATATATTCAACCCATTATTCAATTTTTAGCAGCATTTCCAGCATATTTATTATTCCCTTTGGTAGTGATAATCATCGTCAATTATAATCTTAATCCAGACATATGGACCTCTCCCTTAATTGTACTCGGAACGCAGTGGTATATTTTGTTTAATATTATTGTGGGAACCATGGCGCTTCCTAAAAATTTAAAACAAGTCACACAAAATTTTCAGGTGAAGGGTTGGTTATGGTGGAAACGATTTATTTTACCAGGCATATTTCCTTATTATATTACCGGAGCAATCACTGCAGCAGGTGGTGCCTGGAATGCGAGTATCGTTGCTGAAACGGTCAATTGGGGTGGAACAAAAATCCATGCAACAGGATTGGGTGCTTATATTTCTCAGTTCTATGAATTGCGGGATTTTCCACGATTAACCCTTGGAATAGCTGTGATGTGTTTGTATGTTGTCTTAATTAATCGTATCATTTGGCAACCGCTTTACAATATGACACAGAAACGTTTCCTTTTGGATAAATAGTATGAACACTGCAAATGTAGAAAAAACTCCTTTGATGGAAGTCATCGGCATTAAGAAATCCTTTCTTAAAAGCGATCGCAAAGAATTATTGGTATTATCAGACGTTAATCTCAGTCTTTATCCTGGGGAAATAGTTGCCCTATTAGGAAAATCAGGTTCAGGTAAATCCACTTTATTGAGAATTATTGCGGGGCTAGTGGAGCCAAATGCGGGTACGGTTAATTACAAAAAGCAGCCTGTGTATGGTCCTGTAAAAGGTTTGAGCATGGTGTTTCAAAACTTTGCTTTACTTCCCTGGCTCACAGTTTTACAAAATGTAGAATTAGGGTTAGAAGCTCAAGGAGTTTCTCGTTCTGATCGGCGTGCACGGGCTTTGGATGCCATTGATATTATTGGTTTGGATGGATTTGAATCTGCATACCCCAAAGAGTTGTCAGGTGGAATGCGTCAGCGTGTAGGATTTGCTCGTGCGATTGTCGTCAATCCCGATATTCTGTTGATGGACGAACCTTTTTCAGCACTCGATGTATTAACAGCCGATAATTTACGTAATGATCTATTGAGGTTGTGGAAACAAGAAAAAACAAATATTAAAGCCATTTTAATTGTGACGCATAATATTGAGGAAGCTGCATTATTAGCGGATCGCATTTTAATTTTTGGATCTGACCCTGGAACCATTCGTTCTGAATTAAAAATTGATATTCCAATGCCACGCGATGAAACCGATAAAAAAGTGCGAAAAGTGGTAGACGATATTTATACCTTAATGACCAAACCTGAAGAAGTGGTGCCTGGTCTAAAATTCAGAACGGTAGGATTAGGATACCGACTTCCCGATGTGGATATTTCAGAAATTACAGGTTTAGTAGAAGAGTTGAGTGCACCTGATTATAAGAAAAAAGTCAGTTTGCAAGAATTGGCGGATGAATTACATCTGGATGTGGATGATATGTTTTCAATTACAGAGGCACTGGAAATATTGCGTTTTGCAACCGTTGGTGAAGGTGATATTGAATTAACCAAAGCCGGTCGAGAATTAGCGGAAGCCGATATATTGCAGAGCAAAAAAATATTTGCCTCACATTTAATGAATTATATTCCCTTGGCTAAACATATTCGTCGCGCCCTTGATGAACAACCCAGTCATAGAATTCCTGAAGAACGATTTTTGGATGAGCTTGAAGAACATTTGAGTGAAGACGCAGCAGAGGAAGTGTTGAAAGTGGTCATTGACTGGGGTCGTTATGCAGAGATATTTGCATACGATTATAATACGGGAGCCTTAAGTCTTGAGAATCCAGAATAGGAGATAATTGATGTCACAAATTACCGAGTTAAATTTCACTGAGTGGCAACCAACAATTGAGGAGTCTACTCAAGAGCATTTAACACAATTGCTTGAGCAAGGAAAAGTATTGTATTTACCAAGCTTAGCCTTTATTTTAAATGAAAATGAAAAGAAATTTTTATCTCCAGAAATCGCTACCCCCGAAAAGAAAAATCTGAGTTTTGATATAAAAACAAAAGAAATTCGAGGCGCGGCAGTTGTAGAAAGTCAATTGCCCGAACTTCAACAAATGATGCAACGTTATGCAACATACTCATATGATTTGGTGAAATGTTTATTTCCGCATTATGTGCCAAATTTACAAGTCGCCAGAACCAGTTATAGGCCTGTGGAAATAAAGGGGCGCCTTAGTTCCTATCGTAAAGACGATACGCGTTTACATGTTGATGCCTATCCTTCAACTCCAATAGGAAATCAACGTATCATGCGAGTGTTCAGTAATGTAAATCCAAATAATCAACCACGTTATTGGAGACTTGGTGCACCCTTTAATGAGGTCTCAGCAAGATTTATTCCCGATATTCGAAAACCATTTCCAGGCGAAGCAAAAATATTGAAAGCTATTAAAGTTACTCGAGGGCTACGCACACATTATGATCATTATATGACTCATATCCATAATAAAATGAAAAAAGATATGGCCTACCAAAATAATGTGAGCCAAGAAGCTTTTTATTTTCCATCAGGCAGCACCTGGATTGTTTTTACAGACCAAGTTTCACACGCTGCAATGACTGGGCAGTATTTATTTGAGCAGAGTTTTTATCTTCCCGTAGATGCTATGCTAAATCCTCAACAATCACCCTTGAGAGTTTTAGAGAAACTTCTGGGTAGTACCTTGATATAGATAATATTAGGAGAATAAAAATGGCTAAAAATCTAAAAGAAGAAATTAATAAATTAATCACCAGAGTAAAGCTGATCAGTGCCCATGAATTTGATATTTTTCTAGAGACCTATGGCTCGCCTGAAGACATTGAATATATTCTTGGTTTTTATGAACAGCATAAAATATCCAGTAATAATAGAACCGATGGGCTTTCTGAGCGGAGAAGACTCCATGGTCTAATTGGGGCTATTCTTAAAAGCGGCTTGTGTCGTGCTAATGGATCCTCGATACTGCAATGGGTTGCGACTTATGGCGATGCTTGGGAATCTTTGGCTTATGTGGATTTGTTGGTAAATGAAGATTTTGAAAAATTTGGTGAAGAAGAATCCAGTGTATTACATTTGCTATTTTCACGAGAAGATATTGATTTTTATTCCGATATGTTTTTGATTAAAAGAATAATCCAATATAATCTTGGCTTGTTTTTTAAACCAAATAATAACAACATATCTGCCTATCAAATATTTAAAAATAACAAGGCTATCCCCCGTGATTTGTTGCAAAGTCACTATGCCGTAACTAATTTTTTTGAAGATGAAGATGGTTTGAATGACATGGGTCTTTCTGGGCAATGGCAAAGACGATGGGAGACTTTTTTGTCGATCGCTGACGATGAGATGATTCAACGTCTTTTAAATGAAAATGTTGCTTTATCCATCGGTATAAATGATGGGTCTATAACATTATTTGAAGAAATAGATCATTCTGTAAGTATTGATTCATTAGTTAAACAATTTAAAAAAATGCATAAAACGAAGTATAAAAGACGCAAACACAGTGAGCTATGCAATAAAATGGTGGAACAATCATTAATCTATATGGCAAATCTTTTGGCAGATGACACTCAGGATAATGAAGAAAAGAAAAAACGCATTCTTCATGTGGAAGATGCCTTGATGAGGGGATATTTTCAGAATGAAAACACAATCGCCGATCTAAAGGATCGCTTAGTGACGATCTTGAAAGAAAACCCAGACATCAATCAAGCTAATTTAAAAAAGGTTGTAGCTTCGATTGAAAATAGATTCTCCAAAAAATACGAAGAAATTTCAAAAACCCTACGAAAATACGCACTCATCTCCACAGTCTTATCTGTCCTTCTGATCGGAATTCCTTTCGCTATTTATTTTTGGCTACAATACAAAAAATCCTGGCAAGAAGCTCCTGTCCACATTTTCCACATGCCCGCCTCAACCTACAAAAACCTCGTACAACACTTCAACAGAGACGATCCCAACCCCGAAATCAAAGTAATGAGCGAAAAAGGCAATATCAAACGTACTGTACAACTATTAAATGACCCTCAAACACCTTATTTTGAAGTAGAAAATATCCCTAATAAAACAAAATTAAAAGTAGTCTGCCAAGCAGGCCAACAAACAAAAGCCTTTCAAGAAAAAATTCAGGATTTACCGTTATTGGAGCGTTTTACGGTTACAAATGTTTTGTAAGCTTCTCATGACAAAAGTATTCTCAATTAGATAGTTCAATATTTAATTATAGCATATCCCATGCAATCATACCCGCAATATTGTTTTTTTAGCCAGAAAAAACCATTTATTTACTGATTTTAATTTATGTTTATTGGGGTCTGCTATAATAAAAGTGTGAGAAAAAATTCAGGACGAACTTAATTTAGCAGGAAGCTTAACAGAAGAGAGTTAATTCTTCAGTGAGTTCCTAATAATCCTGCAAAAGAAAAACTCTCTGTTGAAAAGGGGGTTGAAAATGAAGACTTCTAGAATTATCTGGCGAACAGTGATGATCGCCTTGTTTTCGATTGGGTCGAGTATATCAGTTGCTTTTGCGGCTGGTGCTGAAACCTTGTATGGTGACTGGCCTGCAGTAAACATTAATGGATTTAACTTAAATGTAGCGCCTGATACCGTTTTAAAAGCTAGCAATATTGCGAATATTGTGAATATTGACCCGAATAATTTATTGGGTTTGATAAGTTTCAATAATAGCTTTGATAGTAGTCAAGCCGTTAACTCAACGCCCGTTATTGCAGATGGTATCGTTTATTACGCAACGGGTGGTGGTGTTCTTAAGGCAGTTAAAGTCGATGGTACACAGCTACATCCAGCGTGCAATCTTCAATTAACCATCGAAGATAATACTACGCATGAATATTTTGATTCATCGCCAGTACTGACAAAGGATTTTGTATTTGTTGCTGGTCGTATGATGCACAAGATCAATAGAGCAACTTGTACTGAAATCGCTAAACATCTTTATAGCGATAACACTACTTTTACTAATGCTACATTCAATAATGATCCTACATCAGTATTTTTCGATCAGATTTTAGCGTCGCAAGTGATGATAGCCGGAGATAAAGTTATCTATGCGATTGGCTATAATGATGAAGGCGGAGGTGGAACAACGGCTATTAGCAATTTATATCCAGTCAGCCATGGAATGGTTATTGCTTATAATCAAAGTGATTTATCTATCGCTTGGTCTATTGACTTATCGATGATAGGTTCTGATGGAAAGCCTACTTCTACAGTATTCGGACCTGGTATTAGTAGCTTTGGTGGAGGTGGCGTTGACCCTGTTCGGCATTTATTT
The DNA here is from genome assembly GCA_964651735.1 of uncultured Gammaproteobacteria bacterium. Lineage (GTDB taxonomy): Bacteria > Pseudomonadota > Gammaproteobacteria > CAZYYU01 > CAZYYU01 > CAZYYU01. The sequence continues at coordinate 32,885 of CAZYYU010000001.1, read as the reverse complement.
TTCATCGGTACAGGAAATCAATATTCTACAGCACCTCCAAGTGGTCCATTACCAACAGTAAGCCCAATTTCAGATTCCTTACTCGCTATCAACTATGATACTGGTAAAATCGTTTGGTTTTATCAGTACCAAAATCATGACACCTGGGGTGGTGCTGGTTCTGATACTTCCGGTAATGGTAAGCGGGATACAGATGTATCTGGTCACCCGCAAATTTTCTCAGTTCAGTTGATACCGGGCCTACCATTTACTAGCATTGACCTTGTAGGTTCACGTGGCAAGGATGGTACCTATAGAATTTTCACACGAGATCAAATACCAGGGCATGTCTTACCTATTGCTCAGGTTTTGGCAGATCCTACCACCCTTTTAGATGGTGGTATTCAGTTTGATCCAGTCATTAATAATGGAATATTATATCTAGGATCAATAGCCGTTATTGATTCAAATCTTGTTCATAACTCATTAGATTTTTATGAGCCATTAGAGAATCCATTTGGTCTTTTGAACGTAGCGACAACAACATTTAGAGCCATAGATCTACAAAAATTAGTTGTGTATGGCATAGGACAATTGTTGAGTGGAAATACCACAACTCCAGTTTGCTTAGTACCCGCTAGCAAGTTAAATCCTAATGTGACATTGTCAGGATCTCCAAGCTGTACTGGATTGTTACCTAGTAACATTGTCAAATGGACAACTCCAATTACACCCATGTTGAGTGTTTCATCATCGGGTATGACCTATGACAATGGAGTACTTATTCAAGCAAGCACAGCAGGTGAGATACACCTCATTAACGCTGCTACTGGGGCAGTGATATCTACACCTAATCCATTGGTTCCAGCTCCTCTCGTTAAATACCTGGATGCAGGAACTGCTGCTTCGTACAATTCAATTGGACTAAAAGGAATTCCAACAGTGGGTGGTATTAGTGCAGTTAATGGAAAGTTATTTGTACCAGTCGGAATATTTTTTCCAGCACCAGTTTTTGCTGGTAATCCACTCACCTTGTTTGGAGGTATTGTGATTTACCAACTTCCATAATAGTAATCTGAGGATCAACAAACACGCTCCTGGATGGGGCGTGTTTTTTGTTATTTAGTGAGAAATATGTTAAAATTTAGCTAATTTTACGGAGGCAATAAAGATGAAAAAAACTAAAATCCCGATAGCTAAACCAACAGGGCAAGAGATCGCTATTAATGTTCTTTTTTGGCTTGCAATGACCTTAAGTGGTGTTGGGCTTTTAATATATGGTACCTATCAGTTTATTCGAAAGATAAGTGGCAAACCATTTCATTACTTTAAATTAAGCTCAAAGAATACGAAATCTAAAACGGTAATTGATGAAAGTTCAGAGGAAGAAAAACCTGAATCTCAAGAATCCAGTACGTACCTAAAAACTTCGCGTGAAATTAAAAAAGAAGCTCGAAAAGCAATTTCTAAAACTGAAGCAGTACAAGAATCAACTGAAGAAGTAGAAAGTGAAAAAGCAGGGGAAAAAACTGGGGAAAAAACAGAAGAGAATCTCGTTGAAGGGTTAGTGATCCATTTTAAAGATAGTTCAAATCATCCAATTTCTGCAGATCAACAAGCTCGATTTTTTCTGGATCGAGCATTAAAAGATTTAGAACATATGGAAGAAGGCAAGGGTGTTGCGCTAACTTATTCTGCTAATTATGGTCAAACGAAAGATTTAGCCGCTGCTTATACTGCTGGTAGACCGACTGCAAATATTGGCGGTTCTCACCAAGCAACAGTGGTTAAGGCAATTGAAAAACTGTTACTTAAAGACGATAAATATAAACCCTTACAACATCGAATGCATATTCTTCCAATTACTACACTTAAGTTTGGTGCACATAAACCAGAGAATATCATTGTGCGTGATATGAAGAATGTAGCCTGTCATTTAGGTGCTGGATGGAAGGTATATGGTTGGCAAAATCAAGATACCAATTTCAGTACATCGAAAAAGTTTGCGATAGGTGGTGGTGTTGTGAAAAATCAGGATCCCCTTCAATATAAAATTATTCAAAATAGCTTGTTGTTATTATCAGAGCGAAAAGATTTACTGCCAAAGAATTCTGATGGAACTTGGAATAAGGGTGTGGATGCGAAGGTGGCTGAGAAATATGAAGCTGCTAGAAAATTAGGTGAAAGGACAGGTGATCCTTTGGCGGTTGTAAAAACTTGGCATAAATCAGATGCGAATGTTAAGGTGCAGGCTGTCAAAAAGCAGTGAAAAATTAATTCACCATTGAATGAATAAAAATAATGAGTATTCCTGCTGTTGCAACGTATCGAATTAAAAAATGCCAAATGTTGAACCAGAATGATGAGAGTTGTAAATCTTTTTGAGTGGTGTCTTTGTGCATAATCCAGCCAGCAAAAATAGCAAAACCTAAACCACCAATGGGCAGCATAATATTGGTTGCCAAATCAGTCACTACTCCAAAAAAATTCCATTGACCAAAAAGTTTATAATTTTCCCATCGATTAAAAGACAAACAAGATCCGATACCTACAATCCAAGCGATTAATCCAACAATCAAGGAGGCTTTTTTCCGACTACCGGTGTAACGTTCCGCTAATAGTATTACCAATGGCTCAGCTAAATTAATGGAAGAGGTTAGGGCTGCAAACATAAATAATAAGAAAAATACGGCACCAATGAGCCCTCCCCAAGGCATTTGTGCAAATGCAATGGGCAAGACTTCAAATAATAATCCAGGACCTCCAGCAGGGTGTAATCCATAAGTAAAAACAATGGGAAATATTGCCAATCCGGATAATAAAGCCACAAGTATATCGAGTCCTGCAACGGTCATCACAGGTCCACAAATAGAATCTCCCCTAGGGACATAAGCTCCATAAACTAAGAGTGCTCCTGCACCGACGGCCAAGGTAAAAAAGGCATGACCCATTGCATCTATAATGACACGTGGTGTAATGAGTTCTGTCTTTACCGAAAAAAGAAAATTCCAGGCCTCATTAAATCCCTTAGTACTCAGACCATAAATATCTAAGCCTATGAGAGCTAGAAAAAGTAGTGGCATCATCCATTCAGTTGATAATTCAAGACCCCGACGCACTCCCCGTTCTACGATCCACATGGTAATAATCATAAATACGGTATGCCACAGGATCATCTGCAGGGGTGAGTTGAGAAAACCGTGCCAATAATTTCGAATTTCACTCGCCGATTGTCCTGCAATTTGGCCGCTCACCGATCGGATAAAATAAGCGATAGACCAGCCAGATATGACACTATAAAAAGAGAGTACTAATAATAATGTAGCCAAGCCCCACCAGCCCAATGCTTGCCAATGTGTTGTCACCTTAGCTTCTTTAGCAAGGATTTTCATGGTGTCTACGGGGTTATGACGACCGCGGTAGCCAATAAAAAGTTCGGCCAGCATGACGGGAATCCCAATGATAACAACCGATAAAATATATATTAGGACAAAAGCAGCCCCACCATTTTGACCAGCCATATAAGGAAATTTCCAAATATTACCAACACCAACGGCAGCGCCGGTAGTTGCGATAATAAATGTTAGTCTTGAAGACCAAAGATTAGTTTGTGGTTTTGATTCCGTAGTCATTTTAGGATATTAGCTAAAATTAGTTCTAGCTTCAATGTGAATCAGGGTAGAATCTTCGATGCATCGGTGAGTCATCTTTCGAGACGGCGCAGTAGCACCTCCTCAGAACGAACCGATTGACAGATTAATATTGGAGAAATTAAACGTGGAAAATGCCAAACGATTTTATTGCAAAAATGATTTAATGAGTGGAGAAGAGTTAATTCTCGATGAGGATCTTTCGCATTATGTGCGAAATGTATTGCGTAAAAAATCGGGAGAACATCTTCGCGTTTTTAATGAAAGTGATGGTGAGTATGAAGCGACCGTTACCAGTGTTTCAAAAAAATCGGTGATCATTCAAATCGGAAATAAAATTGCCACAAATAATGAATCGCCGATTCATATCCATTTAGGTCAGGCCATTTCTCGAGGAGAGCGAATGGATTTTGTAGTGCAAAAAGCGGTTGAGCTTGGCGTCTCAACGATTACACCGCTTTTTACCGAACGATGTAATGTAAAACTCGATAAAGAGCGATCACTATCAAAAATAGAACATTGGCAACAAATCGCTATTAGTGCATGTGAACAATCTGGAAGAAATCGTGTGCCTACAATAAATCCACCTGAAGATATAAAAAAATGGTTGGCAAATCGAAATGAATCTTTACGATTTATTTGCCATCCCGGTCTTGAGAATAAAAAAAATCTTCAAACTGTGTCAGACACCGTTGCTTTATTAATTGGAGCAGAAGGTGGTTTTATTGAACAAGAAATTTTTTTAGCGAAACAATCTCATTTTGAAAGTTTGAATCTAGGCCCTCGAATTTTAAGAACAGAAACTGCTGCAATAGTGGCTTTAACACTCATTCAATTCAAATGGGGAGACATTCAGGAAGTTATTGCATAGACAATATCTCAAATCTACGTAATCCTTTTGATTTTTCAACTTGTGGTAAATAATGAATCTAAGCATCTAGTTACATGATTTATTTAGAGAAAATCAAATACAAGCTTTCTTGAGCTTAAAAAATAATTAAATTGGATGTTGATTTTTTCTTGAAAAAAGTTAAATAATGTCAACGGGGTTAAAGGATGAACTGGTAGCGTTTCAGGGGATGAAGAAAAACAAGGAAACTTCACAAAAGTGAAAAGAGTTTTTGGGCAAGGACTGCCCGGATGGGGGATGGTTTATTAAATTATCCCCCATTTTTTTATTCGATAATTCTGGGGAGATTTATAATGATGTCGTTTCATGAGCTTATTAATTTATTCGCTCGTATTTTATTGGTTTCTTATTTTATCAAAGCGGGCATATCGAATAGCTTACATCCAACACCGGTTATTGGCTTACTCAAAGCTAAAAAATTTCCCTTACCTTATGTAGTGTACGCGATGGTCTTAGTCATACAAGTTCTTGGGGGGTTGTCTGTTATTTTTAATTATTACCCCATCATCGGTGCATTATCATTGGCAGGATTTACGGCTTTATCAAATTTATTCTTTTTAAATTTCTGGACCATGGATGAAAAACAGGCAATGATGACTAAGCATTTATTTTTTGCAAATATCGCAGTGATTGGTGGTTTGCTCTTGCTTATCTAAACGCTTCTAACAATAGATAGTAGAATAAAATAGTAAGAATCGCGCCGGCAGGGACGGTGATGATCCAAGACATTAAAATATTTCTCACCACACCAATATTTAGAGCGCCCATACCTCGTGCAAAACCTACGCCTAAGATGCCGCCGACTAATGTGTGAGTGGTTGATACTGGCAATCCTAATCCAGAAGAAATAATGACAGTGCTGGCTGTGGCAAGTTGAGCGGCAAATCCGCGACTAGGAGTTAATTGTGTGATGTTAGTACCAATAGTTGCCATCACACGATGTCCATACATAATAATGCCAAGAACAATTCCAAAGGCACCCAAGCTCATAATCCATAAAGGAATATGTGAATCAATAATAATTGCGCCTTCGTGTTTCACGATGCTCACAACAGCAGCCAGAGGTCCAATTGCATTAGCCACATCATTTGATCCATGAGCGAAGGCCATCGCGCATGCGGTAAATATCATCAAAATGGCAAAAATCTTTTCCGTTTTTGCGAAACGCATTTCATCAGCTTGGTTGGGCTCTTCTTTCATCCCTCGAAGAATAAGATAACCAATAAAGGTAGCTACAAGACTGATGGCGATGCTCAATAAAATACTGTTCCCAATTTTAATATTAAATCCAAGGGCTTCGATACCTTGAAAAAGAGTCACGGATGAGATCACTAAGGCCACTAAAAAGATATAATAAGGAACTACGCGTTTGGCCGCAGCAAAGGGTGTTTTAGAATTAAAAATAAAATGTTGTACACTGACGAATAGTAAATAAGCAATCACTCCACCTACAACAGGGGTTAATATCCAGCTTAAAAAGATATTTGTTGATACTCCCCAGTTCACATGCTCTGGTCCTAGAATAACCGTACCAAAACCGATAATCGCTCCAACGATACTGTGTGTTGTAGAAACAGGCCATCCATAATGGGAAGCGATCAGTAGCCAAGTTCCAGATGCGAGTAATGAGGCTAACATGCCGTAAATTAAAATATCGGGTGTTTTGGTAAAGGTGGTGACATCGATAATATCTTTGCTGATGGTCGTGGCAACTTGCCCACCTGCCAGTAATGCGCCGGCCGCTTCGAAAATAATAGCAATGAATATTGCTTGTCTAATGGTCAGAGCTCGAGATCCCACCGAAGTGCCCATGGCATTAGCTACATCGTTTGCCCCAACTCCCCACGCCATAAATAATCCAAAGATTATAGCTAAGCCGACGTAGATTAAACTGTGTTCCATAATCCCACTCTATAATTGATTAATAAGATCAAACAATAAACTTGAAGCACCAATTCTGAATGTGTTGGGGCTAACCCAATCTTCACCCATGATTTCCTTGGCATAACGTAAATATTGCTCCGCTATATCAGCGGTTTTAATACCCCCAGAGGCTTTGAACCCCACCGGCTTTCCACTTTCTCGAATAACTTCTAACATGATTTGAGCGGCTTCTGGAGTTGCATTGACGCGTACTTTTCCAGTGGAAGTTTTAATAAAATCAGCACCTGCCTCAATCGCAATTTGGCTCGCAAAACGTATATTTTCTGTGGTTTTCAGTTCCCCGGATTCAATAATAACTTTCATCAAGATTTTTGAACCACAAGTGGTTTTGCAAGTACGGAGGTATTGGCGGGCCTTTTCAAAATCATTGTACAAGATTAAATAATAGGGCATGACCACATCGATTTCATCAGCACCGGCTTCGATGGATTCTTGTATTTGTGCCACTGTGTGGGTGATGTCAGCACTTCCTTGAGGGAAATTCGCAACGCTCGCAATTTTTATCGGTGAATTTAAGAGGGCCGCTTTTGCCAGACTAACAAACTTTGGATAAACGCAGACAGCAGCAACCGTACCCGCTGGTGTGATCGCGTCTGCACATAATTTTAAAATAGTTTCTTCAGTATCCTCGTCATTTAAGCTGGTGAGGTCCAGACAAGATATTAATAATTTAATATCTTCAATAAATTCAGTTTGATTAAGCGACTGCATGTAATTTTTCCAAATAGGCTTGTAAGAGTTTGATCAAATTAATGGAGGCTTGTTTAGCCACTTTCAGCACATTATCGTGCGTCAGTTTTTCCTCAGACATTCCACAGGCCATATTAGTGATGCTCGAAATAGCTGCAACTTTCAAACCACAATGCCGGGCAACAATCACATCAGATACTGTGGACATGCCCACCATATGAGCACCCAGCATTGCATAAGCACGAATCTCTGCAGGAGTTTCATAAGTAGGTCCTAGCACCCCTAAATAGACACCTTCAGCTAAGGAGATCCCTAAGTCTTCGGCGTGGGATAGGAGTTGAGCACGAATCTCAGCGTCATAAGCGTTTTCCATACCTGGGAAGCGGGTTCCGTAATTATCATCATTTGGGCCTACTAGGGGGTTTTTGAATGAGAAATTAATATGATCTGAAATTAATACTATTTGACCTGGGGTAACGTGTGGACGAAGGGATGCGGCTGCATTGGTCACTATTAATTGTTCGCATCCTATGGCTTTAAGCGTGCGAATAGGGGTGCACATGGCGATATTATCATTACCCTCATAGTAGTGGGGTCGACCTTGTAAACAGGCTACTGGAATACCAAATAAGGACCCTAGTGTTAATAGACCCGTATGCCCCTTAACACCCAGACGGGAGAAGCCTTCCAATTCATCATACGGGAAATGCTGAGGGTTTTTGATCTGCTCGGCAAGGGTACCTAAACCAGAGCCCAGAACTAGTCCAACTTGGGGCTGAAAACGGTTGCTTTTATCAAAAATTAACTTAGCATTTCGTGTAGCAAATTGAGTCATCAGGTCCTCTCTATTGAATGATGAAAATTAATGGGCAAGTAATAACTCCAGTCGATTACCTACACGTTGTGCAATATCCGCGAGCTCGCCTATTAATTGTATGACGCGATAAAGGAACATCACTTCTACAGGGGGTAGGTTTTTTTCGATTTCAAACAGTTTTTGTCTTAAAATAACCTGGGCTTTATCACTACTAGATTCAAGTTGATGTAACTTGGTGATCATTTTCTCAACGATCTCCACCTCAGTGCCACCAAAACTGGTTTCCATCAGTTCATCGAGTTCATGGATGGCTTTATTGGCTTGCATTGAGGTATCAATAGCTGATTGCATGAGTTCTCTGAAGGTTGATTCAAGAGGTTTTGGAATTTCCATTTTTCGACCTAACATTAATCCAGCAATATCTTTTGCTTTATTTGCAATAGCATCTTGTAGGGTGATGAGTTCTAATAAATCAGTCCGTGAAACCGGTAAAAATATCCCTTTAGGAAGGTCTAATCGTAACTGTCGTTTTAAACTATCGGCCTCATGCTCTAAGGTGATGATTTGTAGGTGATGCTTTTCGGCTTTGCTCAAATCGTGAGCAATTAACGCTTCAATAAAGGGACTTAGTTCAGTCACGCAAGCGTGAACTTTAGCCATGTGTTCTTCAATAGGGCGGATTGGTGATTTAGCAAACATACTTAATACAGAGCTGAGTGTCATAATGTGTGTTCCTAGTGATGAACCTGTGTGCATTATTGCAAAATTCTTTGGAATTTGCTATCAATGATAAGCTTAGAATCTTATCAACACAGAGGGAGAATGAATATGCAATCAAAAGGAAAGCTCGTTAGTGCTGCAATGGCTGCGTTAATGGGTGTTGGAATAAGTGGTGTGGTTTTAGAAACTCATGCGGCTACTATGGAAAAGTGTTATGGCATCGTTAAAGCCGGTAAAAATTCTTGCGGCGCTAGCAAGCATGCGTGTTCCAGTCAGGCAAAAACTGATTCAGATGGCAGTGAATGGATTTTTCTACCTAAAGGAACTTGTGACAAAATTTCGGGTGGAAGTTTAACACCCTTCACTACAACGGCGACAACGCCAGCAACTTCGCCGGCACCAGTATCGGTACCCGCAGCGAGTCAAACCCCAGGACAGCCTGCAGCAGCACCTGCACCTGCAGAAGAAGGTTCATCTGCAACAGTTCCCGCAACAATGCCTGCAGAATAATTGAGTGGGGGAGGGGCATGCTCTCCCCCCTTCAGTGCTTGGCAGTATCCCTAATAATTAAGCTATAATATAAATGTGCATAAGGAAAAAGGGAGATCTATATGTTAAATCACCAATACTGGGTGCTCGTGGCTAATTCTAGCGAAGCCAAGCTTTATGGGGTTAAATTTTTAGGCAGTGATCTCAATCTTATTCAAGAATTTTCTCATCCTGAGGGACGTAATAAGGTCGGCGATATTATGACCGATAAAAGTGGCCATTATCGTACACAGTCAGGTTCAGGCGGCGGTTCATTTGCTCTGCATTCCGCACCATTGCAAGTGGAGCTGAGCCGTTTTGCACAAACACTTTTGAATAAATTAGACCAAGGTTTAGCATCACATGACTTTAAAAAAGCCGTTGTGATCGCTCCTCCACATTTTTTGGGTGAGTTGAAAAAAGATTGTCATCCAAAATTAAAGGAACAAGTGTTACATTTCGTTGATAAGGATTATACAAAAATCACTCAGCCAGAGCTGATCGCTAAACTGGCTGAGTTAGAAAAATATTAATCATTGGTCGCGATAACATGATTAGCTTGTAAAGTTTCCCCTATCATATCTGATTCTGTAAATCGTACTTTAGATCCAATATCAAGGTTATCAAAACCAGGAGACATTACATTGGGTGCATGAAAATAAAATTCACGACCGTCCATACTGCGAATAAATCCATAATTATCGAAAATTCGGGCAACAACACCTTCAAGTGCTTCAGTATGAATTTTAACATCCCCACGAATATGAGCTGCATAGTCTTGTAATTGCTTGTACATGGCATCAAATGCATCACGTATAGAGACATATAAATCTTGATTGGCATGTTTGTTGGCAATTAATTTTTTGCCTGGAACTAATACTTCGATGGTAATGTGAAAAAGCTTTCCTTGCGATTGTTTTTTTTGTTGAATGTCGACGACGACTTTACAAGATTCTATCCGATGAAAAAAACGACTCATTTTTTCAATATTTTTTTCAATTTTTGTGTTAAGTGCTTCAGTGTTTTCGAGTCCATCTCTGAATGTAATTTCATGAGGTATAGCCATAATTTTCTCCTAAAATACTTTTGGGTTAACTAAGCGTTTAAAATCTGCATAGGACATTCTAAATAATTCAGAATGCGAGCCTGCATTAAAAGCAATTTCTTTTTCCTTGGTCATGGCATCAGTTATATACACATCCATTTTATATAAGGGCCCAAATGGTGGCATTGCTCCAATTTCACAACCAGGGAAACGATCTTTAAATTCAGATTCAGTGGCGAGTTCAACTTCTTTAGAAGAGGACGCTTTTTTAACGGCATCAAAATTAACCTTTTCCTGAGCAGGTTGAACTACCATTGCTAAATTTCCATCGATTTTAACAATAACGGTTTTTGCGAAATCACGACCCGCAACATGTGCGCTTGCGGCAACTTCTTGAGCGGTATAAGCTGGTGAGTGATTAACAGTTTTATATTTGACATTTTGCTTGTCTAAATACTTTTTAAGTTCGGTGCTTGGCATGATTTTACCCTCCAGTGATTAAATTACTTCCTGTCTATAATTATAGTCTATTTAGATGCATTTCAGTGTTTCAACCCCGCCCTCCGTACCAATCAATAAAATGTCTGCTCTGCGACTGGCGAAAAGACCATTGCCTACGCTACCTGGTAAATTATTAAGATTAAATTCTAACTTCAGTGGCTCGTTAATAGCGAGTCCATAAGCGTCAATAATGATGTTGCCATTGTCGGTAGTTACACCTTCTCGATAAACAGGATTAGCACCAAGTTTAACCAGCTCGCGACCGACAAAGCTTCTGGCCATCGGTATGACTTCTATCGAAATAGGCATTTCTGCGCCTAAGCGAGATACGTGCTTGGATTGATCGATGATGCAAACAAATTGTTTAGAAGCGCTGGCCACGATTTTTTCACGAGTCATCGCTCCACCACCTCCTTTCAGTAAATATCCGATATCAGTTGCTTCATCTGCACCATCAACATAAACTGAAATAGAAGAAACGCTGTTTAATTCGATAACATTAATTCCCTGAGCACGTAAACGCTTTTCAGTATCAACTGAGCTTGCTACAGCACCTTCAATTGGATATGTCAAAGAGGCAAGAGCTTCAATAAAATAATTCGTTGTTGTGCCAGTTCCTACACCAATAACAGAGCCTTCTGCTACGTATTTTAAAGCAGCGTTTGCTGCTTTCTTTTTAAGTTCATTTTGATTAACCATTAAAGTGTTCCTCGTCACTTATTCCAGTATGTCGTAATAAAGCATCGATGGATGGTTCACGACCACGGAATTTAATGAATAAATCTAGAGGCTCAAAAGCACCACCTTGTTCTAAGATAATACTTAAGAATTCTCTGCCCGTTTTCTCGTCAAAAATTCCATTTTCTTCAAATTTAGAAAAGGCATCGGAGGCTAATACTTCAGCCCATTTATAACTGTAATAACCCGCCGCATAACCACCAGCGAAAATATGTGAGAAGCTGTGCTGGAATCGATTAAAGGTTGGGACAGGAATTACGCTAATTTTTTGACGTACTTCGCCCAATATTTTTTGTGCGTTATTTTTGTGATTAGCATTAAAATCCCTGTGTAGGCGAAAATCAAAAATGCTAAATTCCAGCTGACGAATCAACTGCAATGCCGATTGAAAATTTCGCGCTTTATGCATTTTTTCGAAAAGCACATCGGGGAGTTTTTCTTGAGTTTTATAGTGTTTAGCAAATAGGTCTAAAGATTTTTTGTTCCAGCACCAATTTTCTAAAAATTGGCTGGGTACTTCAACGGCGTCCCAGGGCACACCATTAATTCCGGCAACATCGGCTACATTTATTTTAGTGAGCATATGATGAAGACCGTGACCAAATTCATGGAATAATGTTTGTACTTCTTCGTGAGTAAATAAGGCTGGAGTGTTTTCAGTGGGACGATTTAAGTTACAGGTTAACATCGCAATCGGAGTCTGTATCTTACCATTTGCTAATATCATTCGTCCTCTACAATCATCCATCCAAGCGCCGCCTTGTTTATTTGGGCGCGCATATAGGTCTAAATAGAAATGTCCACGTAGAATATCGTTTTCGTCAGTGATTTCATAAAGTCGCACGTCCTCATGCCAAGCATTAAAATTCTTCAATTCTTTTATGGTAATTCCGAAGAGTTTCTGAACAACAGTGAACATACCATCTAAAACATAATCTTCTGAAAAATAAGGACGTAATTCTTCATCGCTAATGTCATAGCGATGTTGACGTAATTTTTCGCTGGCAAAGGCAATATCCCAAGCCGATAGATCTTTTAGGCCTAATTTTTCATTCGAAAAAGCAGTTAATTCTTTAAATTCGTTTTTTGCTTTATTCAAGGATGCATCAGTTAGCTGTGTCAGAAAATTCATGACTTCATCGGTTGTATGAGCCATTTTGGGTACTAAAGATAATTCAGCATAGTTATTGTAGCCCAGTAATTTAGCTTTTTTATCACGAGTTTCAACAATTTCTTCAATTAATTTTGTGTTGTCAAATTTATTCGCATGGGGGCCTTGATCTGATGCACGAGTGCTGTAGGCTGTGTAAATTTCTTTTCGTAATTCTCGATTTTCACAGTAAGTAATGACTGCGTGATATGAAGGAAATTCTAAGCTAATCAACCATCCATCTTTTTTGTTTTCTTTGGCAGTTTGACGAAAACTTTCGAGCGATGAAGCAGGTATTCCTTTTAATTCTTCTGGTTTAGTAATTAATTTTGTCCAGGCCTTTGTAGCGTCTAATAAATTATTTGAAAATTGATTGCTGAGTTGTGATAATTTTTTCTGAAGTTCTGCAAATTCTCGTTTTTCTTTTTCGGGTAAATGCACACCCGCTAATTTAAAGTTACGAAGAGCTTGTATTATAGCCATTTTTTGTGGGGGCTCTAAGTTTATAAAATTATCACTATCAAAAATCGATTTGATAGCATCGAACAAGTTTTTGTTTTGTCCGATTTCTGTTGAATATTCTGAAATAATGGGAAGACATTTTTCATATGCTTCGCGTAATGCATCGTTATTCATGACCTGATGTAGATGATTAACCTTTGACCAGTACAAATGCAAATGATTATCAATAGCTTCTAGTGGCTCAATAAGTGATTCCCAGCTATAGCTGGTTTTGTTTTCTAAAAGCTTATTAATGTTTTTTTTATTCTCTTCTAAAATTTGTTGAGTCACTGAAAAAACCTGTGCTGGCTTGATTGAACTGAATTTTGGTAATTCATTTCCCAGTGTCTGGTTAATTTCTGTATCATTTTGCATAAATTTGCCCTTGTACTTTAATAAGGATGAAAGTATAAAGTAGCGTAAGTTGATATGAAATAGGAGCGTAATATGACTTGTAGAATTTTTGAGGCAAAACAACCCTACATTGCAATGGGTGCTTTCATTGATCAATCCTCATTGCTCATAGGAGATGTCGAAGTCGGTGAGGAAAGTTCCATTTGGCCATTTGCTATATTGCGTGGTGATGTGCAGGCAGTACGCGTAGGAATGAAAACAAATATTCAAGATGGATGTGTGTTAAATGTCGTTAGTCCTAGTGACAGAAAACCTGACGGACATCCTGTTGTGATTGGCGATTTCGTATCAATTGGACACCAAGCAGCATTACATGGCTGCACTATTGGAAATAATGTTCATGTGGGCCCTGGTGCCATCATTCTTGAAGGTGCAGTAATACCTTCAAATACCATTATAGCTGCAGGCAGTGTCGTATCAGCAGAAGCAAAGCTAGAAGCAGGTCATTTATGGGCTGGTTCAACTCTCGAAAAATCACGCAAGCTCACAAAAGAGGACATCGTTAATATTAAAGCGATGGCTGAAGAGTATGTTCTTTTGAAAAATCGTTACCTCCTGGAGTTTCAACGCCAACGTGAGCGTGAACGCGAAAAGTTTTAGAGAAGTTGTGAGGTATTGGGACTTACACCGTGCCACAGCTTAAATATTTCAGCGATGGCTTCAATAAGCATTCCATAACCATCTCTACAATATTGAGCATTATTTTGTTTTGCCCATTCTAGGAATTTTGTTGGTTTTTCTGAATAGCTTAGATCGTAGCACAGAGAATTTGTGGTGAGTATATTGGGTGGAAGTTCTAATTCAGTTTTGTTGTGATGTGCGCTAGTGGCATTAATGACCACATCGTAGGTGTGATGTTTTAGTTCATTAAGTCCGCAGGTGATAATTCCTGGAAATTGTACAGCGAGTAAAGATGCTTTTTCAGGTGTGCGATTGGCAATGGTGAGGCTGGCTGGCATCGCATTTAATAGAGCGGGAATTATTCCTCTGCTTGCACCACCTGCACCAATGATCAAGATCGATTTTCCTGAGAGTGAATAGGGAATGTTTATTAAAATATCCCTGACTAAACCTGCACCATCAGTATTATCTCCAAAAATTTTTCCATCCCTTTTAAATATGAAGGTATTTACTGCTTGTGATAATTTCGCTCTCTCACTGAGTTCATCACACAGTTTATAAGCTTCTTCTTTGAAGGGGCTTGTAATATTGGCACCATCAGCACCACTGGCTTGAAATGTTTTTACGGCATCCACAAACCCATGCAGACCTGGATCGATTTTGTCATAGGAAATTTGAATATTAAATTGACTCGCAAATTCTTGGTGTAACTTTGGCGACAAACTGAATTCTACAGGATGTCCAAAAAGCGCAAATCTTTTCATAAATTTTTCTCTCTCTAAGAGGTGTCTGGCTTAACTTGTTAGCTTTAAATCCTAATTTTCACCAAAAAATCTAGCAAATACAAGATGAATTTTATGGCTTAGATTTCTTGGGGATCTATGTCTAGGGACCAGCGGACTTTTCTGGATGAAGGGAGTTGTGAAATATAGTTTAGGAGTGTGGGTAGCCAACGCTGTAGATGAGTGCGATGTTGAGTTTGTATGAGTAAATTTGCGCGATATTGACCGGCTTTTTTTTGCATCATCGCTGGAATAGGGCCTAATATTTCTAAAGAACGATGGGCGGGTACCTTGCGCGCTTCTTGTAAAAATTGATTTGGCATATATGCGCTTTTAGCTTCTGCACGTAATATGGCGAGATGAGAATAGGGTGGAAGATTTGCAAGCTTTCTTTCTTCCAGTAATTTAATCGCGAAGGATGAATAACCTTCAGTGATTAAGGTTTGAAGCATGGTATTTTCAGGATGATGTGTTTGTATATAAACTTCACCCGGCTTTTCTTCTCGACCTGCACGCCCACTCACTTGGGTGATTAATTGTCCTAAACGTTCTGAAGCACGAAAATCTGAGCTAAATAAACCACTATCAGCATCAATTATCGCGACGAGTGTTACATTTGGAAAATGATGACCTTTGGCTAACATTTGTGTGCCAATAATAATTTGACCTTGCCCAGATTGAATTTCAGATAGAATCTCGTGTATTGAATTTTTTGTGCGAGTGCTGTCGCGGTCGAGTCGAATGATGGAATTATTTTTAAATTTTTCTTGTAGAACTTCTTCTAATCTTTCAGTTCCTAATCCCACAGCTAATAATTCAGACTGTTTGCATGATAAGCAGTGTTTATAAATAGGACGAGTTGTTCCGCAGTGATGACATAATAATTTTTGCTCACCTGAATGTAGAGTGAGATGTGCATCGCAATGTGGACAGTCAGCAAGCCAGCCACAAGCATGACAAATTAATGTGGGTGCATAACCTCGGCGGTTAAGAAAAACCATAACTTGTTGATTAGCATTTAAGTGCTGCTGAATAGCTGTGAGTAGTGTCGTGCTTAATCCAGCGTGCAATTGTTGATTTCGCAAGTCGATGATTTTAAAACTTGGGTGTACAGCGGTACCAGCACGCTCAAGTAAATGTAGATGATGGAATCTTTGGCGGCTCGCATTGTAAAGTGTTTCGAGCGAAGGTGTGGCTGTGCCTAAAATTATGGGGACATTTTCGAATTTTGCTCGCATGATTGACACTTCCCGAGCAGAGTAACGGAGACCTGCTTGCTGTTTGAATGACATATCATGTTCTTCATCGACAATAATGATTCCCAAATTTTTAAAGGGAGTCAAAATGGCGGAGCGAGTACCAATAATTACTTTTGCCTGACCATTTTTAGCATTAAGCCAAGCATCCATCCGCTCTTTTTCGTTCAATCGTGAATGCATTATTGCGATGGGTAGATTAAAACGACGTTGAAAGCGTGAGACAGTTTGGGGCGTTAATCCGATTTCTGGAACCAAAACCAGAGCTTGTTTTCCTTCTTTAATTATTTTTTCGATGACTTGAAGATAAACTTCCGTTTTTCCACTGCCTGTGACTCCTTCAAGCAAAAATGTTCCAAAACCATCTTGATGATTTATTTTTTGAATAGCATTTTCTTGTGCTTCATTTAAAACAAGAGAAGTCTCATTTGTACTTTCGGTGCAGCTTTGAATGGTGGTTATTTTAATTGGGCTTCCGTCGCGTAAAATTTTTGGTAGACACGAGGTTGCAACTTCACCAATAGGATGGTGATAATATTGGCTGATCCAATTGATCAATTGAATTAAGGGTTCGTTTAAGAGGGGTTCTTTATCGATGATGGCTGAAATGGGTTTGAGTTTGTCGATGGGGTATGTCGATTCGGATTCGCAGCTCACCAGAATGCCAATTTTGTGTTGCTTGCCAAAAGGCACGTCTACACGGATACCTGGCGCTAAATTATCGAGGGGCATGTCCTCAGGGATCAAGTATTCTAGGCATTGACGTATTAGGCAGGGGACGGCTATTCGTAGTATGGTGCTTTTTGTTTTCATTGGAGCATCTTAACTCTGTTATAAATGAGGGGGCAAGTTATCTTTGGATATTATAGACAAAATTTCACCCGATGAGGTTCTTCATCGTGTATTTGGTTACAGTGAATATCGTGTTGGCCAAGCGGAAGTAATTAAGGGATTATTGGAAGGGCGGGATCAATTTGTACTGATGCCAACAGGTGGTGGAAAATCGCTGTGTTATCAAATTCCAGCATTAATGCTTGAAGGCCTTGCAATTATCGTGTCACCTTTAATTGCTTTAATGCAAGACCAAGTGGATGCATTGGTGGCAAATGGTGTGAAAGCAGCATGTTATAATTCGAGTTTAACAAGTAATGAGGCAAAACACGTTTTAGAAAAATTACACACTAAATCACTCGATTTATTATATGTTGCCCCAGAGCGTTTAATGTCAGAAAGTTTTTTAGATCGTTTAAAAGATATTCAAATAAGTTTATTTGCAATTGATGAGGCACATTGCGTATCACAGTGGGGACATGATTTTCGTAAAGAATATGTCCAATTAGGCCAATTACGTGAAAAATTTCCCAAGGTCCCGATGATCGCATTAACGGCGACAGCGGATAAGCCTACACGGCAAGATATCATCAAATTTCTCCATCTTGAACGCGCTCAAATTTATGTGGGCAGTTTTAATCGTCCTAATATCCGTTACACCATAGTCGATAAACATCAACCTTTGTCGCAACTGTTGAATTTTTTAGCCCAACAAGTTGGCGAAACAGGAATTGTTTATTGCTCAACACGAAAACAGGTGGATGAGCTCAGCGCGAAATTACAATCAGAAGGTATTAAGGCGCTACCTTATCATGCTGGTTTAGACAAAAAATTACGCACTCAAACTCAACAATTATTTCGTCACGATGAAATTCAAGTGATTGTTGCTACGGTGGCCTTTGGTATGGGAATTGATAAACCCAATGTGCGTTATGTGGTGCATTATGATATCCCCAAAAATATTGAAGGTTATTATCAAGAAACCGGTCGTGCAGGGCGTGATGGATTAGCTGCAGAAGCACTTTTGTTATATGGCTCAGGTGATAGTGCAAAAGTACGAGGCATGATTGAGATGTCTGAAAATGAAGCGCAAAAACGTATAGAGTTGCATAAGTTAAATGCAATGGTAGGTTATGCGGAGAGTTTGGGATGTCGACGGCGAGTGTTGTTAAATTATTTTGCAGAATCATTGCGTGAAGATTGTGGTAATTGTGATAATTGTTTAAATCCGCCAGAAACATTTTCAGGACTTGTTGCTGCACAAAAAGTGTTATCATGTGTTTTTCGTGTTAATCAACGATTTGGAATAAAACATATTATTGATATATTACGTGGTGCTGAATCCCAACGCATTACACAATTTTCTCATCAACGTTTATCAACTTATGGTATTGGAAAAGAATTTTCTGTGGCCGAATGGACGAGTATAATACGTCAACTGATTCACTATGGTTATTTAGAGCAAGATATTACTCAGTTTTCTATTTTAAAATTAACCTCTTTATCTCGAGAAATTTTAAAAGGTGAACGAGAATTGATTTTGGCGAAGCCTCGAATAAAAATTGTCAAGCCCACTAAAAAAGCCGCTAGTAAAAAAATGAAATTTAATTTGGATCGTGAAGAAGATAAAGCATTATTCGAAAAATTACGTCAATTACGAAGAAGACTTGCTGCTGAGGCTAATGTTCCCCCTTTTGTCATTTTTAGTGATGCGTCTTTAATAGAGATGGCAACAAACAGGCCAAGGGATGAAGCGGGTTTTTTAGCGATTAATGGCGTAGGTGCGCATAAATTGGGGGTGTATGGTGAGGATTTTCTTCAGGTGATTAATGGAGGATGAGAGGTTGTCATTTAGCAAATTTTAATGAAATGATCTATAATAGAAGTGAGCATTTTAGATGAGAGTTTTTTACTGAACTAACATTTGAAAAACTATCGGAATGCGCTTGGAATATTGTGTGCATGCTCACTAGCACTGAGAAGCCTAATGTATTTCAGCAACTTCCACTGTAATTTGGCGAGCTCAGGTATGACTTTCGACTAAGATGCTCTTCTATACCCACTCTAGATAGGGGCCCTTGGGTACAATACCGGTAGGATTAATCGATTTCTGACTCACATAATAATGCGTTTTGATATGATCCATATTAACCGTGCTAGAAATACCCGGCATTTTGTAGAGCTTAATCATATATTTTTGTAGTTGGGTGTAGTCCTTTAGTTGTCGTAAATTACATTTAAAATGTGAATAATATACTGCATCGAAACGAACCAAGGTTGTAAATAAACGCCAATCTGCTTCTGTGAGTTGATTATCCACCAAATAATCCTGCTTGCTCAAACGTTTTTCCAGTTCATCTAAAGCCGAAAATAAATTGTCGAATGCCTCATTATAGGGTTCTTGCTCAGTAGCAAAGCCACACTTATAGACACCATTATTCACTCGTGTATATACGAAAGCATTAATTTCATCAATTTTTTCAGCGTATTCAAGAGGGTAAAAATCCATAGTTGAGTCTGCAAATTCATTGAACTCACTATTGAGCATGCGAATGATTTCAGAAGATTCATTATTAACAATAGTATTTTGTTTTTTATCCCACAAAATAGGCACCGTCACACGTCCTGTATAGTTTGGATCTGCCTTGGTATAAATTTGATGAAGAAATTTCACCTGGTTTATGGTGTCAGGCGTAGATTCCGGGTAATTATCGAATTGCCACCCATTTTCCAACATCAATGGACTAACAATAGACATCGAGATCACTTTGTCGAGTTTTTTAAGTTTGCGAAATATCACAGTACGACTTGCCCATGGGCAGGCAAGAGAGACATAGAGATGATAGCGATCTGATTCTGCTTTAAATCCTGTGGAACCATCTTTGCTTATCCAATGTCGAAAGGCACTTTCTGGCCGCTTGAATTTTCCATCGTTCTTATTGGTGATCAGTGGTTGATCAGTCCAGACGCCATTAACGAGTATTCCCATAATAATCCCCTTTCAACTGGTTAGATTGCACTTTTCTAAACGATTCCCTATCATCGCGCTATGAAGATATTTAATCAAGTCAAAAAAGGGAAGTGGTGGGTTGTCTGTGTTATGGCAATCACATTGATGAGTTGTGATAATGAATCATGGAATAATCCCCATGAGGCAAAAGATTCCACAAGTAATATAGTTTTTTCCTCTTTTGCAGAATCGCCTAAAACCTTAGATGTTGCAAAGTCATACAATACCAACGAATCGGTTTTTACTGCCCAAATTTATGAGCCTATTTTGGAGTATCATTATTTAAAAAGACCCTACACTTTGATTCCTGCTACTGCCACTAAGATGCCTGAAGTACAATATCTCGATAAGCAAGGAAAGTTATTAAGGCAAAATGCTGAGGAAAAAGATATTGCTTTCAGTGTTTATAACATAGAAATTAAGCCAAATATTTTGTATCAGCCGCATCCAGCCTTTGCTAAAAATTCAACAGGTGAATATCTCTACCATCATATGTCTGAAAAAGAATTGAACAAAATCAGCGCTATGGCAGATTTTCAAAATGTGGGTACTCGTGAATTAACAGCCGATGACTATATTTATCAAATAAAACGCTTGGGGAATCCACTGCTTAATTCACCCATTGCTGAAGTCATGTCAAATTATATCAGTGGATTTGTTGAATTCGAAAAACAATTGTCTGAAGTTGCGAAAGCTGGAAAAAAATGGATTGATCTTCGTGATTTTAACATGGAAGGTGTTAGCCTCATCGATAGATATCATTACCAAATTAAAATAAAGGGTAAATATCCTCAGTTTTTATATTGGCTCGCTATGCCCTTTTTTGCACCAATTCCCTGGGAAGCGGATGTATTCTATTCTCAACCCGGACTTAGTGGGAAAAATGTCAATTTTGATTGGTATCCAGTTGGAACAGGGCCTTATATGTTGCGAGAAAACAATCCTAATAGTCGGATGATTCTTTTGAGAAACCCAAATTTTCGCAAAGAAAAATATCCCAGTGAAGGTGAAAGTACGGATCGAGAAAAAGGATATTTAGTGGATGCAGGCAAAGAGATTCCCTTCGTTGATCAAGTCGTTTTTAAATTAGAAAAAGAATCTATCCCTCGTTGGAATAAGTTTTTACAAGGGTATTATGATTCTTCAGCCATTAGCTCAGATAGTTTCGATCAGGCTATAAAAATTGATTCAAACGGTAATCCAGATTTGACTCCAGAATTAAAAAAGAAAGGAATTCGCCTTCGTACCGAAGTAGGCCCCTCATTTTTTTATTTAGGATTTAATATGTTAGATCCGATAGTTGGCGGTACTTCCGAGCGTGCAAAAAAATTGCGACAAGCAATTTCTATTGCTGTTAATTATCAAGAATATATTAATATTTTTTTAAATGGACGAGGAATAGCGGCACAAGGACCCATACCGCCAGGCATTTTTGGATACAATGACAAAGCCAATCCTATTACTCAACAATCCATCGATAAGGCAAAAGAATTATTAGCTGAAGCAGGTTATCCTGAAGGGCATGATGAAAAAACGGGTGAACCATTAATATTGCAATATGATACGGTCAGCGCATCGGGTTCTGAAGAAAAAGCAGTTTTTGATTGGATGCGTAAACAATTTGACAAGATTGATATCCAACTCAATATACGAGCAACACAATATAATCGCTTTCAAGATAAAATGCGTACAGGTGATGCACAGATTTTTTTCTGGGGCTGGAAGGCAGATTATCCTGATTCTGAGAATTTTTTATTTTTATATTATGGTCCAAATGGAAAAGTTAAAGAAAATGGTGAGAATGTTACCAATTATGTCAATACAGAATATGATAAATTATTTGTCAAAATGCGTCACATGGAAAACACACCAGAACGTAGTGCCATCATTAATCAAATGATTGATATTTTGCAAAATGATGCTCCAGGGGTATGGGCATTTTATCCTCAAGATTTTATTTTAAGTCATCAGTGGGTTCGACCAGGAAAACCCAATGCCATGGCAGATAATAGTATGAAATATGTTCGAATAGATCCTCTAAAAAGAGCGATGTTACGTGAGCAGTGGAATAAGCCGATTTTGTGGCCTTTAGCTGTGATTGCTTTTCTTTTATTATTATTTGTCATTCCCGTCGCTATAGGATATTGGCGACGTCAACGACAATCTTATAGGGAGCAGAAACGATAAATGTTGAGTTATATTTTTAGACGTATTTTTTATGCCATTCCTATTTTGATCGGGGTAAATCTCTTGACCTTTATGTTGTTTTTTATAGTGAATACACCCGATGATGTGGCGCGAATGCATCTGGGACAAAAATATGTAACACCTGCAGCTGTTGAACGGTGGAAACAAACTAACGGTTATGACAAACCTTTGTTTTATAATGAGAAAAGTACGGGTCTAGAAAAACTAACTAAAACTTTATTTTTTTCAAAATCTGTAGATTTATTTCGATTCAAATTTGGTTTGTCTGACAGTGGACGTGATATTCGTTACGATATTACTGAACGCATGTGGCCAAGTATCGCTATTGCAGTACCCACCTTAATTTTAGGCCTTTTTGTTGATATCTGTGTCGCCATGTTTATGGCGTTTTTTAGAGCAACCTATTTAGATGCTATGGGTGTAATGATATGTGTGATCATGATGTCGATATCTGCATTGTTTTATATTATGGGTGGCCAATATTTCATTGCTAAGATGCTTAAACTTGTACCGATATCAGGTTATGTTAGTGGACTTGATGCTATTAAATTTTTAATACTACCCGTGGTTGTCGGAGTTGTTGGAGGTGTTGGTTCAGGTGCACGTTGGTATAGAACACTGTTTCTCGAGGAAATGAATAAAGATTATGTGAGAACTGCAAGATCAAAAGGTCTATCTGAACTGGTTGTTTTATTTAGACACGTATTAAAAAATGCCATGATACCAATTTTAACGGGTGTTGTAGCCGTGTTGCCTTTATTATTTATGGGCAGTTTAATTATGGAATCATTTTTTGGCGTACCAGGTTTAGGAAGTTATACCATCGACGCCATTAATCAGCAGGATTTTGAAATTGTTCGAGTGATGGTATTTTTGGGAACCTTAATGTATATATTCGGATTAATACTCACCGATATTTCCTATACACTCGTCGATCCACGCGTGAGATTTGCTTAAAACACTTATGTACAGTGTTTGGTGCAAAGCGCATTACAATCCGCAGCTCCAAACCATGGTCCTTGATTCTCTTCATTATTGTGTGGTCTTTCAGCCTCGTTAATAGTTAATTTTACTTTCCAACATAAAATGCCTTGCTTAATGTGTGGTGATGAAATTTTTATGCTATTTGCACAATAAATGGAGTTGTTGATAAAAGACTCATCTGCGATGAAGACTAAATCGTATTTTTCATAACATAAGGGTTTATCATTGACGATATTTGGATAATTGATAGTGATTTCTCCATTTGCAATGATGGGTAAAAAAAATAGTGAAATAGCAATTAAATAACTCCTTAAAATCCTCATAACATTACTCCTTAAAAGTTTTAGTTTGGACCAGCCCTAACCAATTGAATGGGAGCTTCGCCACAGTGTTTACTAATTAGTTCTCTGAATTCATTTCTCAAACGGATAGCTTCTTCAAAATCATCGTTTTGTGGTATCACAGGTTCACCTATCCATAGAGAAAGTTTGCTAGGTATAAAAATAAACTGATTGGCGCGTAAAAAATGTCGAGTTCCTTTAATAGCAATAGGGCATAAGGGTGTCATGGTTTCTACCGCTAATTTAAATGCGCCAAGCTTAAACGGACGGACTCCGGTTGCATTCGTAAATGTGCCTTCAGCAAAGATTAAAATGGATTTTTTTTGCATGAGTGCAGATTTTATAATTTTTGTATCTTCTATGCTCTTAGAAAAATCCAATCGATCAACGGTGGGATATCCAATGCGATTAACGAAGGTTTTTATGAGAGGCATAACAAGAAGTTCTTTTTTACCAACAATTAAAATATCTTTTGGTAAGGTTGCGATCAGTAATACAGAGTCCATATAGCTTGCATGATTAGCAACGAAAATAACAGGCTTTGTTTCTTTAGGAAATTTAGTTTTGTCATATTTCACTGGGCAAAAACCTATAAATAAGATTAATCTGCACCATGCTTTGAGTAAGTAAAAAGAATAAGAAGGGGGGGTAAGTATCGCCAAAAGCCAAGTTAGCAACCCTGTGGATACGCCAATTAAAAAGAAATATAGGGTATAAAGTAGTTTGAATAATCTAATGATATTGTTTTTGATGATTGAATAAACACTAGAGAATTTTAATTTAAGATATTGTATCGTGGCGGGCAAGGATTTTTTGGTGAGTTTTCCTTTTAAATAGGCTTCTTTTGTTGAGTACCGTCTTAATTTTCCGCTGGAGGTTTTTAAAATCGTACCCGGTGGTACAATAATAATTTTATCTGGGGGGATGCCGAGGCATGTCACCACTTTTTCAAGAATTTCATCTGTGATTTTATTTTTTATTTTCGGGTCTTTAACATGGGATTCAGCAACAATAGTAAATTGTTCTGTGCCTTTGTGCTCATCATGTGCTCCAAATGCAACAACACAACCTTTGCGAACATCTTGAATTTCACCGACAATTTCCTCAATTTCAGCAGGATATAAATTTCTCCCTGCCGTAATAATAACATCCTTTTCACGTCCAGTGATAAATAGTTCTCCATCAACAATATAGGCAAAATCACCAGTATCCCACCAACCATCATGGTATATTTTCTGAGTAATATCAGGTCTTAAATAATAACCTTCCATTGCCGAGGGACCTTTAAATTGTAAATGACCGACAACGCGATCCTCTTGTAAATTGCCATTATCGTCAATTATGCGAATGTCATGATGTGGGATTGCTTTGCCACAAGAAACAAATTCTAAGTAATTGCTTTCAAATGTTGAGGCAGGTACTGCTCGTTGCTCTCTATCAAAAACAGCTCGCTGAATTTTATCAATACGTGTTTCTGTTTTAATATCGGGTATGGTTACCGCCACAGAGCCTTCAGCCAATCCATAAACGGGACGAATGACGTTTGGTTTTAAGCCATATTTACTGAAACGTTTGCTAAAATTTCTCAAGGTATTTGGATAGACAGCTTCGGCACCATTAAATGCAACTCTCCAAGAGCTTAAATCCAGACCTTCAAGTGCTTGCTTAGGAATTTTAGAAAGACATAATTCATAACCAAAATTGGGTGAAGCAGTAATAGTGGCTTGATGGTAATGAATTGCCCACAACCATTTTTCAGGATGGGTTAGAAAGGTCATGGGGGATAAAATAACCACAGGCAAGCCATGGTACAAACTGCCTAACCAGGTTCCAATTAAGCCCATGTCATGATAAAGCGGTAGCCAGCTCACCACAACATCAGTAGGTTGTACACCTATTGCCTCGCCATATGAACGGATATTCGACAGTAAATTTTGGTTAGTTAAAAACACACCTTTAGGATCCCCCGTGCTTCCCGATGTATATTGAATCAAAGCACCATCAGTGTTAAAACGCTGCACAAGCTTTGTTTTGCCATCTAAAAGTAATAAATCACGTAGGGTAGTCACATGTTTTAAGGCGGGAACGAAGGACTTGAGTAAATTTGTTAATGTGGCCACTTCATGAAAACTGATTAAAGCAAATGTTTGTGCATTGCTTAATATTTTACGTTCTCGTTGAATATATTCTTCTAATTTATTGGCTCTGAGCGGAGGATAAATGGGTACTGGAATTCCTCCTGCAATTAGCACACCAAAAAACGCGTAAAAAAATTCTTCACTAGTTGGTAGCATGATTGCCACAGTCTGATTTGGCTTTAATCCTAATTTTTGTAAACCACCCGCTACTTTTTTTGCTGTAGAAGATAACAATCCATAGCTGATAATGCGCTCTTCGCCACGATCATTTTGTAAAAATATATGTGGCCTATCACTTTCATGCTGCGCATATTCTTCTAGCACTTCGAAGAGTGTCTTTGCAGTGCTAGGATCAATTTGGCTTCGAGGGATTTTTGGAAAATGTGCAAGCGCAACCGGTGTTGCATAGGGGTGAGCTTCTTGTATGGATATTACCAAATCTTGTAGGGTATCAATTTGAGTGAGTAAGGCTTCCGGCAGTTGAATGCCAAAATGTTGTTCAATTCGAAGAAAGAGTTCAGCTTTTTCAATACTGCCAATTCCTAATTGTTTTTCAAGGTCTGCACTGAGGGATAGCCCAGCCAGTGCACGAAGGTTGTGCAAGTCTGTGAGGAGCTTGTGGGTAAGGCCTAAAAGCTGCTCTTCAATTTCAGGTTTGGGTGTTTTCATTGGGCGGAGTGTAATGATTTAGTGAGCAGATGTCACTTGATATAATCCATATCAAATATCTATGACATTTTAGCATTATTATGTTAAGCTTTAGGTCTTGTTTGGGGGCATAAATTAAAAATGAATTACAAATCAGAATATACTATTTTTACTCATCAAATCTTAATGATCGGTGACTTAGGCGTGGGAAAAACCAGCCTGTTGAAATGTTATAAAAAATTCGAAGATAAAATTACACCAACCCGAGGTGTTGTCTTTTATGTCTTGGATCATGAGCTAACTAATCCATGCCATAAGTTCAATTTGTGGGATTTTTCAGGCAAAACGCGCCATAATGAACGCAATGTGTTTTATCAAAATAGTAGCCATTATAGCACTGTCATCATTTTTGTATTCGATCTTAGCAATAAAAGCAGTTTAAAGCGTATTTCTGAAATTCTTGAAGAGGATCAGCATGAGTTGCCCAAATGTCCAATGATTCTTGTGGGAACAAAATCAGATTTAAAAGCTGCTCGACAAGTCACCTTTGAAAAGGCAAAGCATTTTGCGAAGAAACATGATCTGACTTATATAGAAACATCGGCAGTGGCTGATATTAATGTGAGTTTGCTTTTTGAGCATGTAAAACGAGTTGCTAAGGAATCAACAAATTCAACCTTGGCTGAGGGCGAAGATAATAGCAGTTCAGTAGACAGTTATCTCTACTCAGAGGGCAGTGATAGCGGCTCTTTTGAAGAAGAGACTGCGCAGGCGGAGAATAAAGCCCTCAAAGCATTAACAAATTACGTAGATATTTTGTCTAAGTTGGATGAAAAAAGTTGCTCTAAAAATAATATCATTGCAGGTAAGGCCAAAGCTAAATATTTATTAAAAAATTTACTGAACGATGAGGAAACGCCTGCGGAAAGTAAAGTGAAATCCATACTTCAGCATAATTATGCTAAGGTATTGGACAACCGTAGCCGATTGGGTATTAAGTTGTATAAAATATACTCTTTGTTTTTTGGTTGTAGAAATGAATTTCAACATGATCGTTTGTGCGAATCCAGAACAGAAGAATTATTGGTAAAATACTATAACAGTTTGCAAATATAAGGATAATAGTCTCATGGAGGAGATTTGATGCCATTTAAAATTGTCATTTTATGGACAGATGCCCTAGTATTTGTACTGCTGGCATTGGGCATTCTATTTGTGATGTGGGCCCGCAAGCAAGTGCTGATGATAAATGCCTGGGAAAAAATCAAAAAACATCAGTCTGGTATGGTTGCCTTAGTGATTGTATTGGCTTATGTGACGGTTGGTTTCTTAGATTCCTTGCATTATCGCGTTGCTGAACCCCAAAAAAACCATGATAAAATTTTTTATAGCACTCAAGTTTATAGTGTACTTGATAAATTATTAAATCCAATTGGGCAACATGTGGAGAAAACATTTTCTGCGCCATTTGCTCTGTACTCTTTTTCTAAAGAAATGGTGCTACTACCAGATGGACAACATGCTCAAGAATACCCGCGACTAAGCTATGTGGCTAAATACTTGAAAGATGATAAGGCGCGTGGGCTAGATATTGTTGTCAGAACGATGTGGGCGAGTGGATTTGGAGTGATAATTTGGCTTTTGACCCTTCTTGTTTTTTTCTCTTGCAAAAAAATAATCAGCTCATCAAAAGTAATATACTTTGATCCAAATTATAGAAGTGCAATTATAAGCTTGGGTGTGATTATTATCATTTCATCAATTTGTGTTCATTTGGCTAAATATTATTACATTTTCGGAACTGATAAAGTCGGTCAAGATATTTTTTATGCCAGTGTAAAAAGCATAAGAACAGGATTAATAATTGGCACAGTCACGACATTGGTGATGTTGCCCTTTGCAATATTTTTGGGATCTCTAGCGGGGTATTTTGGAGGGTGGATAGACGATCTAATACAGTATGTTTATACGACCTTAAGTTCTGTTCCAGGTGTGCTTTTGATTACGGCATCCATTTTGTCCTTACAAATTTTTATTAGCAATCATGCCCAATGGTTTCCGACACTCGCAGAAAGAGCTGACGCACGCTTGTTGTCATTATGTATCATTTTGGGAATTACCAGCTGGACAAGTTTGTGTCGATTATTACGCGCAGAAACCTTAAAGTTAAGAGAAATGGATTTTGTTCGTGCTTCTCGTGCGATGGGGGTTTCGCGACCCAAAATTATTATTAAGCACATTATCCCCAATATTATGCATATTGTTTTAATTACCATGGTTCTGGATTTTAGTGGTCTAGTATTGGCCGAAGCGGTTCTTTCTTATGTGGGTGTTGGTGTGGATGCGACAACCATGAGTTGGGGGAATTTAATTAATAGTGCACGCTTAGATTTAGCACGTGAACCCATCGTGTGGTGGCCACTGGTATCTGCTTTTGTATTTATGTTTATTTTAGTATTAAGTGTGAATATATTTGCTGATGCAGTACGCGATGCTTTTGATCCAAGGACCCGTCATGAAACATGATCATCTGGTCGTAAAAAATTTATATATTCAATTTGCTAAAAATAATATCGCAGTAAATGGTATATCCTTTGCCATTAAACGCGGACAAACAGTTGCTTTAGTCGGAGAGTCAGGCAGCGGAAAATCCATTACGGCCTTAGCAATAACTCAATTACTCCCTTCAGCAGCAACCTTAGATACTAAGAGTGAAATCTTGTTTGACGGCGAAGATTTATTAAATAAATCAGAAATTCAAATGAGAAAAATACGAGGGCGTCGAATTGCAACGGTTTTTCAAGAGGCATCGACTGCTTTAAATGCAGTATTAACCATCGGTGAGCAAATCGATGAGGTGTTAAAAGCATACAAGGGACTCAATAAAAATGATCGAAAGACTCAAGCATTAAACTTGTTAGAAGAAGTGGGTTTAAGTGATCCACTAAGAAGTTATGATGCTTATCCTCACCAGCTTTCTGGTGGAATGAAACAACGTTCAATGATAGCTATCGCCTTAGCAGGCGAACCAGAATTACTAATTGCAGATGAACCTACAACAGCCTTGGATGTGACTATTCAAGCCCAAGTTTTGCAATTATTTAAAAAAATTCAGAAAAAACATAACATGAGCATGTTATTTATCACGCATAATTTGGGCATTGTTTATCACATGGCAGATCATGTCATCGTTATGCGACACGGTGAAATAGTTGAGCAGGCCGATGCCCTTTCTTTTTTCAAAAGCCCCCAACATATTTATACCAAAGAACTTTTTGCTGCTATTCCTAGTGTGAATCTCTTTAGAAATGATCAACTCAATAAAAATAATACTAAAATACCTTTTTTGACGATTGATAATTTTAAAATTTATTTTCCTGTAAAAAAGGGACTATTTAAACGAACCGTGGCTTATATTAAAGCAGTAGATGGAATAAATTTGAGCTTATATAAGGGAAAAACCTTAGCTTTAGTGGGGGAATCTGGTTCAGGTAAAACAACAACCGGTATGGGATTAATGCGATTATATCCATCTATCGAAGGTAGTGTTTTGTATCAGGATGTGGACCTAAACAAATTATCCAATCGACAATTTAATCCCTATAGACGTGATTTTCAAATTATTTTTCAAGATCCCTATTCCTCCATGAATCCTCGTATGATGATTTGTGACATTATTGAAGAGGGAATGCTTGCTCAGAAAATTGGCGATAGTTCTCAAGCACGTGAAAAACGAATTTGTGAATTATTAGAATTAGTAGGGTTGAATCCTGATGCTCGTTTTCGATATCCTCATGAATTTTCAGGTGGCCAGCGACAACGAATTTGTATCGCGCGTGCTTTGGCCATGGAGCCTAAATTTATTGTGTGTGATGAACCCACTAGCGCTTTAGATGTATCTGTTCAAATGACCATATTAAAATTACTGTTGAAATTACAACGAGAATTTGATTTAACGTATTTACTGATCACTCATGATTTATCAGTGGTTGCAGGTTTTGCAGATGAAGTTGCAGTCATGTGTCGTGGTAAAATCGTAGAATCAGGATCCACTCATGAGCTAATGAATAATCCCCAACATGAATACACTAAAAAATTATTAGCCGCAGTTCCAAAAACCGATTTTGAATTTACAGGAAATCAAGATGAGCAATAATCAAGTGTTAATTTCAGAAGTGCCAGTGTTAGCAGGAAAGTTGGGAAATATTACACTCAATCGACCTGAGGCATTGAATGCATTGTCTATGATGATGATAGAATTATTCAATGATCAAATTAAAAAATGGGACTCTGATCCCGATATTATTGCAGTCATTATTCAAGCTCAGGGGGATCGTGCTTTTTGTGCAGGTGGAGATATTAAAGCAATATATGAAATTGGACGCGAAGATGTTGATGAGGCAATGCACTTTTTTTCCGAAGAATATCAATTAAATCGTCGAATATATCATTTCTCAAAACCTTACATTGCTTTTGTGCATGGAATTTGTATGGGAGGGGGTGTGGGTATATCAGTCAATGGGCAATATCGAGTAGCTGCTTCGGATTTGCGTATGGCGATGCCTGAAACCAAAATTGGATTTTATCCCGATGTGGGCGCCACATTTTTTCTTTCTCGTTGCCCAGGTGAAATAGGTACTTATTTAGGATTAACCGGAAATGATATGAGTGCTAGTGATGCCAAGTATGCAGGATTGATCGACACTATTGTTGATAAAAATGATTTTTCCGCTATTTATACGGCCTTATCTCAGCTAGAAACTTGGAACTCTTCATCTATTCAAAAAACGATAGAAAGTTTTTCAGTTAGTGCTCCATCTAGTTTACTATCAACTAAAAAAGATATTATTGATGAATATTTTAGTGGAAACCGTATTCAAAATATTTTATTGGCTTTGAGTCTAAGTGAGGATCCTTGGTGTCAAGATATTCAAAAGTCCTTGTTGGCACGTTCACCCACCAGTTTAAAAATGACACTTGAGGCCTTAAGAAAAGCGAAATATATGGAGTTTAATGAGTGTATGGCCATGGAATATGGCATGACTGAAAAAATGCTGCGAATGCCTGATTTTTTTGAAGGAGTTAGAGCTGTGGTGATTGACAAAGATAATAAACCACTTTGGGATCCCTCTACATTAGAAGATTAATGATGTCCTGCCGATAATTCATCATTTATTTCATCAGGCCTTATCTCAATAAGATATCTATTTAATATTTGTATCAAACCACCATTAGCTACTTGTTCATCTTCTTCTATCTCAAGGAGTAAGTCATCGAGTGCTGCTTGATAATCATCATCAGGAAGAGTAATAGTCAATAAATGCATGAATTTTAATGCCAGTTCTAAACTTTTTTTAGTGACATCTAGAGTGTTATTAACTTTATTTCCAAGCGCTTTTATTTTAGAAGTAAAAAATTTAGCGATTGGGCTGCTAGCAGCAGCCAGGGCAGCTTTGTAGGGTTTGTCCAGCACACACCTTTTTATAAATTCCGAAAGATGGGCTAAGGTTTTCATTTTCACTTCCCAGGCAATCAGATTTTTATCTGAACGAAGATGCTCTATTTCACGAGAGTAATCTTTTTCAACCGTAGGGACATCATCTTCTTGAGATTTTTGCGAATTTGTTTCTTCTTCATCTTCTTGAGATTTTGGATGATATGTTTCTTCAAGAGATACTTTGGGCAGACTGCTTTTATAGATTAAATGATTTAACATTCTTTCTTTTGCAATGTCTCCACTCAGAATCTGGGGGAATTGGGTATTTAATTGAGAGAGCAAAATAATATTGCGGGTGTCTGGATTAGGATAAGTTCGGACAAATAATTCATAAGGAGTTTCTTCATCCCCAATGAAAGTATCTCTAGTGTAAAATTCATCCTCAGTCATTGAATTACTGGCTTCTTTATCTTCATAATCTAAATGTGCTAATTGATAGAGTGCTGCTTCAAGTATTGATTTAAATTCGCCTTCATCATAAGGCGTTTGTAACCATAAACTGCATAGTATAAATGATTTTAAATCGAGCGAAGGAAGAAGAAGATTAAAGGATTCAGCGAGTATATGTTTGGAGTGAATTAAATTTTTTTTAACGTGTTGATAATAATTTACCAATTTAGCGCTCACGGTTGCTTTGATAGAATTCAGTTGATCTGTGGCCAAAAGATAGGGGTCGAATTTTATGATATCTGTGGAATTTCTTCGTTGTGATTTTGGAGGAGATTCATCATTTTCTAATCGAGATTGTTGGTGGGCATCATCATCTCTGCGAGGAGATTTTAAGCCAGAGAGGGCTTTTAAGGTAGTTTTAGCGCGAGGTGATAATGTGGATTTTTCAGCAGTCTCTGAACTATCGTCTTGTCCATAACCTTCTAAGTCTTCTTCTCTCATTGCTATCCTTTTTCTAGAGAACTTATGGTGGCTATGGGTGGACTTGAACCACCGACATCAGCATTATGAATGCTGCGCTCTAACCAACTGA